>JAEINS010000002.1 GCA_016342755.1 Melioribacteraceae bacterium | reverse complement strand
AAAGAAATGAAATCTAGATTTGAACTATTGGATACATATTAGTAATTTGGTGTCTAACTTTTTGGGGACAGATCAAAGTATTGCCATACAAAATCTTGATATGGGTAAATTAACAAAAAATGAATATACAGAAATAATTGATGAAGCTAGAAATTATAATAATTGAGGTTATAATGCTTAGAATAAAATTAAGTGTTTGCTATTTAATTGCTTTGTTAATATTTACTACTTGTGATGATAGTATATCACCTGAAAAGGAAGAAAAGTTTGAGCATATACCGGAACTAGTCTTTATTAATGAAGGTCTAAGTTTTACAATGGGTTGTCTCGATTTACCCGGGTGGTTTACAGTTACCGGAATTGAACAACCCTACTTTAAAGTTACTCTAGATCCCTATTACATTGGAACTTATGAAATAAGAAATGATGAGTTTAACTATTTTGTCAAAGGAGGTGGGTATAAGGATTCTACAGTATGGTCAGATTCAGGATGGGTTTATATTAAAAAGGAAAATAGGGAACGACCGGTAGGTTGGATTGAAGGAGAAAATCCATGGAAAAATAGAACCTTTTCGAACACACCGGATAAACCAATTTCATATATAACATGGTATGAAACTGAAGCATATTGTAACTGGTTAAGCAAAAAAACAGGTGAATCTTTTACATTACCTACCGAAGCACAATGGGAAAGGGCAGCAAGAGGACCGGATCCGGGACGACAATTTACTTGGGGCAATGAACATGATTCAAGTAAGTATAATAATTTTAGATATAGTGGGAAATTGTTTGCTGTTGGAGTATATATAGAGGATAAAACATATGAAGGCTGTTATGATATGGCTGGGAATCTTGCCGAATTTTGTCTGGATTTACACGATTTTGCAATTTATGATAAGTATAAAGAAAATGAACCTGTATATAACCCGAAAGGACCTGAAAGTAATTATGATGGAGATAGATCATTAAGAGGTATATACTCATATTTTCATTATAAACCAGAACTTGAATATCAGATTACTACATATCGAAGATCTCCTTGTGGTGCAGCTGTAAACTACATCGACTGTGGTTTTAGAATTGTAAAAAATATTAAATAAAAGGTGAATGTATGAAAAGATTATTATTGACTGTTATATTTATTACATCGTTAAATTTATGTGCCCAAGTAATATTATATACTCCTAATGGGCAAAGTATTCAAACTATTGACAAAGGGTGGGCACCCTATGATGCTGCCTATTATGCTACTTATTCAAGTAAAAATTTTGGATCTGGTAAATTATACCCTAATTCTTGTGTAGAGGAATCTTGTGATTGGGAGAATGGTATTTGGGAGTACAATTGCCATACATTTGTTTGGAATAACTGGCAAGGTGTTGAAAGGTGGAATAGTGTTGATGATATTTGGAAATTGGGAAAACCATCTCCATATTCATTGATGTGGGTAGATTATCCTGGTGTATGGTGTGATGATACACTTAATCCCATAGGTATTAAATCATATGTTAATGCAAATTCATCATCAGCATCTATTGTTACATATAAAAGAGATTCTGAAATAACACATTCAGCAAGACCAATTGGTGATGGTACCAGGTATTTATCGAAATGGGGAAGCAATCCTATTATCAACCACCCAGGTGATGAAGTTCCACTAATTTACGGAGCTATAAATAAACGGTATAAAATTAATACCGCATACCGTCCTGTTGGTAATGGAGATCCTGCGGGAAGGAATTGGCAAACTATTAGCGATGCATTAAATGGAATTCCAACAGATGGGAGTTTAGTATCTGTATTATCTGGGACGCATTCTGTTTCAAATAATATCTCAATTCCTGTCGGAGTCACCTTAACTTTAGCCCCAGGAACAAATATAATTTTTCAAAATGGTTCAACTTTAGTTATTAATGGTAGTTTAGAGATAAATGGATCATCTGGTAATGAAGTTATTTTTGATTTTGTTTCCCCAAATTCATCAACTCAGAACGGGATTATCGTAAACAATGGTGCAAATGTAAGCTTAAATTTTGCAGAAATAAAAAATGCCTATAACGGTATAAAAGTAGAACAAGAAATTGTTGGAATAAGTAATAGTAAAATTCATGATTGCTATAATGGAATTTTCTTAAACAATACAAACAGTGCCGGTGGAGAAGTAGAAATTGGTGGAAATCAAATATATAATAATACACATTCTGGTATTATATGTTACAACTCTGGTGGGTTTTATACAGGAAATGAAATTTATGGTTGTGGAATTGGAGTTGCTCTGGCTGATTTTTCATCACCAATATTTGGGGAGCCTTTAATAAGAGGTTATAATAATCTTTATAACAATGGTGTTGGAATTTATCCTATGAATAACTCAAATCCAATTGTTGGTAACAATATGCATGGTGGTTATAACAAAATTTCTTCTATAAATTATGAAGTACATGCAATTAACAATTGCACAGTAGAAGCAGAGCACAATTATTGGGGTTCTAATCCTCCGCCAAATTCATTTTATGCATCTGCAAGTACAATAGATTATGATCCATGGTTAACATCGCCTCCATTTTCAGCATTAATGAAGGGAAATAATTCTGAAAGTAAAATTGAGAATATTTCTGAATTAACAGATGATAGCTATGATAAAAAAACTATTGAAAAACTTTTGAATGCAAGGAACAATTTTTATTTAGGCAAATATGATGAAGCACAAACAGAAGCAGAAAATGTTTTAGAAACAAAATCTGAATCAAGAGAAGCAGAGTTAGCATTAGATATTTTAGAGCAAATTTCCCGAAAGAGATCTGATTTTAGTCTAATATCTAATTATTCTCAGAAAAGTACAAAATCAAAAATTACCGGGTTAGCAAGTTTACTGGAAGTTATGAATACCAGTAAAGATAAAATTTCTGATTTTGATGCTTTATTAAAAGAATATGAAGATAATAGTGAAATAGTAAAACGAACATTATTTTCTAAGTTTATATTCTACTTTGCAGAAAAAAATGATAGAAAAAATGCAGAGCATATTGGTGATACCATTTTGAAAAACTATCCGGATTCAGAGGAAAGTAAAAGAGTAAAAATACACCTTCTTGAAGTTGGAGAAATAATTATCGAAGAAAAAGAACTCTATAAAAATGAAACTGATACAGAAGAAAAATTTGCAGTTACAGCATATCCAAACCCGTTTAATCCTGTAACAAATATTCAATTTAAAATAACTGATGCAAAACATGTAAAAATAAAAGTATATAATCAGTTGGGGCAGTTAGTAGAAGAACTAACAAACAAAGTATATACAGAAGGAACACACAAAGTTGTATTTAATGCAAAAAATCTTGCCAGCGGAGTTTATTACTACACAATAGAAGCCGAGGCAGAAATGAGAACTAATAAAATACTATTGATTAAATAGTAATAATTCCAAGAAACCCGACCTTTCCAAGAAGTCGGGTTTCTATTTATACAGTTTACAAAATAAAACATAAGGGGCATTATGTTACACAGCAAAGAAAATCCGCCACAGAAATTAAAGCAACAATTGTAGAGAAATCTGAGAAAGTGAGGCTTAATTAGTAAAATTTAACAGAGCATCAATAGAAAAGAATAGAGCAACAATAAAATTGCTAAGAGCAGTAATAAAACGGCATAGAGAAATGGTATAATGTTTCAAAGGAATCATAGAAAGCCACATAGCAACAGTAAAATGGCTAAGAGCAACAAATATTTACCATTTAGTGTTCTTTTTGCTTGATCAAAAAGAACCAAAAAATCAAGACTGCAAAAAATTGGCTAAAAATAATTTTATTCGACTAAAATAAAAGAACTCATCCCGACTGAAATAATGTCGAGATTCAAACAGCTTTTATTTTTTTCGTCTCCTTACATTATTTTCTTAACGCCAATTTTTCGAGGTCAATATTTCTATACAGTATCTTAAAATAGTTTTTGAAATTTGGAATTATTAATATTTACTTAAATAGGAGAGAAAAATGGGCAAGAATCAAAGTATTTCCGAAGTTATTAGATCAGGTGAAACAATGGTAAACAATTTACTTGAATTTGACGAGATAAGAGCATTTTTAGAACCCTTTGGCTATACATCGGAAAAACTAACCGAATGTAAAAGTAAAATTGATATAGTAAAAGAATTAGATTTAAAACAGAAAAAAGAATATGGTGAGCAATATGCTGCAACTCTGGATGTAGAAACCAAATGGGAAGCAGCAAAAAAAGATTATTCTGTTTTGTTATAACTTTCCCGTCTTGCATTTAAAAATGATCCACAGGCAAATAGTGCATTGGAATTAAACGGAAGTAGAAAGCAAAGTTTAACTGGTTGGCTTTGTCAGGCAAATTCTCTTTATAATAATTTATTAACTTATAATGATCTAAAATTGGGACTAACAAGATTTGGTATAACCGATGAGAAACTTAATTCTGGTAAGGCTTTGATAGATGCTTTATCAAAAGCTACTGAAGTACAGTCAAAAGAAAAGGGTGATGCCCAGGCAGCAACAAAACTTAGAGATGAAAAAGTTGATGAGATGGGGGAAATGCTTTATGAATTAAGAGCAGTTGCCAGAATTGCATTAGAAGATCAACCACAATGGTTAGAGAAGTTAGGAATATTCCAGAAATCTTAAGTAATGCAGGAGTTCTATTTTTTAATAAAAATTCCCGCAATTTTAGAAATTTCGGGAATCTGTTTGATAATTAATATAATTCCTCAATAGATAAATACCTTTCGCCAGTATCATAGTTAAATCCTAGAACTGTACTACCTTCCGGCATTTCATCAAGTTTTTTATTTATAGCTGCTAATGTAGCTCCAGAAGAAATTCCACCGAAGATAGCTTCTTTTTTAGCCGCTTCCTGTGCAAACTTAAAAGCTTCATCTTTAGAAACCTGAATAGAACCGTTAAGTATTGAAGTATTAAGATTCTCTGGAATAAATCCGGCTCCAATTCCTTGCAACGGATGAGGACCAGGATTACCTCCACTTATAACTGGTGAAAGTTCAGGTTCAACTGCAAATACTTTTAAGTTAGGAAATTTTTCTTTTAGAACTTCAGCAACGCCTGTTATATGTCCACCGGTTCCAACTCCGGTAATTAGATAATCAATTCCTTCGGGGAAATCATTAATTATTTCCTGAGCAGTAGTTTTTCTATGAATTTCCGGATTGGAGCTGTTCTCAAACTGCTGCGGCATCCAGGTGTTCGGATTTGCATCTACAATTTCCTGAGCCTTTGCTATTGCTCCTTTCATTCCTAATTCTTTCGGAGTCAGTTCAAACTTGGCTCCGTAAGCTGCCATAAGTTTTCTTCTTTCCACTGACATTGATTCAGGCATAACCAGAATCAGTTCGTAGCCTTTTACAGCGGCAACCATTGCCAAACCAATTCCGGTATTGCCAGAAGTCGGTTCAACTATAACGCTGCCAGATTTTAGTTTTCCGGATTTTTCCGCATCATTTATCATTGCCAATGCAATTCTGTCTTTAATGCTTCCGCCCGGATTTGTTTTTTCAAGCTTAATCCAGACGTTAACGTTTTTATCTTTAAATAATTTATTGATTTTCACATGCGGTGTATTACCGATTGTTTCTAATATATTTTGTGCTTTCATTTGTATATCCTTTCGTATTACTATATTATAGTGTCATCCCGAATATTTTTTTATGAGGGATCTGTTTTTTTATATTTCTCACTGCGTTCGAAATGACATAAAAGAGAACAAGATTGTCAAATTACAAAATCAAAAAAATCATCTTCATTTTTAATTGTATTTTTAACTTTTACTTCACTCTTATGATATACAATCGAATTCGGCGGAACAGATTCTGTAAGCCATACATTACCTCCAATAATGCTATTTTTACCTATAGTTGTTTTGCCACCAAGAATAACTGCTTGAGCATATATTACAACGTTATCTTCAATTGTAGGATGGCGTTTTGTATTGTGCAAATTTTTATCAACACTTAATGCACCAAGAGTTACACCCTGATATATCTTTACATTATTGCCAATAAGAGTAGTTTCACCAATAACAATACCGGTTCCGTGATCAATAAAAAATGATTCACCAATTTGCGCACCTGGATGAATATCAATGCCAGTAATTTGATGAGCATATTCAGAAAATATTCTAGGTAAAATTGGAACATTCAGATTATAAAGAATATTTGAAATTCTAAAAATTGTGATAGCCAAAAAGCCCGGATAAGCTAATATTACTTCATCAATACTTTCTGCTGCCGGATCACCTTTAAAAATTGATTCAGCATCATTCCAAAGATTGTCATGTACATCTGGAATTTTTAGAATAAAAGCTTCGGCAATATCCTTAGGTTCAAAAGGCATATCAATTTTTATTGCTTTAAGAATAGTAACCAAATTACGTTTTAGTAAAACTAATTTTGCTTCAACCTCAATTTCAGAGTAATAAATTTTTTCTGCAAAATGTGGAAAAAGAAACTCTAGCAATTCCTCAACATAATTATGTGCTCCCGATCTTAACGATAAATTACAAAAAGGAGTTTGTCTTTTTTCTAATAATCTTTTAGAAAATTGTTTTATTTCATTATTATTTGTCACAGTGATTCTTTATTTTTGAAAAAATGTTTCTAAATATAGTAACATTAGAATCTTGATCAAATAGGAGGTATAAAAAAATACCTTAGGTGTTTTAATTGTATTTTACATCATTTGAAATGTTGTTCAATTATATTATTTTGAACTTTAATTAATTCGTAATTTTTATAACCATGAAATCGGAGCTTGTATGAAGTTAGTTCACAATTGTATTAAAGTTAACATTTATGGAAATAAAGAAAACCCTGCATTGGTTTTTTTACATGGTTTTCCATTCGATTCATCAATGTGGAATAATCAGATTGAAGAATTTATGAGTGATTATTTTGTTGTTACATACGATGTTAGAGGTCTTGGTGATAGTTATGTTGGTGACGGGCAATACACAATGGAAGCTTATGTAAATGATCTGTGCGCGGTTATTGATGAACTAGGGATTGAAAAGCCCATTATATGTGGTCTTTCGATGGGCGGATATATTGCTTTAAGAGCTGTTGAAAGAGAAAAAGACAGATTTAAAGCTCTGATTTTATGTGATACAAAAACGGAAGCGGATGATGATACCGCAAAACTTTCCAGAGCAGATGCAATTAATTTAATTAATGTTGAAGGATTAGCTTCATACGCAAACAAGTTTATTCCAAAATGTTTTTGCGAGAAATCAATTAAAGAAATGCCGGAAGTTTTAGAGGATTTAATTAATAAAGCTTCACGTCAAAACAAGGTGGGGGTAAAAGCCGCGGTATTAGCTATGTTAAGCAGAACTGATACTACTAAAGCATTGAAAAAAATTGACATGCCGACATTGATTATTTGTGGCGCGCAAGATGAAATTTCTCCGTCAGAGAAAATGGAAGAGCTATCTGAAAAAATTACAAATGCGGTATTTAAAAAAATTCCAAAAGCCGGGCATCTTCCTGCAATAGAAAATCCGGAAGCTTTTAACAAAGCAATAAAAGCATTTCTTAAAAAAGTTAAGTAAAGTGAAAGGCAGATGAATTTACATCTGCCTTTTTAATTTTAACACTTGTCAATAAATTTAAAAGCCGATGAAGTATGCAATTCTTTTCATATTACTGATTCAATTTAATTTATTTTGCCAGCAAAATATTGGCAGGATCACCGGGATCATTCTTGATAAAAATACTTTTCAGCCGATTGAAAATGTTAATGTTGTTATCTCAAATACATATTTTGGTTCGGTCAGTTTAAGTGATGGAACTTTTGAAATAACCAAATTACCTTTGGGAATTCATGAAGTTGTTATATCATGCATAGGTTATGAAATCACGGTAAAACGGGTGAATGTTGCGAATTCCAAAAAACTTAAGATATTTTTAACTCCCAAAACCTATAACCTTGATAAAGTAAATATAGTTGGTGAAGTTCCTGAGAAATGGAACGAAGACTACGAAGTTTTTTCGAAATTATTTATTGGTGAAGAAGGCTTTTATGAGGACTGTAAAATATTAAATAAAGAGATTATACAATTTTCATGGCATAATGATGTGATGAAAGCTTTTGCAGATGAACCGTTAATTGTATTAAATAAGGCGTTAGGTTTTAAGATTGACTGTTATCTAATAAATTTTCAATGGGAAAAATATAAAGGTATTATAAAATATTCTATCAAAACAAAATTCACTGATCTCGATTCCCTTAAATCAGAAATAGTAAATGAGAATAGAAAAGCCGCATATAACGGAACTATTGAACACTTCTTAAAATGTCTGGTAAAGGATGAAGTTTTGGAAGGCGGCTACAAAGTCTATTATAACTCATCTTCATTCGATACAAGACTCCGGTCAAACATGGATAAAATAATTGCGAGGGATGAATTAGTTAAGCAGGTTGCAGATAAAGATTTGTTTATTTTTAAGTGCGATGGTTATTTAAAAATAATTAATGATAGAAATATATCATGGCTCCGATTGAATCAGAAGCAGGTAATGCTTGATAAAAACGGGTTCCCAATTGATCATTTCCCATTTGAGGTGCAAGGTTACTGGGCTAGAATGGGTATTTCGGAAATGGTTCCAAAATATTTTGAATTTGAAGACTGAGTGTTTTTATTTGGCACTTGTAATAATTTGTGAAAGATTTTATAAATAGATAATAAGTAATTCTAACATTGGTTCTCTTTTTATGAAAATAATATTCTGCATATTATTTATAACCGAACTTATTTTTTCCCAAACTTCATCTGATGAAAATTCAAATCATAGAAAAGGATTGGAGTTTTTAAAAACCGGAGATACAATTAATGCGGTGTTATATCTGGGGAAATCCATTGAAAGCAGTAATTATGCGGATTCATATTTAGAACTAGCAAAAATAAAAATAAAAAAAAATACTCCGAACAGTAGAAATGAAGCATTGGATATATTGAAAAAGGCTTCACTTATTTACGGTAATAATATTACAGTCTGTTTAGACTACGCCAGATTACTTGAAGATTTTGCGCCAGGTTCGGCCGACAGTTATTATTTAGATTTATTAGAACTGGAACCACGAAACGCGCATATATATTACCGTTTAGGTGTTCTTAAAACAAATGAGTTTAAGGATTATTTCAAGTCGAGACAAAAAACAAGTGCCAAAAACATTTCGAGTAATACTGATTCATCAAATACAGAAAGTTCGTTTAGCCGATTTGAAACTGAAAGTCTTGATCTATTCTATGATGAATTTGCCGATGAAGATTTTAAGATAGCGGAAGAACATCTACAAATGTCCATTGAAATTGATCCGGATTTTAAGGAAGCATATTTACAGTTATTCTATCTCTATGAATATGCCGGAAAATATGATGAATCTTTAGAACTGCTGCTGCCAAAAAAAAAGCTGTTTGAGAATATTTCATCGTACCATTTATATATTGGGCTGCTTTATTATAAAACCGGAAAATTTGAAAACTCGTATCAAAATTTTAGAACCGCGTTGAAACTAATGGACTTTAATAAAAAAATGGAATTCGAATATCATTCAGTAAAAAAACTTTTGGCTTCTATTGTTGAAAAGGATATTGAAGAATATTCTTACGATCAAATACTTGATATGATTGACTATTATTGGCGATTAAAGGAACCGCTTCATTTAACAGATTTTAATGAGAGAGTTTTGGAACACTATTCAAGACTTGCAGTGGCTGATTTACATTTTAGATCTAAAAATTCAAATGAGTCTGGTTGGAAAACTGATCAGGGAGAAATAATTTTAAGGTATGGCGAACCGAAAGAAAGAATTAGATATAGACCATGGATAGATGATGATGTTGTTGCATCGAAAACAGATGTCTGGATATACGATTACATGACATTGGGATTTTCTGACCAGTATTGGTCGGGTGATTTTAAATACTCGGCTCCTTACGCAAATGATGGATCGCAGTTTAGAGGAAATACACATGATGTTGTTAATGATATTTTTAAAACCGCGAATGAAGTTTATATACCGGAGTTTGAAGGTCCAACCTTGGATTTAGTAAGTCAGATTGCCGTTTTTAGAGGTTTGGAAGATACCCGTAAAACTGATTTATATATTAATTATTTATTGCCGTGCAAAGATACAATGTGGATTGAAGGAACCCGGTTTTTAACAGGCATACATCAGTTTGATGATGAATATAATAAAGTATCGGGCATAGTTGATTCGGTGAATCTAAAAGGAATTTCCAGAGGAACAATTGATACAACTGAGTATTATTTTGTTTCATCGCATAGTGAATTTGAAAAAGCTAAAGGTAACTTTGCTTTCGAAATTTTACGGCAAAGTGATAAAGGAGCTGTTAGTAACAGGTTTAAAATTGAGGATTATTATTCGAAATCTGTAATGATAAGTGATCCATTATTATGTTTTAATATTAGTGAAGATAACGAAGAATTATTTACAATTGATAGAAACGGTGTTTACCTTTTTCCAAATCCGCTAAACTTGTTTACCAGAAAGGATAATATCTATTTGTATTTTGAAATTTATAATCTTGCAAAGCAGGAAAGCGGATTAACAGATTACAATCTGAATACAACTATTACAGCAGTTGAAGAGGGGAAAATAGTAAAAACTTTAGATGCAATTTTAGATATTGTTGGTATTAATTCTGAAGGTGAAAAAATTTCGCTATCTTCATCAATGAAAGCGATGAATAATACAGAGCAGGTTTATTATCAGATAGATTTAAGTAAAGTTGCGGTTGGTAAATACAAACTTAATATTGAAATTGAAGATAAAGTATCGGACAAAATCGTTTCTAAAAATATTGAATTTTCTTTAATAAACTGATTCTTAATTTTATGAAAAAATTTGAAGAAGACAGAAATAATTTTAGTTTAATTCTAGAATGTAGTTTTGTTCTTGTACTTATAATAGTAATTTTTGCGTTTCAATTTTCCCCGCTATCAAACAAACCAAATAAAAAAATATTCCAATATCATGAATCAGTTATAACATTGATTGATATTCCTATTTCGAAAACAGAAGATTTTAAAAATAAAACTAAATCGGTTCCACTTGTTCCGTCTCTTGAAATAGATATTGATAGTGAAGATGAACTAATAGTTGATCTTCAAATGGATGAATTTGAAATTGTTGAAGAAAGTAAAACAAATAGCTCTAATAATATTAAGACGAAATTGGCGCAGTTTGTTCCAAAGCAAGTATTAGAGGTTTTCCCGGATAATGAAAATTGTGTTGGTGAAATAATTCTAAAAATAAAAATAGGGCTTAATGGAATGGTTACAGATCATAAGATTCTATCGAACTCAACTGAATCCGGTGAATGTTTGAAAAGTGTGATTGAAGCCGTGTATAAATCACGGTGGAAACCAGTTGAAATTGAAGGTGAAAAAATAATTATGTGGATTGATAAAACGTATAATTTTGAAAATTAAAAAAACTGAAGTAAATAATTGATTGAGAATTTGCAAAAAAAATCCCGGCATAAACCGGGATTCTGTAAATCTATATTAGTTTAATTTAGCTAACATTTTTAGATTTTAATTTTGCACTGAAGAAATCTCTATTAAGTCTTGCAATATTTGAAATAGAAATTCCCTTAGGACATTCAGCTTCACATGCATAAGTATTTGTACAAGAACCAAAACCCTGCTCATCCATTGCCTTAACCATGGCTTCAACACGTCTTTGTCTTTCGGGCTGACCTTGAGGAAGTAATGCATACTGAGAAACTTTTGCGCTTACAAATAACATTGCAGACGCATTTTTACAGGAAGCAACACAAGCACCACAACCTATACATGCAGCAGCATCAAATGATTGAGCCGCAACATCCTTTGCTATCGGAATTTCGTTTGCGTCTGGAACACCGCCTGTATTGATTGATACAAAACCACCAACTTGTAATATTTTATCCAAAGGTGTTCTATCAACTAATAAATCTTTTAATACCGGGAATGCTTTTGCTCTAAATGGTTCAACATAAATTGTATCACCGTTTTTAAAGTGGCGCATATGCAGCTGGCATGTTGTAATTCTTGGAACCGGTCCATGAGGCTGACCGTTAATTACAAGTCCGCAAGCACCGCAAATTCCTTCACGGCAGTCACTTTCGAATACAATAGGTTCCTGATTATTTTTTTCCAGACTTTCATTTATTTGATCGAGCATTTCTAAAAATGAATCATCAGGACTAACTTCAACATCATAGTCAACTAATTTACCTACAGCATCAGATCCGGGCTGGCGCCAGATTTTCAATTTTAGTTTTAATTTTACATCACTCATTATTT
Source organism: Melioribacteraceae bacterium (assembly GCA_016342755.1). GTDB lineage: Bacteria > Bacteroidota > Ignavibacteria > Ignavibacteriales > Melioribacteraceae > JAEINS01. Next base: position 277,834 of record JAEINS010000002.1, on the reverse strand, counting down.
ATAACTCCTCTGCGATAGTTTTACATTCTCAAACTCAAGATCTTCTTTATGAAGTTCCCAGTTACCAGTATCTTTGAATTCCCATGCCGCAACGTATGCATATTCTTCATCGTTACGTTTAGCTTCGCCATCTTCAGTCTGATACTCAGTTCTAAAATGTCCGCCGCATGATTCTTTTCTATCAAGAGCATCTTTGGCCATTAACTCGCCAAGTTCAAGATAATCAGCAACTCTTCCGGCTCTTTCAAGACATTGATTTAATGTGCCGGCACTTCCAATAACATTAACATCTTTCCAGAATTCTTCTCTAAGTTGAGATATTTCACTAATCGCTTCTTTAAGACCTTTTTCATTTCTAGCCATACCAACTTTATTCCACATAATACGGCCAAGTTTTTTATGAAAATCATCAACAGTACGCGTACCTTTAATCGCTAATAATTTTTCAACGTGATCAGTAACACGTTTTTCAGCCTGAACAAATTCTTCTTTATCTGTAGACATTAAAGGATCTTTGTTGTCTGCTAAATAATTACCGATTGTATAAGGAATTACAAAGTAACCGTCTGCAAGACCCTGCATAAGTGCGCTTGCACCAAGTCTGTTTGCACCATGATCAGAGAAGTTTGCTTCTCCAAGTACAAATAATCCCGGGATTGTGCTCATTAAGTTATAATCAACCCAGAGACCGCCCATTGTATAATGAGGCGCAGGATAAATGTTCATAGGCTCTTTGTAAGGATTTTTACCAGTAATGGTTTCATACATTTCGAATAAGTTACCGTATCTTTCTTCAATTACGTTTTTACCTAATCTTTCAATCGCATGTTTGAAATCTAAATTTACAGCTTCACCTCCGTTCACACCTCTTCCGCTGTCGCACGCTTCTTTGGCACTTCTCGAAGCTATATCACGCGGAGTTAAGTTTCCGAAGGAAGGATATTTTCTTTCTAAGTAATAATCTCTTTCATCTTCAGGAATATCATTTGCATGTCTCTTATCATCTTTCTTTTTTGAAACCCAGATACGTCCGTCGTTTCTTAAACTTTCACTCATAAGAGCTAGTTTTGACTGACCTTCGCCATGAACCGGTAAACATGTAGGGTGAATCTGTGTAAAACACGGGTTAGCCATGTAAGCACCTTGTTTATGCGATCTCCAGGCAGCAGTACCGTTACAGTTCATTGCGTTTGTTGATAAAAAGAATACATTTGAATAACCGCCGGTTGCCAGAACAACTGCATGGGCAGAATGTCTTTCAACTTCACCTGTTACTAAATTTCTAACAATTACACCGCGTGCATGATCATCAACAACTACAACTTCTAACATTTCACGACGTGTATATTCTTTTACATTTCCCAAACCAATTTGTCTGTTAAGCGCGCTTATAGCACCTAATAATAACTGCTGTCCGGTTTGACCTCTGGCATAAAAGGTTCTGGAAACCTGAGCACCACCAAAAGATCTGTTATCTAAAAGACCGCCATAATCACGCGCAAAAGGAACACCCTGCGCAACACACTGATCAATAATACTGTTTGATACTTCTGCTAAACGGTGAACATTTGCCTCACGCGCACGGAAGTCACCGCCTTTAACAGTATCATAAAATAATCTATAAACTGAGTCACCATCATTCTGATAGTTCTTAGCGGCGTTAATACCGCCCTGTGCCGCAATAGAGTGTGCACGGCGGCCACTATCGTGATAAGTGAATAATTTTACGTTATAACCTAATTCGCCCATTGTTGCAGCGGCGGAAGCACCAGCTAATCCGGCACCGATTACAATTACATCATATTTTCTTTTGTTTGCCGGGTTAACCAGTTTCATGTTAAACTTATGGTCTGTCCATTTATCCTGAACATTCCCAGCAGGAACTTTTGAATCTAATTTTGCCATTAGTTACCTCCGTAGAAAAATAAAAAGTAAATTGGCATAGAAGCAAATCCTACTGCCATTGCTATTGAATATATAGCTCCTAAGAAATTAATAAACGGAGTATATTTTTTGTGATTCCACCCGAAGGTTTGGAATGCACTCTGGAAACCATGATTTAAGTGGAAACCCAATAAAATCATTGCTAAAATGTACAATCCAGAGTATACCGGGTCTTTAAATGTTTCAACAACTATTTCGAATAAGTTATCGTTAGATTTTAAGATAACATATTCGTACCAGAAATTTTTAAGATGGACTATTAAAAAGATTAAAATTATACTGCCGGTCTGAACCATTGTTCTAGAGAATATTGTGCTGTTTTTTGAAGAAGCATTAACAGCATATTTTACCGGACGGGCTTTTTTGTTCTCAACCCAAAGTCTTAAAGCATTCAAAATATGTAACAAAAATACTGATGCCAAAATAATTTCAATTACCATTAAACCAGGTAAGTGATGTAAAAATTCCGCATACGCGTTAAACGATTTACCTCCATCATTAGCAAACAGTGCCATATTACCTGATAAATGTCCCACCAAGAATAAAATAAGGGATATACCGGTTACAGCCATTAAAATTTTTTTACCAATTGATGAATTCAAGCTTTCTAAAAGCCAACTCATTAATTTCCTCCAGTTTTAGTTTCAGTAAATTATAAAAGCAAAACAACTAATAAGGAAAATTTTCCTTATTTAAATTTTAATATTTCGAAAGATAACAATTTTCTATAAATGTAACAGAACAAATCTCTGTTTAATCAATAAAATCCATTCTTTTTAATAAGTCTAAATAACGGGGATCGCCTTTTAGTTCACCCCAATGATCCTGCTGCATAAAAATAAGCGAACCTATCCGTTCTTCGTAAGCTTTATCTAAATAATAAAATACCTTGTCAAAATCTTTAAACGCTATATAAACAACAGCAAGATCAAGGCTAAAAGAAACCATATCATGCTTCTTATCCTGATCAATAATTATATTTAAATATTTTTCAGCTTTATTCATGTTTCCCATTTTAGCGTAAAGGTATGAGAGGGAAGTGGCAATCTTAAAATCGTTGTTTTCATTTTTTATGAAATCTAAAAAGAGTTTTTCAGCTTTATCATACTCTTTTATATGAAGATATAACCAGCCGAGCGAATGTACAGTTAAGGAATAATTTTTATCAAGATCCAGAACTTTTAAAAAGGTTTTTTCAGATTCTTTATAATTACCCGAAGTAAAATAAACGTGAGCCAGGGTATTTAATATGGATAATGATAACGGATCCAGATCATGTGCCTTTTTAGCTGTTATTAAGGCTTCATCGTATCATTTTAGCGCATTTAATAAATAGCTGTAATATTCATAAGCCTGGGCATAATCGGGATTTAGTTCAATGGTTTTTTTATATTCTTTTTCAGCTCCCTGCCAGTCCCATTCATAAAACATCTTATTTATAGCCATTGCTAAGTGTGCTTCGGCAAGATCAATATCAAGTGCTAATGCTTTGTTAGCGTATTCACGGCTAAGCGGACATGCATCTTTGGATGGCATAAATCCGGTGGCACCTAAAAATCCGTAACACCAGGAAATTTCTTTATACGGAAGCGCAAAGTTTTCATCAAGCTTTATTGCCTCTTGAAAATACTCAATAGCTTTTTGGGTATCAACAGGATTCATTTTATTCCAGAGGTAAGTCCCTTTTAAATATAAATTATATGCTTCGGGATTATTGGTTCTCTTTTTCACCAATTTTTCTTTATTTGCAGTTTTTAATGTATGCTGAAGGTTTTCAACAATTGTTTTAGAAATTTCATCCTGGACTTCAAAAATATCATTTAATTGTCTGTCGTAAGTCTGGCTCCATAGGTGGAATCCGGTTTTAACTTCAATTAACTGTGTTGTAATCCTGACTTTATTTCCTGCCTTGCGAACACTTCCTTCCAGAATATTATTTACATTAAGTGTCTGACCAATTTCTCTTACATCTTTCTTTAATCCTTTAAATGCAAAAGACGAGGTACGCGAAGTTACTTTTAAGCTTTCTACTTTTGATAAAGTATTAAGTATTTCTTCGGTAATGCCGTCAGAGAAATATTCGTTTTCCGGGTCGGAACTCATATTTAAGAAAGGTAATACTGCAACTGATATCTCTTCGGGATTAGATTTTTTTGCAAGATCTTTGTTTGAAGGAACAACAATATTTTCACCTTCAACAGCATAAACAGATATTGGTTTTTTTACATTTTTAAGGTTAAAGCTGCCAAGTGATTTAGCCGATAAACTTGGATGATTTATCATTTCGTCGTAAACTTTTTCTGAAATCAAAATTGATCCGCCAACGCCAAGATTTTCAATTCGGGAAGCTACATTTACACCGTCACCAAAAACAGCATCATCTTCATAAACAATATCACCCAGATGAATTCCTATTCTTAAGGGTATTTTAGGCTCTTTTACTAATTTTTTTTGAATTTCTTTTGCGGCTAATATTGCCTGAATTACGCTTCCGAAAATACTTAAAGAACCATCACCATAATATTGTAGAATTCTTCCCTGGTGGTTCTCAATATTTTCTTCCAGAATTGTTTTATGCCGTTCTCGTATGGATCTAGCCTTTTTTTCATCTTCCTGCATCAAAGCTGTATAACCTACCATATCAGTGAACATAACCGCAGCAAGAATTCTAAAATTTTCCATCTATAACTATCCTGGCAATTTAAGCGTTGTTTTTATAAATCGATTTATATCGGCAAATAAATATATTTTTTTTTGTTGATAATTAGTAATAAAAAATTATTTTGTTTCTATCTCTCCGGTTGTAATAGTATTCTTTTCGGGCTTGAAAAATATTATGAGGACTAGTGATATGAAGGATAATTTTAATAATTCTGACGGCAAAATTGAAGTTGAACATTTTTCTATTAATAAAAAAATTCTGACAAAAAAGGGTTCCGATTTTCAATTTATGGTTCCTTGGTCTATTGAAAACAATGCAATAGAAACTATTGATAAAAAGAAGGAATTGCTTGATCTTTATTCTGAACAGAGAATGATAAAAAACAGACTGGATGAAATTCAGACTAGAATTTTTAATCTTCAGGACGAAATTGCACATTCAGACTAGATTTAATGCGTAACACTTAATATTAGAATATCTCGGAATATTAAGTGTTACAATTTTTTATCACTGACTCTACATCAGACTAATTTCAACTCATCCTGCATTAATTGCAAAGATTCATTTATTGAGCGGGGACTATATTCCAACTCATTAATTACCTTATCAATTTTTAAACCGGATTTTAATGGTCTTTTTGCCGGCTGATTCAGTTCAGCAGTTATTATCTTTTTTATTAAAGATTTATCCAATTTAAAGAAATCCGCAATTTTTAATGTAAAATCATATCTCGAAAGAAACTCAGATCCGCCAATATTATAAATCCCTTGCGATCTTTTTTCCGCAATTGCGGCAATGCCGTTTACCAGATCGTCGAGATAAGTAGGATTATTAATCTGATCTGTAACTATTCTAATCTGTTCACCGGATTTAAGTGAATTTACAACCCACTTTACAAAATCAGGTCTGCCAAATTTAGCCGGACCGTATAGCACGTTTGTTCTAACAATAGTATAAGAACCGGAACTGCTTAAAAGCTGTCTTTCACCGTCAAGTTTGCTCTGCCCATAATATCCAACCGGATTCACCTGGTCAGTTTCAGAATAAGGTCCGTTTTCCCCGTCAAAAACATAATCGGTTGAAATATTTATAAAATGCGCGCCAATTTTTGAACAAGCATTATTTATTACTTTAATTGCTTCAGAATTGATTGCAAGTGCTAATTCCTTTTCAATTTCAGCTTTATCAACCGCTGTATAAGCCGCCGCATTAATAATTATTTCCGGCTCAAATTCCTCAATTATTTGCTTTATTCCATTTGGCTCTAAAAGGTCAGTTTGCGAATAATTTACCTTTTCAAAAAAAGATTCTTTTTCGTTAGAGACGCATTTAAGTTTAACATTCTTATTTATGTAAAAGTCGGTTAATCTTTGTCCTAACATTCCGTTAGAACCAATGATAATTATTCTATTGTTTTCAGTTTTTTTATTATACATTGTATCCAGATATAAGTGATTTTCGAATATATATAAGATATAAAATAAATTTGTTTAGATAAATGGTTTGTTTAGAAATCTCATTTCATGTTTAATTTTTATAGTTAGTGATATTGTTACCAGCAGCAGGTTTTTGTTCTTTAAGCAATATTATTTTGGAAACTAATAGGAGGCTAAAATGAGCTACATAGTTCCAAAAAAAATAATAGCAAAAGCGGCTAAGTGTAATTATAACCATTCATGTGTTGAAACTGGAAAGTGTAATGGTTATGATCTGTGCAAAGTAGAAGATACGGTTGGACTTGATGTTTTGTTTATAGAGTATCGAAATGAGCATTCTTGTGGTTATATGCTCAATTACGGAAACTCTTACATGTGTACATGCCCGGTAAGAAAATATATATTTAATAAGTATAAAAAATAGGCATTTAGATTAAAATTAACGGCAGCTAAGTTCTAATATATAGTTAGTTAGGGGCATCTCTTAAAGAAAACTATTGATTTTCTCTTATTAAACTTTTATAATTTCATATGTTATAAATAAAAATGAGAGGATCATGAAAAAACTATTACTAATTTTATTTTTATCGCTGTCAATTAATTCTTTTGGTCAACTTGCTGAAAATAGCTGGTCATTTGGATTTGGATTTACTTTCCCAAGATTTCAGGCATCCGATGTTCGTCCGTTAGATGAAAATTATGGCGGATATCTTTCACTTCAAAGAAATTTTTCTGAACATGTAGCATTTAAGGGAATAGGATATTTTAATTCCATTAAAGGACGAATTCCCGGTAATACATATTTTTATTCAGATGGGACTTTAATTCCAAGTTCTACCGAAGATATAACATCAACTGTTATGGGCTTCGATTTAAATATGATGTATTATCTTTCTCCATGTTCACCGGTTTCACCGTATTTCTATTTCGGATTAGGGTTGATGAATGCCGATCCGGACTGGGGCGATATTCCAAACGCAAGTGCAAAATCGAAAGTAAGTGCTGATATTAATTTTGGATTTGGAGCTGAATGGGTTTTATCATCTAACTGGAATCTTGTTACTGATTTTGGTTATCATACTGTTGATAGCGGTTTAGATGGAATTGTAAACAACAACCGGGAAGGTATGTTTGGTTCAAATGGAGATGCTTTTATAACAGTAAATTTTGGACTTAATTATTATTTCTCGAAAGGGGAACCTTCTAAGTATTGCCAGCTTTATTCTGGAATAACGGCTGATACCGCGCCTGTTGATTATAAAAGAATTGAAGAAATTGTTGAAAAACATATTCCCAAAGAAATTACTAAAGAAGTAGTTGTTGAAAAACAAGTAAACTTTGGTAAAGATAATAAGTGGGTTTTAGTTGGAGTTGAGTTTGATTTTAACAGCGATAAACTTAAACCAGAAGCTTATCCGGTTTTATTCCATGCAGTTCAGGTTATGCTTCAGAATCCCGATATGAAAGTTGAAATTCAGGGGCATACTGATAATGTTGGTTCGGAAAAGGGAAATATGAAAATTTCTCAAAGAAGAGCTCAAAGAGTTAAAAATTATTTAGTTGCTCGTGGTGTTGAAGAACATAGATTAAAAGCAGTTGGGTATGGCGAAACTAATCCGATTACAGATAATAAGACTAAAGAAAGCCGTGCTATGAATAGAAGAATAGAATTTAAGCTAGTTAAGTAAATTTTGCTTTTATAGTGTGTATAAAAAAGGCTCCTATTTGGAGCCTTTTTTGTATTTATAATTGCAGTATTTTTGATTCTAAATGTTGGTGCAAAAAGATTATTATTCAGAAATCAGGCACAACATCATTACAGAATCTTCTTATGAAAATCCTTTAAGTAATAGAACAATTAAAAAATCTTCCACGGTCATTTGATACTATTTCAACAATATCATTTTTCTGGTTTTTGAAAAACTTTTAGCCTTAAGCTGATAAAAATAAACACCTCCCGAAAGATCAGAAGCATTGAAGCTAATTTTATATTTTCCGGCAGATTGTTCTTTGTCCATAAGTGTTTTTACTTTTTCTCCAAGTGTATTGTAAATTTCTATCAATACTTTACTGTCTATTGGTAACTGAAAACTAATAATTGTACTTGGATTAAACGGATTTGGATAATTCTGCGATAATGAAAATTCTGCCGGGATATTCTCAGAATTGACAGGTTCAAAATTAGTGATAAACTCTTCTGTTCCAAGAACAATAGTTAAAATCAATGGATTATTCTTAACTAAAGTTATATTCTCATTTTTATAAAACTCTTTGCCAGAATTAAAATCATAGATTTTATATTGATAAATCTCCGGCATATTACCAATTATATTTTGCGAAATAGAAATTTCTCTTGTGAGTCTGGAAGCGAGTTTTATATCCCAGTATTTACCATTCATGTTTTCACCGACTAAAGCCGAAACATGTTTTCCGTTTTCTAACAACTGAATTGAAATCTCGTTATTATTTAATGATGGCGGATATTCATACTCAAGTTTTTGAGAGGAATTATTTTTAGCTAATATGCCGTTTGAAAGAGACAACCTTAAATCTTGCGAATAAATTTCATCTTCAATTTCTAAATTTAGATGCCAGCCAATATCAGCCAGTATTTTGGGATAGTTAAGCGGATTATAAACTCCGTAAGTTTTCACTTTAAACGAATCAATATCCGGTTCAACAAAATAACCCAATCCTGGTTTCATTATGTTTGTAGTTTTATATGATTTACGGAATGTCTGATATTCATAGAGTGTAGCAGATTCATCAGCTTCAATATCAAACGTAAATGGACTTGAGATTACTTTCCATCCACTACCAATAGTTTTAATAGTGTTATCACTTAATTTCCTAGTTCTAACAGCTCCATTATAAGTATAAGAAATATCAAAACTATCTGTGAGGGCTTGAGCTAAAAAATATCCTTTATGATCTTCAAAGTAATAGTCATCAAAAATTGTGAATGAATCAGTGTCAGTCAGATTGTATTTATATACAATGGCTTCACCGTCTTCAAGTTTTTTAACTCCGCCAAGTTTTTGTAAAACAGAATCAGCAACAACATCTTTAAATGGGAAACCAAAGAATGCCCATTTTGTATCTGCTATATTTGCAGTTTCTGCTGGTATCGATCTTTCAACATTGACCGGTTCAGTTCTAAAATTTTCAAGGATCACTTGTATATCAGTTTCCTGAGTTAATTGAATAGAATCAATTTTGTTTCCGTATTTATCTTTAGTGAAGAGCTCGCTATAAAAAATGATCCCATTATCATTCACAAATTCTTTAGGTATTTTATAATTGAAATTACCCTGATAGCTGGCAGTTTTAGGTTTTTGCATAGCTCCGTTATAATACAAAACCTTATAATCCATATTGGTGAATTGATTTAATAGTTCAGGAACCAGCTTAAAATAAATTGCTGTTTTTTCAGGTACAATAAATCCCTCTTTTGAATATCCCGCATTATTTACATAAAGGTTAGTGTTTATCATGCCTGATGAAGCAAGGCTATCAAAACCGCCTTTAATTTCGAGCTTAAGCGGATTTACACCCAGACCATTATGAAAAATATTTAGAGTATCAATATTTAATGTGTCAAAATTTGAAGCGGTGTACTTAAGAAAAAGGTTAACCGACTTACCTTTACGCAAGCTTCTGCTATTGTTTATAGGGTCTAATAACTCAAAGTTTTTGTTTGTAAAATTAATAGTGTACTCTAGATCGCTATTTCCGCTGTTTTCTAAATTTAAACTTCTAAAATTATTTGTTATAGTTTCAAATTTTGTTTTATTAATTTCATTCAAATTTTGTAAAGTTGATTCACTGAGCAGACCGCCTTTTCCATATCCTTCCAAATATACATGGTAAACATTTTTTGGATAAGAATTTGTATAAATGATTAAAGTATCTTTATTGCTTTCTAAATTTATTGGAGAAAAACTGATTTGCAGTTCTGTATAATTATTTGATGAAATTGTTTTTAATGAATTAGAAATTTTAAATGCTGAACTATCGGCAGTAAAAACAAGGCTGTCAATTTGCAGATCAATATTACTTTTGGTATTTGATAATCTCAGTTTCTCTAGACTGAACTGTTGGGCGTTTGTTGTATCGAATTTTACAGTATCACTTTCTAAAGCTAAACTTGCCATTCTAATCTGAGCTGAAATATTAATACTTGTTGTATCTATTATTCCATTAGCAAATTTTCTAACAAAATTTAATTTGCACTTATATAACTGACCAACAACGGAATCGGGATTGAAAAGTACTGCTATATCTTTACTTTCGTCTGGTTTTAAAGTTAGCTTTGTTATAGATGAATAAAAAACTGAACCGGGAGAAATAAAAACCGAATCCGCTAAATAGAAATCATTTCCATAATTAGAAATCAAAATTGTTTCCAATGTGTCAGTCGGAGTTTCAGAAAGATTAAGTGTTTTATTTATCTCTTTCGGAAAGAGTACAATATCGGGTGCTGTTCTAAAATACGTTCCATCAGACCATTCACTTTCGTTATTTTCGGAAATTGCTTTTACACGCCAGAAAAATATTTCATCTTTTGTAAGGTCAAATACAACCACATTATTTTTATCAGAGGAAGCTTCGATTACCATTTTCTGAAACAAAGAATCATTAGCAACCTGTATTCTATATTCTGTAGCAAAAAGAATTTCACCCCATCTTAATTGAGCATTATTAGGTACTAGGGTTTTTCTGTTAACTGGTGAAATGTTTTCAGGCTTGTATAACTTTGTCTTGAACGAATTTGTATCTGACCAATTACTTAAATCCAAATCATCATTCATCGCAATTACTCGCCAGAAATAATCTAGATTTGACTCTAATGTATCGGAATAGAAAACAGTTGTATCAGAAACTTGATCAACTGTTTTTTGTGTAAACATAGAATCCGAAGATATTTGAATTTGAAATCGATTTGCATTGTTTACATCAGACCAGTTAAACTCAACTTTCTCTGGCGTAATCAGCCCATTATTACTTGGTGAATATAACTTAGGTTGTCTTAAACCAGTTCTGAATCTTCGTGTTTCCGACCACAGACTTCTATCACCGTCATCATTACTTGCAAATAATTTCCAGAAATAGTCACTGTTAAATTCTAAAGAACTGACAGCTAATTTTTGATCAAAGAAAGTTGTATCAGTTATTAGCTCAATAAAGTTTGAATCCTTCGCTAACAGTAACTGATAGCTATCGGCACTTTCAATTTCTAACCATAAAAAAGTTATAACAGTATCCTTGCTCATAAAATCAGCGGTAGGGAAGAGCAGCTCAGGTTGTTTTAATCTGGTCTTTAATGATCTGGCAGCGGACCAATTGCTTTCAATCCCATCTATATTTAAGGATTTAACATGCCAATAATAAGTTTTTGCAAAATCCAGATTTGGGATTGTAAATTCATCGGTATCAGTTTTAATAGATATATTTGACTGATTAAAGTTACTGGACGGAGAAATCTCGATTATATAACTGGTATTTACTGTGTCGCTGCTCCAGTCAAATGAAATAATTTTATCAAGATTTTTGAGCCCGTTTTTTGGCGATTCCAATTTTGGAACAACTGGATTGCCTGTAGTAGTAAACGAATAAATCTCGCTCCAATCTTCTGAATCAAAGTTTATTCTCAATCGCCAAAAGTATTCCGTGTTTTGTTCAAGCCTATCAACAAAGTGAGTCCGGTTATTTACAATAGTATCAATAAGAATATTATTGTTTTGAAACGGAATGTTTGTAGATACCTGGATTTGACACTCCAAGGAATTATCCCATTGTAAAGGGAGATTTTTAGCCTGCACATAACGTTGTCCATTAGCGGGATAAAGAATAGAGGGAATTTCTTCTTGTGCTTGTAATGACATACAAAAGATCAAGATCAGCAAACTTATATAGTTTATTTTTTTCATAATAATTCTTTGTTAAGGAGTTTTAGGTGTACCAAAAGTTTTTTTTGTTGGAATACTGTTTTCTTTGTCAGACCAGATAACATAAGTTATAATGGCTGTTGCAACTGCTCCGGCAAAATAATAAATGTTATTACTGAGCTTGCCTTCTGATTTTTCATTCTTATCTTGCGCAAAACTTGCAAGATTGAAATCAAGTTTAATCTGTGATTTCTTATTTAATCTGAGCAAAATACTTTCGCATTTATCAGTTTGAGTTTGTGGAGAACTGAACAAATGATTACTAATATTTGAAAGTGAAGCATATTTGGGGAAGTTCTTTTCTTCAATTTCCATAGTAGTATTATCAACAGATTTTAAAAACAATTTTAATTCTGATTGTGCGGGCAGCAAGTTTTGGAGCGTTTGTGCAAAACAGAAACTACTGGTAAAAATCAATAACCATAATGCTTTTTTCATTCTATTCCTTTTAATCTAAAACTGAATTTAGATAAACTTTAAATTGTGCGTAAAACCTTAAATTAAATTCAGAACCTATAGGATAATATCTTTCTGTTTCGTTTAACAGATTTCTAAATGAAATATTAAACCAGACTTTCTTTTGCCAGAACCACTTTTGGAAAGATAAATTTATTAAAATTTTTTCATCAATTCTATTTTTATAAAAATTTTCTGATTGCTCGGGAAGATAGTGATAGTTATTCCAAAGTGATTCTGATTGAAAATTGATTTGGCACCAGACTGAAAATGTTGGATGTGGGTGATAATCAATTTCATAAACTGCATTTAATTTTGGGAAAACATTCCATTGAGATTTGAAGTTATCTGAAGCTGATAAAATATTTTGATAACTAAAAAATAAGGTCTGATTAACATATTCAGAAGTATTATAATCAATCTCAAAAGTAACATTTAAATTTTTGAGATATTCTTCTTTATAAAAAGTTGTTGGCGAACTAAACAAATTTGTTTGTTCATTAAAATAATATTGTTGCTGTAAAATTGCATAATCAAAAAAATGTCTGTAATATCCGGCTATTTCAAAAGCTAACCTTTCAGTTAGCCTATTATTAAAGGTTAAATTGGAAGTGAACTTTTTTCCAAATGATTCAGGTATATCTCCATATTCTTTAACATTATCATTAAAGAACTCATATCCATATTTATTCCATTTCCAAAACGAATTGCTATTTTCTAAAAGTTGTTCTGAAAATGAAAAGTTTGATGAAACAGTTCTAGTTTTAGATAATTTCCAAACATTTTTGTTATAGATATTTATTGAGTTATTCTCACCAACGTCTTTAAGTTCAATGCCAATCGATTGATTTAGCGAAGTTGAAGTTTGGAAACAGAAATCACCAAATAGTTTTTTATATGAAAACAAACTTTTATCTAACTGTTGATTAGTTATGCCTTCTAATTCTGAATATTCTAATCCAGAAGTTAAATTAAAAAAAACTCCATTATAACTGGACGAAATCCGTACAGTAGTTTTTTTGAATTCCCAATTAAAATTTTGCGGATAAGAATTATTCCAGTCGCTAGTTGTATTTTCATTACGGATCAATAAATATTTTAAAGAAATATTTTTATCAAGTTTGAACAATCCATTTAATCCATATTGTCTGTAAGAGTGTTTTAGCGGAAGTTCATTTCCATAAGGAGTAAAAAAGAAGTAGTTCTGATTTTCAGAATATCCGAAAAAGAAATCCTGATATTCACCAATGTCTGTATAGCGTAATTTAAATGATGCTGAAAGTAATGAAAATTTTTTCCGGTCAATTGTAATATTATCTATTCTTTTCTGAATTGACTCATCAGTTGCAAATCCTTCCATAGATTTTATTGTTCCAATAAAATATCCTTTACTCCCTTTATAATTTAAGTTTAGGTTAAAGTTCATCGGCAATTTATCTACATTTTTGGCATTCTCGTTTATATATGTATAAGGTCCCGGATCACCAATTTCATTTCCAATATTGTAACCCAACCTGATTGTTAAATCATCAGGAGGCTTTTTTGTGTGAATATGAATTATTCCGTTTGAATTAAATTCTCCTTCAACAATTGTTGGTGTATTTATGAACTCAATAAAATCGACTTGCTCAATTGTAATTGGTAAAACATGTGTATTCTGATTTCTAAAAATATTTATATCACATCTTATTCCGTCAATTAGGATAATACTTTCCTGTTCCTGAAAAGGGGAAAGCCCATTCTGATTTATATATAAGTTGTTTCCTTCAATTGTAGAAGTGTAAGTGTTTTTTGCTAGAAGGAAAATATCCCCAATATTCAAAATTCCAGATTTGTGCAGCATTTCAGAAGTAATAATTCTTGATCCTGGATTTTTGGGTTTTTCTCTCTGAGCAGAAAGAGTAATCGAAAGAAAGATCAATATGATTAGAAGAAATCTTTTCATTCAAAAAACTTCCTTAACCATTTGGGAGTTTCCAATTTATAAGAAAGTCCAACGCCAACAATAAAAAGCTTTATTCGTTTATCTGTAAATATTGTAAGAAGCTCAGTATTTAAGTTACCAGAAATATTTTTATAAACTGGGAATTCCAATTCTCCAATTAAACTAACACTTAGTTCACTTTCAGTACTTTCATATTCAGAAGCTGCCTGATCGTTGAAATTCATTACAAACACACCCGAGCGAATTCCATATTTTAGGCTAACAAATTCAAAAAACTGTTTGTTGAGACTCCATCCAGCAAATAAAAAGTATGAACTGAAATCGGGATAGATATAAAGTTTTCCCTCAAAATCTATTTTAGAGATTCCAGCTTCAATGTTACCTAAGTAAAAGGGAGTTTCGACTGAAAAGTTTAATCCTGATTGCGGTTCCCAAAACTGATGGAGTAAAACTTCATTTTTATTCTGTTGCAAACTAATCTTAAAGTTTAAACTAGAAAAAGGTAAAGTTTCTTGAGCCTTTAAACTAATCAGAGTTAAAAGTAATATTGTTATTATTTTTTTCAATGCGACTATATAAATCTCTTTTATTTAAGGTTTAAGATAATCAATTTTCAAATATTTTCTGTAGAAACTATTTTTATTCATTAAAACAGATTTAGGGGAATTTTAGAATTGCCATATCTTACTTCATGGGTGTCATGAACTATTCCATGACACTATATTCCGTCAAGAAGTGGTTCTTGACGATCATTGGAAAGGGGGATATGCTTCTAATTCCAACGGATAAATCCATTGGTTAACTTTTAATACGTACTATAACCCTATAAATGATGTAAACCAATTGCTTCAGCTATTAGCAATTAATACGCTTATTTATAAAAAATCGTTGTTTTTAAATTAATATTTACATACTTTATCATCATAAAGCATCATCATGCTAAGGGAAACATAAACACCTAAAATTAAGAGCATTAAGGCAATATTTAACCAATAGATAAAATGGTCTGTCCTCATATCCGGTTCTGAATAAATAGATTAGCTTAAAATATTTTTTTGAGTTTATATTTTAATTGGATTCCAAATTATGTTACAAAGCTGTTTTAAGTTCTTAATTAGAATAACTATAACTGCCAACAATTTTTTAGATGAGTTTGCATCATGATAAAAATTGGCTGTAACTATATTTACAAAAAATTGTTGTTGAACAATCGCAAAACTGGGCACTTTACACTCCACTCATTTTCAGCTCAAAAATGCACCTTGCCAAAGAAAAAATCTATTATTTCAGATAAAAACAGAATTCCGAACCAACTTTTATCTAGAAAATGGTTGGAATATTTAAACCAAGGAAGTTTTTTTATTGAAGGTTGCTCAGTATCGTCCAACGGAGAAAGACTTATGGGTGAACATTGGTCAGTATCGTCCAACGGAGAAAAACTTCTTGGTGAGCGTTGGTCAGTATCGTTCAACGGAGAAAAACTTCTTGGTGAGCGTTGGTCAGTATCGTTCAACGGAGAAAAACTTCTTGGTGAGCGTTGGTCAGTATCGTTCAATGAAAATTTTTGGTGGCGTTGGAGAGTTTGTTCCTTTAAACAGAAATTAATCTAATGTGGGAATCTTATAAATGGTACCCAAAATCACTCCTCAGAATGACATTATCTAAGAGTTTTGAGACAGCCTCAGTGGTTCTTTACGGCCACTGAAAAAGATCCCTCACGAAAAGATTGTTCGGGATGACAAGAAACTACATTTAGAAATCTTTTTTCTCCGGTCTTTATTTATTTTTGCTATTTGCAGTTTAGTATTTGGCTTTTATTTAATCTTTGAGATTTGCGTTTTGGAATTTTCCTCTCACTTCCTGCTTTACTTTTAAAAATATTTCAGTTACGTTTGTGCAAATAAAATTTCCTTTAACTTTATCCGTGAGATAAAAAAGGTGTTAAACATTTCGAAAAGACATATCATATTAACCAATGGAGGCCTCTCAGACAATTCCGTCTTAGGGGATTTTTTTTATGAATATTAAAGCAAAGTTAATCGACGAGCAGGGATTAGTCCGTACAATTACGCGTCTGGCTCATGAAATTATTGAGCGAAATAAAGGAACTGAAGACGTTGTATTGGTAGGAATGAGAACCCGCGGAGAGTTTGTAGCCCGCAGAATTAAAGAGAAAATAGACCAAATTGATAATGTGGATTTGAACATTGGCGTTTTGGATATTACACTCTACAGAGATGATTTTAGAGAAAGATTAAAGCAGCCTGAAGTTTCTGTTACTGATATTACGTTTGATATTTCTGAAAAAAATGTAATTCTTATTGATGATGTACTTTATACCGGAAGAACTGTAAGAGCAGCTCTTGATGCACTGATGGATCTTGGAAGACCAAACACAATCCAGTTTTGTGTTTTAGTTGATAGAGGACACAGAGAAATGCCGATTAAGCCAGACTTTGTTGGTAAAAATGTTCCTACTTCAATTAACGAAGAAGTAAAAGTTAAAATGATAGAGACCGACGATGAAGACGCGGTTTATTTAGTTGAAAGTCCACACTTAGATAGCGAGTAAAATATGCCATTAACAAGTAAACATTTATTAGGTCTTCATGGTGTACCGAGGGAAGATATTCAGATGATTCTTGACACGGCCACAACTTTTAGGGAAGTACTTGACAGACCAATCAAAAAAGTTCCTACATTAAAGGGAAAAACAATAGTTAATTTGTTTTTCGAGAATTCAACAAGAACAAGAATTTCTTTTGAACTAGCTCAGAAAAGACTTACAGCCGATACTATAAACTTTTCGACTTCTACAAGTGCTACAAAGAAAGGAGAAACTTTCAAAGATACTGTAAGAAATATTGAAGCAATGAAAGTTGATATGATAGTAGTCCGACATCAATCAGCAGGTGTTCCGCAATTTTTAACACGCATAAGTGATGCAAACATTATTAACGCTGGTGATGGAAGACATGAACATCCAACTCAAGCATTATTAGATATGTATTCAATAAGAGAAAAACTTGGTAAGCTTGAAGGTTTGAAAGTCTGTATAGTTGGTGATGTTGCGCATAGCAGGGTTGCATTATCAAATATTTACGGATTACAGGCAATGGGTGCACAAGTTTCGGTTTGTGGTCCCGCAACATTAATACCCTGGCAGATTGAAAAATTAGGTGTAAAAGTTTATCATAATATTGATAAAGCAATCAAAGAAAGTGATGTCCTGAATGTTTTAAGAATTCAGTTAGAAAGAGATGCTGGTGTATCGATTCCATCTACAAGAGAATATCATAAGTACTTTGGTGTTACAAAAAAAAGAATTGATAATTTTAATAAGGATATTTTAATTTTGCATCCTGGTCCCATAAATAGAGGTGTTGAAATAACATCAGAAGTTGCTGATGGTCCTTATCAGGTAATTTTAAATCAGGTTACAAACGGTGTAGCAGTTAGAATGTCGGTGCTATATTTACTAGGAACAATGAATACAAATAATCTTAGGTGATAATAAAATGCAAATAGTATTAAAAGGAATAACACTAGTTAATCCGGCTCAGAATATAAATGAAGCAAAAGACCTTTTGATTAAAGATGGAGTTATCGAAAAAGTTGGTGACATCTTAGAAGAAGAATTAAAAGAATCAAAAGTTTATGATTTTAGCGGAAAATATTGTGTTCCCGGATTATATGATATGCACGTTCATTTGCGTGAACCTGGCAAAGAACATGCTGAAACAGTTGAAACTGGCTGCGATTCAGCTGCTGCCGGAGGTTTTACCGGAGTTGCAGCAATGCCGAACACAAGTCCATGTACAGATTCTGCGGAAGTTATACGTTTTATAATTGAAAAAGCAAAAGATCATTTAGTTGATGTAAATCCTATTGGAGCTGTTACTGTTGGAAGAAAAGGTGAAGCTTTAGCACCAATTGCAGAAATGGTTGAAGCTGGAGCAGTAGGATTTTCTGATGATGGAACAGTTGTAAAAACTGCCGCAGTTTTAAGAAGTGCTTTAGAATATTCAAGCATGTACGATGCCCCAATTATTGAGCATTGTGAAGATGAATCTTTAGCCGGCGGCGCAATGAACGAGAGTTTTGTTTCTACTCAGTTGGGGCTTCCATCAATTCCTACCGTTGCTGAGGATTTAATTGTTATGCGCGATATTATAATGACTGAATATGCTGGCGGTAGAGTTCACATTGCTCATATAAGTTCAAAGCAGTCAGTTGAGTTTGTTCGCGAAGCAAAGAAAAAAGGAATAAAAGTTACTGCCGAAGTTACACCTCATCACTTTACTTTAACTGATGAATGTTGCAAAACTTATGATCCAAACTTTAAAATGAATCCTCCTTTAAGATCTAAAGAAGATGTTGATGCAATGATTGAAGGATTGAAAGACGGAACTATTGATTGTATAGCTAGTGATCACGCACCACACGCAAGCGAGGATAAAGAAGTTGAATTTGTTTATTCTCCAAACGGAATTATTGGGCTAGAAACTCAATTAGGTTTAGCGGTAAGCGAATTATTACACAAAAAACATTTGACTTTTGAACAATTAGTTGAGAAGTTATCAATAAACCCTAGGAAAATTCTTAATCTTCCGGTTCCAAAATTTGAAGCCGGAGAGAAAGCAAATTTAACAATTATTGATACTGATGTTGTGTGGACTGCTGATAAGAGTGAGTTCAAATCAATTTCTAAAAACTCACCATTTGATAAGAGATTAATGACAGGTAAATCATTAGCAACTATCAATAACAATAAAATGTTCTTTGAAGGTGAATTTAGAGAGATATAGTTAAATGTATCGCAGATTGCTAGCAATCTGTGCCACTAAAAGAAAAATATTACTAAAAAGTGTTCACTATGTATAAAATAATGAGCACTTTTTTATTTTAAAGGTTTCTTAGTTAAGTTTATAAATACAATTTTGTGGTATATCTTTGCTTTTTATGGGGATGAACAATTATATGACTTTGGCACTAAGTTTGAAAACTATTGCTAAAATCATTTACGGAGGAAACAATGAAATTTTCAAAAATAACTTTACACCTTTTATTAACGCTTACTTTAGCGTTTGGATTTACAGCATGTGATGACGACGATGACGATCATATATTTATTGATAATGAAGCTCCATCTGCACCAACAAACTTAAAAATTTATACTGGTGATGGCGAACTTCACGTTACATGGGATTTTAGTCCGGAAGAAGATGTTGATGGATACAGTATTTATGAATCGGATGACAATAATAATTTTACCAGACTTACTGATGTAAACTACGATGTTAATTATTACATTGATAGCGGGTTAGATAATGGCAGAGTTGTTTATTATGCTGTAACTGCATTTGATGCAAGCGGAAACGAAAGTGATCTTAGTTTAGATGAAGCTGTTGGAATAACACGTCCTGAAGGAAAGAATCAAGTTATTAAAGATTATTTGAGATTCCCGGGATTGAGTGGATTTACATTTAATGATTTTTCAGCTGTTTCTTTTGATTCGGATATTTGTGATTTTTTCTTTGAAAATTATGAAAATACCTATTACATAAATGTTTGGGATGATAGTGAATTACAGGATATGGGATCAACTCAGGATATTTACGAAATTGAATTTGCCCCTGATGGCGGATGGATTCCTTTAGTTAGCGGTGAAAATGTTAAATATACAGAAGCTATTATCGGACATACATATGTAATTTGGACTTTCGACGGATATTACGGAAAAATAAGAATCAATTCTTTAACCGGAGAAACAATGTCATTTGATTGGGCATTCCAATTACTTGAAGGCGAAAAAATGCTTAAAGCAAGTGGAAATAGAACTATTAAAAGAAATATTTCTACAAAAGATGGTGTTAAAAAGTTAGACAGATAAATTTTAAGAATAACTTATTACAAAAGCATATCATACTGGTATGCTTTTTTTATTTATTTTAGCTATTTTCATAAAGTTAAAAATTATTAGAAAAATGAGAATCTTATATAAAATCATATTGCTGCTATTTATTTCACAGCTTAATTTTGCTCAGGTAGCCGGGGAAGATAAAAGTGAACTTGTTCAGATTAAATTTGAAACGGCTGATACTTTGTTTAATAAAATTAAAATTGGATTGACAAAGGGCGAAATAGAAAAGTTTAATATGTATCTGGACAATAAAACATACATAAGTTTATCAAACGGGAAAATGGGGTATTATAGTTCAAACCAAATTTATTACATTTTTGAAGATTTTTTTGATTCATATAAACCTTTCGATTTTGATTATTCAACTGTAAGAGCTGGTTCTCAAAAACCCTTTGCTTCGGGGACTTTAAAATATATTAATAACGGCAAACATAAAGCGGCAAAAGTATTTGTTTCTTTAATTCGTATTTTGGGCAAATGGAAAATTTCTCAGCTTACAATTAATTAGATATGAAAAATCAATCATCCTCTTTTAAGATTTATTTATCTCTCCTAATAATTTTAGTTTTGGGCATTGTTTTTATTGAAACAATTACACCGGTTGGTGAAAATACTTCTGATGAAGACTGGACACAAATTGTTAACGAAAGAAATAAAAGCATCAGTAAACTTACCAGAGAAAAGTTTGCAAAAACGGAAGCAAGTTTTCTGGATAACCAATCGAAACTGAAAAAAATTATTAAAAATTTTGAAACTGAAAAGAGCAGCATTCAAAGTGAATTAATCGATATTATAAATTCGGATGATTTTTTAGAATACAATATTACAGTAACAGACTCAGGTTTAGAACCAATTGCATGGAACGATCAATTTTTTTCTAATTCATTTTATGAAGCTGGAATAAAAAAATACGGTTTCAATAATAGTCATTTTTTTACAAACGAACTGAATACATACTTATCAATAATTGATACGGTCCGCTTAAACAATGAAGTTTATTATGTTTTCCTTTCTGATATTGTTGAGAAACATTATCTATTGAAAAACAGATATTTCACTCATCAAAGTATTAAGTCCGAGTTGACTGATGAAATTGGTATTGAATTCGAAATAATATTTTCTGATAAAAAAATCAGAATGAAAGATAAAAGTAAATTTTTATTTGATATTAAGAATCTTCAAAATAAAACAATTGCGACTGTTATAATTGAAAATCCGATAAAAGAATTTTACTTCCTTCCGGGATACACAGTATTAAAAAATATTCAAAAAATAATTTTTCTAATTCTATTACTGATTATTTCTCTCTTTATTTATCATAAAATTAAATCTATTTCTAAGTTTTGCGTTAAAGAAATTTTTCTAATAACACTTATTCTTGTGTTTAGAATTCTCTTGTTTGTATTTGAAATTCCGAAACAGTACATAAACAGCAGTCTTGCGGACTCTTCTTATTTTTCTTCTAAGTTTGGATTTGGAATTGTAAGTTCTCCGTTAGAACTTTTTATCACAGTATTATTTGCCTTTGGTCTTATTTATATAATTTTTAATAAAATTATTGGTATTAAAAATCTTGATGAAAAAACGAATTACTCACTTCTTAAATCAATTCTTATTACAATCATTATTTCGTTTGTTTTCTGTGTTTTCTTAAGGGGCTTCGGAGCCTCAGTTAAAAGCGTAGTTTTTGATTCTACATTGCAATATTTTAAGGATATATCCTTACTTTTGGGTTTTCCTAAAACTGTAATGTTATTCAGTCTACTTGGTTTAGGGATTTTATCCGTCTGGATATCGGCTCATTTTCTTGGCTTTAATTTAAAGTTCTTTAAGGATAAGAAAAAAAGTCTGTTACTGCTTTTTCTCTATTACCAGTTCATTTCGCTTTTATATGATTATTCGCAATTAAATCCGCAAGGCACCGATTTTACAAGGATATTATACATAACACTCGTTTTTGTCATTGTATATCTAATTGAAATAAAACATTTCGAAATAAAAACAGTTTTTATTTATTTATGTTTTTTTGCCTCAATTACTTCAATTACCCACTTAATTTATTTTGATCATGAACTGGAACTTGGATCACTTAAAACCAAAGCAATTGAATTAGTAAGACCTGATGAAGATCTTTTGGAACATCAGTTGCGAAGTGTTATGAATCAGTTTGGCGATGATGAACAAGCGTATTTAATTTTTGGAGAAGGTTCCTCAAACTACGATGCCTCGGCGTTTTCACTTTGGAGTAACAGTTTACTTCACTCAGAATCAGTTAATTCAGCAATTGTAATTCTTGATAGTTCAAAAACTATTTTGGGAGAGTTTAAATTTAAATTCGATAAAGAAATTGATTATGAAGAATTGATAATTGGAAATGAAGAAGAAATTGTTGTTCAGGAAAAAGATAATATTGAAGAGAATTCTTCTTTGTTACATGGAATTATTCCTTTTGAAGAAAATGGCAGATTGCTGGGTTATATAGTTGTGTCAATATTTCACGACTTAACAAAAGTAATTTCTAAAGATGAATTAGAGTTGTTAATGGCTGATAAAGTTGGTTTAACTTCTTCAAGTCTTAAACAAAATTTGAACGTGCTGGAATTTTTTGACTCAAGATTAATTTTTAGTAAAGGTGAAATAAATTTATCTAATCAGCAATTAGATAAAATAGCTAATTTTAATTTTGAGCATAAAAAAGAAGGCTGGTTAAATTTATCGGCTGATAAAAAGGATTATAGATTTTTCCTCTTAAGATCGCCATTTGCGGAATACGATAATGTTCTTGCTGTTGGTTTGGAAGAACGTAATATCACTATAAATTTATTCGATTTCTTTAAAGTGTTTTTCATCCATACCTCTATAATAACTCTGTTTGTTGGGTTCTACTTATTAATATTATTTATACGAAACAAAGAACTAAAGATAACTTATAAGGGACAGTTACTTTCAGCGTTTCTAATAATTTCCATAATACCTTTAATTATGCTGGCGTTTTATTTTAGAACTTTAACGGAAGAAAGAAATAATAGTGCAATACACTACAAATTAAAAAAACGAGCGGTAAGTGTTGATAAATATTGTACTGATAATATAAAATTAGAAAATGATATTTATACTGTTTTCAATAATGCCCATTTCGATCTTGGAATAGATTTCTCAATATACAAAGGGAAAAGTTTAATATTCAGTTCCGAGGCAAATTATTATCAGATAGGTTTATTCAAAGATAATTTAAATGCGCATGTTTACAAAAGGTTAAATATAGAAGGGTATAGAGATGATATTGAAATTGAAAAAGTTGAAGATTATAAATTCAATTCATTTTATTACCAGACAGAATTAAACTCTGAAAAATATATAATTAAGATAAATGATACGTTTAATAGAATTTTACTTCCAATGTCTGATACGGAAGTTGATGTGTTTTTATTTGGTAGTTATTCACTAGCTGTTCTGCTTGTGATTATAATAAGCACAGTTCTGGCAAATCAAATTTCGAACCCGATTAAAAATATAACCGCTGCAACAAGAGATTTGGCCGAAGGGAAAATGGATATTACTTTGGAAAATAAATCTAAAGGTGAAATTGGCGAATTGATTTCCGGTTTTAATTTGATGATTAAAGATTTGGAGAAAAGCAGAAAAGAGCTTGCAGAAATTGAAAGAGAATCAGCATGGAGAGAAATGGCTCGTCAGGTTGCCCATGAAATTAAAAATCCATTAACGCCGATGAAACTATCTGTACAACAGCTTATTATTGCGTTCAATGATAAATCGCCCAAGTTTAATGATATATTCGGGAAAGTAAGTACAACAATTATTAATCAAATTGATACGTTAAAAAACATTGCAAATGAATTTTCAAATTTTGCTAGAATGCCGAAATTGAATATTGAAAAGATTGAATTAATAACAGTTATTAATGAATCAATAAACTTATATATGGATAAAATAGTTACTCTAACATTAACCAGTAATTATAATGAGGCTTTTGTAAATGCTGATCTCGATCAATTAAAAAGAGCTTTTATAAACCTTATACGAAATGCAATTCAGGCCAGAGCCAATAAGGTAGAGTTTATTCTGGAAAAACGTGAAACACTCTATTATATCTATGTTAAAGATAATGGCAAGGGAATATCAGAGGATATACAGCATAAAATATTTGATCCGGATTTTACAACAAAAGTTGAAGGAATGGGACTTGGATTAGATATGGTTAAAAAGTTTTTAAATAAGGTTGATGGATCAATAGAAATAGATGAAACTTCGAAAAGCGGTACAATATTTTTAATTAAACTTCCTATTGCAAATGACTAAACTCACTAAGTATCAAGAAGCTGCATTACAGTACGACAGACATATTTCGTTAACAGCAAATGCCGGTTCAGGTAAAACGTTTGTACTTTCAAAAAGATACGTTGATATTGTTTCGAATGAAAATATAAATATTAGTAATATAATTGCAATTACATTTACAGATAAAGCTGCTGGCGAATTATACAAAAAAATAGCTGGTGAAATTGAAACAAGATTAATTGAATGTGATGATCAGAAGAAAAAATGGAAACTTGAAAGGATTAGAAGTCAGTTAGTATCGGCAAATATTTCAACAATCCATTCTTTTTGTACCGGTTTATTAAGAGAGTTTCCTGTTGAGGCGGGAATTGACGCAAACTTCCAGGCAATAGATTCTAGTGTTTCTGATGAATTAATTGAGATTAGTATTGAAGACTGCCTGAACAAAGGTATTCAATCTGAACAAAGTGAAACTATAAAAGAGCTTATCCGTTTTTTCGGTTCTAAAAAAATGTTTGAAAAAGAACTTAAGAAACTTGTTCTAAAAAGGAAGAATATTCTCAAAATCTCTGAAAGCATTTATCAGAAGGATGAAAAAGAAATTTCAGAATTCTTTAGACAAAATTTTTTAGAAATTGCTCAAAAAGTATTGGGTAAAGAGCTTGAAATAGTTAGTGATATTAGGCTAATAAATGATATTGTTTTGTCTTACAACTCTGATAACCAGATTGCGGTAGATATAAACTATGAATTAAACATTGTCCAATCTGAAATAGACTTTATTAAAAAGTTGAAATGTCTTAGATCAATTTCAGAGAACATGCTGATTCTTACTGGGAAAGTAAAACAAAAGGGATATTTAAAAAAGAACTTTTTTGCGGAATATGATAGTGAAATTTCAAATATCGAAAAGTTTTTTGCTGAGCTTAAGAATTTTGAAATCTCTGATAATTATGAAGTTAATGAATTTGAACTTGCGAAAATCGGGAAAAAGATTCTCTCAATTCATACAGATATTGTAAAGCTGTACGAAGATAGAAAATATAAAAACGGATATTTGGATTTTGAAGATTTGTTAATTTACGCGCTTAAAATTATTCAAAAAGAAAATGTAAAAAACTA
Organism: Melioribacteraceae bacterium; assembly: GCA_016342755.1. Lineage (GTDB taxonomy): Bacteria > Bacteroidota > Ignavibacteria > Ignavibacteriales > Melioribacteraceae > JAEINS01. Next base: position 252,099 of record JAEINS010000002.1, on the reverse strand, counting down.
TCTTAGCGAGAAATTTAAGTATATAATGATTGATGAGTTTCAGGATACGGATGAAATTCAGTACAACATTATTATGCCTGTTTTAGATAATCTAAAAAGGAATAATCTTTTTATTGTTGGTGACGAAAAGCAAAGTATATATATGTTTAGGGATGCTGAACTGAAAATCTTCAATAAAACCCGGGATGAAATAAGAGACAGCAGCGGTGATAAAAGTATTTTATCTTTGCCGCACAGTTTTAGGGTTTCTCCGCATATTGCGTTATTTACTAATCAATTGTTCTTATCGCTTTTTAAGGATCATCAGGAACTATATAATGAAGTTTGTTCAAGTGAACTGATTTGTGCTAAGAAAGAAGATGAACCCGGCGGAATTGAATTTTTAATAGCTGATAAAGACGGCGAAATTGATGAATCAGATTTAGTGTCGGATAGAATTCTAAGTCTGGCAACTGGTGAGCTGGATATTTCTTTTGGTGATATAACAATCTTATGTAAAAAACGTAAGGATTTTATTAAGCTTGAAGAAAGTTTATCGGGTAAAAAAATTCCATATTCAATTGTTGGCGGAAAAGGCTTTTATCAAAGACAGGTTATATATGATATATTTAACTACTTGCAATTTCTTATTGACAGCAAAAATGATGCGGCATTAGCAGGGATTCTTAGATCGCCTTTTTTTATGGTTTCAGATACTGAAATATATTTAATCAATAAGGAGTCTGGCAATTCCTTTTTCAAAAAGCTTGTAAATTATTCTGGAAAAAATACCGGCACTGAAGCGATAGTTCTAAAACTAAAATCTTATTTAGCAATTGCACAAAAAATTGAAATAAATGAGCTGTTGAGAAAACTGCTTGTTGAAAGCGGTTACTGGACTGTTGTAGCCGCAAAACCCAATGGTGATCAGGAGTTAGCGAATTTAGAAAAGTTTATCTCGTTATCTGTAAAGTTTTCAAAAAACAGCTTTAAATCTTTATATGATTTTATTGAGTATCTTGATGAAGCCATTGAAACTGATGAAGATGAAGGTCAGGCGCAAATATCAGCCGAAGATAATTCAGTAAAGATCATGACAATTCACAAATCGAAGGGATTAGAATTTAAGGCGGTTTTCTTATATAACAGCAACGATTTTCTTAGAGACACAGGTATCAAAGCCAGATCCTTATTAGTCGATAATGATTTTGGAATTCTCACAAAAGTTCCATATCAAAAGAATTATTATGCTGAGTATGAATCGGCTCCAATTATAGGCGCGGTTAATTATATACAGAAAAGAAAAAATTTGGCAGAGGCGAAACGGCTTTTATACGTGGGCATTACCAGAGCAATTAATTATCTTTTTGTTTCGGCAACTGTGTCTAAAAATAAAAGTAAAGAAAATTCTTTTTTAGATATGATTTGTTCCGGATTGGGAGTTGATTTGGAAAGTTCAGAATTTGACTTATCATCAAAATTGGAATTTCTGGAAGTTCAAAATGATATAAATGTGGATGTGGAAAAAGTTTTTTCTGTTTCAATGCCAATTACTAAAACAATAGAAACAGAAGAGGTTTTTACCGGCAATTTTGAAAAAGAGGTGATTAATAAGCAGCTATATCTTGATGAAATAAATGATAACATTAAAAATGAGTTTATATCGGCAACAAAACTGGCTATCTATAATCAATGTCCCGTTAAATATGAATTAAACTATGAATATGGTTATTCAAGATTATTTAACATGTTCAACGATTCAAACAAAAATTATGAGTTTGAAAATAAAAATCGTGAAGAAGGTGAATCTGATAAATTGCCAGCAAATATTAAAGGATTGATCTCGCATAAGGCATTAGAAGTCTGCGCGGATTACAATGATTGTGTAGAAAAAATTGATGATATAATTAGTAGAGAAGTGAGTCAGTTTGAATTTGATGAGACAAAGATTAAAAATGTAAAAGCAAAAATATTATCGGAACTTGAAAAATATTATGAATCAGATTCTTTTAAAGAGATCAGTAAGTTTGCAAGATCGAAAAATGAATTTGAAGTATACGCAAAGGAAGGTGAGTTTTTTCTATACGGGATAATCGATAAACTAATGTATGATTCGGAAACTCTGATTATAGTTGATTATAAAACCGATGAAGTTGATAAAGAGAGTTTGCTTAAGAAATCTGAGAACTATTTACCGCAGTTAAAATTTTATGCTTATACGCTGAGCAAAGTTTTTCCAAGAATTAAAAATTATGAACTCTGGCTTAGTTTTATTAAGGTCCCGGAGCAAATTATTAAGTGGAAACTTTCTGCAAACGAGCTTAAAGAATTTAAACTTTTATTGGAAAAATATATAAAAAATACCGTCAATTTAAGTTTTGAGCCGAATTTAAAACACTGTGATGCTTGTAATTTTTATGCTGATAAATCTTGTGTTAAATCCAAATTTGCATAATTTTTATTTTCTTGATTCAGTAAAAAAACAATCTTATACTTAGCATGATATAATGAAAACGGTAAGTTTTGAGGGGAAATAATGGCTAAGAAAAATCATTCTGTAAAAACTATTGAAGTGATTGAAAATTTATTGATGGAAGATTATTTAGGTGTTTTGGCTTATATAGATGAAGACTCTTTTGTTGTCCAGGTTGTTGTCCCTTTTATCTTTTTTGAAAAAAACATTTATATTTTGATAAAAAAGAATGAGGAAAAGCTTAATTTACATTCTGAAAATAAAAAGATTTCTTTTGTTTCATTTAACGATTTGAATTCGAAGTTTGAAAATGAAGTAAATAAAATGGCTTTTAAGTATTTGGAAATATATTTAACCGGATTTTTGAAGCATGTTAAAGACCAGAAAAAACTTAAAAAATTTTGCGAGGAGTTTAAGCGCAAATATTATTCTTTAAGTAATAATGAGAGTAAAGAAATATGTGATTTTAAAGAAGTATCAATTTATATGATAGATACTGAAGAAATTCACGCTGCTGAAGTTACGGGAGGTTTACATTGAAAAAAGTAGTTTTATTACTGTTTACAATTTTATTTATAACTAGCTGTGCACCATATTCAACTTATACTGAAGTATATTCCGAAGAAAATATTAGACCCATCTTTGATATACCATTAGATTTTGAAACCGAAGAAGCCAGAGCTGAAACGATTAAAAAGTATTCCGTGTTTTATACCGGGAAAAAGATTTTTATTGATCCCGGGCATGGCGGAGAAGATCATCGCGGGCAAAGTAAAAGCGGCAGAGCTGTTGAGGCCGAAGTGAATTTGAGAGTCGGTTTATTCCTAAGAGAATATTTAGAAGAAGCCGGAGCTGAAGTTATAATGAGCCGGGATGATGATGCAACTGTAGAACTGAAAGAAAGATCGGAAATGGCAAATGAAAGCGGGGCTGATTTTTTTATAAGTATTCATCATAACGCGCCAGGCAAGGATAACTACAGAACTAATTATACTAGTACGTTTTATCATGCAAAAGAAACTGATTATGAATATGATGCTTACGAACATGAAATGGCAAGATATATTCAGAGAGATTTAGCTTATGTAATGAGAAACTCTGGCGGATTAGGATCATTTGATGGAACATATTCTGATTATATAATTTATCCGGGAGAAGGATTTTCAGTTCTTCGAAAAACTGAAATACCGGCAGTATTATTAGAATGCTCGTTCTTCACAAATCCTTTTGAAGAGGAAAGAATAATAATAGATTATTTTAATTCTATTCAGGCATGGGGTGTTTTTAGAGGTCTTGGTAAATTTTTACAGCATGATTATCCCAAAATTTCTTTAGACCCGGATTTAAGTACTTTAAAAATGGGTGAATTAGATTTGTTTATGTTTATTGAAAATAAATCTAAAATAGATGGAAGTTCGATAAATGTATTTATTGATTCTGTTAAAACAGAATATTTCTTTGATCCGGTTAGAAAACTACTTAGGGTTGAAAGAAATGATCTTGGAGAAGGTGAGTATTCTTTAAGTGTTGTTTGCAAAAATGAAGAAGGGCTGCCATCAATTCCGTTTCGCAAAAAGCTGAAGCTTGAATACACAGATTGATTAATTAGAACTAATTGTAATATAAAATAAAACCTCCAGGGTTATAAACTTCTGGAGGTTTTTTTATGTTCGTACACAAATTATAATTTATGCGTTTTTTACGTCAATTTTATTAGTAACACTTCTAAATATTACCAGTGATACAGCAGATACTAATCCAATAGCGACAAAATAATACCAGATTAAATGTGCATCGGCGTAATAAGCTGCTTTTTCTATTTCAGTAATTCCTATTGGAAGAGTTTTAGGATCCGGGCAATATTTATCTAATAATACTCCGGATAAACTAAATCCGATTATAGCTGATAGAAATGAATGCAGATGACTAAATCCAAGATATAATCCTTCTTCACCTTTAGGTGCCTGAAAAGAAAAATATTCTAAAAATCTTGGTGATATAAAACACTCAGCCAAACCTTGAATTGCAATACCAATGATCATCATAACAGTTAAAGGATGCATTGTAAATAATCCCAAAATATCAACTGATGGACCAGTGATTGATTGTAAAGACTGACTTAAAGACATTGCTAAAGCTGAAAGCGGCATTAAAAGCATACCAACCATCATGGAAGAAACCGCTTTCTGTTTTTTCATTAGCTGAGTAACAATCACAACAAATAATACTACTATAAATGGATTTACATTTGCAAGCCATTCCGGTTTAGCATCATCGCCAACTAAACGAATAACATACTTTGGCATTGTTGCATATAACTGACCCTGGATAAGCCAGAAGCCTGTTACTATCAATGTAAGTATCCAAAGGCGGGGCTTGTTGAAAATTCCTTTTAACGCGCCTAAAACATCTTGAATTGTTTTTTCCTGTTTAGTAGTTTCAACATTTTTAAATAAAAATATCGCAAATAACAATGCTAAAAATGCCATTCCGGAAGAGAAAAAATTTACATATTCAAGACCAAGTCCTTGTCTAATAAAGGGAACAAAAGTTTTTCCGCCAAATGCGCCAATGTTAACAATCCAATAAAATAGAGAATAACCTCTTGCACGGTTACTTTCATCAGTTGTTTTTGCTACTGTAGCGGTAATAAGCGGTTTAATTAAAGAAGCACCAATCATAAGTACAGTTAAGAAAAATATTACCGCGCCTTTAGTCAAAAATATTCCTAAGAAAAAATATCCGATTGTTAATAAACTAAATGCAACAATAAGCCCTTTTCTAAATCCAATTTTATCTACATATGCACCAACAAAAGGAGGAAGCAGATACAAGCCGCCGTAAAAAAGCCCTACAATACCGCCGGTTTCAATATCTGTAAAACCAACAATGTCTGTTAAATATAAAGTTAATACAATGAAAAAGCCGTAATAGGCAGCTCTTTCACAAAGTTCCATTGTGTTTGCGAGCCAAAATTCTTTAGGAAATTTCCATGATTCTTTCCCTTTTACACCGGTTGCTGATGTCATATTACTCTCAATTAATTATTAAAAAATTATAAAGTTAAACATTTTCTCTAAAAATAAAAATTATGATTTATTCATATTAATTGTACAAAACTTAAGGTACACTAAAAACATTTCCTTTTAATTTTTTATCTTTAAATTTTATTTTAGTTATCTAACCGAAAAGGAATATTATGAACTATTTAGCAGATTCTAAAAGATATGAAAAGATGATCTATAACCGCTGCGGAAGAAGCGGACTAAAATTACCGGCAATTTCATTGGGACTGTGGCATAACTTTGGCGGAGTTGATGTTTTTGAAAATGCTAAGGAAATAATTTTAAAGTCTTTTGATATTGGAATTACACATTTCGATTTAGCAAATAATTATGGTCCGCCTCCTGGATCGGCAGAAGAAACTTTAGGAAAAGTTTTAAGCGGTGAGTTGAAAAATTATCGTGATGAATTAGTGATCTCTTCTAAGGCCGGTTATTATATGTGGGAAGGTCCATACGGCGAGTGGGGCTCCAAAAAATATTTAATCTCAAGTCTTGATCAGAGTTTGAAAAGATTAGGTCTTGATTATGTTGATATTTTTTATTCGCATCGTTTTGATCCTGATACTCCGCTTGAAGAAACAATGGCAGCACTCGATTTAATTGTTAAACAAGGAAAAGCTTTGTACGTTGGAATTTCTAATTATAGTGCCGAAAAAACAAAACAGGCGGTTAATATTTTAAAAGAATTGGGAACTCCGTGTTTAATTCATCAGCCAAAGTATAATATGTTTGAAAGATGGATTGAAGATGGTTTAACAGAAGTGTTAGATATTGAAGGGATTGGCTGTATTCCATTTTCACCGTTAGCGCAGGGAATGTTAACTGATAAATACTTGAAAGGAATTCCGGATGATTCGAGGGCGGCAAAAGCTCATGGATTTTTGCAGACATCCGCATTAACTGAAGAGGCGATAAACAAGATTAAAAAATTAAATGGATTAGCGGAAAAACGTGGACAGTCATTAGCGCAGATGGCAGTTGCCTGGATATTAAGATTAAAATCGGTAACCTCTGTACTTGTTGGAGCTAGTTCTGTGAAACAGATTTATAATAACGTTGAAGCTTTAAATAATCTTGAATTTTCAACCGAAGAATTAAACGAAATTGAAAATATTTTAAAAGGTTAAATTTAATAAGTTGTTTTTTCGAAGTCTGCCTGTTGGCAGGTTTCGGGATAACAGCATTATTCATCATTAGATATAAAAATTTATTAGTGATATTGCCTGTGGGTAATATCCGCTTCCAAATAGATTTAAATGATTTAAAACGTGATAAAGTTTATAGATATTGATACGATACTCATAACCATCCGGCAATGGGAAAGTTTCGTTATAAGCTTTGTAAAAGCTGCTATCAAATCCACCGAATAAATGAGTCATACCAAGATCAGCCTCGCGATGCCCGTAATAAACAGCCGGATCAATTAATACAGGTTCCCCGTTTTCTGCAACCATGAAATTACCGCTCCATAAATCACCATGTAATAAGGATGGCTGTTCATCAGATCCAGAAAGGATTTTATCAATTTTGGATTCCAGTTTATTAAATTGTGATCGCAACTCAGATGTTAAATAACCGTTTTGTTCAGCAAATTTAATTTGGAATAACAGTCGGTTATTAAAATAAAATTCCGTCCAGTTATTATAATAAGGCTGATTTTTTTGAATTGAGGCTCCGATGAAATTATCTTCAAAAAATCCAAATTTATTAGATGTGCATTTATGCATTTTAGCAAATTGTTTTCCAAAAATTTCTGAAAAGTTGTTTTTTCTTTTACCGGTGGTTATAAATTCCAGCAATAAATATTCATCATCAAAATAAATTACCTCCGGTATTTTTATTACTCTGGATTTTTTTAATTCTATTAGGCCGTTTGCTTCATTCTGTAAAATAGCAGAAGAAGTATCGGGGTATGATTTTAGAAAATATAATTTACCTTTCGCGGTTTGTATTTTCTGAGAATTACCAATACATCCGCCTCCCAGCGAATTTGTATTGATGATTTTATCGTCTAAGAAGGATTCTATCTTCGCGAGAGAATTCATTCTAAATTATGATCTTTAATTATTTTATTAAGAAATCCGGTACACGCATCTTCCAATAAATCGAGTACAAGTTCAAATCCTTCATTTCCACCATAATAAGGATCCGGAACCTCATTCATATTATATTCTGTGCAGTAATCAGTCATCATAGAAACATTATCTCTGTGCTTCATTTTATGATCCATGTGTAAAATACTATTATAGTTTTGTCTATCCATAGCAATTATGTAATCGAATTTAGTAAAGTCTTCATATACAAATTGTCTTGCTCTGCTAGTTAAATTATAATTTCTTTTTACGGCATGTATTTTCATTCTGCTATCCGCCATTTCGCCAACATGGTATGCTGAAGTCCCGGCTGAATCGCACTTAATTTTATCGTCCAGTTTTTTCCCTTTAATATAAGCATTCATAACAGCTTCGGCAGAAGGGGAACGACAAATATTTCCCTGACAAACAAAAACAACATTTATCATTATTTTTCCATAAATTTTGAAAGATTTTGCAAAAAATAATCATTAAAAGATTTAAGAGCAATTAGATTGAAACTTATTTACAGAGGTTTAAAATGAAAAAATATACTGTAACAATTATTGGCGGCGGAGTTGCCGGATTATCATGCGCGTTAACATTAGCTTCCTCTAAGGGGTTTCCAAAACTGCCGCAGGATTTTTCCTTTTTAGTAATAGATGATGGAAAATCAGATCTAAAAAAAGCAAGATTATATAATGTTCCGCTTGCTGAAAATGGAATTGACGGAGAGGAACTGCTTAATAAATTGCACAGTCAGATAAAGAAATTTAGAAATACCAGTTTTGTTGAAGATACTGTAAAAAGTATATCGGGCACTAAAGGCGAGTTTAATATTACAACAAGCGGAGAAAAACAGATCCTTTCTGATTATGTTGTTTTAGCAACGGGAATGCACAAATTTGAAATTGCCGGAGATGATTTTATTATTGAAGATCATGATAATGTTCCAAAACCGGGTAAGATTAAATTGAAAGCCGGAGTTAATAATAAAATAAAAGCCGGAGTTTACGCGGCTGGTTTAGCAGCCGGAGTTCCAACAATGTTTGCTTGTGCCGCGGGATCGGGTGTAGAAACAGCCTGTGGTGTTTTAAGTGATATTCAAGAGAACAAAACTGTAATTCATGATACAGCAAAATCGAGATTAAACTAAATAAAAAAATGTAAATCGAAATTATTATATTTGTACTTTTTCGGGTTATTTTATTAATTAACATATGGAAGAAACATGTTTAAAAGTATTGAATCAAAAAATAATTATGTGAGGGTATTTTTATTTATGGTATTAACAAGTTTATTATTAAGTGATGCATTATATGCACAAGAAGAATCAGGCGAACTGATGAAGCGGGATGAAATTGATTCAAAATATAAATGGAATGTTGAAGATATTTACAGTTCATCTGAAAAATGGGAAGAAGATTTTAAATGGATTTCGAGTAACTTTAAAAACTATTCTGAGTTTGAAGGTAAACTTGGAGAATCAGCAGATCAAATGTTAGCGATGTTGAAATTTGATCAGAAAGTTGGAGTTACAATTGGTCATCTTCATTTATATGCAATGCTTTCCAGAGATATTGATTTAGGAAATTCGGATAACCAGGGCAGATATAATAAATTGATGGCGGTTTTAGCTGATGTTTCTGCCGCAAGTTCTTTTATAACGCCGGAGATTTTAAGTATTCCTGAAGATCAGTTATGGAAAATGGTTGAGGAAAATAAAGATCTGAAAGTTTACAAACAGTATTTCAGCAATATAATTAGAACAAAGAAACATACGTTAAGTAAAGATCTGGAAGAACTTTTAGCATTATCCGGTCCGGCAATGAATGTTTCCGGTGAGGTTTTCAGTATGTTCAATAACGCTGATATTCAATTTCCAACTATAAAAGATAGCGAAGGAAACGAGGTGAAACTTAGTCATGGCCGTTACGGAGCCGCAATGTATTCAACTGATCGTGATTATAGAGAACGAGTTTACAAAGGGATTTATGAGCCTTACAAAGATTATAAAAATACTTTAGCTTCAATGTTTAATGGTAATATTAAATCATTAATGTTCAATGCCAAAGCAAGAAAATATGAATCAACAAGAACAGCTTCACTAGATGCAAATAATATTCCGTTATCAGTTTATGATAATTTGGTAAATACTGTAAATGAAAATCTTCAGCCTTTACATAGATGGTGCGCTCTTAAAAAGAAAGTTTTGGGTCTGGAAGAATTTCATCCATACGATACTTATGTAACATTGTTTCCATCCGTAAAAAAAGAATACACGTATGAGCAAAGTATAGAAGTGCTTTTAGAAGCATTAAAGCCAATGGGCGAGCAATATATTAGCGATCTAAAGACTGCCTTCGATAACAGATGGATTGATGTCTATGAAACAAAAGGTAAACGAAGCGGTGCTTATTCTTCGGGTACAACTTACGAAATGCATCCTTACGTTTTATTGAACTGGAATAATCAGTTAAATGATGTGTTTACATTCGCGCACGAAATGGGACACAATATGCATTCATATTATACCGGTAACACTCAGCCTTATCCATATGCGGATTATTCAATCTTTGTTGCAGAAGTTGCGTCAACAATGAACGAAGCTCTTTTGCTTGATTATTTATTAGAACATGCAGAAACAAAAGAAGAAAAATTAGCTTTAATAGAAAAACATTTAATTAATATAGTTGCAACATTTTACCGTCAGACAAGATTTGCGGAATATGAGCAGCTAACACATGAGTTAACTGAAAAAGGTGAAGCTTTAACTCCGGACAAATTAACAGAATTATTTGGTGATATGTATAAAAAATATTGGGGTTCAGAAATGGTAATGGATGATGAAGAGGCTTATTCATGGGCTAGAATTCCTCATTTCTATTACAACTTTTATGTATATCAGTATGCTACTTCCTTTGCGGCTTCAGAAACTTTAGCGGCTAAGATTATTGAAGAAGGCCAGCCTGCAATAGATAAATTTTTAACTTTCCTAAAATCTGGAAATTCAAAATATCCAATTGAAGTTTTAAAAGATGCCGGTGTTGATATGAATTCACCTGAACCAATTAAATCTGTTGTAAATAAGATGAATAAATTATTAGATAAGATGGAAGAACTATTAGCTGAATAAGCTTTTGATAAATAAGAATTTCAAAGGCTGGTAATTTTACCGGCCTTTCTTTTGTAAAGAATTTTAGAGGTTTATATGAGAATTTATTCTAAAAAAAATTTAACACAATATGAACTTGCTTTAACTTATGATGATATAAGTCTGGTTCCAACAGAAGTATCCAGAATAAAAAGCAGAACCGAAGCAATAACAGATTGTAAGTTTTTAGATAGAGAATTAAGTTTACCTGTTATCTCAAGTCCGATGGATACGGTTACAGGAATTGATATGGCAAAAGAACTTTCTTCGTTGGGATGTTTAGGTGTGCTTAATAGATTTGATTCATCTTTAGGCAGTTTGGTTGATGAGTCTGATGTAGAGAAAAGCATTGGCGGAGTTTCAGTCGCGTTAAACACAGCGGATGATGTTGTTGCAAAATTAGCAGAGCGTAACTTTGTTATTTGTATTGATACTGCAAATGCAAGTAATCTGGCTGTATTAAAAAGATGCGAAGAAATAAAAAACAAATTCAATGTAAAAATTATACTTGGAAATATTGCACACGGCGCTCCATTAAGAGATCTTGTAAATGCCGGTGCCGATGCGGTTAGAATTGGTATTGGCGGCGGAAGTGTTTGTACAACTAGTGTTCAGACCGGTATTGGTATTGGTCAGGTTTCTTCTTTGCTTAATGTTTATAGTGCCAGGGCTGAAGGGAAGTTTGATATAGAACTTATAGCCGACGGCGGAATTAAAAATCCCGGTGACGTAGCAAAGGCAATTGCTCTTGGTGCCGATGTTGTAATGCTTGGCAGAATGTTAGCCGGAACAAAAGAAACTCCTGGTGAGATTATAAAATACGATGATCAGCTTTGGAAAAAGTATAGAGGATCGGCCTCTTTTGGTGTTAAGATGAAAAATGAATTTATTGAAGGTGCCGAAACAATGATAGCATATAAAGGTTCTGTCCGAAATGTGATTGATGGAATTTCAGACGGATTAAGAAGTGCAATGAGTTATATGAACTGTTTTAACCTTGATGAATTAAGGGGAAAAGATACTTTCGGAATTTTGAGTCATAGTTCATTTTTAGAAAGGCTGCCAAAAAAATAATTACTGATAAAAAAAATCCCATTCAAAGTTGAATGGGATTTTAATAATTTATATACAATTAAATCTTAATCAGTTTTAACTCTTCTTCAAAAGCGCCTTTGTATTTATCAACAAATTCATCAAGCGCATCCATATTTTCAAACTTCAAAACTTCAAGTATTTTTTCATCAAATACAAATTCTTTATCCCAATAAAAACTTCCAACTTCAAGTCTCTGTGTCATATAATCTGCTAAGTGAACAATGGCAGCCAAAGTTTTATCATTCGGATCTTCAAGCAGCGAAGGTGTATGATGTTTTGAAATTACATTACAAAGCGAAGCCGGCAGATTCCATTTTTCTCCCAGGAATTTACCAACATCCTGATGAGTGTATCCTAATTGTTCAAGTTCAGATGTTAGGAAAGGAACTTCTTCATTTTCAACTCTTTCGCAAATAGCAACAAAACTAGAATGAAAATATTTATGAATAACTGGAATTCCAAGATCGTGTAAAAGTCCGGCAACAAAAGCTTCGCCGCCTTTGTAGCAGTCAAGATCTTCAGCAATACGTTTCGCCGCGGTTCCGGTCATAAGAGAATGCAGCCAGAATTCTTTCTGATCCATATATTTATCGGTCTTGTTCTTGAACGATTCCATCATTGAAAGAGCAAGAATAATATTTTTGATCTCAATAAATCCAATAACTAAAATGGCAAAATCGATTGTTGAAACTCTTCTTCTTAAACCATATAAAGGTGAATTTGCTATTGATAATATTTTTGTCGCAATTCCCTGATCTTTACCAATTTTCTTGCTTAGAGTAGCAGTATTTGTTGTCGGGTCATCCAGCAGCTTTGAAACTTCCATCATAGTTGATGACATAGCAGGAAGGTTGTAAACATTTGATAAGACTAGTTTCGTCTTTTTCCTTTTTTCCTCAAGAATTTTTTCGTCCATTATAATACCAAAACCTTTAATGATAAATAGATTACTAAATTATAGACTGATAATAATATTTTCTGGTTATTCCTTCAAGTAAAATATAAACTTTTTAAATCAATTTACATGATTATTATCGTAAATAAAACTAATTGGTTTAAGGTGAATGTAAAAATAATTTAATTATTTATTTTTGATTGAAGAAAGATTTATAATATTTTCGGTTAGAAAAATTAAAACTTTGAGGAAAATATGAAATTTAAAATTATTATAACCCTGTTGGCATGTCTAATCTTAAGTGCAAGTTTAATTGCCCAGAAAAGAGCATTTACTATTGAGGACTTATATAAAGTGAAGTCTGTTGGCACCCCGGTTTTGTCTAATGACGGCTGCAAAGTTGTTTTTACGGTTTCAGAAAGTGATATGAAAAAGGGAGAATCGAATACAGATATTTACCTAATGAATGTTGATGGAAGTGAATTAGTGCAGCTTACAAATAACGAGAGTGCTGATTTTAACCCAATGTGGCTAAATAATGATAAAGGGATTTATTTTATTTCTTATAGGAGTGGAGCTTCACAGATTTATTATTTACCTATCGATGGCGGAGAATCAAAACAGATCACTAATTTTGAACTTGGAATTTCTTTCCCTCAGATTTCATCGGACGGTAAATTATTAGCCTTTACTACAAAGGTTTTTCCAGAGTACGGTTTAGATATTGAAAAAAATAAAAAAACAAAAAAGAGCATGAATAACGGGCCAATCCAGGCACATATAGCTGATTCTCTATTTGTACGTCACTGGACTGAATATAACGACGGACTTTATTCACATATTATTATTTATGATTTTGAAACAGAGGAATACAAAGATATAACACCGGGATTCTATCACTCGCCGGCATTTAGTGCTGGTGGAAGCGGCGAATTTACATTTTCTCCAGATTCAAAGGAAATTGTTTTTACTTCTAAAAGAGTTAAGAACCCGGCCAGTTCTACTAATATTGACATCTGGACTGTAAATATTGCAAGCGGGGAAACCAATAATTTAACTAAAGAAAATTTAGCTGCGGATACCGATCCAAAATATTCTCCGGATGGCAAGTATATAGCATTCAAAAGACAAAGTATTCCTGCTTATGAATCCGATCTAATTACACTGGCAATTTATAATGTGCAAACCAGAGAGACAAAAATAATATCAAGTAAATTTGATAACTGGGTTGATGAGTACGAATGGTCGCATAATTCCGAAGCAGTTTATTTTACAGCACCTTCAAGAGGATATCATCCTTTATACAAAATAAATATTGATAATAATGAGATTATTGAACTTACTCCTAAAAAAACTGTATTTGGTTTTACTGTTTCTGCCAGTGAGGATTTTGCGATCATTAGAGATACTAAAGTTGAAAAACCTTTAGAACTAAAACTGGTTGATTTAGTTAACGAATCTGAAAAGTATATAACTAGTTTTAATAAAGAAATATTAGATGAAGTCGATTTTAGATCAGCGGAACAAGTCTGGGTTGATGGAGCAGATGGAAAGAAGGTTCATCTATTTATTGTAAAGCCTCATGGATTTGATCCTGATAAAAAGTATCCTCTTGTAATAAATGTGCATGGAGGACCGCAGTACCAGTGGATGGATGCATTTAGGGGTGACTGGCAGGTTTATCCCGGTTCCGGCTATGTTGTCGCGTTTCCTAATCCTCATGGCTCAACCGGTTATGGCCAGGATTATACCGCGGCTATTTCTGGCGACTGGGATGGAAAGGTTTATGATGATGTTATGGCTGTAACTGATTACCTCTCAAAGTTATCGTATGTTGATGAAAACAGAATGGGAGCAATGGGATGGTCTTACGGCGGATATTTTATGAATTTACTGCAGGCAAAATCTAAGAAATTTAAGTGCCTTGCATCCATGATGGGGATTTATGACCTGGAAACTTTTTATCGTGAGACAGAAGAATTATGGTTTCCAAAGTGGGATTTAAAAGGTGACCCTACAAATTCCAAGTTATACTTTCAAGATTCTCCAAGTAGTTATTCGGAAAATTTCTCAACTCCTACTTTGATTATTACAGGCGAAAAAGATTATAGAATTTCTTACACACAGAGCATTCAATACTTCACTGTACTTCAAAGAATGAAAATTGATTCACGATTAATTATTTTTAAAAACGATGGACACTGGCCTAGTCATTTAAAATCGATGCCGCTGTATTATAATTCCCATCTGGAATGGTTCAATAAATATCTGGGTGGTAAAGTTGCGCCATACTCAAGTAAAAAGATGATTCGCAATTTAATATTTGAATAAAGATATAATAATTCGTAATTTCTTCGATTATGAATATTCATTAATGTAATATGAGTTTTTTAAAAAATATTTTTTCGAAAAATAACGTTGATGTAAAATTAGCTGAAGCAGCTGAACTTTATAAAAGTAAAGATTACGCTAAAGCTATAGAAGTCTATAATGGATTGTTATCTGAAGATGAGAATGAACTTTCAGCTTTATATGGCAGGGGATTATCATTTTTCTATTCATTAGATCACGTAAGTGCCAGAACTGATTTCGAGAAATTATTAAAATTTAAAGCTGATATCCCGGCCTATGTATATTACTTCCTGAGTAGAATTAGTTTTAATAGTAAGGATTTTGAAGCGGCGCAAAAGTATGCTGAAGATTTTATTAAGAATGATGGAGAAAATCCGGAGTCCTATTTTTTATTAGCCGAAATTCAATCAGTCTTAAAGAAACATAAAGAAACAATTGAACTTTGCGAAAAAGTTGTAAAGTTAAAAGCTGATAAAGCTGAGGCTTATATACTTGGAGCTAAATCCAGAATTGAACTTGAAGATTATAATAAAGCATTAATCGATTTAAATACTGCTGCAGAGGTTAGTCCGAATATTGCTGAAGTTTATAGTAAGCGTGCATTAGTTCAGATTAAAATGGGAAAGTTTAAGGCAGCTCAGAAAGATGCTGATAAAGCATTGGAGATTGATACAAATTCAGCAGAGGCATACTATTTTTCCGGATTGATTAAATGGAAAGAGAGGGATG
This sequence comes from Melioribacteraceae bacterium, assembly GCA_016342755.1. Lineage (GTDB taxonomy): Bacteria > Bacteroidota > Ignavibacteria > Ignavibacteriales > Melioribacteraceae > JAEINS01. Next base: position 236,285 of record JAEINS010000002.1, on the reverse strand, counting down.
CGGAATTAGCTATAGAAAGTTTTGATAAAGCTCTTAGGTTAAACCCCAAATATTTTGAAGTATATCTGAAGCGTTTTGAAGTTAAAATGAAATCTGACGATCCGGACGGTGCTTTGGAAGATATAAATGAAGCTATTAAAATTAGACCGAGATCAGTTTCAAATTATTTAAAGCGTGGGAAGTTAAAAAGTGGTTTATTTGACTACGATGGAGCTTTAGAAGATTTTAAAAAAGTTATCAAACTGGATAGAAAAAATGTTGAAGCCTTTTTCTTATCGGGCGACATTTTGAATAAGTTAAATAAGTTTAAGTTTGCTGAACAATGTTTTTCAAAGGTAATAGATATTGATCCTAAAAACGAGAAAGCATTTTTACAAAGAGGGATTTTAAAACTCAAGAAAAAGGAAGTCCATTCTGCTATTGAAGATTTATGCGAAGTTATTAAGCTAAACGAAGAAAATCATGACGGATACTATTATAGGGCAAAGGCGAAAGAAAAACTGGCTGATACTCAGGCGGCATTAGCGGATTATACAAAAGCTCTGACAAATGCCGAGTATGTAAACGCTTACATTGGAAGGGGAAAGCTTAAGTTCAATTCGGAAGATTATCATAGTGCTGTAAACGATTTTAGTAAGGCGTTAAAATTAAAACCGCTAGATCCATCGGTTCTTTATATGCGGGGTTTAGCTAATCTGAAAGAAACAAATGATGCGGATGCGGTTGATGATTTTACACTGGCAATTAAAAACAAAGCAAATTTTGCGGAAGCATTTTTCCAAAGAGGGAATGCCTGTTTTTCATTGAGGCAATATCAAAACGCGATAAATGATTGGAAGGAAGCAGAGAAACAACAGCCAAAGTTTAAAGCAAAAACTGAAAAATTAATTGCTAAAGCAGAGAAACATTTATAACGTTATCTGATTTTAGTTTTCTTTATAATTGAGTTCATTCCATCATTATAATCATCCATATACTTATTCAACAGATCATCTTCAAGAGTATTAGTCTTTGTAATTTTCTGTTTCGGCAGATCAACAGTTTTAGCTTTTTTTACATTTGCTGGTTTATTTTGATTTGTTAAATCAACAATTCTCTGAACTCTTTTTTTACGTAACTGTTCCGGAGTTTTTGATTTTTGAGGAACCTCTTTTGTCTGCTGTAATTTATGTTGGTGTTTATGATATTCAGTAGTTTTTTTTCTATTACTATTTGATGATTTTATAACAGGCACGTTGTGAACCGTTTTATCACGTGCAGGACTTACCGGCAAAGGATTAACATTTTTTACCTGTGCAGTTTTAGGCTGTTTCCCTTTCTGTTTTAATCTGTAACTTATATATGAAAAAGAAAATACAGTTGTGAATAATATTAAAAAGAAAATTACAACTGAGTATATGACTTCAATTAATTCCATTAAACTTCCAATTTGTTTTGCCAAATATAGCAAAATAATGTTGAACTAAATAAATATAAAATACCCGACTTAAAGTCGGGTATCCCTCTCTTAAAACAAGCTCCACAGAAATATTTAACTTGTTTTTAATGTATAAAAATCTGATTCTTTTTTTTCTGAACCGTAAAAATCTAAAACTTCTTTGCAACTATTGGGTGCCGATAATTTATTAAGCAGTGCAGATTCAGTATTTCTAAAAAGTTTACCTGAATTTAAATCTTTTTCTGCTCCGTTAAACTCAAACTGATTATTCAAAATCTCCATGTTTTTTCCGCGTGGAAAACTGTTAACACTTAAATCGGTTTTGAAGTTATCTTTAACAAAAAGTGAATGATCATAATGTTTGTCGAAACTAAATTTGTTATCCAATCTGGAAACCTTATTTGCATAACCTTTAACAACATAAGGACTTACGTTCGATCTTGTTTTTTTCTTGTCTTCATAAGGCTTTTTAATAGTTACTAAATTATTTACTGTACTATCAATACTAATTTCATTTCTCGCTTTTTGTTCTTTAATTTTCGAACCAAAAAAAGAGAGCAGAAAAACAGAAACTATTACAACAGAAAAAACAACTAAACTCGAAAATATAATTGAGATAAACATTCCGTCTCCAATATCACTAGTAAGTTAAATCAATAGATGTGCCATAAATTTATTCAATTAAAGAGCAGTAAAGAGTGTATGAAGAAGACAAGCGATTCAAAATAAGAATGTGATTCAAAATGATACATTTTTTATCCGGATAATTCGGAGTTTTTCAAAGTTGGCGTCTGCATCAATTACTCTAAATTGTTTATTCCTTTGATTTTATATTAAAATTTAATATCTTTTTAAGCTATTTTTATATCACTTTGCACAAAAGTAGGAAAATTATGACCAAAGCTGATATCGTTGAAAAAGTTGCCTCGGGAACGGGGTTAACAAAACTTGAAACTGAAGCTATAATTGAAGGATTCTTGAATACTGTAATCCAGTCACTACGTGACGGGAATGGTATTGAAATTAGAGGATTCGGTAGTTACAAAGTAAAAAAGAAAAACGCCAGGTACGCTAGAAACCCTAGAACTGGTGAAAAAGTGTTTGTTGATGAACATTTTGTTCCGGTTTTTAAATTTTCTAAAGATTTTAAATCTTCAGTTGATAGAGGAATGAAAGAAGCAGATAATGAGGACTAAGGATTTTCGATAATTATTATGAAAGATAGTGGAATGAGAATATGTCCAACTTGTGGTGAAGAAAATTCACCTGAACTTAAATATTGTAGTTCTTGCGGAACTATGATAAATAAAAATGGAACAACTATCGAACCTAAACAAGAATTAGTAGTTGAAGAAAAAAAAGCATCAAAATCTTCAAAGTCTAATAAGTTAAGCAATATACACTTAGGATATTTTGTTGTTGCTTTAATTGTTTTAGGTGTTGTTATATTAACAGCTTCGGGTGTATTTAATTACCCTAAAGTGGCTGCTAATACAAATAAAGTTCAAAGTCAAACTGAAGTTCAAAAAGGCGTTAATCTTGGAATGATGAACGAAATAAATGAACTTCAGCAAAAATTTGATAAAGATCCAAATGATTATCAATCATTATTAAAACAGGGTCATTTACTTTCTGATTCAAGACTTTTTGAAAAAGCTATTGAAAAGTATAATGTATATCTTAAAAAATTTCCAAGTGAAGTTGATGTTCTAATCGATAAAGGATATTGCTTATTTGAATTAAAAAGATATAATGATGCAATTGAAGTGTTTAATAAAGGGTTAAAATTAAATCCTAAACATCAAATTGGTACTTTTAACGCAGGAATTGTTTATTTGAATATGGGTAAAGATCAGGAAGCCGAAGAATATTTTAAGAAAGCATCAGAAATTGATCCTAATTCTGAAATTGGTAAAAAAGCAATAGATTTATTAAAATCACATTAAAAGGAGCATAGTTATGCCTTGCGGAAAAAAACGTAAACGCCATAAAATGGCTACACACAAGCGCAAAAAAAGATTAAGAAAGAATAGACATAAGAAAAAAGGTAAATAGTATAATCTTTTAAGAGGCCACCTTAGCTCAGCTGGTAGAGCAATTCATTCGTAATGAATAGGCCAGCAGTTCGACTCTGCTAGGTGGCTCAGCGCAACCCCTTATAATACAATGATTTATAAGGGGTTTGTTGGTTTAAATTAAGTCCATTCTAAAATTTATCTGATCAAATATTTTATTCTCTATTCACTTGCTTAAATTTTCCCTATATTCTTTTCATTGTAATAATTATAATCACTGTCTTTCCATAGTTTTTTAACTATGAGGTAAACAATGTGTAAATTATTAAAACTTATTAAGTTATTTCCCTTTATAGTAATTATTATATCTCCGCATTTAATTGCTCAGGAAAAAGAAGATTTAAGCTATAAAAAGCTTCTTTCAATGTCCATTGAAGAACTAATGGATATCAAAGTAACTACCGGGACATTAACTGAAATCAGTTTTTCGCAAATACCTGCAGCTATTACCGTAATTTCAAAAGAGAATATTAAAAACACTCCCTATAGAAATATTTTTGATCTTATAGAAACGTATGTTCCATCGGCAACTTTTGTAAATCATTTTCTTGGTTCGCGGTTAGGTTTGCGCGGTGTATCGGGAGATGAAAATTCATCTTATCTAATTTTAGTGAATGGTGTAAAAGTAAATTCAAGCTATCTAGGTCAGGCTTTAACAGAAATTCAAAATAAAGACTTAAATGATATAGAAAAAATCGAGATTATCAGAGGTTCAGGATCAGTTACTTATGGATCCGGTGCAATTGGCGGTATTATAAATTTAGTTACAACAGAAGCTGAACAATCTGAGGGAATTAAAGCCGGATTTGAAACTAATTTTGAATACAGATATACAACCGGAAATATTAGCTACGGATTAAATACTGATGATATAAAAGTTTATTTGTATGGCAGTTATAATATTTCTAAGGGTCAAACAGATTCTAAGTTTTATTATATTGATAGAGCTCATGGATTCGGATATGGTTATATGTCGAGTAATTGGGGAAACAAAGGGAGAGGTACCGCGGCTCCAAAGTTTTACGAAAACTATTGGGACAAGCCTGAAATAAAACTTCATGCTGATGTAACATTTTTGAAAGAAAATAGACTCTGGGCAAGATATACAAGTTATAGTTTTTCAAAACAGCAGCAAGCCGATAAAGTTGCCGATGGAATTAAATTTCCCGGATTGTTTGGAAAACATTTTACTGTAATGTTTGAAAATAATCATGATTTTTCTAAAACAGTAAAATTGAAATCAAATGCCGTCTTCTCTTCGCAAAGTCATCGCGAAGTAAGTTTTTATCAAGGTGAAAATCAACCAGCCGATCATATAACACAGCGAAATTATTCCTTTTCTGAAAACGATATTTTTATTAAGAGTCTAATAAATTACAATCCGTCTAACAAATTAAGTCTGGCTTTTGGCGGCGAATTTAATTTTGAGTATTATCGATCTGAGTGGGGAACGGATGATGATGAGTTTTTACTTGGATTTCAAGATCCTGTTGGGTTTGCAGTGTATGAAAAATCCTCGGGATTTTATAAACAATACAGTGATAATTGTACTTTGGTAGATGACTTAAATTCCAATACAATTTCCGGTTTTTTTGAGGCTAATTACAAAATCACCAATAACAACACACTTCTTATTTCTGGAAGAGCTGATAAACATAAATATTCAAAATGGGCTTTTTCACCCAGGTTGGCATTTATATCTGAATTTGATGATAATAATATTTTGAAAATCATACTTCAGCAATCGGTGCGTTTACCGGCATTTCGCGATTTATATTCGGAACATGTAATTTCTAATACCAATCCTGATCCTGAAATTTTAAAAGGTGCCGAACTTATTTATAGCAGAATGGAGACAAAAAATCTGAATTTTATTTTCACGGGACACTATCACACAATTGATCAGATTGCATGGCTTCCCGCAGGGTACGCTGGTTTAATTGGGATTTTTGAACTTGCAGGTATTGACGCTGAGTTTGTTTACTCAACAGAAAAAACTAAAGTTGGTGGAAATTATTCGTATATAAATCAGCTTAGCTGGGAACCTGAGGAAGAAATTAACGCTTACGTTGATATTGATCTTTCGAGCGAAACAGAAGAAATATATTTATCCGGTTATGGAGAAAATAGAATTAACAATTTGCCAATTCATTCCCTAAAGTTTTATCTCAATCAAAAATTGCCGTACAATTTAAGTCTTCATTTCGATTGTAGAATGTCCTTTGATTACCAGCAGGAAGAAATGTTAGGAATGTTTAAAGAAGTTCATGATAATTATGGGGCACCAGAATCTGCAAAAGAAATGAAAAATATTTATAACGATTTACATGATAATGGTTATGGTGAAAACTCCTTTACATCAAATATTTCTCTCGGTTGGAAATTGCCGCTTAAAAATTATGATGTGGAATTATCCCTCTTTGCAATGAATATTTTGAGTTTCAATAATGTTAGATATGTAATACAATACTGGGAAAATGGAAATCTGAGACAATATCCAAGACAAGTTGGATTTGTTGAGGAACCTTTAGCAATCGGGTTAAAATTATCAACCCAATTTTAGTTTTTTTATTAGTGAAGTAATTATTGTAAAATGGCTTCAATTTCTCCCACACTTTGACACATATTAAATATTTATATCTGATTTTTCTAAATACTTAATCTAAGAGCTGGTTTCAATCAAATTCATTTTAAAATATAGTTTTTCAGTAGAAAAATAGTTCAAAATTTTAAAATTCATTAGTATTTGCCAACTATATCTTAAAATAATAAGATATTCGCCTAATTATTGATGTTATAATAAGTTAACCTATCCTAAATTATTTATTTTTTCTAATAAAGTTCTTGACTTTAGCACCTAAAATGTGTTATTTTGGATTCAAGTGGGGAAAAGTGTTTAATTCTCCCAAATTTTTAAAACTAAGTGTCAAGGTCATGTTTGTAGGAAGTTATAAATATTCAGTCGATGCAAAAGGAAGAGTTAGTATTCCTGCTAAATTACGCAAGAATGTTAATCCTGAGGCTAACGATAATTTCATGATGACAAGGGCAATGGATCAGTGTATAGTTGTTTATCCAATGGATCTTTGGAAAGATACTATAGAAACCAAAATTAATCAGTTAGATGAGTTTGATGAAACTGGGAATAGATTTCTTAGAATTTACTTGCAAAATGCCTTTGATGATACAATTGATTCTCAAGCCCGGATATCACTTCCTCAGCATTTAAGAAATTTTGCCGGAATTGAAAAAGATGCTTTAATAATTGGCGCCGGTAAAAAAATTGAAATTTGGAATCCGACAATTTACGATGAATACCTAAATGCTGATTCACGTACTTATACAGAGATTGCGAAAGAAGTCATGAATAAACGATGAATATTCATATTCCAGTTCTATTTTATGAATGTATTGATAACGTTGTTTCTAAAACAAACGGGATCTATTTTGATGGTACGGCGGGTTTTGGCGGGCATTCTGGTGAAATATTAAAAAGACTTGATAATGATGGTAAACTTTTAGCAACTGATAAAGATATTGAAGCATATAAATTTTGTAAAAATAAATTCAAAGATGATTCCCGATTTGGAATTTTTCATACTGGATTTAGTAATATAAATGTTATTTCAAAGATTGAATTTGTAGACGGATTTGACGGAATAATTGCTGATCTGGGTGTTTCATCGTTTCAGCTGGATAATACTGATTCGGGATTTACTTTTAGAGAAGATTCACCGCTCGATATGCGTATGGATAAGTCAGTGGGAATTACAGCCGCCGACGTTCTTAATACTTTTGAAGCAGATGAAATTGCAAACATCATTTACAAATTTGGCGAAGAGAAAAAATCGCGGATTATTGCAAAAAAAATTGTTGAGTATAGAGCTAATAAAAAAATAAAAACTTCCGGGCAGTTAAAAGAAATTATTGCCGGAATAGTTCCAGAATTTTATTTAGTAAAATCTTTAAGCAGAGTTTTCCAGGCTTTACGGATTTTTGTTAATGATGAATTAAGTGTTCTTGAAGGATTTTTAGCGAAATCAGTAAATCTGCTTAACAGTGGCGGAAGAATTGGTATTATCACATTTCACTCGCTTGAAGACAGAATTGTAAAAGATTTTTTCAGATATGAGGCTTTAGAGTGTATTTGTCCGCCAGAGTTTCCTATTTGTACTTGTGATAAAAAGAAGAACTTAAAATTAGTTACAAGAAAACCAATAGTTCCTACAAGTGAGGAATTAAAGAATAATAGAAGAGCACGAAGTGCAAAATTAAGAGTAGCAGAAAAAATATGAGCGAAGGAAAAAAATCATATTTACGTATCATACTTGGTTTAACCGGTGTGGTAGCTCTATTTTTACTGACTCATGTATATTTAATTCTTGAAATAAAATCTTTAAGCAATTTTAAAAAGAAAAAAACTGAAGTTCATAGTCTTCAAAAAAATGTATTGAATGAAAAATATGTAGAGATACAAAAGTTATCGTCAGAAGACAGAATTATAGGGATTGCCGAAAACAGACTTGGATTAGTTAGAACTTTAGAACAGCCTGAAAAATTAGTTATAGATAAAGAATTGGTACAGAAAATTAATAAAATAGTAAACTCTAAATATGAATAACTCCCGAGCCATATTAGTAATATTGTTTCTTTTAATTGGAATGGGAATTCTTGCTTCCAAATTGTTTACAATTCAAGTAAGTATGCATGAAGAATATCTTGCCAAGGCTAATAGACAGCAGAATAAAAAGCAAATAGTTGAACCTGAAAGAGGTTCTATTGTTGATAGAAATAAAAATGTTCTTACTTATACAAAAGATGATATTTCATTTTTTGCTGATGTTAGAATGTTAAGTGAAAAAAATAAAAAAAGAATTGCAGATAGATTTGCCTCCGTTTTTAATAAGGATGCCGGTTACTATCTTGATAAAATGAATACCAGCAAGGGTAATGTTGAACTCGAGAAAAAAACTTCCAGAAGCAAAGCAAATAAGTTAAGGGATTTTGTTGTTGGCGGATTATTTAATACTCAGGATTTTACACGTATTTATCCGTATAACAAATTGGCGTCTCATGTTTTAGGATATGTAGATGAACATTCAAACGGAATTGCCGGAGTTGAAAAAGTGTTTGATGAATACCTGAAAGGTGAAAAAGGTATTTTGATGCTGGAAAGAGATGTTGCTGGACGAACTGTTTCTGTTGATGATGAAAATTCACAATCAGTAATTAATGGCGGAACCATACAGTTGACACTTAACAAAACTTATCAGAAAATATTAGAAGATGAAATTATTGATGCTGTTGATATATATGGCGGTGAATCTGCTGTCGGTATTATCATGAATCCAAATAACGGAGAAATATTAGCCCTGACAAATTTACCTGACTTTGTACCTCAGAGCTATGGTGATTTTTCTAACGAAGAACTGCGGAATAGAGCTTTAACAGATACTTATGAACCGGGTTCTACATTTAAATCTTTAGTAATGTCAATTTTACTAGATAAAAACCTTGTGCGCGAAAGTCAGGTTATAAATACCGAGAACGGTTCTTTTAAATTTAAAACTGCAAGAATTAGAGACACACATAAACATGAGTCACTAACGGTTAGAGGAATAATTGAGCAGTCGAGTAACATAGGAATGGTTAAACTAGTTGATCGTGTTGATAACGAAAGCTATTACAAATATTTACGGAACTTCGGATTTGGAAATGTAACCTCAATTGAATTGCCCGGAGAAGCTGACGGTTATTTGAAAAAGCCAAATGAATATTCCGGAATTTCTAAGCAGTTTATTGCTCAGGGTTATGAAGTATCAGTTACACCTTTACAGATGATTACTGCATATTCTGCGATTATAAACGGTGGAGATCTTTACAAGCCATTACTTGTTAAAAATATTTTGAATTCAAATGATAAAATTGTTGAAAGCTTTAATCCCCGAAAAATTAGAAGAGTTGTAAGTAAAGAAACATCAGCCAAAATTAAAGAATTTATGTACGGTGTTGTTGAGAACGGTACAGCGAAAATTGCTCAAATTAAAAACATAGAAGTCGGCGGAAAAACCGGAACGGCTGAAAGACTTGTTAACGGATCTTATTCGCATAGTGAACATAATGCTTCTTTCATTGGATTTTTCCCCGTCGATAATCCGCAAATAGTCTGCTTAATTTTAGTAAGTTCTCCTAAAAAAAGTAGGTACGGCGGAACTGTTGCCGCACCAATTTTTAAAAATATAGCGGAAAGAATAATTGAAGCTGATCCGGAAATTATCCCGGAAGATCAGAGAAATAAGATTCCTAGAAACAGCATAAAGAAATTTTTTACTAATCTGGAAAAAGAAGAAATAAGCGAAACAATATATTCAAACTATGCTGAAGAAAAACCGGAACCCAAAATAAAGAAAAAAACTGTAGCCAAGAATGTAATGCCTGACTTAAAAAAATTATCGAAGCGGGATGCCATTTCAAAATTAATTGAATTCGGATTAAAATATAAAATTGTTGGTAACGGAAATGTAGTTTCACAAAGCATTAAAGCAGGAAACAAAGTTAGACCCGGATTAATCTGTTATATAAAATGTTCATCAAAAAATTTAAACTCACTGAGAATTAATTAATGTTATTGAAAGAAGTAATAAAAAACCTAAATACAGTTAGAACAATAGGTGATATTGATTTGGTGGAAGTCAATAATATTACAATGGATTCCCGTGAGGTTTCTGAAGGAAGTTTATATATAGCTATAAAAGGCTTTAAAGCGGATGGACATTCATTTATAAAAGATGCAATTAAGAAAGGTGCTTCTGTTATTGCAGTAAATGAAGATGCAAATTTTGAAATTGATAATAAGTCAGTTGTCGTTCTTGTTGTTACAAATACAAGAGATGCAATGGCAAGAATTTCCTGCAATTTTTATGAAAACCCTTCCAGCAAATTAACTCTTATTGGAATTACCGGAACTAAAGGAAAAACAACAACCGCATTTTATATAAAGAATATTTTTGAGAATGCTGGTTTTAAAACCGGACTGATTGGTACAATTGCAAATTATATTGGTGATACAAAAATTGAAACCAAACTTACAACTCCTGAATCGATAACAATCAATTCCTTATTAAGAGAAATGGTTAAAGAAGGTTGTAAGTATTGTGTAATGGAAGTATCATCGCATTCACTTGAATTAGCAAGAGTGCAATATCTAAATTTTGATCAATTGATTTTCACAAATATAACGTCCGATCATTTGGACTATCACAAAACATTTGAAAATTATCTTGCCGCTAAAAAAATATTTTTTGATCAGGCTTCTTCTGATTCAAAAGCAATTGTGAATAAGGATGATAATAACTGGGCTGAACTGACTAAAGATACAAAAGCATCAGTTATTAGTTACGGAATAGATAATAAGTCAGATTACAATATATTAAACGTTAAATATAATTTGGACGGAACTGAGTTTGAAGTTGATTACAAAGGTGTTAATCAGAAATTGAAAACTTCGCTTGTTGGTTATTTCAATGCATATAACGCCGGATCGGCCTTTATTTCGGCAGTTGAGGCTGGAATGAGTTTAGAAAAAGCTGCTGAAGGGATTAAAAAAACTTCGCAGGTTCCTGGTAGATTTGAAGTTGTAAGCAGTAAAAATAAAAAGGCAATTGTTGATTATTCTCATACTTCGGATAGTCTTAAAAAGGCGTTGGAAGCTGTTAACCATATAAACAAAGAAAACAGAAATGTTATAACAGTTGTTGGCTGCGGTGGTGATCGTGATAAATCGAAAAGACCGGTAATGGGTGAGATTGCGTCCAGACTAAGTACAAAGGTTATAATAACATCTGATAATCCCAGAACTGAAAATCCTAATGAAATAATTAAGGATATAATTTCAGGAATAGATAAAGACAATTACGATATAATTGAGAATAGAAGAGAAGCTATAAAAAAAGCAATTAAAGAATCTGATGATTATTCAATTATTTTTATTGCCGGAAAAGGGCATGAGAATTATCAGGAAATAAATGGCGTTAGAAATTATTTTTCAGACAAAGAAACAGCAATAGAATTTTTGGAAGAATGCGAAAAATAAAAATTACATTGGAAGATTTATTCGAACTGCCAACAGCGGTTATTTATAATCCGGATGATTATAAAGCTGTTTCTGGTGTTTCAATTGATTCCAGGAATATTAAAAAGAATGATCTCTTTATTGCCATTAAGGGTGATAAATTTGATGGACATAAGTTTGTTGCTGATGCGGTTAAAAACGGTGCGGCAGCAGTTATGATCAATAAAAATAGACTCAGAACTCTTAAGAATACTGAAATCCCTATAATTGCTGTTTCAGATACAACAAAAGCTTTTGGTAATCTTGCTAATATATATAGAAGAAAATTAGATGTTAAAGTGATTTCGATAACAGGCAGCAATGGAAAAACCTCAACAAAGGAAATTTTAGAGACGCTGTTATCTGAGAAATATAAAGTATCAAAAACAATTTCTAATAATAATAATCACATCGGTGTTCCTTTAACAATTTTTAATACTAAGCCGGATTGTGAAATTTTAATTCTTGAACATGGAACAAATCATTTTGGCGAGATAAAATATACAGCAGAAATAGCTCAGCCTGATTATGCTGTTATAACTAATATTGGTGATTCGCATCTCGAATTTTTAATTGATAAAAATGGTGTGCTAAAAGAGAAAAAAGATCTTCTGGATATCGCTAATAATAATGGTGGTAAAGTTCTTATTAATTGTGATGATCCAATGTTAAAAGGATTATCAAAGCTGTATGAAGATTCAATTACTTTTGGCTTCAAGGGAAATGTTGAAACGAAAGGGAAATTAGCCGGTTATACAAAAGAAGCTTTTCCTAAAACAGTTATTAAAATCGGCAAAACAGAAATTGAAACAACTATACCATTGCTTGGGAAAGCCAATGCCGAAAATTATTTAACGGCTGTTACCATTGCTGTAAAGTTGGGATTAACAGAAAAACAGATTATAGAAGGCACTAAAAAGCTGGTTGCCTTTGATAGAAGATTAGAGCTTACAAAAGTTAATTCCTTTTATGTAATTAATGATTCTTATAATTCAAATCCCGCTTCGGTTAAAAATGGAATTGATGTATTAAAGAAATTCAAACTTGCAAAAAGAAAAATTCTGATTTTTGGCGATATGTTTGAACTTGGTTCCGGGAGTAAAGAAAAACATATTACCCTTTGTGAACCAATAATAATGGCAAAAATTGATAATGTATTAACGATAGGAACTTATTCAAAATATTTATCTAAGCAATTGAAAGCTGATGGAATAAACGCCAGACATTTTGCTAAAAGAGAAAACCTTATTAAGTATTTATTGAAAAGCGATCTAAGTGAAAGTGTAATTTTAGTAAAAGGCTCCCGTGGAATGAAGATGGAAGAATTTGTAAAAGTTTTAGAGGAGAGAAATTAAATGATTTATTATCTTCTAGAATATATTAATAAAGTTTTTTCGCCTCCGGGATTTAATGTCTTCCGGTATTTATCATTCCGTTCAGCTTTAGCCGCAATTACGGGATTATTTCTTTCGGTCTATTTAGGACCAAAATTAATCGCGTTTCTAAAAAAGAAACAGATTGGCGAAACAATTAGGGAAGAAGGACCGCAGTCCCATAAATCAAAAGCCGGTACGCCAACCATGGGTGGAATTATAATAATTATATCGGTTGTAGTTCCTGTTTTATTGTGGGCCGATATTGCAAGTACATATATAATTTTAGTTTTGGTAGGAACGGTATTGTTAAGTATAGTTGGCTTTATTGATGATTACTTAAAAGTTGTTGCTAAATATCCAGATGGACTTATTGCACGTTACAAGCTCCTTGGTCAGATACTGCTTGGTTTACTTGTCGGTAGTGTTGTCTACTTTTCACCAGAATTCAGTGCCTATGCTACAGAAACAACATTGCCATTTTTCAAAAATCTGAATCTTGATTTTTCATATTTATATATACCGGCAGTAGTATTTATAATAACTGCTACCTCAAATGCAGTCAATTTAACTGATGGTTTAGACGGACTGGCTATTGGAACAATAGTTATAGTTATGTTAGCTCTTGGTATAATGAGTTATGTTTCAGGACATATATTTTATGCCGATTATCTTAATATAATTTATTTACCCGGGTCAGGTGAACTTACAGTTTTTATTGCGGCATTAATAGGAGCCGGTTTGGGATTTCTCTGGTTCAATTTTTATCCTGCCCAAGTATTTATGGGTGATACCGGTTCGTTAGCTCTTGGCGGTGCATTTGGTATTATGGCTATTCTGATAAAGAAAGAATTACTAATTCCAATATTAGGAGGAGTATTTTTCTTAGAAACTGTGTCAGTAATAATTCAAAGATTATATTTTAAGTACACAAAGAAAAAATATGGCGAAGGTAAAAGAGTTTTTAAAATGGCTCCTATTCATCATCACTTTGAACAGATAGGCTGGGCTGAACCAAAGATAGTAATCAGATTCTATATAATAACAATAATTTTAGCAATTATTAGTTTAGCATCTTTTAAGGTCAGATAGTGAATATTCAAGGGAAGAAAATATCGATATTAGGAGCAGTTAGAAGCGGAATTGGTGCTGCTAAACTTGCTAAACAACTTGGAGCAATTCCTTTTGTTAGCGATATGTCCTCAATGGAAAAATTATCAGACCAAATAAAGCAATTAGAAGAATTAAATATTGAATACGAAATAGAAGCTCACAGCGAAAAAGTTTTTGACGCTGACTTTATAATCACAAGTCCCGGTGTGCCAGGTAACGCACCTGTACTATTGAAAGCAAAGGAAAAATGTATAGATGTAATTAGTGAAATTGAATTTGCATCCTGGTTTTGTAAAGGTACAATAATAGCTATTACAGGAACAAACGGTAAAACCACGACTACATCTTTATGTGCTCATGTATTAAATGAAGCAGGCTATAAAACGTACCTGGCTGGGAATATTGGTTTCGCGTTTTCTGAAATAGTTCTTGATGTTGAAGAAAGTGACTATGTTGCTTTGGAAGTTTCAAGTTTTCAATTGGATCACATAAGTAAATTTAGACCTAAATATGCTATGATATTGAATATAACACCGGATCATCTTGACAGATATGATTTTGACTTTAATAAATATGTAAATTCAAAATTAAGTATTTCAATGAATCAGATTGAATCTGATTGTTTGATCACCAATGTAGATGACAGGACTTTGGGATTAAGATCAATCAATACACAGAGTGAATTAATTCAATTTGGCATAGAAAATAAAATCGTTTTAGGTGCATATCTTCTTGAAGATAAGCTATACTTCAAAAATATTGAACAGAGTGAATTTATTTGTGATTCACAAAGTATGCAGATAAAGGGTGAACATAATATTCAAAATGCTTTAGCTGTAATTTGTGTAACAAAAAAAATTGGACTTACTAATGTAGAAATCGGGAACGGATTAAAAAGTTTTAGTGGTGTTGAACATAGATTAGAGTTTGTTAAGGAAATTAACGGTATTAGTTTTATTAACGATTCAAAAGCTACAAATGTTGATTCAGTATGGTTTGCAATTAGGAGTTTTGACAGACCTTTATATTTAATATTAGGCGGTAAAGATAAAGGAAATAATTACGATCAAATTCTAGAGCCGGTAAAAAAACATGTTAAAAAAATATACGCAATTGGTTCATCAGCCGAAAAAGTATATGAATATTTTCACAGCCGTGTAGAGACCGAGATTACAGATACTATTGAAAAAAGTATTGATAAATCAATTAAGGAAGCTGAAAATGGCGATATAGTTTTACTTTCGCCAGCCTGTGCAAGTTTTGATCAGTTTAACAGCTATGAACATCGTGGTGAAGTTTTTAAAAAAATAGTGAACAGTTTATAATATGAAACTTTATTCAAAAATATTAATTACATGTGTTGTTGCTCTAATAACTGTGGGTATGCTTCTTGTTTTTAGTGCAAGCGGAACTTACAGTCAGTTTAGATTTGATAGTTTTTATCATCTGATAAACAAACATATTATCAGAGTTGCTTTTGCAATTTGTGCTCTTATTATTTTTTCCATTATACCTTTAGATGTGCTGAAAGAAAACAGTAAAAAAATTATGATTGGAGTAACCATAGCTCTTGTTCTGCTGTTTTTATTTGCCAAAGTAAAGGGTGCCGCAAGATGGATAAGTTTTGCTTCATTTACAATTCAGCCATCCGAAATAGCGAAAATAGCTTTAGTAATTCATTTAGCATGTCTTCTGGAATTAAAAGATTCAGTAATCACTGACTTTAAAGCTGGTTTTAGATATGCATTAATATGGATTGTTATTATTGGCGGACTTGTTCTTATGCAGCCCAACGTTAGTACAAGCATAATTATTGTTTTAACATCGTTTACTTTATTATATGTTGGCGGGGCAAAATTTAAGCATATAGCCTCAACCTTAGGACTTGGTGCAATTGCAGGCGGTAGTACAATGATGATCTTTCCACATTCGCGCCACAGAATAATGACCTATATAGACGCTTTAATGAATGGCGGAGATATAAATACTCAGGTTCACCAGGCTAAAATAGGCTTGGGAAGCGGCGGTTGGCTGGGTGTAGGATTAGGTGAAAGCAGACAAAGTGATTTGTTTTTACCTGAAGCTTATGGTGATTTTATATTTTCAATACTTGGAGAAGAATTAGGTTATATAGGCGCATTAACAATTTTAGCAATGTTCATGGGTATTTTTCTTTTAGGATTTTTGATCGCGAAAAATGCACCAACAAAGTTTGAACAATTATTAGTTTTCGGACTTTCATTTAATATAATCTTAAACGCGTTTATAAATGCTGCTGTTGTTATGGGCGTTATCCCCACTACGGGAATTACATTGCCGTTTATTAGTTATGGCGGAACATCGCTAATTCTATTATGTGCTTCGGTAGGGTTAATTCTAAATGTTGCAAGAATTAATTACAAAAAATTAGAGTTTAGAGTTTCTACTTGATCAACAAAAATAAATATCGTTTTATAATCGCGGCAGGCGGCACAGGCGGGCATTTATATCCTGCAATAGCTGTAGCTCAGAGTATAAAAGAATTAAAGCCTGAAGCTGAATTTCTGTTTGTTGGAACAAGCAGGAAAATTGAAGCGAGAGTTGTTCCACAATTAGGGTTTAATTTTAAATCTATTTGGATTAGCGGTTTATCTAGAAAAATAACTTTGAAGAATATACTTTTTCCTTTGAAATTAGTAATTGGTTCTATTCAGGCATTGATGTTAAATATAAAATTCAAGCCAAGTGTAGCTATAGGTGCCGGAGCTTATGTATCGGGTCCTGTTCTTTGGAGTGCTTCACTCTTAGGTTCTAAAATTATGTTGCTGGAACAGAACAGTTATCCCGGCGTTACAAACAGAATGCTTGAGAAAAAAGCTAATGAAATACATATAAGTTTTGAGGATTCAAAAAAGTATTTCAGATTTAGTGAAAAACTTTTGCTAAGCGGAAATCCAATAAGATTAAACTTAATTCTTAAAGACAAAATTGAATCAATAAATACATTAAATTTAGATGCTAATAAAAAAACATTACTGGTCATTGGCGGAAGCCTAGGTGCAGGTTCAATTAATGAAGCCATTGGAAAAAATCTGCAATTATTTAGTGATAATAATATTCAAATTATTTGGCAGACTGGTTCAGCATATTATGAGAAATACAAAGGTTCAGAAAGTAAAATTGTAAAAGTGATGCCTTTTATTGAAGATATGTCTTCAGCATATTCAGCTGCTGATTTAGTTGTTGCAAGAGCCGGAGCCACAACAATTGCTGAAGTCAGCAGTTTAGGATTGCCTGTGATTTTTGTTCCTTCTCCAAATGTTGCTGCTAATCATCAGTATAAAAACGCTATGTCGCTAGTTGATATGAATGCATGCAGTATAATTGAAGATAATCGTATCAGCCAGTCAATTGGTGTTGAAGTTCTTAAGCTAATTGATGATGAGGAAAAGAAAAATATATATTCAAAAAATATAAAAAAATGTGCAAGACCAGAAGCTGCAAATATAATTGCTAAAAATGCTATTAAACTTGCTGAGAATAGTTAAACAGGGAAGATTATGATACACAACGTAATTAAAAAAATACATTTTGTTGGAATCGGCGGAATTGGAATGAGTGGAATAGCCGAAATTTTGTTAAATCAAGGATTCCAAATATCTGGTTCTGATATGGCAAAGACCGATATAACTGATAGATTGGAAAGTCTTGGTGTAACAATTAACGAAGGTCATAAATCAGAAAATTTAAATGATGTTGATGTACTTGTTTATTCATCGGCTGTTTCAACTGAGAACCCTGAAGTTAAGGAAGCACTTGAGCGTAAAATACCTGTTATCAAACGTTCCGAAATGCTGGCCGAATGTATGAGAATGCGTTATGGTATTGGCATTGCCGGAACTCATGGAAAAACTACAACAACTTCTATGGTAGGATTAGTTTTAACAGAAGCTGGTATCGATCCCACCATTATAGTCGGCGGAAAACTAAGCGGACTTGGCGGAACAAATGCCAGACTGGGAAATAGCGAGTACATAGTTGTTGAAGCTGATGAGTTTGATAGAACATTTTTGAAACTTACACCTAGTATAGCTGCTATTACTACCTTAGAAAGGGAACATTTAGATACATATAAAGATTTGGATGATATAAAATCAGCCTTTGTACAATTTGCAAATAAGGTTCCTTTCTTCGGTTTTGTAGTACTCTGTTTAGATGAGCCTGCACTGCAGGATATAATGCCCTTAATAAATAAAAAAGTTATCACATACGGAACTACATCACAAGCAGATGTAAAAGCGGTTGATATAATTCACAATGAGTTTTGCAGTACCTATAAAGTTGTTTATAAAGGGGAAGAGCTGGGTGAAATTAATCTGAATGCCCCGGGTGATCACAATGTGAAAAATTCATTAGTTGCGGTAACAATAGCAACGGAAATGGGTGTTGAGTTTTCCATTATTAAAAAAGCGCTGGAAGCATTTTCCGGTGTTTACAGACGATTTGAGACAAAGTATAATAAAGAGATTTTAGTTGTTGATGATTATGCACATCACCCTACAGAAATAAATGCCACCTTATCCGGGATAAGAGACGGATGGAAACGACGTCTGGTAGCGGTTTTTCAGCCACACTTGTTTTCAAGAACCCGTGATTTCTATGCGGAATTTGGACGTTCATTTTTGAACTCAGATATATTTATTTGTACTGATGTATACCCGGCAAGAGAAGCTCCTATTGAAGGAGTAACAGGAAAACTTGTAGCAGATGCCGCAAAAAACTTCGGACATAAGAATGTAATATATGAACCGGACAAGACAAAAATTCCTGCGATATTAAAAGAACTTTGTAAAGAAAATGATTTTGTAGTAACACTTGGAGCCGGAGATATTTGGAAATTTGGTGAAGAATATATTAAAGGATTAAAGAAATAAACTTGAGTAATAATCTTAAAATATCGAGTATAGTTACCCTTGTAAGTGTAGTAGCTCTTTTGGTGTACATTTCATTATCAGTTGAAAATGATTATGAGATTAATTTTAAAAGTGTTGTTGTTGAAAATAGCCTTTATCTTGACTCTCAAGAGTACATAAAATTTATTCGTTTAGACAATAGTGAGAACTTCCAGAATCTAAGTCTAACAGTAATAAAAGACAGGATTGAAAAACACCCATACATTAATAATGCAAATATATCTATTGATGATAATGATAAATTAGTTATTCATGTTTTTGAAAAAGAGTTTGGAGCTTTATTAATAGGTGAAGATTTTAACTATATAATAAGTGAAGGATTTGAAGTATTGCCTAAGCTGCCATTTACAAAGAACATCAATATACCAGTTGCTGTTAACCCTAAACTGGATAACAGTATTTCAGAGTTTAGTTCACTTAAAAAAAATATTGATATTAAAACAGCTTTTAAAATTAAAGAAGCTATAAAACAATTAAATACAGAATTATCAGAAATGTTATCTGAAATCGATCTTCGGAATGGAAAAGATATAATGATCTATTTTTCCAATTTTGATTATCCGGTTATTATAGGCAGAGATAACGAAATATCTAAAATGGTTTATTTAAAAAAACTTTGGACCAACTTGAAAGGCAGTGAGATAAACGAACATGTAGATTATATCGATTTACGATTTGACGGCCAGATTTATCTTGGATTTAGTGAAAGCTTTTTAGAGAACGAAGGATACGAGATATGAAAAAAAATTATATTGCCGGACTTGATTTAGGAACAACCAAAGTCGGTGCAGTTATAGCTGAGCAAACAGAGGATGGCTTAGAAGTCCGTGGATTTAGTGTTGTAAAATCTGAAGGACTTAGCAAAGGTCTGGTCTCTAATATCTCTAAAACTGCGGAAGCCGTTAAAAGAGCTATGGAAATTGCTTCTAATAGAGCAGATATAATTATAAAAGAAGTAAACGTTGGTGTAGCCGGCGAACATATAACTAGCTTAAGACATCGTAATTATGTTACAATAAATAATCCCGATCAGGAAGTTACACAGCATGATTTAGACCGACTAAGAGAAGATGTTAAATTAATTAGAATACCATCGGATCGTCAAATCTTACACATCATACCCGAAGAATTTATTATTGACGGACAAGATAAGATCTCAGATCCGCTTGGAATGTGCGGTTCAAAGCTTGAAGCCGTTAATCATGTAGTTCTGGCTTCAGTTCCGGCAATTCAAAATATTAAAAGATCGGTTGAAAGAGCTGGTTATACAATTAGAGAATTTATACTTCAGCCAATTGCCTCCAGTGTTTCGGTATTAGAAGAAAATGAAAAAGACCTGGGAGTTGTTCTAATAGATATAGGCGGCGGTACAACAGACTTAGCAATAATTCATGATAAAAGTATAAAATACACTAAGGTTATTGGTGTTGCCGGAAATCAGGTAACAAATGATATTAGAGAATCATTGGGAATAGTTTCGGAAGTCGCGGAAAAATTGAAAATTGAATTTGGCTATGCTCACGAAGAATCAATTATAAAAGATGAAGATATTTTTATACCCGGAGTTGGTGCCAGAAGCGAAGTTAAAATTCCGGTTAGTCTGCTTACCCAGATTATTAGTGTACGCATGAGAGAATTATTTGCAATTATTGATAATGATATTAGACAGTCGGGATTAAAATCGAAAATTAAAGCCGGCATTGTTTTAACAGGCGGCGGATCGATGTTAAAAGGATGTAAAGAATTAGCAGAGGAAATATTCGGATTACCAACACGCATTGGGTTACCGTTAGATCTGGGAAAAGGATTTTCTGATGAGATTGAAAGACCCGAATTTGCTACGGTTGCCGGACTTATAAAGGGAATTCCCGGAATTGGAAGCGGAGAATCTCCTTCCATTTCAAAAATTAAAAAAACAGGTAACATAAATTTTAAAGCAGCACTAAAAAAAGTAAAAGATTTTTTTGACGAATTATAAATAATTTCCACAACAAGGAGGTAAATATGCCAAGATTTGCCACATTAGATCAGGAAGAAACTATGTCAGCAGTATTAAAAGTTGTTGGTGTAGGTGGCGGCGGCTGTAACGCTATAGAAAGTATGATTAAAAGAGGATTAACCGGGGTTGAATATGTAGCGGTAAACACTGATAATCAGGCATTGCTTAAAAGCAGTGCTACAAGAAAAATACAGATAGGAAAAAATATTACACGCGGACTAGGCGCGGGAGCTGATCCGAACGTTGGGCATCAGGCTGCGGAAGAAGATCGTGAAAATTTAACAAAAGTTTTAGAAGGCAGCGATATGGTATTTGTTACTGCCGGAATGGGAGGCGGAACCGGAACAGGTGCTGCTCCTTTGGTTGCGTCTATTGCAAAAAGTTTAGGCGCGTTAGTTATTGGAATTGTTACGAAACCGTTTAGATGGGAAGGAAAGAGGAGAACTCTTAATGCTGAACAGGGAATTCATGATTTAAAACAATATGTTGATAGTTTAATTTCAATTCCAAATGAAAGATTATTAACAATGCTCGACAGCCAGACATCAGCTAATAAGGCATTCGATATTCCTAACGAAGTTTTATACGAAGCAACAAGCGGTATAGCTGATATTATTACCATCAATGGTATTATAAATGTTGACTTTGCAGATGTTAAATCTGTTATGAACGAAAGCGGCGTTGCACTAATGGGATGCGGACTATCGAGCGGTGAAAACAGAGCTATAGAAGCAGCTCAGAAGGCTATATCATCTCCTCTGTTAGAGGGGATAAATATAAACGGCGCAAAGAATATTTTATTAAATGTAACTGGTTCAGAATCGCTTACCATGCAGGAAATTGATGAAGGTAACCGGGTTATATATGAAGCGGCCGGCGAAGAAGCAAATGTTATATTTGGCTGGGTTAATAAACCTGAAATGAATGAATATGTTTCATATACAGTAATTGCGACGGGTTTTGATTCTAATAGTGAAGAAAAACCGGTTAGTAATGTAATAAAGACCCCGGTTATTGAGCAGAGAAAAAAAGAAGATCCAAAAATTAGAAGTGAATTTACCGGCGGATTTACTTTAGGCGGTATGAAAATCGATAGTCAGGATGATCTTGATAAACCAACTATTTTTAGAGTTAAGAAAAGTAAAGCTAATCTGTTGGATGAATTTAATATTCCACAAAGCGGATTTTCTGTAAGAAATAAAGAAGAAGAAATTATTGAAGAAGAAACAAATAAACATAAAGCATCTAAAGAGGACGATGATAACAGTTCATCGTTTCTTAGAATGATGATGGATTAAATAAAGTTTTATTATCTTGATCTATATCTGTGAAGGCTGTATTAGATTTCGCCTTGTTGTGGAAGACAAATAATAGCGTTAACTTGGCGGTACGCTATATGAAATCAATACAGCCTTTACTCCTTTTATGTAAAGGTCACTATTTTTTGATCTATTAAAACCTGCTTATCCTATTTTTATTGGTTTAGGAAATCCTTAAATTCACATCTTAAATTTTGTAATTATCCGGGTTTAGATGAAAAAGTTATTTCTCTTTTTCTTTATTATAAATATAAGTGTGTCTGTCGCTCAAAAATATGAGGATGTTGGCTGGATGTCTAAATTTGGAGCAGCAATAGGATACACTCCCGCATGGATAGTCCCTAATGTTGATCCTTTGAATAAAGAACTTAAAAAATTAAATATATCTTCAATTGCGGAAAACGGACTTTTTGTTTCCGGTGGCGGCGGATATATATACCTGATGCTGATTAAAGATTTAAGAATTGGGGGAATGGGATATACAGGCTCAACATCTGAAAAGACCAATATTAATGGTGTTATTACTCAGGCTGATTATTCAATCTCGGGCGGAGGTATTTCTCTTGAATATACTTTGCCCTTTATAAGAAGAATTGGTATTTCAGTCGGAGCCATTTTTGGAAGTGGCAGCGTTGAATTAAATTTATTTAAGAATGACGGCAATTTTGACTGGAATGAGATTTGGACTGATTATTCTGAACAATCTCAAAATATAAATGACATAAGTAGAAAAATAAGCAACAATTTTTATACATTTACACCGACAATTAATTTTGATATCCCGTTTACACGTTTTTCGGCTTTTAGATTAGGCGGTGGATATCAGATTACTTTTGAAAATGACTGGGAAATTGAGAACAAGCGTGATTTAAAGAATGTACCGGGTGATTTTAATGGCGATTCCTATTTTATCCAAGCCGGAATATTTGTCGGTTTTTTTGCGTTCTGATTTTTATTGAAAAAGAAATAAATTTATCGTGACTTTTTAAATGTCATCCTCGAAATCATCAATCGAGGATCCCAAAAAAATGGATTCCAGCCAAAAAAATGCTGGAAAGACAATGATAACTTGGAAGTCATTCCCAAAATCATCAATCGGGAATCTAAAAAAATAAAAATGGATTCCAGCTAAAAGATTGCTGGAATGAGAAAGTAAGTTGGAAGCAATAATTGGGAGTCTTGAAATATAAAACAGTATTATGTTTATATTTTAGCAAGTAAAAAGAACGGAACTCTTTATATAGGAGTTACCAATGATCTTTGCAGAAGAGTATATGAACATAGAAATGATATTTCAAAAGGTTTTACTTTTAGATACGGGATTAAAAAACTAGTATATTTTGAGATTATTGAAAATATTGAATCAGCAATTATCCGAGAGAAAATGTTAAAAAAATGGAAACGAATCTAGAAAATTAAGTTGATTGAAAAAGATAATCCAGATTGGCAAGATTTGTATGAGACAATAGTTTGATTGATTCCGGCTATAAAAAAGATTGAAAAAAAGAGAATGTCATTCCCGAAATTATTAATCGGGAATCTAAAAAATAAAAATGGATTCCAGCTAAAATATTGCTGGAATGACAATGAGAGTTGAAAGTAATAATTGCACAAATAAATAAGAAAAAAATGAAAAATATTTTAGTAACAGGCGGAGCTGGATTTATTGGCAGTAATTTTATAAACCATATTCTTGACGAACGTGACGATTATAATATTATTAATCTTGATAAATTAACCTATGCCGGTAATCTGGAAAACTTAAAATCTAGCGAAGGAAATAAAAACTACCATTTTGTGAAAGGTGATATCACGAATCATGAATTAGTAGATTATTTATTTAATCAGTATAATATTAAGTATGTTATAAACTTCGCGGCAGAATCGCACGTTGATAGAAGTATCTTAGGATCGGAAGTATTCTTCCAGACAAATGTAATTGGTACAAATGTATTGTTAGAAACTTCACGAAGATATGATGTAGAAAAATTTCTGCAAGTATCTACAGATGAAGTTTACGGCAGTTTAGGTGAAACCGGATTATTTACCGAAAAGACTTCAATATCACCAAATAGTCCATATTCATCAAGTAAAGCTAGTGCTGATCTTTTAGCAATGTCATTTTATGAAACATACGGATTTCCGGTTCTTATTACCCGATGTTCAAATAATTATGGTCCTTTGCAGTTCCCAGAAAAATTAATTCCGTTGATGATTTTAAACTCTCTGGCTGATAAAAAACTTCCGGTTTACGGAGACGGGTTAAACGTACGCGACTGGATCTACGTTATTGATCATAACAAAGCTATTGATTTGGTATTTGAAAAGGGTAGAGTTGGTGAAGTTTATAATATTGGAGCTTCTCAGGAAATGACTAATATTGAGATTATAAAATTAGTCTTAAATATTCTGGGTAAATCGGAAGATTTAATTGAGTTTGTAAAAGACAGACCAGGACATGATAGAAGATATGCAATTGATTCTTCAAAAATACAAAATGAACTTGGCTGGAAACCTGAATACAAATTTGAAGAGGCAATTGTTAAAACGGTTGAATGGTATAAAGAAAACAAAAACTGGTGGGAAAGGATAATCTCCGGCGCCTATCAGGATTATTATAAAACACAGTATGGTAAGTAAAATATTAAAAATTATAAAGAGACTATGAAGAAAATACTATTAATCTTATTATTACTTGCAATCACAATTTCAAAAGCTCAAACTATCTCTGAAGAAGCAACCGGATTAAATCTTAGTTCAATGCAGGTTATAAGTGTAACTATTGGCGGTGATTTTTTAGTCAACGGTTCATTCCAATCTTCTCCAATGGAAAGGTTAGATCAGTTTATAACCCGGCAATACAATCTGGGCAAAGTTGCTATATTAAATACTATTAAACAACAAGAAATGGTAGCCAACACTTATAAAAAGATAGATAGTTTTTCGAAACGTGATATTCTTATAAAGCGTTACGATGGATCTGAATTAAAAATTGATTTGGAGAAATTTAGATTAACTGGAGATTTCTCGCATAATCCATATCTAAAAAATGGCGATGTTATAATTTTCCCTGTTTATGATATAGAACGAAATTTTATAGAAATAACCGGAGCAATTAATAAACCCGGTAAATATCACTATGTAAAGGGTGATAAACTTTCTGATATAATTTTTTATGCAAAAGGAATTAGTATTGCATTTGATGATGTTGAAGTGGCTGAAATATCTAGATTGAGTGCTGACGGTGAATCAGAAGAAGTTACAAAAGTTAAAATACTAAATGATTTTTCTCTTCAAAGTGGAGATAGAATTAGAATTTTAACAAATGAATTAGAAGAAAAGAATTTTAAAATTAAAATTTTGGGTGAAGTAAATAATCCCGGCGAAATTTATATTACTAAAAATTCTACAACATTATCTGAAATCATTAGAAAAGCTGGTGGCTTAAAACCAAACGCTTCTTTAGCTGATGCAGAATTAATTAGAGAAAACTCATCTGTAGAAAGTTTAAAACTCCAGGCTCAGTTAGATGGTTTAGATAGTGAATTAGACGAAATAAAACTAAAATCTTTTGAATATCTAAGTGATAAAATTGAAGTTTTAAAAATGTACCGCCTAATTAGTTTAGTTAGAGAAGATACTTCAACTTTTAATATTGATAATCAATTAAGAATCATAAATACAAGTATAGAACTAGATTTTACTAAAATTTTGGATAATGATTCTGATGAAGCAAATTATATTATGAAGGATAAGGATGTTGTTGTTATACCTGAGAAAAACACTAAAATATATGTATGGGGACAAGTTCGAAAACCAGGTTATTATAATTATAAAGAAGGTCATGATTATAATTATTATATAGGTCAGGCTGGCGGTATTACAGAATTCGCAAAAGATTTTGAAGAAATAATAATCATAAAGAAAAGATCTAGAGAGTGGATTAAAATTGATGATGAAGTTGTTCCTATTGAGCCCGGGGATTATGTTTATGTCCCAAAAGATTTCCCAATATCAATTTGGTATTCTATTTCAAGAATTGGGACTATTGCAGGAATTATTGGTAGTATTGCAACATTAATAATTTTAATGACACAACTTGGTAAATAAAAAATAGAGAATTTAAATGCAGCAAGAAAAGAACATTGATTTAGCAGATTATCTTGTATTATTTGTAAAACATAAAAAGTTTTTAATAGGAATTACTTTTCTAGTAATGGTATTTTCTTATTTAGCAATTTTTTTCTTAGTTGAAGAACAATTCGATTCTTCAGCAACAATAATTCCTTCTGAAGACCAGTCAATGAGTGGAATTATGGGAATGTTAGGAGATTTACAAGGTTTACCTTTAGGTCTTGGTGGATCTTCAAATCCGGAAATTGGATTGTACAACACTATTATTTACAGTCGTTCAAATCTAGAAAATATTATTGAAAAATTTAACTTACTTGAAGATTACCATATAAGAAAGAATTATCTTGAAGGATATGAAAAGGCAATAGAAAGATTATCAAATAGTATAACAGCCGAAGAAACTGATGAAGGTGCATTTCAAATCAAAGTTCGGATGCTTTCTGCACAAAAAGCTGCAGATGTAGCAAATTTTATAATAACTTCTCTTAATAATAAAATTATTGAACTTAAAGTTAAAAAATCTAAAAATAATAGAGTTTTTCTTGGAAAACGATTAGATGAAGTTAAATTGAAACTGAAAAACTCGGAAGATTCTTTGAGGATCTATCAAGAAAAATCTGGAATATATGATCCGACAGAACAAGTAAAAGGAATAATTGGAACATATTCGCAATTAGAAACTGAGGTTATCACAAAGCAAATTCAAAAATCAATTTTAGAAAATATTGTAGATAAAGATTCTCCTGAACTTACAAGTATAAATGTTCAAGTTGAAGAATTTCAAAAAAAGATTGAAGATATTCGTGCGGGAAAGCAAAAAAATAGCATGTTAATGTCTTTTAATTCTATTCCTAAAAAAGCTTTAGATTATTATCGATATTTGCGAGATGTTGAAATAAACAATGCAATTTTACAGTTTATGTTACCCTTATATGAGCAATCAAGATTAGAAGAACAAAAAGATATTCCAGTTTTACAAATAATTGATAATGCTAAACCTCCTGCAAAGAAAAGTTTTCCTTCAAGAACAATTCTTACTTTATTAGTAGGGATGAGTACATTTTTTATAGTCTTTATTTTTATAGTATTTAGAGAAAATGAAAACTTTCTAAATTCAGAAAAAATGCTTTTTGTTAGGCGAAATTTGTTTAAATGGAAAGTTTCTTAGTAAATGAGAATATTGATTAAAATTTTTATTGCAACAATATGAGTTTAAACAAAATTGCTTTTAAAGGAATAAAATGGTCAACATCGGCTAGAATAATAAAGCAAAGTTTGCAGTTTATAACAATTTTAATCTTAGGGCGGTTATTATCATTAGAAGATTTTGGGTTAATGAGCACAGCAATGATATATGTTGGGTTTCTTCAGATAATTAAAGATCTGGGTATTTCATCAGCGTTAATTCAAATTGATGAAATTAATCTAAAACTGTTTTCAAGTGTGTTCTGGGTAAATATAGTATTTGGAATAATACTTAGCTTGATTATAATTACTACTTCGCCATATGTTGCAATATTTTATAATGAAGAAAGATTAACAATGATTCTTAGTGTTTTAGCTATGAATTTTGTAATCTCAAGTTTTAGCAATGGCCATCAGGCTTTACTTGAGAGAAAATTTTTATTTGATAAAACTGCGAAGATTGAAATAATAGCAAGCATTTTTGGTGCTTGTGTTGGAATTAGCATGGCCATATTAAAATATGGTGTTTGGAGCTTAGTGTTTCAAACTTTAACTGTTACTATAGTAAATACATTTCTATTGTGGGTAAATTCTTCTTTAAAACCAAAATTCATGTTTTCGATAGATGAAGTAAAAAAAGTTGCAAAATTTAGTATTAATCTTTCTGGGTTTAATATTGTTAATTATTTTGTTAGAAATGCAGACTACTTTTTAATAAGTCGTTTTCTTGGAATGGAAGCACTAGGTATTTATTCCTATGCTTATAGAATTATGCTTTACCCAATACAAAATATAACTCAGATAATTTCGCGGGTAATGTTCCCGGTTTATTCAAAAATTAAAAACGATAATAAAAAATTCCGGGAAATGTTTACTGTTGTTGCCAACTCAATTGCTTTAATAACTTTTCCTATGATGTTAGGACTAATGGCCATTGCTGATTATGTTCCAATAGTAATTGGCGAAAAATGGACTCCAATTGTAAATGTACTATTAATATTATCCCCTTTAGGATTAGTCCAGTCAATATATACAACTTCCGGAGCAATATTTCAGGCTAAGGGAAAAACAGATGTTTGGTTTAAGTGGGGGATATTTACAGCTTTAATTTTTATAACAGGTTTTTCAATTGGGCTTAAATGGGGTATCATCGGTGTTGCTTCAGCATATCTTATTTGTAATATATTAGTATTGTATCATGGATTCAAAATTCCGTTTAAATATATCGATTACAAAATTACGGACTTTTTAAAGTCTTTCGCTGGAACTTTTTTTACAAGTATAACAATGTATGTAATTGTTTATAGTAGTAAAGTTTTTGTTTTTCAAAAACTCAACTTAAATAATGTTATTTCGTTAGTTTCTTTATTTGCAATTGGAACCATAAGCTATATAGCATTGAGTCTATTAATGAATAAAGATAAAATTGAGAGTTTATTAAAAAAAATGAGAGAAGCCAGATCTTAATGACGTTTCATAAAGATGAAAATATAGCTGTAAATAGATTAAGCTACTTAGTCCTTTTTGTTGCAATTATTGTAGGCTGGTTGATTCAACTTTTGATTATAACAAAAGGCGGCGAAAAATCAGTGCTAATTTTGGGCGGGTTTAATGTTATTCTAATATTTTTCCTTTTTAATTTGAGCAGAAAACTAAAATTACCAGTTTCTTTGATTATTATAAATTTTTTGCCTCTTCTCTATTTAAATAATGAGTTCCATTATAGGTTTTTATTCGAACTGTTATTTAGTTTCCCATTATTCGCTTTATTATTAATTAGTATATTATACTTTTTCTGGAAACATGATATTTTTTTAATAAAGGTTACTTATATACAGAAGCCAATATTATTAGTTGTGCTCTATTCAATAATTTCTTCTATAATTGGTTATTTGAATGGTTACCCGATTATGGCTATTTTTGTTGAACAATATCATTTTTTCTATTTTTTCTATGCTATTATTATTTACCACTTTTTTTCGGAAGATGATTATAACCTTGTAAATTTAATGTTGGTAGGAATAGGCGTTTTTATTTCCTTAGAATATATCTTTTATAATACACAATTAGGATATGATAGATTTGTTACTTTTCAATCCGGTTACTTACCTATAGTAGTTGGTGTTCTTTTTTCAGCAACTCTGGTAAGCAAACAGAAAATGAAGTATATTTTTCCTCTAATAATAGTTGTAATGGGAATATTTGTGACACTTACAAGAACTTTATGGGTAATCACATTTATCACCCTTTACATGGTATATGTTCTAAACCTAAAGTTTACAAAGAATTATTCTTACAAAAGGTTATTACCTTATCTACTAATAATTTTATTACCACTAATTTTTGTTATGAATTTACAACCGGCAACACAAGTATCAGAAAATGTTGGGGATGCCGAAAAACGAGCACAGTCACTTACAAAAGTAAGCGAGGATCAATCTTTTCTAATGAGAATTGAAATTGGTTACTACGTGATAACTGAGTTCTTAGAAAGTCCTATTTTGGGAAAAGGATTTGGAGATGCAGTTAATTATCAACTTTTAGGAAATGCTAAGGCAAATATTTACTATCCAGATAGTACTTATTTGTATGTATTATGGAAAAGTGGGATAATTGGTTTTATTCTGTTTATCTGGATGTTTTATCGATTTATGAAGACTGCGTTTACAATTAGTCTTAAAACTACAAATAAAAAATATAAGTTTATTTGTATCGGACTTTTAGCCGCGTTTATGGGATTTGCAGTGTTAAATTTGGTTTCTCCTCTATTTATTAAATATAAATCGAATATAATTTTAGCATTTGTTTTGGCATATGTAGATTTTCTTTCTCATAAAATAGAAAATGAGAATGATGAAAATTTAGTGAGTATAAATGAATAATCTATGTATTATTATTGTTAATTATAACTTAACTGATTGTGTTAAAAACTTACTCATTTCAATTGAAAAGTATGTAGCTGATATTGATTGCGAGATTTTTGTTGTTGATAATAATTCACAAGATAGAAGTATCGAAAAATTAGCAGAACAATTTCCCAAAGTTAAATTTAAAATGTTAAAAACTAATTATGGATTTGGGCATGGAAATAATGAAGTCTTACGAAACTATGAAAGTAAATATTATTTGTTGTTAAACCCGGATACTTATTTAGAAGAAAATTTACCTAAGAAATTTTATGATTTTATGGAACATAATTCTGATGTTGGAATAGCCGGACCGGTTGTGTTATATGAAAATGGAAGAATACAAGGTTCAGCTCAAAATTTTCATAATTTAACAAACGAGTTTTGGGATTTGTTTGGTTTATTAGGGTATTACGTTGCAATAAAAAAGAGATTGAAAAACACTTTAACTAAATCGAAAGAATTTTATAATACTGATTACATTTTTGGTTCATGTATGATGATTAGAAATGAAGTTATAAAAAAGACAAATGGATTTGACGAAGATTATTTTCTTTTTGCCGAAGAAACAGACTTATGTTATAGAGCGAAAAAATTGTGTGGAGAATATAAAACTGTTTATTGGAAAAATGGATCTATAAGACATTTAGGTGGTGAAATAACTAATAAAATTAAATCACAGAGAGTAAAATGGACATACGAAAGTAAGTTGATATTTTTTAGAAAACATTATTCTTCATTGAAAGTTTTAATAATTAGATTTGTAATTGTGTTAAATCTGATTAAAAAAATATTGCCTTACATGTTCAATAGTAACTTAAAAAAGGAAAAAGATTTTAAAAGAGTATTAGTTTATTTAATAAAGTATTATTTAGTCGGGAATCCAGTTAATAACAATAAATCAATAAAACAATAAAGGTCAGGTTAAATATGAGATTGTATACATTTATAATGATTCTGAGTGTTTTGGTAATCGGGTGTGAGTCAAATTCAAATGTTTCGGATGTTTCAAATTATGATCAAAATTATGATCTTAGTATTTCTCCTACTAAATGGTATAACGGTCATTCCGGAACAGTTACCGTAACTTATGATATTCCATGGAGTGATAATCCACTTGTAGAAATGGCTGTCTCTGAAATTGAAAAGAGAAATCTTACAATGGATTTTGAATTAGTGACCCAGCCTTTTAGCCAAGATTATTTACGGAAGTTTGTTGTAGAAATGGCAACAATACTGCCCAAGAGGGGAATCCACGTTTTTGGTCATGGGCATACACATATTAATCATGATGAAGTTTCTTTTGATGAAGCTTATAATTCATTTAAGACTTGTTACGATTTAATGACACAATGGGGTTTAAATCCTAAGGCTTATGCCTATCCCGGAGGACGAGGCAAGTTACCTAGTACGCAACTTGCTAACAAATTGGCTGGATTTATTTGTGCAAGAGGTGCAGTAAATGATTCAAAACTTGCATATATGTGCGTGGAAGATGAAATGATACCTGAGAATTGGTATTATTTACAGGCTGTAAATGTAGGAACAGATAATCCAATTCAGATTGAGAACCACAGTGAAATGGAACCGATATTAGAATCTACAATTAATAAAAGAGCTTGGGTTATATTGATGTACCATAGTATAGGTAACGACAAAGGTTATTCTTATTATCCAACTGCAGAATTTTTGAAAGATTTGGACTTTATTAAGGATAATGATCTTTGGTGCGGAAATATGGATCAAGTTGCATTATATATTTATGAGCGCAGTAATTTTGAGTATAATCTAGAATTTGAAAGTAGTGATAATTCTGAAGTTCATTATGAAATAACTATTAGTGATAATTTAGATAATAAAATTTATGATCAAGAACTAACATTGGAATTGGGATTAAAAAAATTCCAAGAATTCGAATCACTATCGTTCTATCTAAACGATTCTTTGGTTTGTCAAAAGATAATTGATAAAGAATTTACATTAGTAAATTTAATTCCAGACGAAAATACATACTCCTTAATTTTGAAGAAAAAATAGTAGTAGTGTTAAGCATATTTTGAGACTTATGCAGAAAAATCAAAAAGAAAAAATAATAATATTAGCTCCCTTTTGGTCTAATAATAAGCATGTTGGTGTTTATAGAGTAGATAGATTTAAACGATGGTTAGATGACAAATATGAAATTGTAATCATTAATTCTGGTACAGAAAATAGCATTGTAAAAAGAAATAACATTACTGAAATTTTTGTTAAGGATCCTATTTTAATAATTTCGAACATGTTATTAAAAATTGGGAAGACTAAGTTTCTTAAGATTTTTTATATTTTCTGGAATACTTTACTCTATTATTTTCTTCCATCTGATCAATATTATTTTTGGGCAAAGAAAATTTCCGACGATAAAAATGTTAAAAAAGTACTAAAGAATGTTAGGTTTGTGTTGTCAACAAGTCCTCCAAACTCATCGCATATTGGGGGATATCTTTTATCAAAAAAATACGAAATTCCTTTTGTTGCTGATTTTAGAGATGGCTGGCTGGATGAACCATTACGTCCCATAATAGAGAAATGGAAATGGAGAAGAAGAATTGAAGGAGAATGGGAAAAAAAGGTAGTTTTACAAGCAACTAATATTTTTGTTACTTCAGAGTTATGGAAAGAAAAAATTGATGAAAGGTATAAAAATATTAGTAACAAAACTACGGTTCTCACAAATGGTTATCCCCAAATTGAGATTGAAGATTATTTTCCTAAGATTAATGAAAACAATGTAAACCAAGCGGGATATGATCTGAAACTGATTTACACTGGCAATTTTACGGTTTTTAGGAAAATGGAATTATTACTTCAGCCAATAATAAAATCGCTTAAAAATAAAACTATTGAAATTTCACTTTTAGGAGATTATAGACAAAAAGATTTGATAGAAGTAAATCAATGGCAGAAAAAAATTGAAATACAAAAATCTAATATTAAAGTATTAAATAGAATGCCGAGAGATTTAATGATTAAGGAATTATTGTTAAATGACGGCTTGTTATTATTATCAGCTTCAACATGTGCAATTCCTAGTAAACTTTTTGAATATATTATAACTAAGAAACCAATTCTAGCTATAACTAAAAGAGATAGTGCTGTCTGGAGATTATGTAAAAGTATTCCTCAAATATTTTTATTTAGTTATATTACCCCAACAGAGACAGATTACGAGAATGTAAAACTTTTTTTGGAAGCATGTTATACTAGCAATTATGATATAGAAATACCGCATGATTTTACAGAGAAAAATCTAAAACAAATTTTTATAGATGCAGCAGTAAATTAATGAACAATCAAAAAATTGACATATCGATAATTATTGTTAGCTATAACTCATTCGAAGTTTTAAAAAATTGTTTAAAAACTTTAATTGAGTATTCTAAAGAATTTAATTATGAAATTATAATTGTTGATAATAATTCTACTGAAGGTAATGTGAGAATTATTACTGATCAGTTCGAGAATATAATTTTAATCCAGAATAATGAAAATCTCGGTTTCGCTAAAGCCAATAATCAAGGGCTAAACATTGCTAAAGGTGAATATATCCTTTATCTAAATAACGATATGGTTTTTACTCACAATTGTATATTGGATGTTCTAAATTATAGTAAAAGTGATAATAAGCCGAAAATGATTGGTTGTAAACTGTTAAATTATGATGGATCACATCAGGTTTCAATAGATAAATTTGATACTATTTGGAATACATTGGCAATTAGTTTGTTTTTATATTTAGTTTTTCCAAAATCCAGTTTATTTAACAAATATAACTTAAACTATTCCGATATTACTAAGCCAACTGATGTGGAAAGCTTAAAAGGTGCTTTTTTATTAGCTCCAAAGGATTGTTTGCTAAAATTAAATGGATTTGATGAAAATTTCTTTTTTTACGGTGAAGAAAAAGATTTATGTTATAGATTCAAAAAAATTGGAGAGGTTATTTATTATCCGTTAACATCAATAATTCATCTTGAAGGATCTTCAACAAAAAAGGCACAATGGTTTAAGTATAAAAATCAAACTCTTTCAAAAATTATATTTTTTAAAAAAAGGTATAAGGGAATAGACTTTTTTTTAATTTTAATGTTTCATGAATTGGGTATTTTATTGAGGATTCCAGTTTATTTTTTAGGTGGAATTTTAAGATTTAATACTGATCTATTCTTGAAGTCTTATTACTATTTCAAACAATTATTTACTTATCCTAAAATATAGTATTCTATGAAAAGAATTTTAATGATTTCGCAGACTGTTTTTCCTCCTGACATACGATTGGAAAAAGAAATTAAAAGTTTGTACCAAAATGGATTTGTTGTTAATGTGCTTTGTAATCAATATGATAAAACCAAAACTCCTAATTATAAATACTGCTCAATATCCCGATTTAATGCAATCTTTGATTCTAATAGATTAAATAAAATAATTAACTTCCCAATTTTTTTTAATCCAAGATTATTGTATAAATCAGTAAAAGAATATTTAAGATTTAAACCCGATTTTATTCATGCGCATGATTTACCTATGGTGCCAATTGCTCTAGTTCTCAAAATGCTTTCCCGTGTCCCGGTTATTTTTGACATGCACGAAAATTATCCGGAAGCGTTAAAATGTTTTAAGAAAAAAGGGATCATTAATTATATATTCAAAAACCCAACACTTAGCAAAAAATTAGAACAAGTGTGTCTAAAATTTGTTAATCATGTTTTTGTAGTAGTAGAAGAAAGTAAGGAAAGATTAGTAAGTGAAGGATATTCTGCCGAAAAGGTTTCGGTTGTTTCTAATACAGTTGATTTAGAAACATTTATAACTGATAAAAAAGATGAAACAATTGAGAAAGGATCTAAAGATAGATTTACTTTAGTTTATACTGGCACTGTTAGTCCTGAAAGAGGTTTGGAAACTCCGGTTGAAGCAATGAAGTTTTTGAAAAATGAATTGCCAGAAATAAAGTTATTAGTAATTGGGGATGGTAAATCTGTTTCTAAACTAAAAGATATTATTAAGAAATACAATTTAGAAGAATTTGTTGATTTAGTTTCTTGGCCTGGACATGAGAATCTATCGAAATATATTAGTATTGCAGATATTTGTATTATACCGCAACCTTGCAATGAATTTATTGATACAACTATTCCGCATAAGTTGTTTGAGTACATGTTTATGTCTAAGCCGGTTTTAACTTCGGATGCAAAATCTCTTAAGAGGATTGTTGAAGAAACTGGTGCTGGTAAATCGTTTATCTCAAATAATCCGAGAAGTTTTGCGGATAATGTGATAAAAATGAAAAAAAACTTTAATCAGTGTGGAATCAAGGGTAATAAAGCGGTTAAGGAAAAATATAACTGGAAAAGAGAAGAAAAAGTTATGTTAGATGTTTATAACAACTTCTGTCTAAAATTTAAGGATTAATGTAGTGAATAGTTTTATTGAAAGTGGATTTTGGATTTTATTAATCATAATTGTCCATTCATATTTAATTTATCCAATTATAATATTTTTTATATCAAAATTGTATAGCCAACCTGAGTTTAAGGATTTTGCACCTTCAATTTCAATATTAATTGCAGCATATAACGAAGAAAAAGTAATTGAAGATAGAATCCAAAATATTAATAATTTAGTATATGATTTTGATAAAGTTGAGGTTCTGGTGGGATCGGATTGTTCTTCAGATAGTACAAACTCAAAACTTAATTCTTTGAAAAAAAATCATCCATGGCTAAAGGTTTTTTTATTTGATAAAAGAAGAGGAAAAGCTTCTATTTTAAACGATCTTGTTAAACAGAGTAAAAATGAAATATTAATTTTTACTGATGCAAATACAGTCTTTGATAAAAAAGCTATTAAATCGTTGATGAATTATTTTCAAGATCAGACTATTGGTGGTGTTAGTGGAAGATTGATATTAACAGATGCTAATGTTGATTCTAATGAAAGTGTAGAAGAAACAAAATATTGGAAGTATGAAACTAAGCTAAAAAAATCGGAAGGTAGATGTGGAACATTAATTGGGGCAAATGGTGGTATTTTTGCAATTAGACGAGAATTGTTCAAACCTATACCCATTGAAAAGGCTGTTACTGATGATTTATTTATTTCGCTAAATGTATTATCAAAAAAATTCAAATTTAAGTATTGCTATGAATCTTTTGCCACGGAAGATGTCGGGAAAGATGTATCTACTGAATATAAACGTAAAGTAAGATTTGCCGCTACTAATTTTCAGACTCTCTTAAATTTTAAGAATTTATTATTTAATCAAAATTTGTTGGTATCTTATGCATTTTGGTCGCATAAAGTTATTAGATGGTTTTTCCCATTTATTACGTTATTTGTTCTTTTAATGACCATTTACTTATTAACATATAGTAATATTTATTTATTTATTCTGATACTACAATTATCTTTTTATTTCCTTGCCATTATTGGAGCAGTTTTTAGTCGATTTGGTATCAGGATAAAAGTGTTTTCGCTCCCTTATTTTTTTGTTTTAGCTAATTATGCTATAATTAGAGGATTTATAAAGTTTTTACGTAAGGAACATTCTACTGTATGGGAGTCAACTCAGAGATAATTAAAGATTATGACAAGTATAAACAAGCGTTAAAATTGGTTAAAATAATTAATGAGTTATAATTGTAATGTTTCACTTCTAAAACAGAGGTCAAATATAAATCAACATTCTAATTTTTAAATAAAATTGCTTAAATTTAACGATTAAATTTTTGTAAATATGGGTTTGTATTGGAAAAAAGAATCGAAAGATTATTTATACTTATTGCTGATTTTTTAACTATAAATTTTGCCTGGTTACTGTTTTTTTACTTCAAGGTAGAAAGCGGTATGTTTAATATGCTAAGTCAGCCTGAGCTTATTCTTCCTATGTTTGCAGTTTATTTCTACTGGTTGATCATGTTTATTTTTGTTGGAATGTATAGAACATGGTTTGCAACTTCCCGTTTCGATGAAATTTCCACATTATTTAAGACAACCTTTGTTGGAATATTTGTCATTTTTTTCATAATACTTTACGATGATTACATAAACAGTGAAGCTTCTTCAAACAGATTTTTAATAATGATCTATTGGGGATTCTTATTTACATCAGTTAGTGCCGGCCGTTTATTTATACGCAGTTTTCAGCGTCATTTAATAATTAAAGGTATAGGACGTAAAAATACAGTTATAATCGGGTTCAATAAAAAAGCTCATAATATTCATGATACTATCGGAAGGTATAAAGCATTAGGATTAGATGTTAAAGCGTATGTTGCCGTTAAAGAAACTAATGTTGGTAAATCTTATGCTGAGGTTCCGGTTGTTGATACCTTCAAAAATATTGATAAAGTACTTGTTGAACATGATATAAAAGAAGTTATAATTGCGTTAGAACATCATGAAGAAGATGTGATGCTGAATGTTATTGGTAAATGCGACAGCAGAAAAGTTTCAATTAAGATTGTTCCTGATCTATACGAAGTTATAAGCGGACTTGCGCATACAAATCATATTTACGGATTTCCGCTAATAGAAATTATGCCGCAGTTAATGCCCGAGTGGGAAAAGAAATTGAAAAGAATTATGGATATTTTTGTGTCTATTATTATTCTAATCCTTACTTTACCAATAAATATTGTAACCGCTTTTGCAATTAAATATGAAAGTAAAGGTCCTATATTTTTTAAGCAGGATAGAATGGGATTAGATGAAAAACCAATTAATATTTATAAATTCAGATCGATGGTTAATGATGCCGAGAAAAAGACCGGACCTATCTGGTCTATGAAAGATGATCCGCGAATAACCAGAGTAGGAGCATTTATTAGAAGGGTTCGTATTGATGAAATTCCTCAGATGATAAATGTGTTAAAAGGTGAAATGAGTTTAGTAGGGCCTAGACCCGAACGGGAATATTTTGTAAATAAATTATCGGAAGAAATACCTTTATATAGAAGGCGTTTAACTGTGCGACCGGGTGTAACGGGCTGGGCACAGGTAAAACATAAATATGATGAAACAATGGAAGATGTAAAGACTAAACTTCAATACGATTTATTTTATATTGAAAATATGTCTCTGCGTATGGATATAAAAATTTTACTAAAAACAGTTTTTGTAGTGTTGTTTGGAAAAGGACATTACGAGTAGATAACATAAACCTGGGGAAATCAATTTGAAATCTGTAGTTATAATACCGACTTATAATGAATTAAATAATATTCAAAGATTAATACCTGAACTTCTTAAAATGTATCCTGATACGGATATACTTGTAGTTGATGATAATTCTCCGGATGGAACGGGTCAATATGTAAAAGATTTTGGCGAAAAAGATCCAAGGGTTCATGTGCTTCAAAGAGCCGGTAAAATGGGACTCGGAACAGCTTATGTTGCGGGATTCAAATATATGATTGAACAAAAATATGATCTGGCTTTTCAGATGGATGCCGACTTTTCACATGATCCAAGGGTTATTAAAAAATTCAAAGAAAAAGCCGGTGATTATGATTTGATTATTGGAAGCAGGTATGTATGCGGCGTAAATGTTATTAACTGGCCGATGCAAAGATTATTACTGAGTTATTTCGCCAATAAATATACAAAGATTATTACAGGGCTTCCTTTGCAGGATGCAACCGGCGGATTTAAGTGTTTTAAACGTGAAGTTTTAGAAGCAATTGATTTAGATAATATTCATTCAAACGGATATTCATTCCAAATTGAAATGAACTTTAAGGCTTGGAAAAAAGGATTTAAACTATACGAAGTTCCTATTGTATTTACAGACAGAGTAGAAGGGACTTCTAAGATGTCGAAAAAAATTGTACGCGAAGCAATTACCATGGTTTGGAAATTAAGAATTAGAAGTATTCTTGGAATACTAAGATAATATGCCCGATCTCTCAATAATAATAGTAAACTATAATGTTAAAGAGTTTGTGTTTAATTTAATTAATTCTCTGAACAAGGCTACAAAATCTTTTTCTTCAGAAATTATTATTATTGACAATGATTCAAAAGACGGAAGTGTTGAAGCAATACGTAAAAACCATCCTGATATAAATTTAATTGCCAGTAAAGAAAATCTTGGCTTTGGAAAGGCAAATAATCTTGGGCTTAAGATTTCGAAGGGGAAATTTATTTGTCTAATAAACCCCGATACAATTGTACAGGAAGATACATTCACAAAGTTATTTGAATTTTTTGAATCCCGAAACGATGTTGGAATGGCCGGCTGTAAAGTATTAAATCCCGACGGAACCTTACAACTCCCGTGCAGACGCAGTTTCCCGGGACCCTGGACATCATTTACAAAAGTAACCGGTCTTAGCAAGTTATTTCCTAATAGTAAACTTTTCGCAAAATATAACCTTACTTACCTTGATGAAAACAAATCTTATGAAGTAGACGCTATATCCGGGTCATTCATGATGTTAAGACGTGAAGTATATGAAAATATTGGCGGATTCGATCCTCAGTTTTTTATGTATGGTGAAGACTTAGATTTGTGTTTCAGAACCCAGCAGGCAGGTTATAAAGTTTTTTATGTTCATACAACACAGATAATACATTATAAAGGCGAGAGTACAAAAAGAAGCAGCATTGATGAAACAAAAGTTTTTTATAATGCAATGCATCTTTTTGTAAGAAAACATTTGTCATCTTCAATTATAGTTGAGGCAATTCTTCAATTTGCTATTATGGCAAGAAAATTTTTAGCTTTTTTAAATCTATATAAATTAGTTATTACTGCTTTAATAATTGATTATTCAATTATAACTTCTTCAGTTTTTTTTGCCGAAAGAATTTATAAACCCGGTAACTGGTCCGGTTTTCCCGCGGAAGTAAAACCCTGGGTTTATTTCTTTCCCGGAATAATACAGTTAGTTATATCCGCGTTATCAGGTGCATATAAGAAAAAAACATTATCAGTATTAAAAATAATTCTTTCTCTTTTTATTGGAATGATAGTTTTATCTGCTTCTACATTTTTCCTTAAACAATACGCGTTTAGCCGTGTAGTAGTTGTAATTACATATGCCGCTGTATTTATGAGTTTTATTTTTTGGCGTGTATTTATTAAGCTTTTTTTCAAGATTGGCATTATAAGTGACCCTCATAGAGCAAAAACTGTTGTTGTTGGAACTGACGAAGGCGCGCTAAAATTAGCAGACAAGCTTAAATCTAATATTCATAGTATTATTAGTGTTACCGGACTCATTTCGTTCAATTCGGCTGATATTGGAAAGAGGTTTAATAATTTTGAAGTAATTGGAAGTTTAGAGAATATTAAGAAAACGATTAGAGATAATAAAATTAATAATGTGATTTTTTCTTCAGATGAAATTTCGTTTAATGAAATTTTTAAAGTTGTAGCTTTATGCCAGGAAGAAAATGTTGAGTTTACTGTTGCCGGAAGTGAAAAAAATTATCTTGTTGGTAAATCGAATGTAACTATGTTAGAAAATATACCATTATTAAAAGTTAATTATAATATATCTAATCTTATGTTCATGTTTTCTAAAAGATTGTTCGATCTATTTATCAGTATTCCTTTAACAATATTTACATTGCCGTTTGTTATTTATAGTTTTATAAAAAATGGAAGTGACAGTAATTTGATGAAGTTTTTAAGAGGACTGCCTTTGGTTTTATCAGGCTCAAAAAGTTTTGTCGGACCAAAAGATAATTATGATACTCCCGATCTGTTTTTAGGCAAGCCCGGATTAACAGGACTCTGGTTTATTGAAAATATTGATATGAGTGATAAAGTTGAAGTTGAAAAACTTGACCTGTATTATGCGAAAAATCAAAATACATGGCTCGATCTTGAAATATTAGGACGAACAATACCAAAGTTATTTTTCTAAAATTGGATTTAATAAATAGTATTTAGAAATTAAAAATCAATATCGAAAATCATTTTTAAAAAGAGTAAATTTGATTTGAAAAATTTTACAATCCCGTTGCGGTAAAACCAAAACGGGATTTCCATATAAACTTAAACTCTACGGAAATTCAATGATTACAAATGTTACACAACTACGTGTTAGATATGCCGATACTGATAAAATGCAATTTGTATATAATGGAAAGTACTTGGAATATTTTGAAGTAGGCAGATGTGAACTTCTAAGAACTTATGGATTGCCGTATAGTGAAATTGAGACAGAAGGGTATCAGCTTCCGTTAATTGAAACCGGTTTGGTTTATAGAAACCCGGCTTTTTATGATGAGCTTTTAGATATTGAAGCAAAGGTTACTGTTTTATATTCCCCCAAAATTCATATTGAATATGAAGTAAGAAGACACGAAACCGGTGAGTTGCTTGTTACTGGATTTACTGATCATGTATTTATTTTAGAAAGCACTAAGAAAGCAACCAGACCGCCAAAATTTTATATTGAAAAACTTGCGGAGTTTTTTCCAAAAAAATAATGTTAAATAAACTTAAACAACTTACTAAAGATACCGCCATATACGGCATTAGCACAATTGTTGGAAGATTTCTGGGCTTTTTATTAGTCCCATTCTATACAAATGTATTTGCGGAGTCTGCAATGGGAATCTATGGAAATATATATGCTTACATAGCATTCTTTAACATACTCTATATTTTTGGTATGGATGCTGCGTTTATGAAGTATGCATCGCTGGCAAAAAGTTCAGAAAAGAAAAGTAAGTTTACTACCGTTTATGTATTTATTTTTTTTACAACTATTATACTCACACTCTTTTTTTACTCAGCTAGTGATTCTGCCGCAAGTTTTATGGAAGTACCTTTAGAATTTCATTATTTGGTTGAACTGACTATTTGGATTTTATTGCTTGATACATTGGCACTGGTTCCTTTTGCTAATTTAAGACTGGAAAACAGATCCTTAAAATTTGCGTTTATTAAAACAGTCAATATTATAATAAATCTCAGTCTTAATCTAATACTGATTCTTATTTATGATATGGGAATAGAAGCGGTATTCTATAGTAATATAGCCGCTTCCGGGTTTTCGCTGCTGGCTGTTTCGGGTGAAATATTTAAAAATGTAAGTTTTACATTTGATGTAAAAACACTGAAACAAATGTTGAAATTTGGAATCCCGTATTTACCAGCCAGCATGGCCGCAACTATAGTGCAGGTTATTGACAGACCCATTTTAACTAAGCTTACCGATAACGAAACAGTAGGGTTATATACGGCTAATTATAAGCTTGGCATTTTTATGATGTTGTTTGTAGCAATGTTTCAATACGCGTGGCAGCCGTTTTTTCTGAACAACGCAAAAGAGAAAGACGCAAAGGATGTTTTTGCAAAGGTTCTAACAATGTTTGTTTTGGCTGCTAGTTTAGTTTGGCTGTTTATAACTCTTTTTATCGAAAATTTTGCAGCAATCGAGATCTTAAACGGGAAGACAATTATTGGAAAAAGCTATCTGTCCGGACTCTCAATTGTTCCAATAATATTATTTGCGTACATATTTCACGGTCTGTATGTTAATTTTTCTGCCGGTATATACATTGAAGAAAAGACAAAGTATATGCCGCTTATAA
Source organism: Melioribacteraceae bacterium (assembly GCA_016342755.1). Taxonomy (GTDB): domain Bacteria; phylum Bacteroidota; class Ignavibacteria; order Ignavibacteriales; family Melioribacteraceae; genus JAEINS01. The sequence goes on along the minus strand of JAEINS010000002.1, from coordinate 193,090 downwards.
CCGGTCTGGGAGCTGTTTCTAACGTTGCGGCAAATTTAATCCTAATTCCATACTACGGAATTATGGGCGCGGCGGTTTCAACACTCATAAGCTACATTGTTATGTCGGCAGGCATTTTTATTGTGGCAAATAAGTATTATCCGGTAGAGTACGAGTATTATAAAATAGGCAAAATGTTTTTATTAATGATAGTATTTGGAAGCGCGTATTATTACTTAAAATCAGTGGGACATGATTATCTTTCATATAAAATAGGACTGTTTTTCTTTTTCCCAATAGCATTAATTGGAAGCAACATTATTCAAATAACTGAAATTAAAAAATTAGTAAAACTTATAACTAGAAGATAAATTATGAATTCAATTGAATTAAAAATTAAAAGATTAGAAAATAAATTTAGTGATATACCTTTACCATCATACGCAACCGAAGGAAGTTCCGGCATGGATATTAGGGCTGCTGTTGATGAAAAGATTATAATTGAGAAAGGGAAGATTGCATTAGTACCTACTAACCTAAGTCTTGAAATTCCATTAGGATTTGAAATACAGGTTAGACCAAGAAGCGGTTTAGCAATTAAACACGGCATTGGTGTTCTTAATTCTCCCGGAACAATTGATTCTGACTATCGTGGTGAGGTGAAAATAATATTGTTCAATTACGGGCATGAAGATTTTGTAATTAATAGAGGCGAAAGAATTGCCCAGTTAGTTATTGCTGAAGTTATAAAGGCAGAAATAAAAGAGTCAGTTGCGCTAAATGAAAGTAGGCGCGGTGAAGGCGGATTTGGTCATACAGGAACAAAATAAAATTAAAAGGAAGTAATAATGGGTGAATTTGTTCACTTACATAATCATACACATTACAGCTTACAGGACGCGGCCTGTACAGTTGATAGTTTAATAAATGCGGCAGTAGAAAATAAGCAGCATGCTTTGGCACTAACCGATCATGGTGTTATGTACGGCGTATCCGAGTTTTATAAAAAAGCAAAGAAAAAAGGCATTAAACCAATTCTTGGCTCTGAAGTTTATATTGTTGTTGACGGAACCCGCTTCGATAAAGGAGAAAAGGGCGGTGGCAAAAAGAAATCGAGACATTATAGCCATTTAGTTTTATTAGCCAAAAATGATACCGGTTATAAAAATTTGTGTAAGCTAGTTTCCATAGGGTATACAGAAGGTTTTTATTATAAACCAAGAATTGATATGGAGATGCTTGAACAATATAAAGAAGGTTTAATTGCTCTTTCGGCCTGTTTGGGCGGTGTTGTGGCAGCTCCAATGATTAATGGTGATTTAGCAAAAGCCAGAGAAGTTTCCCAAAGATTTAAAGATATGTTTGGTGATGATTTTTATCTTGAGCTTCAGGATCATGGCATGGAAGAAGATAAAATTTTACTTGAACATATGCCTAAGATTGCGAAAGAACAGAATATTAAATTAATAGCTACAAACGATATACACTATGTAAAAAAAGAACATGCTATTGCACATAATATTTTATTGATGTTATCGGATAAAAATGGTGCAGCTAATTATAAAGAACTTCGTTATAGAACTGATCAGATATACTTTAAATCAACTGAAGAGATGAAGGAGCTTTTTAAGGATTTCCCTGAAGCTATTTCAAATACAGTTGAGATTGAACAGAAGATTGATGAAAATATTTCTTTTGGCGGATTGCATTTTCCTGATTTCCCGATTCCGGAAGATTCGCCTGCAAAAAATTTAAGTGAATACTTTGAAATCCTGGCCAAAGAAGGTTTAGAAAAGAGATACGAAGGTAAAGAAATTACTAAGGAAGTTTGGGATAGATTTGATTTTGAAGTAAAAGTAATTAACGATATGGGATATCCGGGTTACTTCTTAATTACTCAGGATTTTATTAATGCAGCTAAAGATATGGGGATTCCGGTTGGCCCCGGCAGAGGAAGTGCTGCCGGTAGTCTGGTGGCTTATGCATTAAGAATTACCAATGTTAATCCGCTTGATTATGATTTGCTGTTTGAGAGATTTTTAAATCCTGCCCGACAGTCTATGCCCGATATTGATATTGATTTTGCCGATGACCAGCGGGGCGAAGTTATAGATTATGTAAAAAAGAAGTATGGCGAAGATTCCGTTTGTCAGATTGTAACATTTAATACATTGTCTTCAAAGGCAGTATTAAAGGACGTTGCAAGAGTTTTAGGAATTCCGATCCCGACAGTTGCAAATATAACTAAACATATTCCGTCAAAATTTGGAAAAGTTTTTTCGATATCAAAATCTTTAGAAGAAGTACCTGAACTGAAATGGGTTAAGGAATCTGATGATCCGCAAATACAGGACCTGATTAAATATTCACAGGTTCTTGAAGGAATGAATAGAAACAATTCCAAACATGCCGCCGGAGTTGTAATTGCGCCAAGTGAAGTAAGTAATTATGTTGCTTTAGCAACAGCCGGAGCTACCCGCGATCTAGTAACGCAATTCAATATGAAAGAGCTGGAGGGCAGTGCCGGTCTGCTTAAAATGGATTTTCTTGGATTAAGAACTTTAACAATTATTAGAGACGCAATTACTCTTGTTAAGAAAACCAGAGGAATAGATATTGACCCTGATAAAATTCCCCTTGATGATAAAAAAACATATGAGCTTTTTGCAAAAGGTCAGACAACAGCCGTGTTCCAGTTTGAATCTGGTCCTATGCGCGAGCACTTAAAAAATCTTAAACCAAATAGCATACAAGATCTTGCGGCGATGAATGCATTGTATCGTCCGGGTCCAATGGAGTTTATAGGCGATTTCATTGATCGTAAACATGGCCGTGCAGAGACCAAATATCTTCATCCCATTTTAGAGCCAATTCTTAATGAAACATATGGAATTATTGTTTACCAGGAACAGGTAATTCAGCTTGCAAATAAAGTTGCCGGAATGAGCCTTGCGGATGCGGATATTCTTCGTCGTGCAATGGGTAAAAAAGATTTAAAAGCGATGGCTGAACAGCGTTCTATATTTATAAAAGGTGCGGCAGTTAATAATAACATCCCGGAAAAAATTGCGGGTGAAATTTTTGACGCTATTGATAAGTTTGCCAACTACGGTTTTAATAAGAGTCATGCTGTTGCTTATAGTATTGTAGCTTATCAGACTGCCTACTTAAAGGCAAATTTTCTGCCTGAGTTTTTAGCTGCCAACTTAACAAATGAATTTACCAACACTGATAAAGTAACTGTATTTCTTGATGATTGCAGACGGTTAAAAATTGAAGTACTTCCGCCGGATGTTAATAAACCATCTGTTTATTTTAATGTTGATAATGGAAATATAATATTTGGAATGTGCGCTATTAAAAATGTAGGCGTCGGTGCTGTTGAAGAAATTGAAAGAGCCAGAAAAGAATTAGACAGAGATTTTACAAGTATATTTGATTTATGTGTAAACATTGATACAAGAGTTGTAAATAAAAGAACATTGGAAGGACTTGTTCTTGCCGGTGCGTTTGATACTTTGACCGGTAACAGAACTCAAAATTTTGCCGCTATAGAAGACGCTCTTCATTATGGATCTAAACTGCGAAGCGCAAAACTACAGCAGGTTGATAGTTTATTTGGCGGTACAGATGAAGGACTTCAAATTGAAGAACCAGTGCTTCCGGCTATTGAACTGTGGGAACAGAAAGAGTTATTGAAAAGAGAACGTGAGGTACTGGGTTTTTATCTTTCTGATCATCCATTAAAAAAATATTCTATTGAGTATGATTCCTTTGCAACTGTTCATTTAGGCGATCCTGAAACATTCAATCTTGAAAAAAGTGATTTAGTGCGTGCCTGTGGTGTTGTTACAGAGGTAAGAACTAAGATGGATAAAGCCGGACGGACAATGGCTTTCTTTAAACTAGATGATTTTACCGGATCATGTGAATGTTTAATGTTTTCAAAAACTTATGAGGAGTTTGGAAAACTGATTGATGCTGAATCAACAATAATGGTTAAAGGAAGACCCGAAAGCAGCGGAGATGCCATAAAACTACAGATTGATGAAGCATTTGATCTTGCGGAAGTAAAATTTGAGTTCACCAAAAACTTTGTGATTTTTGCTGATGAAGATGTTCATAATGAAAATACAATAAAAAAACTAAAGCCGGTATTGGAAAAAAATGAAGGAATTATTCCTGTTTTTATGTGTACTAAAAGGGATGGTTTAATCTTAGGAAAATATTTGCTGAAAGATTATAAAGTAAAGATAAGCAATGAGTTTTTATCAAAAATAGATAAGATTTTAGGTGAAAAGCATTACAAATTTTTGTGCTAATGCTAAATTTGTTTAATTGACATAAGAAATGAATAATATTACATTTCCGTTTCATTTTTAAGAGAGGAAGGTATTACAATGGAAAAAAAATGGGCTCTGATTTTAGGCGCGTCAAGTGGTTTTGGAGGAGCAGCCGCACTTGAGTTCGCAAAAGCAGGCTATAATATACTTGGAATTCACTTAGACAGAAATTCTACCATGCCTAATGTAGATAAGCTGACTAAGAAAATTACCAAACTGGGAATGCGGGCAGAATACTTTAATATGAATGCTGCGGATCCAATAAAAAGAAATGATATATTAGATGAGATTAAAGAATCTCATGAAGCAAAAAACGATCATAAGATTCATATAATTGTTCATTCATTAGCTTTTGGTACTTTGAAACCCTTTATAGCTAAAGATCCAAACGAATGTATTTCGAAGCAGCAGATGGAAATGACAATGGATGTAATGGCTCATTCGCTGGTTTATTGGACTCAGGGATTAGTTCAGAGACAATTATTAGCCGAAGGTTCAAAAATATTTGCATTAACAAGTGCCGGTTCACAAACAGTTATATTTAGCTATGGTGCGGTGTCTGCTGCAAAAGCGGCTTTAGAAGCGCATATTAGACAGCTTGCAGTTGAACTTGGACATATGAAAGTTTCTGCAAATGCAATAATGGCTGGTGTAACTGATACGCCTGCTTTAAGAAAAATCCCTAGAGCTGATAAAATGTTGTCTTCGGCAACCGCAAAAAATCCGAGAGGCAGATTAACTAATGCTGAAGAAGTTGCAAAAGCTATTGTATCTTTATCGGGCGAAAATTGCCAATGGATTTCAGGTAATGTTATTGCTGTGGATGGGGGCGAATATATAGTTAGTTATACTGGCGATAAAGTTTGTCAGCCAATTAAATAGACGAAATTAATTAACATAATAAGGTAGTGTGCATGTTCGAGTTTAAGTTTTCTGAAGAAGATATGATGTTCCGGGATATGGTTCGTGATTTTGTTAATAAAGAAATAAAACCTATTGCAAGTCAGATTGATGAAAATGAGGAGATTCCGATTGAGTTAAGAAAAAAAATGTCTGATTTAGGATTTATGGGTGTTTCTTTTCCTGAAGAATTTGGAGGAGGCGGACTTGGAAAAGTCGGCTATTGTTTAATGCAGGAAGAAATATCTCGTGCATGTGCTTCAACAGCTACTTATATAGGTGCTCATCAGTCCATTGGTGCTAATACTATTTATCTTGGCGGTACTGATGAACAAAAAGAAAAATTCTTAAAACCTTTAGCCAGAGGCGAAAAAATTGCTGCTTTCTGTTTAACTGAACCTGAAGCAGGATCCGATTCGTTTAATATGAAGACTATTGCTGAACCTGATGGTGACGATTACATTATCAACGGACAGAAACAGTGGATTACAAATGGCGGGTTAGCTGATATTGTTTCTTTATTTGCAAGAACACCTAAAGGAATTACTGCTTTTATAATTGAAACAAATACTCCCGGATTTATTGTTGGTCCGCCTGAAAAGAAAATGGGAATTAGGGGAAGTACAACTAATGCCATAACATTAGAGAACGTAAGAGTTCCTAAAGAAAATATGCTTGGCAGAGAAGGACGCGGGTTTTTACTGGCTATGGCTGTATTAAATAATGGCAGATTAGGATTAGGAGCCGCATGTTTAGGCGGAGCAAAAGAGCTTCTTGAACTCTCTACTAAATATTCGTTAAACAGAATTCAGTTTGGAAAACCAATAAGTGCTTTACAGACTATACAGAACATGCTTGCAGAGATGAATGTACTTGTATATACTATGGAATCTATTGTTTATAGAGCAGCAGTTGATGCTGATCTTGGAAAAAATATTGCTAAAGAATCGGCCATGGTTAAATTATACTGTTCAGAATCGTTAGATAAAATAGCGGATTACGCGGTACAGATACATGGCGGAATGGGATATAGCAGGGAATATCCGATAGAAAGATTTTACAGGGATTCCAGAATAAATAGAATTTTTGAAGGTACAAATGAAATACAAAAGGGTATAATTGCCCGTGATATTATAAAGAAAAAAGGAATTGTTTAATTTAAATTTTTATATAACGAAAGGAGTAAATTATGAAACCTTTAACAATAACAGATGATAACTTTGAAGCAGAAGTAATGAATTCGGATGTTCCTGTATTGCTTGATTTTTGGGCAGCCTGGTGCGGACCATGCAAAATGATTGCGCCTATTGTAGACGAATTAGCAGAAGAGTTTGAAGGAAAAGCTAAGATTGGTAAAGTGGATGTTGATACTAACCAGCAGACTGCCATTAAATATGGTGTTAGAAGTATACCTACAGTTTTAATTATTAAAGACGGCGAAGTTAAAGACACAGTTATTGGTGCTGTATCTAAAGATACATTTGTAGAAAAACTAAATGCTGCTTTATAATATTGCTTAAAATATATAGCATTATTAAAGCTATTTAACCAGTATAGTTAAATAGCTTTTTTATTTTATTAAGCTACTAGTGTCTTTTAAAAACTAGTAAAGATTAAATCTCTTAAAGCCTATTGTGAATAGTCCAAAATTATTAGTATCGTTTTTAACTTGTTAAAAATATTGGAAAGATTTATTTTAACTCTCGATATAGTTGTAATTTTAATAGAATTATTATTAACTTTACCTATATGATTCTGGGGGGCCGGAATCAACGATTATAATGTTTATTTCGGTGATGAATCGTTATTTTTATTTTATAACAAAGCATGAGCGGATTTTGCCGAAATTGTACATATCAAATGTATCTATTCAACAATACACACTTTTACCCTTAATAAATCGGAGATAATTTTTTGTATTTTAATATAATCATGAATTATATTACATTTATTAAGTTTTAAAAGTTGCAATGTTAACAATAAAATAATATTTTGTAACGTTTTTTTAGAATTAAAAAATAAATAAATACAATCCCTAAGGGATTTAGTTATAAAAAAAATTGGAGGTGATTATTTGATAGAAAGGCGCTAGTATTTAGAAATTAGGCTCTTAAAAAATAGGCTCAAATTATTTAACAAATTAGGAGAGTAATATGCATCGAAAAATTGTTTACTTTTTTTTAATCTTAACCCTCCTACCAGTTCTGCTAATGGCGGGAACAAAGGGTAGAATTAAGGGTAAGGTTATTGACCTTCAGACAGGAGAACCACTGATAGGTGCTAACGTTATAGTTACTGGAACTAGCTATGGTGCGGCAACTGACGTTAACGGTGAGTTTATACTGTTAAACCTTGATGCAGGTGTTTATGAATTGAAGGCATCGTATTTAGGTTACAAATCTGTAACAATGACAAACGTCCGTGTTAACTCGGATCTTACCTCATATTATGATTTTGAACTTCCTAGCGAAGATATTACAACTGAAACTGTAACTATCGTAGCTAAAAAACCACTTATCAAAAAAGACGCTACATCATCTGTTAGAATCGCTACCAGAGAAGATATTGAAAATCTTCCTGTTAGAGGTGTAACAAGCGTTATAGCATTGCAAGCAGGTGTTGTTAACGATGGCGGTATCCGTATTCGTGGGTCTCGTACTGACGAAGTTGGTTATTATCTTGATGGTGTTAACGTATCGGATCCGGTTGGTGACGGTAGGTTAGTTACTATTGGTGCTGATGCAGTTGAAGAAGTTTCTGTTGAAACTGGCGGTTTCTCTGCAGAGTATGGTGGTGCTAATGCTGGTATCGTAAGATCTCAGTTAAGAACTGGTGGAAAAGAAATACACGCTAGTTTTGAATATATCAGTGATAACATCGCTTTCCAGAACAAAGATGATTTCTTTGATCAGGAAAAAAGATTAGGTTCTTACTGGTATGGCAATAATACAAAAAGTTTTGTATTAAGCGGTCCATTGTTCTCTAATAAAATTAGATTCTTCTATAACATGGAATATTCTTTTAATAGAACAAGTACAAGAAAAGGTTATGACGGTATTAATATTGGTATACTTGCAGATACTGAGAATGCTGACAAAGGTGAAGTAATTGACTTTACTTATCCTGCCGGTGTTTTCAAAAATGATCAGGATCAGACTTGGAGTCATGCTGCAACTGTTACTTTTGATCTAAATCCGTTTAGCATTCGTGTTGGCGGTACATTAAGTAAAGCATGGTGGCAATCCGGATCAAACGGTTTAACTACTTTACTTCAAAACAGGTCGTTAGATAACAATACTACTGATGGTAACATTAATATTAAGTTAACCCATGTACTTAGCCCGACAATGTTTTATGAAGTATCTGGTGGTTATTCAATGTATGAACAAGAAGCCATGGATGAATATCTTGAAGATAATTTCTGGGCTTATGGTGATAGTGCGGCTAATGCGGCGGCAGGTTCTCCATTTGTTAGAACAGCTAAAGATTATGCTAACGTTTCCCAGAATATGGGTCCATACAGAACTCCTGTTCCTTACAATATAATGGGTCAGCAATTCTTCCGTTATAATGATATACCTGGTAACTATAATAAATCTGAGAGAAACTCTATTTTTGGTAAAGTTGATTTCTCATGGTTGTCTAATAAACATCATACTGTTAAACTTGGTGGTGAATTCAGACAATACACAATTAGAAGATGGTCCTCAGGTTCTCAGTCTGATTATGCCAGAAGATTAAATGATTCTGCCGTTGATGATAAAGATACAAGAGAAGGTATAATTCTTAATGCCGGTGTTATTAATTATGGTTATGATATTCTTGGCAACGAAACTGATGATGGTTTCTATGCACCTCATAAACCTGTATTTGCCGGATTCTATCTTCAGGATAAAATAGAATACAGTGATATTATTTTGAACATAGGTTTAAGATATGACTACATTGATATTGATAATAAGCAAATGGTTGATCCTACAAAACCAGAATTATCGATTGGACAAACATATCAGGAATATCAACTATTAGAAAACGGCTGGAAAGATGTTGATGCTTATAGTGCGGTTAGCCCAAGATTAAGTGTTTCTTTCCCTGTAACTGATAGAACTGTTTTCCATGCCGGTTATGGTAACTACGTACAGCAGCCTTCATTATCTGAAGCTTATACCGGATATCACTATCAGGCATATATGATTGGTAACGGTAATCACTTTACAACTCAGGTTATTGGTCTTAGCTTAAAACCAACTAGAAAAACTCACTACGAAATTGGTTTTAGACAGCAGTTAACTGATTTTATGGCGTTTGAACTTTCTGCGTACTATGATGATATTAAAGATCAGGTTCAGTATTCTAAAGTTTATGTTGATTCTAAATCTCCTTACAGAGATTATAATGTTAAACGTAATGCTGACTTTGCAACTACGAAAGGTCTTGAATTTACATTTAATATGAGAAGATATCAAAGATTAGCAGTAAACGCTTCCTTAACTTTCTCGGATGCAAAAGGTACTGGTGCAAATCCAGAATCTAACAATGGTATAGTTGGTGCTCCTATTGAAGGTAGAATTTTTATACCTCAATATGTTTCTCCATTACCATTTAACAGACCTTTAATGGGTACTATAGTTATGGATTACAGATTCGGTAAAGATGATGGTCCTGTAGATGAATTTGGAATCAACTTATTAGCTCGTTTTAATACTGGTCATCCTTATACAAGAGGAACTAGTAGTGTTCCTAATGCAGAAAGAGGCGATGCTCGCTGGCGTTTAGCAGTTGAGCCATTAGGTTCTTCATTAACTCCTTCGAATTTTCAACTTGACTTAAAAGTTGACAAAACTTTTAGAATCTTAGATCAATTATCTGCAAACGTCTATGTAAAAGTTCTAAACTTATTAGGTACTAAAAATGTTGAAGACGTTTTCCTAAGAACCGGTGCTGCTGATGACGATGGTTATATCAGTGATCCTGAACTTGGTGGAAAATTAATTGAACAATACGGTCCAGTTTATGATGATTTATATCGTGCATTATACATAGACTATAATGGAATGTATTCAAATGACCGCCAGATATTATTTGGTGTTAGATTAGAATACTAAAAGTCGTTAGGCGATAGTTAATTTAAAGGAAATTAAAAGGAGCTTTATATATGAAACAAAATGTGTTAAAAATAGTAAGTGTTTTTCTTATACTACTTATGCCTTTGATGATACAAGCCGAAGGTAAAGATGGTGCAAGAAAATCACTTCAGAAACCTAGTGGTACTCCCACTAGAACAGTATTTAATATAAATAATATTTCAACCTGGATTTATAATAATGGTGATTCTGATTATAATCCTAGTGGTGATTCTGGATTTGAATATCCAAAAGGCTCAAACTTAACTGCGGTTTTTGAAACTGGTTTTGTTTGGGGTGGTAAAATTGACGGTGTTGCCCACGTTGGCGGATCTACTTATAATCACGGTGTTCTTGGCGGTAAAATATTACCAGACGGTACTCCTGAAGATCCTAACGCTTCTCATGTTAGAATTTACAGAGTTAGAACAGACTGGCAAACTGCTGATCTTAGTGATGATGTAAAAAAGTTAGGTCTATCCGAAGATGATGTTAGAGATCAATACGAAACAGACTGGAACGAATGGCGTGCACAAGACGGTGCTCCGTTTGAAGATGTAAATGCTAATGGTACTTATGAACCATCAGTTGATATTCCTGGTGTTCCGGGAGCCGACCAGACAATCTGGTATGTTTCTAATGATTTTGATTCTGACGTTGTAGCCGGTCTTTATGGTTCTGATCCTATGAAAGTAGAAGTTCACACAACTGTGTGGGGATACAAATCTACTACAGCTTTAGGTTACACAATGTTTAGAAGATACAAGATCATCAATAAAAACGATAAAGATTTTGAAGAAATGTATGTTTCTTTATGGTCTGATGTTGACCTTGGTGACGCTGGTGATGACTTTGCCGGTTGTGATGTTCCATTAAGTTTGTCTTTCTGTTATAACGGAGCGGCATACGATTCTTTCTATGGTAATACTCCTCCTGCAATTGGTTTTGACTTCTTTCAGGGTCCTGTAGTTGATGGTATAGCAGGTTCTGACGTTAACAACAATGGTGTTGATGATGCAGCTGATTATGCAATTAAATATGGAAAAAAAATTGGTCCCGGAAAAGTAAATATTCCAATGAGTGCGCATTATTTCTTTATTAATAGCGATAATGTATATTCTGATCCTGATTTACGCGATTATAATGGTACTCTGCAATTCTTCAACTTGTTCGAAGGTAAAGTAACTACAACCGGTCTTCCATTTGTTGATCCTACAACTGGTTTAGAAACTAAATTTACTTTATCCGGCGATCCTTTAACAGGAACTGGCTGGGTTGATGGTATTTTACATTCACCTGGTGATAGACGTCAGGGTATGGTTGCCGGTCCTTTTACAATGGCTGTTGGCGATACACAAGAAATAGTTGTAGCTGAAATTGTTGCCGGTGCATTTGGCGAAGTAGACAGATTAGGTGCTTTAGGTCTTTTGAAATTCTATGATAAAGAAGCTCAGGCAACTTACGATAACTTCTTCCATGTACCAAGAGCTCCAGCGGCTCCGACTGTAAATGTTGACGAATTACCAAATGAAATGGTACTTTCATGGTATCAGGATTATAACGAAATTGAAACTATTGAATCTCATGATGATTTAGGGTATCAATTCCAGGGTTATGTAATTTATCAGTTACCTTACGAAGGTGCTCCTATGCAGAATGCAAAAAGGGTAGCAACTTTTGATATTAAAGATGGTAAAGGTAAAATTATTGGTGATGCTTTTGATCCTGCAGGCGGTGTTGTTAATCCTCAGGTTCTTCAATTCGGATCTGACTCCGGTATTAAAAGAAGCGTTTCTATTACCCAGGATTTATTTAATGGTAACCAGACAGTTTATAACGGTACACCTTATTATTATGCAATAAGTACTTATGCTGTTCATGAAGATCAGGCACAGGTTCCGTTAGTACTAGAAAGCCAGGCAGTAAGAGTTACGGCTACACCACAGGCTCTTAAACCTGGTAACACAGTTGCTTATGAAACAAACGCTGATTTAGTTGCTACCCAGACTTCTGGTACAGCTAACGCCACTGTTTCTGTTAAAGTTGTTAACCCGACTGAAACAACTGGTCATGATTATAAAGTTTGGTTTAACCAACAGCATTACTATTTAGATTCTGACGGAATATGGAAATTTACAAACTTCCCTGATTCTGTTGGTAAAAAATTAGGTAAAGATGTTGCAGGTTCTTCAGTAAGCGGTGTTGCAAAAATTGCTTCCGCTAGTGAATATGACCTTCAGTTGACATTAGACTTAGTTACTAGTTTTTATTCTTACTGTGACGGTGTTAAATTAACATTCCCGCCTTCAGTAACAATATATAGTGCTGATGATGCCGGTGATAATCATCATGTTTCGGCAGTAATTGATGAAGACGCTAATACAGTTACATGGGGTTCTCCTGATACAACTCAGGCTGGTCCATTTGTTGGCGGTGATTTAATGGTAGTTAAAATTAGCAGAACTAGCCTTCCTCTTGAAATAGGTTTTGAAATTTGGGATGATGGCTGGGGCGAATTTAATGCCGCTGATTATGGTGCTACTGATGTGATGGGTCATGCTACAGGTACTTTCTTGGTCACTAAAGAAGCTAACTATTTCGAAACACGTAATCACTGGAACGTGATGGATATGACAACTGGTCAGAATATATTGGAAGATCAGGAAGTTATAAATCCAGATGGAATAGCTCAAGCTTCAAGTAAAGTATTTGATGGTATTCAAGTATATGTTGATGGTGGTTATGCTGCTCCTTTAGATTTTAGTTATTATGTAGTTAATAGAGAAGGTTATACATTAGATGGACGTCAATTAGCTGGAAGTACAACTCGTAATCCATTTGGTTTAACTAGTTATGGTGCACATGGATGGGCAGCTACTGCTATGTCAGCAGATGCATTCGGAAATGGTACAAGAGTAGTTGACATACTTCAAAAAGACTATGAGTTAAGATTTACTGGTGAATATGAAGATCCAGACGCAAATGGTATTGTTCGTATTAAAGAAGGTACTGGATCAATTGCAACTGTTTACAATGCAAGAGGAATGGACGGACTTGAAGTTCATCCTATGAATCCTAGTCCAGGATCTGATGCTTCGTTTACAGTAAGAATTCCATTTGAAATATGGAATGTTGATGATGACCAACAAGTTAATGTTGTTATGGTTGATAGAGTACAAGCTGCTGACGCTAATCCGTTTTATGCATTTAATCCTGCAGGTAGAATGTATGTTGATATCTTAAACACTCCTTATTCTGAAGAAGTTCAGGATGTTGAAAATGATGATGCTCTTTCTGCTAATTTAACATGGAATCTTGTCTTCTGGTTTGCTGACTGGCAAATAGATGATGTTGTTGAATTAAGTTATGCAAATCCAATTCAGTTAGGTGTTGATGAGTTTGATTTCACAGTTAACGCTCCGGCATATTCTAAAGAGTTAGCAAAAGATGACGTTAAAGAAATTAACGTATTCCCTAATCCATATTATGGTGTTAACCCTAACGAAATAAACAAATATCAAAGATTCGTTACATTTAGCCACTTACCTCCACAAGCAACTATTAAAATAGTTAACTTAGCTGGTCAAATGGTTCAAGTAATTGAAAAAGATGATGATTCACAATTTGCAAAATGGGATCTAGCCAATCAAACTGGATTACCTGTTGCAAGTGGTTTATATCTAGCATATATAGACATGCCTGAATTAGGCAAGACTAAAGTACTGAAAGTAGCAGTAATTCTAGAACAACAGATTCTAGACAGATTTTAATTGCTAGTGTTAAACTAAAAAGGAGATTAAAGTATGAAAAATAAAAAGCATTTATTAACATATTTGATGATTTTCCTCCTTGCTGCAGGCGAATTATTTGCAGGCGGAGGAAATAGACAGGGTACTGCAGGTGCTACAGAGTTAATGATTCCTGTTGGTGCACGTGGTATTGCTTTAGGTGGTGCTTCAATGCTAGGTATTAATGGTGTTGACGCGATCTATTGGAATCCTGCTAACTTAGCAAGAGGTGAGCATGGTTTTGAAGCTACTTTCTCACACATGACTTACTTAGCTGATATTGGTGTTGAGTATGGTGCATTTGGTGTAAATCTTGGTGAATTTGGAACTCTTGGTTTAGCTATAAAATCGTTAGATATTGGTGATATCGATAAAACTACTATCATCAATCCTGATGGAACAGGACAGACATTTGCACCGCAATATATGGTATTAGGTGTTACTTATTCTAAAATGTTAAGTGACCGTGTATCATTTGGTGTTACAGCTAATTATGTATCTGAAACAATTGATTTAGTTGAAAATACAGGTTTCAGTTTTGATATTGGTGTTACTTATAAAAGTCTTGGAAGTATTGAAGGTTTAAGTTTAGCTATTGCTATGAAAAACTTAGGTTCTGATATGCAGTTTGACGGATCGGGTCTTTATATTCCCGCAGACGCTCAAAGTACAAGCAGAGGACAGTCAAATTACAAAATTGAAGCAGCTACATTTTCATTACCAACTACATTGGATATTGGTTTAGGTTATGAGTATGACATTGACGAAATGAACGCATTACAGGTTAATGGTGTATTTACAAACCACAACTATTTTGAAGATGAATATAAAGTTGGTGTTGAGTATGGTTTCGATAATTTACTATTCTTAAGAGGCGGTTATACAATTACTCCTGAATTAGATAGTGATTATCAGGTTTATGGTCTTACAGCCGGTGTTGGTCTCAATTATGATATGGATGGCATGGCTCTTAGAGTTGACTATGCATTCAGAGATGTTGACTTACCTGGTCAGTCAGAAAACCATGCAATTAGTTTAAGTGTTGGATTCTAATTCAATACTAAAATAGCTTTACAAAAAACCCGGGTCAGAAACGATCCGGGTTTTTTTGTATATAATAGATCCGGTTTTGAAAAACACAGTTTTTTATATATGCACTGGTTATTACCATAAATTATGCTATTTAAATTTAGTTTGATAATGTATTTAATCTAGAAAATAAGTAATTTTATGTGGTTATTTTCTATAAATAGAGGCTCAGCATATGAAATTTATTAAGCTTTTTGCATTCTTTGTTTTTACTTTAGCATTTTCTATTAATGCCCAAAATGAATTTGATTTTGAATTTGATTATGCAAGATTTAATTATGATTCAACAACAGTTTATCTTGAGCTATATTATTCTTTTAATCAGGGTTCTTTAACTAAAGTTCAAAAAGATGATAAACACTTAGTTGAAGCGGAGTTAGCGGTTACTCTTATTAATAAAAAAACAGGTGTTAGTGAGCTTGATAAAAAATGGTCGGTTCCTAATGTTGTAGCTGATCCAACTGTGGATTTATCGGGACAAAACCTAATTGGAGTAATAGGATTTTATGTGCATAGCGGCGATTACGAACTTAAAATAGCGGGATTAGATAGAAATAATCCGGGAGCAAAAAAAGAAATCTCGGAAAATATTGAAGTAAGACCATTCCCGCAAAATTCTTTATCAATAAGTGATATTGAACTTTCTACAAATATTAAAAAAGATGGTACAGATCCAAAGTCTATTTTTTATAAAAATACTTTAGAAGTAGTTCCAAATCCAGAAATGTTATATAGCGAAAATATGCCTGTCCTGTTTTATTACACGGAGATATATAATATTGGCAATGATACTGACAATCTTTTAGAGATACATCAGCTTCTGTACAACAGTAAAGGACAAAAGGTTGATGAAAAAGTTAAAAGCCTTTCGAGAGCACAATCAAGCAGAGTAGAAATTGGATTCCTAAATCTTAAAGAACTGCCAACTGATACTTACAATCTTGTATTAGCGTTAGTAGATTCAACAAACAAAGAATCGTATGCTTCTAACAAAAGATTTTTCCTTTATAATCCTAGCATTGAAGTTGCAAAAGTTGAAATGGTTGAAAATATATCTTATTTATCAAGTGAGTTTGCTTCTATTGAAAGTGAAGAATGTGATGATATTTTTAGTAAATCAAAATATATTTCTTCTAAAAACGAAATTGACCAGTATGAAATGCTTGATTCGGTTGTAGCAAAACGAGAGTTCCTTTTCAAGTTTTGGAAACATAGAGATTTGATTCCCGAAACTCCGTTAAATGAATATAAAAAAGAATATTTTGAAAGAGTCGCAAAATCAGATTCAAAATATAGTTCATTTAATAAAAAAGGTTATAAAAGTGACAGAGGCAGGGTGTTTATAATTTTTGGAGAACCTGATCAGGTTGACAGACATCCAAGTCAAATGGATGCAAAGCCATATGAAATTTGGTATTATAACTCATTGGAAGGCGGCGTATATTTTGTGTTTGCTGATATCTCAGGCTTCTCCGACTATGAACTGGTTCATTCCAACAAGCGCGGAGAAATGAGAGACGATACCTGGATGCGCAGAGTTCAACAACAATAAATTAAACTATGTTTAATAAAAATAAATTAGAGTATATTCTTTTTACCATAGTAATTAAATTTGTTACTTTGGGTAAAATTGATAAAGCCAGGAATGCCGCAAAAGTTTTAGCCTGGCTTTTGTATTATATATTTCCAATTAGAAAAAAAGTTTTACTTAAGAACTTTAACATCGCGTTCCCGGAAAAAAATGCTAAAGAAATTAATGAACTGATTTATGCCAATTATTTCAGTTCAGCATTAACTTTATGCGAAATAGCGCACTTAAAAAAAACTACTAAAGATGAAATAAAAAGTTTAGTTTCATGTAAAAATGAATTCATTATAAATGATATTCTTGATGAAGGTAAAGCTGTTTTGCTTTTAACCGCTCATTTTGGCAATTGGGAACTTGGTGCTGTCTATTTTGGCACTAAGCTAAATAAAACGGTTCACGAGTTAGTTAAGCCTCAAAGAAATCCTTATGTAACAAAGTGGCTTTCCGAAATGAGAAGTGTTACCGGCAATATAGAAATTCCTTTGGGAATATCTATAAGAGAAATAATGAAAGCCATAAAAGGCGGGTTCCCGATTGGCGTAGTAGGTGATCAGCGTGCACCTAAAAAATCCGGAATAATTGTTAAGTTTTTTGGAAAAGATACTTTCACATTTGCCGGAACCGCGGCAATAGCTTTAAAAACTAACACTCCTATTGTTGCAGTTATTGTTGCGCGTAATGATGATTTTAAGTATGAAGGCTTTCTTGAAAAGATTGATATAGAAAATCTTTCAGGAACAGATGAAGAAAAGATTAAGCAAATTAATCAGAAATATATGGATATTCTCGAAAAACAGATAAGATTACATCCCGAACAATGGTTCTGGATGCACAATATTTGGAAGCATTAATTTTACATTATTTAAAATAAACAGTGATTGTTATGAAATTAAGTATAAAAGAGCTGAAAAAAACTTCATTTTATGTAACTCCTAATTTCCCGGATATTCAGATAAAGCGTTACAAATTTAATTTTTTGAGTTTAATTGGCGGTGTACTGCTTTATACAATTGTTGTTATTCTTTTTACAGTTTTATTTCTGATGATTACACCATCGGAGAAACTGGTTTTTCTGTTCGAAAATAGAATGTTAGCCGAACAAAAAGAAAAGATTATAGACCTTGAAAATAAAGTTACTCTGCTCACAAACGAGCTTGAAAATTTCACATCAGTATCAAATAATCTAAACAGAGCTTTGCAGTTGGGTTTGGCGGATTCTGTAGATTCAAACTCCACACTATACGATTCTTTAAAAGTGGAGAAAGAAAAAAATATAAATATGGATGGTGATATTCTAAAGGCTTTTAAACAATTCTGGAATTTTATCCAGAATAAAAAAGAGCCAATATTTTTTATTGCACCAATAAAGGGTTTTATAAATAAAGAGTTTAATTCCGAAACCGGTCATCTAGGAATTGATTATGCCGTGGTTGAAAGTACTCCGGTAATGGCTTCGGCCGGCGGCTATATAATTATGTCAGATTATGTTGCAGAAGACGGAAATGTTTTAATTATTAAACATGATGATGATTATATAACAGTTTATAAACACTGCGCCGGATTTTTGAAGAAAAAAAACGAATATGTTAGTCAGGGAGAAATTGTTGCTCTAAGTGGTAATTCCGGCATTAATACTTACGGCCCACATTTGCATTTTGAAATTTGGGAAAAAGGAAAACCAATAGATCCGCGGAAAGTACTTATAAATGAAAATAAAGAAAATTAGGTTATATAGAAGTAATTGTAGTTGATTTTTAAGTGCTAAGACTATTTAGAACTGAAAAAATGCAATTTTATTTGCTATTTTGTTACAATTTTTATGAATTTTGTTTTATATTAAACATTAGTGAAATTTAGTGTTTATATATAGTAAGCAACTTAAGGAGAAAGAATATGGAAAGCTATATTTTTCCAAGTGTTATTGAGAGTAACAATTATGAAATTAAGAATGTAGCATCCGATTTGCTGCACGGAATGAAATTTTACGAGGACGATTTAGGTTATATAATTGGTTATTTAGCCTTATCCGAGGGAATCTCTCCAAATAAAACTATTAATAGCTATCCGGAAGAACTTGATTACAGGCTGCTTTCAAAAGCTGGAATGCTGATTGCGCATATGAATAATCCGATGCCTAAATATTTAGTTACGGGATTTCCATATTCAATTTTTCATGTTAATAAAAGAAAAGCCGAAGATATCTTAAGTGGTCAGCATCAAATTACTTATGACCCTGCACCATTTGATAATGAAGGTTTGCCGCAAATGATTACAACTAAAGTTGCACATGCAGAAGTAATTCCTGAAATTGAAGCATGCAGCATTGCGGCCAGAAAAGGCGATTTAAAAATGGATGGAAATTTCTTTATGGTTAGTATTGGTTATGGTACTTTTGAAGCTGTACTAAGTACTCCTAAAGGATTAGTTTACAGAACAATTGCCAGTTTAGCCGGACTTAGATATGCGATTAATTTAGCTATAAAAGAAATTGCAAAAACATTTTATTTAGGATTAAGATCAGAGCAGCAGTTTGATGTTGCTTTTAGAGAAGGATCAATAATATTAAATCGTCAGAGATTAGATATTTCAGAAATTCGCAGACGTTCATTACAAAGATACTATAGAGATGTTATATCGCCAGTATTAAGAAATGTATGGAAAGATGATGATTTTAAAGCTACTAGAAATATGATTTTAACCGGTGGCGGTGCTTTATATAAAGATTTAGTAGATTGTTTTGTAGATGATTTTGAAATTCTTAATGTACAAACAGTTGATGATCCATTAAAGTTTGCTAGTAAAGGTTATTGTATAAAAGCTCTTGAAAATGCAAGTGGCGATAAAGATGCCGCTCTTGGTCTTGATATAGGTAACTCAACAACTGTAGTTACGTTATATCCTACATCAATTAATGAAGTAGGAAATCAAGAACCAGTACAAAATTATGCTCCTTAAAACGGAGCTTAATTAGTACCAATAATTGGGATATATTTCGTTAATTACTTCTGAGTATCGTTGATGCTAAATAAAATTCTTTCAAAGTTTAGCTATTTTAAATTTAGAAATACGCTCAAAACCAATGTAGATATTTATCTAAATTTAGGTGAAGAGTATTTAGAGTCGGGTAAATTTGACCAGGCTCTTGATGTATATAAATTAGCACTTTCTGCTAATGCTTATAATATTGAAGCTATTCTGGGAATTGCCAAAGTTTACCATGAAATTAAAAAAGAATCTGAAGCAATTGAAAATTTCAAGAAAGCAATAAATATTAATTCCAGAGATTTGCGCGGGTATTTAGGAATTGCTGATATTTACGTGGAGCATCTTGAGTTTCACAAAGCAATTGAATACCATCAGCAGGTATTAAAAATAAGACCGAATTATTCATACTCATCTTATCAATTAGGACTTCTCTATTTTAGATTAAATCAGAATGATAAAGCTATAACTGCTTTAGTTGATACAATTAATAATAATCCTAATTATGATAAAGCTTTTTTAAGTCTGGGTAAAGTTTATGAAAAAAACGGTGATGCTACAAAAGCCTTATCTTATTTTCAGAAAGCTATGGAATGTAATCCCGAATCGGTTGAAGCCTACTTATATCTAGCTCATTTATATGAAGCTAAAAAAATGGATAACATTGCGGTTGATTTCTACCGTAAAGTAATAACAATGGATAGTAAAAATGAAGATGCTTTTTTTAGATTAGGAGTAATTTATTCTAAGTTTGGAAGCAGTGATTTGGCTATAGACAATTTAAGAAAAGTTGCTGTGATGAATCCAAATAACTTTGAAGCTCAGTTTTTATTAGGAACTGCTTATCTAAATAAGTTCAAGTTTGCTTTATCTATTCAGCATCTTAATATTGCGATTAATGGAAATAACAGTTCAGGAAAATCTTATCTAAATCTATCTAAAGCTTATAAACTTCAGAATGAGTTTGATAAACAATTTGAAGCTTTAAAAGCTGCTTATAAATTAAATGAATCAGATCCGGAAGTATTAGTTGAGTTTGCGGAATATTACGGTTATAAAGATGATAGACAATCACAAATTAAATATTATTCCGACGCGGCATTATTGCATAATGAAAAAGCAAAAGAGTGGTTAAGAAATAATAATATTGAAGTGAGTTAGATATTAGGAGAATATAAATGGGAAAGAAAATGGAAACTTCCTCTGATGATGTGAGCATTTTAAGTCGCGGTGTAAAGATTGAAGGCAACGTATTCAGTGATGGTAACGTAAGAATTGACGGGAAAGTTATTGGGAATGTTTCTGTTAACGGGAACTTAACTTTAGGCGATACTGCTGAACTTAATGGCGATATAAATGCGAAGAATGTCACTGTCAGCGGTAAGATTGAAGGTAAAATAAATTCAAGCGAAAAACTAATACTCGAAACAAATGCTCAAATGTATGGCGATATAATTGCTAAAATTTTGGTAATTGAAGCCGGAGCTAAATTTGACGGTAATAGTAAAATGACTTCAATAAACAGAGATAAATCTCAGCCTTTAGGCGATTTGATTAAATGACATCTGAAGAAGAGTCCTACGAAAAAAATGCAAAAGTTTATAGAGATGTGGCTCCTTATCTTGGATTGGGATTTCAGCTTGCCGCTACAATAACCCTCTTTTTTTTCCTTGGTTACTGGTTAGATAATTATCTGGATACTCAGCCGCTTTTTATCATTATCCTTACATTTCTAGGTGGATTTTCTAGCATATATAATTTCATTAAAACAGTTATATCATTAAATAAAAAAAGTAGTGATGAGAAAAATATTTAGCATAATCGGAATTCTTTATATTGTTGTGTATGTAACTCTCATGGTGCTTTTTAATAATGAGGTTATTACTCTCCATTTCTTTTTGGCTTCTATTTATGCAGGTGTTCTAAATTTAATTAATTCATCGATCGCGTTTTTTTCTTTCGAATTTTCGAGCGAAAAATCGAATCAGAAATTCCTTTTACTGAATCTGGGTAATATGGTTGTTAGGATGATGCTGATACTTATAACAATTGTTTTACTAATTGTATTTATAAAAGTAGATATGGTCGGATTTTTATTGATATTCTTTTCCATTTATTTTATCTTGTTAGCTTTAGAAGTTTACTATTTTAATTTGAAAGTTAAAATTAGAACAAAAAAAGAATAAGAGAAATTTACTAATATGGTTTTTAGTCCTAATACTAATACTACTGTTACTGATAGTGTTGCAACTGTTGAGAAATCCAGTGATACTGGATGGATAATGCACCATATTTTAGACAGTCATGAAATTGAAATCCCTTTCATTGGTCAAGTTCCGCTCCCGCATATTGAATTTTTCGGGATAGATATTTCAATTACAAAACATGTTGTTTTTATGTGGCTTGCCTGCCTCATTTTAATTGGGATATTCTACTTTGTGAGTAAGTCTTATCAGAAATCGAGAATACCAACCGGTATATCTAACTTATTTGAAATACTGATAGTTTTTGTAAGAGATGATATAGTAAAACCTACTATTGGTAAAGGTTATGAAAAATTTCTTCCGTTCTTACTAACAATATTTTTCTTTATACTAGTTTGTAATTTCATTGGGCTTGTTCCTTATGGAGCAACCGCAACAAGTAATATCTCAGTAACTGCAACCTTGGCTATAATATCTTTTATTGTTATTCAAGCCGGCGGTATGATTAAAAACGGACCATTTGGATATTTTAAGGGATTGATCCCGCATGGTGTTCCGGCATGGTTAATTCCTGTAATGTTAGTTGTTGAAATTTTAGGATTATTTACAAAGCCGTTCGCGTTAGCTATTCGTTTGTTTGCTAACATGACTGCGGGTCATATAGTTATAATGGCTTTATTAGGATTGATATTTATTTTGCATACTGCAATTGTAATTCCAGTGTCAGTAGCATTTGCACTGTTTATATATTTATTAGAAGTTTTAGTGGCTTTTATACAAGCCTACATATTTACAATGCTGTCATCATTATTTATTGGTATGGCAGTTCATCAAGATCATTGATAAAACAGATTAATTCGAAACTAGGAGGAACTAATGGAATTCGCATATTTAGCAGCAGGTTTTGGTGCAGCTTTAACAATCATCGGCGGTGCATTTGGCATAGGTAAACTTGCAAGCTCAGCTATGGAAGCTAGTGGTCGTCAGCCTGAAGCAGCTGGAGACATTAGAACATCTATGATTATTGCTGCTGCTCTTATTGAAGGTATTTCATTATTTGCATTAGTTATTTGCATTTTATTAGCATTAAAATAAACGGCTAAAATATTTGCAGTAATTTGCAATTAAATTATTAAAGGAATACTGATATGACAGCTATGTTTAAAATAGCTCTATTAGCTTTTTATAGCGGTGATGGTGGAAATGGAGGTTTGTTAGATGTTGCCCCGGGATTAATGATCTGGACAACGGTAACGTTTATATTGTTGCTTCTTGTATTGAAGAAGCTAGCATGGAAACCAATTATTAATTCGCTAAATGAAAGAGAAAATTTTATTAAAGATTCTCTGGAAAAAGCTGAAAAAGCCAGAGCAGATGCTGAAGTTCTTTTGGAAGAAAACAGAAAGAACTTAGCCAGGGCTGAAGAAGATGCACAGAAAGTTATTACTCAGGGAAGAGAGTATTCTGAAAAATTAAAAGCTCAAGCCCTTGAAGAAAGCAAAGCTGAAGCTAAAAAAATGATTGAAGATGCAACTCTAAATATCGATAGAAAAACCCAGGAAGCTTTCAGCAAGCTTAAAGATCAAATAGTTGATATTGCTGTAGATGCTTCTGAAAAGATTATTAGAGAGAATCTTGATAAAGAAAAGCAAAAAAACATTGTTGATAAATATATTGACGACTTACAGAAAAATTAGAATATGAGTGAATTAAATATCTCCACCCGTTACGCAACTGCGTTAATGAATCTGGCAGATGAAAAAGAAAAGCTGGATGTTATCTCAAGTGATATGGATCTGATTTATAATACACTTGATCTTTCAAAGGATCTAAGGAGTGTGTTGGCAAGTCCTGTTATTAAAGAGGCAATAAAAAGTGATATTTTAATCGAAATATTTTCATCTAAAGTTTCTGCTGAATCGTTACGTTTTATCAAATTTGTTTTAAGTAAAAACAGGCAAGATTACTTGTATCAAATTGTTAAAAGATATTTAGAACTAAAAGATATAAAGAGTGGTATTGTTGAAGTAACAATAACCAGTGCAGTTGAACTTCAAGATAGTCAGGTTACTGAAATTAGAAAAAAACTAGAAAACATAACCGGTAAAACGATGCGGTTCAAGTTTAAAATTGATGAATCCATTATAGGTGGTTTTTTAGTTAAGATAGGTGATACTGTTATGGATGCATCTATTGAACATCAACTTGATAAATTAAGAGAAAAATTGAAGTCTGAAGAAACTGTATTAAACTAAGTATTAGAAAAAAAAGGAATATAAAATGGCTGAAGTAAGACCGGATGAAGTTTCTGCGATACTTAGAAAACAGCTATCTGGTTTTGATAGTGAGGTAGATGTTTACGACGTTGGTACTGTGTTGCAAGTTGGTGATGGTATTGCACGTGTTTATGGTCTTTCACAAGTAATGGTAAGTGAATTAGTTGAGTTCCCAAATAATGTGATGGGAATGGTACTAAACCTTGAAGAAGATAGTGTTGGCTGTGTATTATTTGGTGAAAGTAGACTTGTTAAAGAAGGTGATTCTGTTAAAAGAACCAAGAGACTGGCTTCATTTCCTGTTGGCGATAAAATGCTTGGGCGTGTTGTAACTCCGCTTGGTGAACCCGTTGATGGTAAAGGTCCGATACAGCATGAGAAATTTCTTCCGATAGAGAGGAAGGCTCGTGGTGTAATGGACAGACAACCAGTAACAGAACCATTACAAACTGGTATTGCTGCTGTTGATGCCATGATTCCTATTGGCAGAGGACAACGCGAGTTAATTATTGGTGATAGACAAACTGGTAAAACAGCTGTTGCTATCGATACAATAATTAATCAAAAATATACACATACCGAAGAAGCAAAAAAATATGGTGTTAAACCAGTCTATTGTGTTTATGTGGCAATAGGTCAAAAAAATTCAACTGTTGCTCAGGTTGTTGCTAAGCTCGAAGAACATGGTGCTATGGAATATACAACCGTTGTATCGTCTCCTGCTTCTACTCCGGCACCTTTACAATATATTGCTCCTTATTCCGGCGCAACAATGGGTGAATTTTTTAGAGATAATGGTAAACATGCTTTAGTTATATATGATGATCTTTCTAAGCAAGCTGCTGCATATCGTGAGCTGTCATTGTTACTGAGGAGACCTCCGGGTCGTGAGGCATATCCTGGTGATGTGTTTTATCTTCATTCAAGATTACTTGAAAGAGCTTCTAAACTTAGTGATAAATTAGGTGGCGGAAGTTTAACCGCTTTACCTATTATTGAAACTCAGCAAGGTGACGTTTCTGCATATATCCCGACAAATGTAATTTCCATTACTGATGGTCAGATATATTTAGAGCCAAACCTATTTAATGCTGGTATTAGGCCTGCTATTAACGTAGGTATATCTGTATCCCGTGTAGGCGGTAATGCGCAGATTAAGGCTATGAAAAAAGTTGCCGGTTCATTAAAATTAGATCTTGCCCAGTTCCGTGAACTTGAAGCCTTTGCTAAATTTGGTTCTGATTTGGATAAAGCTACACAAAGAACTTTAGCAAAAGGTGTACGTCTTGTTGAACTTTTAAAACAAGGTCAATACAAACCCGTACCAATTGAAAAGCAAGTTATTAGTGTGTTTATTGGAACTAACGAGTTTCTTCAATCAGTTTCAGTTAAAGATGTTAAAAGATTTGAAAAAGAGTTTTTAGAGTATATTGAATTAAAAAACCCAGATGTACTAGAGAAAATAAGAGTTGAAAAAGCACTTAGCGATGATATTGTTGATTCTATTAAAAGTGCTATTGGAGAATTCTTAAATAAATTCAAAAAAAGTGAATAGAATAATATAATTCTAGATAAAAATTATGGCGACATTAAGAGATATTAAAAGAAGAATTACCGGTGTATCAAATACACAGCAGATTACAAAGGCAATGAAGATGGTTGCTGCTGCTAAATTGAGACGTGCTCAGGATAATATTATTAATGCTAAACCATATTCAAGAAAAATATCAGAAGTTTTAAGTAATTTATTGGCAATGGAAAAAAGTATTGATAATCCATTATTGGAAGAAAGATTGCCAAAAAACGTAGCTATAATTATTGTTACAAGTGATAGTGGTCTCTGCGGCGCATTTAATATGACTATTATTAGAACCGTTGAAGATATGATTAAGAACGAGTTTGAAGAACAATATAAAAATAATTCGTTGTCACTTTATTGTGTTGGAAAAAAAGGGACAGAATATTTTTCACGTAGAAACCATAATATACTTGATAAGAAAATTGATATTATGAAAAAACTTCAATTTTCCGATGCTTCTGAAATTTTAGATAATTTAACTGCAAAGTTTTTAAATAAAGAATTAGATAAAGTTGTTGTAGTATTTAATGAATTCAAATCTGTGATGCAGCAAAAATTAAGTGTTCAACAGTTATTGCCTATAGTTCCACGGATTGAAGATATAGCTGAATCATCGGGCACTTCGTCAGAATTCATTTATGAGCCAGACAAATTAAGTATCATTAATGCTTTAATTCCAAAGTTTTTGAATTCTCAATTATGGAGAATTTTACTAGATTCATATGCTGCTGAGCTTGGTGCAAGAATGACTGCTATGGATTTAGCCACTGAAAATGCGGGTGAATTAATTAGTTCATTAAAGGTTCAATATAACAAAGAACGTCAGGCTTCAATTACTACTGAAATATTAGAGATTGTTTCTGGTGCCGAGGCGCTCAAAAAAGGTTAGGATTTAATTTTTAGGTTTTGATTATTATTGTAAGAGTTTTTGATATATGTTAGAAGATTTAACTGCAAAGTTTGATAGAGCGTTAAAAAAAATTACCGGGCAAGGAAGGTTAACTGAAAGTAATATTTCAGATACCCTTCGTGAAATTCGTCGTATACTTCTTGATGCTGATGTAAACTATAAAGTCTCAAAAAAATTCATTGATGATGTAAAAGAAAAAGCTTTAGGTGAAGAAGTACTTGCTTCAATTACTCCAGGGCAGCTGATTACAAAAATAATATATGATGAACTGACTGCTTTAATGGGAGGTCAGAGAACTGAACTTACTCTTAATGCTTCAGGTCTTACTATTCTTTTGATGGTTGGTTTGCAAGGTTCAGGTAAAACTACATTTAGTGCTAAGTTAGCCGGATACCTTAATGAACGTAAAAGAAAAGTATTATTAACTGCTTCTGATATTTATAGACCAGCGGCTATAGAGCAATTAAAATTACTTGGACAGCAAATAAACACACCGGTTTTTTCAATTGATGACTGTAAAGATGCTGTTAAAATTGCGAAAGACTCAGTTGATTATGCAAAGGCAAATGGATTAGACACTGTTATAATAGATACTGCCGGGCGTTTGCATGTTGATGAAGAATTGATGAATGAAGTTTCCAGGATTAAACAAACTGTAAATCCGACTGAAACTTTGTTTGTAGTTGATTCCATGACTGGTCAGGATGCTGTTAACAGTGCAAAAGCTTTTCATGATTCAATAGATTTTGACGGTGTTGTTCTTACTAAACTTGATGGTGATTCAAGAGGTGGCTGCGCTCTTTCAATTAAGGCCGTTGTTGAAGTTCCGATAAAATTTGTCTCGATGGGTGAAAAACTTGAGTCAATAGAAATTTTTCATCCCGACAGATTAGCCTCCAGAATATTAGGTAAAGGCGACATTATATCGTTGGTTGAGAAGGCTCAGACCCAGTTTGATGAGAGTGAAGCAGAAGATTTAGAGAAAAAAATATTATCTAATAAATTTGACTTTGAAGATTTTCTTAAGCAAATTAGGATGATAAAAAAAATGGGTTCTTTAAAATCCTTGATGGGGATGATTCCCGGAATAGGAAATGCGGTGAAAGATGCCGAAATTGATGATAAAGAACTTGTGCGGGTTGAAGCTATAATACAGTCTATGACGCCTGCAGAACGTAAAAACCCAAAAATTTTGAATGGAAACAGAAGGAAAAGGATTGCAAGAGGTAGTGGAAATCCTATTCAAAATGTAAATCGTTTAGTAAAACAATTTAACGATATGCAGAAAATGATGAAGATGTTCAAAGGTAAGGGTGGAAAAAAAATGATGAAAAATTTTGGAAGAAAGAAATTTTAATAATATATTAATGCAAAAATAAATTTGGAGGATAACGAATTTGGCTGTAAAGTTAAGATTGAGACGCATGGGAAAGAAAAGACAACCTATTTACAAAGTGGTTGCCGCTGATACACGTTCACCAAGAGACGGTAAGTTTATTGAAGAGATTGGCTTATATAATCCCAAAACAGAGCCTGCTACTATTAATCTTAAAGAAGATAGAGCTAGTTACTGGTTAGGAGTTGGAGCACAGCCGACTGATACTGTTAAAAATTTATTAAGCAAAGCTGGTATTCTTTTAAGAAGAGAATTAGAATCGCAAGGTTTATCTGAAGACCAGGTTAATGCAAAAGTTGATGAATGGAAAAAAGTAAAAGAAGCTAATACTACGAAGACCCAAAAAGAAGAGAAAAAAGTAGAAGCTAAAAAAGTTGAAACAGATGCTGTAAAAGTAGAAGCTAAAGAAGAAGTTGTACCTGAAGCTTCTGAAGAAACTCAATCAGAGGAAAAAGCAGAATAACTAATTTTTCCGGGATGAGTTCGAGCGTTTCTTAAACAATATTGTTCTCTCAACTATTATAAGGGTAATCTTATGAAAGAATTTATTGAATTTATCTCAAAACATTTAGTTGATAATCCTGATAGTGTAGATGTTGATGAAAAAACACCTGACGAGAAAAAAATAGTTCTCACACTAAAGGTTGGTGCAGAAGATGTTGGTAAAGTTATTGGCAAGCAGGGTAAAACTGCTCAGGCAATGCGTACTTTATTAACAGCAATTGCGGCTAAAGAAGGAAAAAGAGCTATCTTGGAAATTTTAGATTAAGTTCTGCTTATTTAAGATTGTTAGACCTTTTTTTAATTGCTAAAATAAAATCCGTCGTTAACGAAGATGGATATCTTAGTATAAAATCTTATTCAGATTTTCCTGAAAGATTTTATGAACTTGAAAAAGTTTATATTGATGTCTTTGGTGAAAAACGTAAGTTTTTAGTTGAAGACGTTAAATATTTTAAAAGACAGGTTGTTTTAAAATTTGTCAATTTCGATTCGGATGAAGATCTTGATTTTTTAGTTGGCAAATCAATTTATGTGGATAAAGAAAATGTTGTAAAATTAGATAAAGACTCATTCTTTATCCACGATCTTATTGATAGTGCAGTGTATGTGGGAGAAGAATTATTTGGATCAATTAAAGATGTAATTAATCTTCCAAGTAATGATGTTTTTGTTATAAATGATAGGAATGGTAAGGAAGTTTTAATTCCGGCTGTTAAAGATTTTATTGAAAAGATTGATATCAAAAATAAATCTTTATATGTTAAACCGGATTTTGAAGAAGATGATGATGAGGATTGATATTATTTCGGCTGTTCCAGATCTCTTACTTTCTCCATTACAAACAAGTATAATTAAAAGAGCACAAGATAAAAAAAAAGTTGTTATTCATATTCATAATCTGCGCGATTATGCACATGATAAACATAAGCAAATTGATGATAAACCATTTGGTGGTGGAGCAGGAATGCTTCTTAAACCTGAACCGTTCTTTGAGTGTATTGAAAAGTTAAAAAAAGAAAGAGAATATCAGCATGTTATCGTTACCTGTCCAAAAGGTGAAAAATATTCGCAACGCATAGCAAACAAGTTTTCACTTGCTGAAAATATTATGGTTATAACAGGACACTATAAAGGTATTGATGACAGAGTACGAGAATACTTTTCTACAGATGAAATTTCAATTGGGGATTTTATTTTAAGTGGAGGTGAACTACCGGCATTAATGATTGTAGATTCGATTGTTAGATTATTACCTGGTGTATTAGGAGATGCTGAATCTGCCTTAGATGATTCATTTATGGATGGAGAAATTGTTGAAGCTCCTTTTTATACTCGTCCTGCTGATTATAGAGGAATGAAAGTGCCGGAAGTATTGTTATCCGGACATGCAAAGAAAATTAAAGATTGGAAAATAGAGCAATCGAAAAGATTAACTGAGAAATGGAAAAACATAAATAGTTGTGGAGTGAAAGATGGATAAATTAAAAGAATTTGTTCAAGATCAAATACGTGAAGATTTACCAAAATTTAAGTCTGGTGACCATGTAAGAGTACATGTAAGAGTTATTGAAGGTGAAAAAGAAAGAATTCAGCCGTTTGAAGGCGATGTTATTGCAATTAAGAATAGTGGAATTAATAAAACATTTACTGTTCGTAAAATTTCGAGTGGTGTTGGTGTTGAAAGAATATTTCCTTTCAACTCTCCAAAAATTGCAAGTATTGATGTTCTTAAAGAAGGTATGGTTAGAAGAGCTAAACTTTATTACCTTAGAAAATTATCTGGTAAAGCTGCAAGAATTAAAAGTAAAACTAGATAAATTGAAACAAAATTTTATACCCTCCTTATTTGATGAGGAGGGTTTTTTCATTTTAAAGGCTTATGTATGAAAATTGGAATTCCTAAAAATATTTATGCTGCAATATTTGCGCTTTCATTACCAGAAGAATATAAAGAAAATTTGATCCCTCTTACAACTTCTATGATTTCATCTGAATTGGAAAAGGGGAATTGTGATATTGCTTTAATACCTTCTTGTGATCTTCTTACACACAAGGAGTTTAAAGTTTCTACCAAAATAGCTTTATCCTTTGATGGTGATTTATCTAATGCGAAGATATATTTTAAGGATGATAGTAATTCGTTTGAAACAGTCTATCTCCAAGGTGATGTTTCTTCAAATGAAATTATCTTATCCAAGATTATATTTTCTGAAAGATTTGAAACAGAAATTGAAATTGTTTTAGACACCGAAGAATTTGCAAAAGGCAAGAAGAACTATATTTTAGTTGGGAATTCAAATTTGGACGATAGTTTAGTAAGCAGCAGTATAAGTTTTGCGGATCAGGTTGCTGAATTTTTGGATTATCCTTATACAGAGTTTGTACTCGCATCTAAGAATGAAGATTTTGTAAAAAAACTATCTTCTGATCTGAAAGGTCTTGATAAAAAGATTGAAAATAATATAACCCAATATTTACAAAGGCTAAATTTTTCGGATGAAATAAATAAAAACCTATTAGAAAATATTCATGCAGTCTATTTTGAACTTACTGAAAATGAAAGAACCGGATTAAGTGAATTGTTAAGAATTCCGTATTTTCACGGTTTAATAAAAGAGATTGTGGACATAAATTTTGTTGATTAATTTTTTAGTGAATTACTAATGAATGCTAATAAGTCTTTAAGAAAACTTATAATTTTTTTTATAATTCTTTATTGTTGGTATCCTAACTTGGTGAATGCCCAAACTTCAAAGTGGGTTCAACTAACTAAAGAAAATTCAAACCTGCCTACTAATTGTATTCATTCCGTTTTTATTGATAAAACTGATAGAATATGGATTGGTACCTGGGATTCTGGTTTAGTGATGTTTGAAGATTCTGTCTGGAAAAATTTTAATACTACAAATTCAAAATTTCCTCATAAGTCTGTATATGATATTGATCAAGATAAAAATGGTAATATTTTTGTTGCTACTTATGGTGGGGGATTGGTTAAAATTGTCGATACTTCATTAACGGTTTTTAATACTGAGAATTCTTCAATAAGCCATAACACTTTATATTCGTTTGATATTGATGCGGAAGATAATCTGTGGCTAGGTACTTGGGGAGGTAATCTTTGTAAATTTGATGGTGAGAATTTTTCAGAAATCAAAAATGATAAGTATCCTATTCCTTATAAGGTTCCATCAGTATATGTAAGTTCGGATAGCACAAAATGGATTGGCAGTATTAAGGGCTTGTATAGTTTAAAAGATTCTGTTCTGTTATCATATAATTATAAAAACGATGGAATTCTACAGTCTAGTGTTTATTCTTTATTAGAACTTAGTAATGGAAATATATGGGTAGGTTATAAACAAGATGGTATTGCAATTTATAGTGGCTCAGAATGGAGTTATACTGATATTAAAGATTTGCCTTTTGTAAAAAGTTATACACTAGATAAAGATTCGGAAGATAATGTATGGGTTGGAACTTTTGGAAGTGGTGCTGCATTTTTTAA
The DNA here is from genome assembly GCA_016342755.1 of Melioribacteraceae bacterium. Classification (GTDB taxonomy): domain Bacteria; phylum Bacteroidota; class Ignavibacteria; order Ignavibacteriales; family Melioribacteraceae; genus JAEINS01. Next base: position 160,921 of record JAEINS010000002.1, on the reverse strand, counting down.
TGGAACTGAATGGAGTATTCTTAATAAATCAAACTCAGAATTAGAAGATGATTTGGTCTTTTCTGTTTATGTTGATAAGTATGATAATAAATGGATTTCAACTTATTTTAGCGGACTTTATATTTATAACGAAGATGATATAAAAAACCCGACAAATCTGCCGGGCTTAAAAAAATAATTAGTTAACTTTATTTTTTACAGTTCCATCTTTAGCAAATCCTAAAATTACATTTATTGTTTCTTCTGCTACAGCATCCTGCGCCTGTTCTGTAGAAGCACCAATATGATGAGTTACATAAATACCCTTAATGCCTTGCAATTTAGATTTCACTTCGCCAGTTTTAGCTTCAGGTTCATCAGCAAAAACATCTACTCCGGCAACAATACCTTTTTCAGCAACAGCTTTAAGCAATGAATCTTCATTAACAACTTCAGCTCTGGAAGTATTTATCAGCATAGCTCCGTCTTTCATTTTAGCGAACATTTCATCATTAAACATTCCTTTTGTTTTATCATTTGCAGGAAGGTGTAAAGAGATAATATCCGACTGTTTTACTAATTCGTCAAGATCGGAAACCATTTCAAAATTTACATCCTTAACTTCAAATAGATCGTAGCCAATAACATTAATTCCAAATGCTAATGCCCGTTTTGCTAATTCTTTGCCAATATTTCCAACACCAATAATACCTAATGTTTTTCCTAATAATCCATCAGCTTTAGAATATTCAGCTTTGTTCCAAACACCATTATTAAAATCAGAAACATTGCTAGGGATTTTTCTATCAAGACAAAGAATATGTCCCATAGCTAATTCGGCAACTGCAACTGCATTTTTACCAGGGGTATTTGCAACTGCAACACCTTTTGCTGTTGCAGCATCAGTTTTAATGTTGTTAAAACCAGATCCGGCTCTTATAATAAGTTTTAAATCTTCAGAATTATTAATTGCTTCAGCATTAACTTTTGTTGATCTTACAACAACAACATCAACATTTTTTGCAGCTTCAACTAAATCGTTTTCACCAAGTGCTGGTTTGTTAATTACTTCAATTCCATTTTTTTCTAAAACACTAATCCATTTTTCAGGAAATTTGTCAGCTATAAGTACTTTTTTAGACATATTTTCTCCCCGTTATAATTAAGTGAGTATTATCGGCGTAGTTAGTCACTAAAATGATTCACTAAAATTTCAGAATATTGTTTCATCATCGATCTATAAATCCATTTTTTTATGAACCAGCTTTTGGTAATCATTTTTTGCAGATTATCTACGTTTGCTTTTATTTGATGAGTTATTCTAACTTTCTCATCTTTGGTTAATTTAATTTCATATTCATCAGAATTAAGTTTATTCTCAATTGAGGTAAATGCTCTCACATCGGCAAAATATCTCTCATCGGAACTCATTTGATTAATTGCCTGCTTACAAAAAGTCTTCAATATTTTTTTTTCACTTGATGAAAATTCGAAACTATAATTTTTAAACAATGGTTTTTTCTTCATGCTACCTTTATACTTTTAGTGATAATAATTTTTCTCTCATATTTTGGAAACCAGGTTTAATAACCTCATAAATATATTTTAATCTTTCTTCATAAGTCAGGAAAGATGATTTCATAGCATTAATATTCAGTTTTTCAATATCGTCCAGAGTTATATCAAAAACTTTACTGGCAGTTACATATTCATGTGTTAACGAAGTATTGCTCATTAATCGGCCGTCAGTATTTAAGAAAACTCTAAATTTTTGTTTATATAAATCAATAAATGGATGATTTCCCAGTTTATCAATTGCTCCTGTGCAGACATTACTAAGAAGACATATTTCTAAGGGAAGGCGTTTATCTAAAACATATTGAGCCAGATTTCCTAATGCAATAAGTTCACCATTCTGATCATAAGTGAAATCTTCTTTTAATCTGGTTGCATGCCCAATTCTATGCGCACCGCAAAATTGAATTGCCTGCCAGATAGATTCCTGACCAAATGCTTCGCCTGCATGGATAGTAATATTAAAATTCTCTCTCATAATAAACTGGAAAGCCTCTATATGTTTTTTGGGAGGATAACCTCCTTCTTCACCGGCAAGATCAAAACCTACAACTCCTCGGTTTCTATAATTAACTGCAAGTTCTGCAATTTCTAGAGAATTATGCATATTACGCATACCGCAAAGAATTAATCCGTATCCTGTTCCAAAATCCTTTTTACCGCGTTCTAAGCCCCTTAGAACAGCATTAACTATTTCATCGTAATGCAAACCTTTCTGTGTATGAAAAACAGGCGCAAAACGTGTTTCAATGTAGCAGACACCATCTTTAGCAGAATCTTCAATCATTTCATAAGCAATTCGCTCAAGAGATCCCTTAGTCTGCATTACAGCACAAGTATGCGCAAATCCTTCAAGATATTCGCCCAAACTTCCTTTATTGGCACCACGATGAAACCAGTCGGTAAGTTTGTCAACATCATGAGTAGGAAGGTTTTTGTAATTGTTTTTTTCAGCAAGTTCAATTATAGTTGAAGGTCTTAAACTACCATCTAAATGATCATGCAATTGTACTTTAGGAACGCCCTGGATTATTTCTTCAGTTTTCATAAGACCTCAATTTTTAGAGTCAAAAATATCCTTTATTTTAAGTAAAATCAACAAGCTTTAACAGTAGGTGTTCTTATTTATAAGAACAAAACAAAAATTAAGTTGAATTCTTTTTGTCAGTATCAAATTAGCGAAAATAATGGTTTATTTCTTGCTTATCCTAGCCTAATTATGTAACTTTTAACTTATGCTAAAAAATTTTTTTAAGTAAATTAAGTGGAGAAGTAATGAAAAGAATATTAGTATTTGCGGTAATTTTATCGATGGCATTAGGTGTTACTGCTTTCCAATGTTCGTCAACAGAAATGACAGGTGCAAAGCTTTATATCCAGCAAAAGAAATATGATAAAGCTCAAGAAATGCTAGAACAAGAACTGGCAAAAAATCCTAAAAATGATGAAGCTAATTATTGGATAGGTTTTATTAAAGGTGAAAATGATGATGTTGAGGGAATGATTGAAGCATATGAAGCATCTTCTGGCGTTAGTTCTAAATTTGCGAAAGATATTGAAAACAATAAAAAATATTTCTGGGGTAAAAGATTTAACGCCGGAGTAGCATTATTTAATAAAGCGTCTAAAGCAACTGATGAAGATACTATTAAAATGTTTTTTGATAAATCGATAAGATCTTTTAACGAAGCTATTATGTGTCAGCCAGATTCGGCTGGAACTTACCTGAACTTAGCATTTGCCCAAATGAATGCTGGTAAAAATGATGAAGCAATCCCAACCTGGAAAAGAATTATTGAATTAAAACCTACTTCAGACGCTTATGCGGCAGTTGGTGAAATCTATATTCAGAAAGCATATGATGCTGGTGATGATAAAACTGAAGCTGAAAAAAATTATAACGAAGCAATTAAGATTCTAGAAGCTGGCAGAAAGGCTTTCCCGGAAGATAATATTATCTTAAGAGATCTTTCTAACGCATATGTTGGTGCTAATAAAATTGATGTTGCAATTGAAGCTTTTAAAGCCGGTGTTGCACAAGAGCCAGAAAATAAATTTTACAGATACAATTACGGGTCTCTTTTATTAAACATTGAAGATTATGCCAGTGCTGCTGTACAATTGCAAAAAGCTGTTGATTTAGATGCAGAATACATGAACGCTCTTTATAACCTTGGTGTTACTTATGTTAAATGGGGTGCTAAAATGCGTGAAGAATTAGAAGCTAAAGAAGATGATTCTAAAGAAGATTCTTCAAAAGAATACTTAAAACAATTTGAATTAGCTATTCCTCCAATGGAAAAATATTTAGAGTTAAAACCTGATGAGCCTGCAATTTGGGAATTATTAGGAAAAGTTTATGCTAATTTAGGAATGGCAGAAAAATCGAAAGAAGCTTTTGAAAAAGCTGATCAAAAATAAATAGATTTTATTAAATTTATTATTAACCCACAATTTGTATATTACAACTTGTGGGTTTTTTTATTTCTAATTTAGCAATGGTGTTTAAATGAATACAAAACAGGATCCGAAAGGACAGCAAATTAATATTGAACTTGGTGAAAAAGAAGCTGAAGGCATTTATTCTAATCTGGCAATTATAACACATTCACCGGCTGAGTTTATAATCGATTTTACAAGAGTTGTACCTGGTATGCCTAAAGCAAAAGTACATTCAAGAATTATAACAACTCCCCAGCATGCAAAAATGCTGTTAAAAGCTCTTCAAGATAATATAGATAAATTTGAAGCAAGGTTTGGTGAAATAAATATCGAAGGTCAGCCAAATCAGCAATTTGGTTTTGTACAAACTAATACTGATTCTAAACCAAATTAAAGATAAGCTATAAAATTATTTTCTTGCTCTAATAATATTAAGTATGGCTGCCGCTAAAAATATACCATTAGCCAGCCATGCAGTTATTACCGGACTTACAGAACCGTTCTTTCCTAAGGCCTGACTCACTTTCATAAAAACTAAATATAAAAATGTAATTGCCAGGTTTAACCCAAACTGAAGGGCGAGACCTCCTTTTCTATTATTGGCAGAAAGCGGCAAGCCAAATAATATTACCACAATACAGGCAAACCCAAAAGCAAATCTTGAATGGTATTCTATTAAAATAGCAATCGGATTATTCCCGGAACGAGCCAGATCAGCGGCGAATATTTTTAATTCCGGCAGAGTTAGTTCACTAGGCTTTTGCTGTTTTCTAATAATATCATTAGGAGAAAAATTTAAGTACGCAACATTTAGCGTATCAAAGTTAAGATAAACTTCTCCAGAATCTGTAAAATCCCTTTTAATTCCGTCTATAATATTCCACGTTGTGCTTACAGTGTCATAGAGCATCTTTGGAGCGTCTATGCGGGAGGTCATATGATTAATATTGTCTATATCAAATTTTTGTATACTGATTCGCGAAGCACTATTTAATTTAGTATTGTAAAAAGCAATTGTAACAATTCGTGTTGTATCGTCCTGAAAAAAAACATTGTTATCATTATCGCTGCCACCTTTTTCCATGTAAACACGTTCAATATATATTTTTTCTTTATTTGCAATTGGAACAACATATCCGCCAAAATATATTGCCAAAATACTTATAACAAAAGCTACAAAAAGAAAAGGCATCATGTATCGATAAAAACTTACTCCGCTCGATTTAATTGCGGCAAGCTCATTCTGAGTGGACATTTTACCTACTGTAAAAAGACAGGCAAGCAAAACCGCTACCGGAAGCATTAGTTTTAATATATCGGGAATAAATACAATATAATATTTGATGATATATTCGAAAGGAACATTATGATCTATAAAATCATCCATCTTTTCCATTAGGTCTATTACAACAAAGATTGTCATAAAAACCAATAATGCAAAAAGAATGGTTTGCGAAAATTGTTTAATTAAATATCTATCAAGAATTTTCATCAGTTTTAAAATTCTCTCGAAATTTTTTCGGAATTAATTTATTTATGAAATTGAAGTCTAAGGTTATTCTTTCTCTTGCCGATTTAACAGTTAAGTAAATACCCAGAATTCCTAATACAATATTTGCGCTCCACATTCCCCAGAATGGCGAAAGAAGATTTCTATCAGCAAGTTTTTCGCCGCCTATTAAAAAAGCCCAGTATATAATAAAGAATATAAGGCTAATTCCCGCGGCAACACCAAATCCGCCTTTCCTGGTCATTGTTCCAAGCGGTGCACCAATAAGTATAAATACAATACATGCTACCGGAATTGAATATTTTTTATGTATTTCAACCCAATATTTATTTATCTGTTTTCGCTTAGAATCAATTCTTCTAAGATCACTTTTCATAATACGGCTGGCAGTTTTAATTTTATCTTCAACTCTTAGATAAATATGTTTAGCACTTTTTTTAGTCTGCCCGGAATAAAACTGAGTGGAATCCGGATTATGCTGACTCACCAAATTCCCAGAGAAAGTTGAAATATACCTATCTCTCACCAAGCCAAGACTATCAACAATTTTAATCATATCCTGCGCGCTTAATTCCCTATCAGACCGGTGTCCGCCAGTCTCGCTTTGCTGAAAAGTAAATTGATCACCTGGCATTGAGATCCTGTGAATATCAAAGTACAATATTTGATAGTCTTTAGTTTTAGTTAAATCATATTGATGAATTTCGCCATTTTTCAAATCCATCAATAATTTTTTTTGTCCTCCAGAAAAATAAATTTTCCCGGATTCTGCGGTAACAACATTAACAAAGTTGGGATCAGATTTATCATAAATTGTAACATTACCAAGTTCATTTGTAAGCGGATTTATTTTCCGTGCAAGAATAGAATATTTGGGAATGTCGTTACTAAACACTCCGGGCACTAGTGACAGAGTAGGTTTTTTTCTCGAGATATCGCGCATCAAAATTTTTAATGCATGATTTGTTTCGGGGTAAACAGTATTATTAAACAAGATTAAAAGTGTGGCAATTAGCATACTTCCAAGCAGCGGGGGAACAAGCATTTTATATAAGCTAATACCAGAGGCTTTCATAATTGCTACTTCGTTATTCTGAGCCATGTTGCCAAAAGCCATTAAAGTAGCTACTAAAACAGCCATAGGTATTACAAGAACTACAATCCATCCCAGATTATATATTACAAGCTTTACAATTACCCAAAAATCTAATCCCTTTCCAACAAGTTTATCAGCCGTCTTCATTAAAAACTGAAGCAGAAAAACCGCTATTAAAACACCTGTTGAAAAAATGAAGGGTAATAAATGATTTTTAGAAATATATCTGAATAGTATCATTATCTAAATTATCTTTTGCTTTAGTATCTGTCAATTTTATAAAGTACAAAATTAAGTATTATTAACTAAAAATAAGCATATAATATAAAAAATATTGAGACCGGCAAACAATAATTGCCTGTTACTTGTTTCACAAATTTTGCAAATATTTTCTTATTTTAGTAAGGTTAAGACAAATAATAAATAGCTTCTCAATTAAATGGAGGTATAAAGTGGATAAGGTAATAAAATATGTTGATGAGAACTTGGAAAAGTTTATTGAGGAATTAAAAGATTATATAAGAATTCCAAGTATAAGTACACTTCCCGAAAATAAAAATGATATGATAACTTGTGCAAAATTTGTTGAGGCAAACTTAAAAAGCATTGGCATCAAAACAACAAAAATAATTAAAACTGACGGACACCCGTTAGTTTACGGTGAATGGCTGCAGGCTAAAGATAAACCTACAGTTTTAGTGTATGGTCATTACGATGTACAACCAATTGATCCGATTGAACTTTGGGATACTGATCCGTTTGAACCAGTTGTAAAGGATGGTAAAATTTGGGCAAGAGGTGCTGATGATGATAAGGGACAGAGTTTTGTTCATATAAAAGCCGTTGAAGCATATTTGAAAACTAAAAAAGAATTGCCTGTTAATGTAAAATTTCTTTTTGAAGGTGAAGAGGAAATAGGTAGTTCTAGTTTAGAAACATTTCTTAAATCTAAAGAAGGAAAAGATCTCTTAAAATGTGAGGCAATTTTAATTTCAGATACAAGTTTATACGGAGAAGGAATTCCTACTATAACTTATGGTTTACGTGGGTTAGCTTATTTAGAAGTTGAATTAACTGGTCCTAATAGAGATTTACATTCTGGAAGTTTTGGTGGAGCTATTGCAAACCCAATTAATGAGTTGGCAAAAATGATTGCCAAACTTCATGATGAAAATGGTACTATTACAATTCCAAATTTTTATGATGAGGTTCCTGAAGTAACTAAACAAGAAAAAGAAAATTTTGAAGCATTAAAATTCAATGATAAAAAGTTTGCAAAAGAATATAAAGTTGCTGAGTTAAGTGGTGAAAAAGGATTTAGCACGCTTGAAAGGTTATGGACAAGACCAACTTTGGATTGTAATGGTATATTTGGTGGATTTACTGGTGAAGGTGCCAAAACTGTTTTACCATCAAAAGCTACAGCCAAAATAAGTATGCGATTGGTTCCAAATCAAGATCCTAAAAAGGTAGCAAAAATATTTACTAAATATATAAAAACACTTACTCCAAAATCGTGCAAAATAAAAGTAACCGAGATGCATGGTGGAAATCCGGTTGTAGTTCCGTTAGATGATAAAGCTATTGTGGCGGCTTCAGAAGCTGTTTCAAAATCATTTGGTAAAAAAACGGTTTATACCAGAGAAGGCGGTTCGATTCCAATTGTTGTTGAATTTGTTAAACAATTAAAATCTCCGGCTGTTTTAATGGGACTTGGTTTAGATACTGACAATATTCATTCGCCAAACGAACATTTTAGTTTAAAAAGTTTTGAGCGGGGTATTTTAAGTTCAATATATTTTCTGGACAATTACTCAAAGTAATTTTGTTTGGAGAGTTGTAAACATTAACTTTACAGCTCTCAATTATTAAAATTTATTTATTCTCTTTTTGAGGAAATGATGAAAGGTTTTTTTGTAATTCTATTTTCAGCAATGTTGTTTATTACTTCATGCAGTGATGATGGCGGTAAATCGGGTGATGCTGCTTTTTCTGGTGATAAGGAAAGAGATTTAAAGAGTCATAATCTTGATATTAAAAAAGAGCGTGCCGGTACCAGAACTCCTTGCGATACTTTAGCTCTTCAAGAATATATTTTAGAAAATTATCCTGATGGAACACACTTATTAGAATTCGATAAAACCAATACATATAATATTCCTAAACCTGCGGTTCTTTATAAAGTAAAGAAAAATAAAAATTATGTTTTTGCTCTTATTGCAAAATCAAAAGTAGGTGAAAGATACGTGGAGAAGAAAAATCTGACCGGATATGAATCGAGTTTTATCAATCTTGATTCTACTAAGTTAGGAACAGCGTTTTTCTATCTAACACTGTTTGAATGTAATGAACAAAACGGTTTTGCTATGTTGTGGGAAAAAGAAGTCCCGATTCATGGCGGTTTCAATTACATGAATTATAAAAAGTGGAAACAAAAAAATATTGAATATATTAGTCTCAATTTCGAATATGGCATTATATCAGGCCATAGGGATTTTAATTATTTCTTTATAGACGGAATTAGAAATGAACCTCACTTATTAGAGACTTACGAAGGTATAGCGCATAAAAGAAGTTTTTTAAGTTTGAATGATGATATGTATCCTGATTATTGGGAATACAGATATGTTGATACAGTTAATTATAATAAGCTTATTGACTCGATACCTTTTTATTGGGACGATAAAAAGCAGCTTTACACAACACCGGTTAGTAAAAGATGGACCCGGAAATATTAATTAAGAGGAATTATGAATTTTGTTGAAACACCAAAAGTAGACATAACCAAATATATTAAAGATAAATTTGAAGACGCGGAGTTCAATAAGGATGGTTCTTGCAAACAGTATACCTCTGTTATAGATGAGTATAACGCGGTAAAACACGGAGTTGCTGTTAGAAATATTTCTGATAGTGTATTTTTGGAATTATTTGGTAATGATTGTAAAGGATTTCTTAATAGAATTACAACAAAAGAGTTATGTAATATTCAGCCTGATAAAGCAACAAAAACATTATTTTGCAATTCCTTTGGCGGAGTATTGGATGAAGTAGTTTTATTGCCAATCAATGATTATCATTTATTAGTTAGAAGCAGAGACGACAAAAAGAAAATAAAAAGATGGATAGATAATTACATTGTTGGTGAAGATGTAAAAGTTAAAGAGGAAGAAAATAAGTATTCGTTATTTGAGTTATATGGTCCACAGGCTTTAACATATCTTTCAATTTTATGCGGGGACGGTGTTGAAAAAATTGAAGAATTAAAGATTAGAAAATTTTTAGTAGATGATTTTGAAATTAATGTAATAAAGTTCTGCGACGGGGTTGAAAAATATTGGATACTAATTAAAGACAAAGGATTAGATGAAGTTTTTAATTTGCTTGAAGAAAATAAAAGTGTTCTTGATGTTGCATTTTTAGGTGAAGAAGCTTTTAAAAGTTTTAGAATTGAAAATGGCATATCTGTATATCCGTCAGAATACAACGGTAAATTTTCTCCTTTCGATTTGAAAATAAAGAACCTGATTGATGAATCGAAAAAAGGCTATTTAGGATATGAAAAAATAGTTCCATATTTATCCGGCGATAATTCTGTGAGTAAATTGTGTCTGGTTGAGTTTAACATAGAGGATAAAATTGAATTGCCATATATAATTAAATCGAAAGAAAACCAGATTGGCATTATTACTTCAGAAGTCAACTCTGTGAAATATAAAACAAGAGTTGCAATGGCAGTTATTGAGAGTGATGTTGAATCATTTTTTATAAATCATTATGAATGTAAAATATTAAAAGAATTTTAATTTATGAAGATTTATACAAAAACTGGTGATCAAGGCACAACATCTCTATTTGGCGGAGAGAAAGTTGATAAGGATAATCTAAGACTGGACGCTTATGGAACCGTTGATGAATTGAATTCATTTATTGGCGACTCTCTTTTTAATTGCGGTTCTGAAAAAGCTAAAGATTTATTAACTGAAATACAGCATCATTTATTTAATCTTGGAGCCGTACTTGCGACTCCGGATGATAAAAAAAATCTTAAAAAAGCCATCTCAAAAATTCCTGATGAACTAATAAATATTCTTGAAGAAGAGATTGACGAATTAGATGCTAAAATTTCTCCGCAAAAAGTATTTATTTTACCTGGCGGTTCAAAAGGCGCATGTAAACTTCATATTGCAAGAACTGTTTGCAGAAGAGCAGAAAGACAAGTTGTAACACTTTCTAAATCAGTTGAAATTGATACCAATATAGTTATATATTTGAATCGTCTTTCAGATTTATTATTTGTTCTTGCACGTTTTGAGAATCATATTAATAAAACACCTGATATACCATGGAATCCTAAATAATTAGGTGATCTGTCAGTTCGAGTAAAATCGAGAACTGATTTCGTTATAATAATTTAGAATTGAATGTTACCATTAGAAATGTAATTGTCATTCCGAACTTCTTTTTGTGAGGAATCTCATATTTAGATCAAAATCTCTCACGGTAAAACTGTTCGAGATGACATGATTTTATAATTTGACTTTTGGTATTTGTTCCTTGGTATTTCAACATTTGGGGGTGAAACTGGTTTCGACGGGTTTATTACGTTATTAGATTGCACGTCCTGTTCCTCAACTACAGGTTAAACAGTGAGAAAATGCTTTAAATGGCGAAAATAATTACGCTTTAGCTGCTTAATTTAATAGGTAGCCGTTCTCCTTTTCTATTCGTGCCGTGAATTGGAAGAACGCCGTTAGGTGCGATAGCTGAATCGAGAGTCTGAGTAGAGGATGCGAAATTTATCAGACTGGCTTAATAAAATCATGTCTGTAAGAGTTTATTAGGTAAGATTAAAAAACAGACTACACGTGTAGATGTTTAGTAAATGATATTTTCGGACGCGGGTTCGACTCCCGCCACCTCCACAAAAAGCCTTTAATTATAATAAGTTAGAGGCTTTTTCTCTTTTAAATTTATACTGTGTCTTTTTCTAACAAAATATTCCAAATATCCTATAAATCAACATTGTAATATAATTCCTATTTCATTTGTAGTTCTATAATCACCATTAATTAGTAAGTATACAATATTTTATAATATAGTTTTATTCTGTTTTTTAAAATTTATATTTGCAGAATAATATGAGTGATTATTATCAAGAAAAATATCGTCCGCAATTTCATTTTTCACCAGAAAAGAACTGGATGAATGATCCCAATGGTATGTTTTATTACGAAGGTGAATACCATCTTTTTTACCAGCACAATCCATTTGGCAATATTTGGGGGCATATGAGCTGGGGGCATGCTGTTAGTCCCGATTTAATTCATTGGAAACATTTGCCATTAGCTTTAATTGAAGAGAATGGCATTATGATTTTTTCTGGTTGTGCTGTTGTGGACTGGAATAATTCAAGCGGATTTGGAAGGGATGAAAAACCTCCGATTGTAGCTATATATACAGGTCGGGTTAATGAGACCGATATTCAATTTCAATGTATAGCTTACAGCAACAATAAGGGACGCACCTTTACAAAATATGCATTAAATCCCGTAATTAATTTGAACTCACAAAACTTCAGAGATCCAAAAGTTTTTTGGTATGAACCTGAAGAGAAATGGGTAATGATAGTTTCACTTCCTGACAAAAGAAAAGTTCAGTTGTATGAGTCAACTAATTTAATTGATTGGAGCTTAATGAGTGATTTTGGTTCAGTCGGTTCTATAAAAGGTATTTGGGAATGTCCTGATTTATTTCCTCTTTTTGTTGATGATAATAAAAATAATGAGAAATGGGTATTGACTGTAAATGTTATTTCTAATAGTATTTCCGGAGGTTCAGGTGCTCAATATTTTATTGGGATCTTTGATGGTCAAAAATTTATTCTGGATCAAGATTACCATAAATCGATAGTTATGGTTGGTAATAAAAATGGAATAGTAGCAGAAATAGTTGACAACAGGAACATGTGTAAATGCGGAAATATTGGGAGTCCTCCAAGACAATCTTCTTTAGAAAATGCCTTGTGGGTGGATTATGGTCATGATTTTTATGCACCTGTAACCTGGTCAGATATTCCTAAAGATGATGGACGCAAGTTATGGCTAGGCTGGATGAGTAACTGGGATTACGCGCAAGACGTACCAACCAGCCCTTGGAGAAGCTCTATGTCAATTCCCCGGGAACTTAAATTAAAGAATACAGAAAATGGTATAAGGTTATTCCAAACACCGGTAAAGGAATTTAAGAATCAAAGAATTAATAATATTGAACTTTATGGGAATATTTCATCTATAAATAAGGAACTAAAACAAAAGAAATTTCCCGGTGCAATTGAACTGTTAACCGAAATTAATATCAACCATAATCAGAGTTTTGGTTTAAGCGTTTTAAAAGGGAAAGAAGAAGAAACAAAAATTTTATTTAACGGTAGTAAAAAAACTATTGGTATTGACAGGAGTAAAAGCGGGGAGATCGGTTTTAATAATTTGTTCTCCAAACGAGAGCTGCATTATGCTCCTTTAAAAATTAACGGGCAAATAAAATTACATATTTTTATTGATGCAAACTCGATTGAACTTTTTGTAAACGATGGTAAACTCGTTTTTACAGACCTTGTTTTTCATTCCGAACATAGCACAAGTATTGAATTTTTTGGTGCTGAAGAAAGTATTGAAATCTTAAAATTGAATCTCTGGTCAATCAAAAGTATCTGGGATTAACTGCAAATTTGTATTTGTAATTAAGTGTTTTTTTATTTCAGCATGAAAATAAATGAAATAAATTAACATGTTTTGGCATACATCCTACAAATCACATTTTTTTCTATACATGCAAATTACAATAATACGGAGTCTTATAATTACTGAAATTATAATAATAGGTTAATCGTTTAAACTAAAGTTTACTTAAAATTAACAATTGTAATGTTAAACTAATTTAGAGGTTTTGTTTTTATTTAAGGATTTGATCATTGAGATTTTGTGAAGTTTAATCTAACAAATGGCATTTTAGGGCAAATTTATCTTAAATCACTACCATTTCACATATTAACTCCAGCGTGAAGATTTAATTACAGAAAAATAAAATATTTCTTGACTTGAGTAAAAATTAATTATATTTTAAACAAAGTTAAACGTTTAACTAATGTGAGTGAAAATTGAATCCTACTATAAAAGATGTAGCCAAGCATGCCGGAGTATCTACAGCAACTGTTTCTTTAGTAATTCATGATAACTCTAGAATTTCTCCCGAAACAAAACGTAAAGTATTAAAGTCTATTAAAACTCTTCACTACCTTCCTTCAAAATCAGCAAGAGACTTAGTTACCCAAAGAGCCGGAAATATTGGGTTTATAATAACAGACGATCATTTTCTTAGAACTGAGCCATTCTATACCAGAATATTTTTAGGAGCTGAATTTGAGGCGCGTGACGGTGATTATTATGTTTTATTAGCGACCGTTGAATCAAACTTTAATGAAGAAGACCAATTACCAAGATTTATACAAGAAAGAAATGTAGATGGAATTATAATTGCCGGAAAAGTTCCGCAGAATTTAATTGATAGAATTTTGGAATTAAAAATTCCATTGGCATTTGTAGATTATGAAACTACAAACAATTGTTGCCCAAATATTCTTATTGATAATATTCAGGGAGGAATATTGGCTACGAGTCATTTAATTGGTTTGGGACATAAACAAATAGGATTTGTAGGGGCAGATATACAGCATCCAAGTCTCTTAAAGCGTTTTACTGGTTATAAGCAAGCTTTAGAAAATGCCAAAATTGGATTTAATGATAAATTTGTAGAAACAGGTTCTCTATATCCTGATAGACAAAATGGGTATGATGCTGCTAAAAAACTTATAGAAAAAAATAAAAATTTAACTTCAATATTTGCATGTAACGATGCTATGGCTATAGGAGTAATGCATTATCTAAAAGATAATGGATTTAAAATACCGGATGATTTTTCAATAATTGGTTTTGACGATGTTGAATCGGATTTATTACTCGATCCGCCATTATCAACAATAAGGGTTCCTAAAATAGAACTTGGTGCGGAATCTATAAGAATAATAACCAGTTATCTTAAAACAAAAACTATCCCTAAGAAAATACTTGTACCTGTTGAACTTATTATTCGTCAGTCAACATCAGCACCTGGCAGTAAACGAATTTGATTGCAAAACTTATGTTAAGTAAAAGTATAGAAATTATTTGATTAGATCAGGATATAAATACAAAATGTATATAGAATAAAGAATCATGATAATAATCGGTATCTAACTAAAATAACATTTCAAGGAGGCAGTATGAGTAACTCAACAAAATACCATAGTTGGCATATGGGATTTTTAACAATTTTTATGTTATTAATTAGTTTTCCTATCTATGCTCAATTAGGAATAAATGAAATAGGAAGTTTTGAACAGACAGATCCTTCCTATTGGCATAAAGCAGAAAACGGAGCAACATTAGAATGGGCAAGTGATGAGTTTATAACCTTAGGTAAATCACTGAAGATCACTAAAGGAACTACAACCGAAGCAGCCATGTGGGAATCAGAAAACATGTGCGATATCTGGAGTGAAAAACATTTTAAGGATGTAGATATAAAGTTAGGCGCTAAAATAAAAACAGACGGAGTAAATGTAAATCCGGCAACAGAAGATGAAAAATGGTATCTAAGTTATGAGTTTTACGATTCAGCCGGTGTAATGATAGGGGAAGTAAAGTTACCAGTCGACCAGAGTGCGGCAAGTATGGACTGGTACGCGGATACCAACGCGGTAGGTGAAACAATATTGCCGAGAGATTCCTGGACAACAATAATAAAGTTTGTCGGCGGAAAAGATGCTGTAGGAACAGTATGGGCAGATGAATTTATGTTACAAGGCAGAGGCGGTGCCTGGGCAGGCGGAATATGGAATGAAACAGTAGGAATGCCTGAAGGCTGGATATACTGGCTTCCCCGTCAGAATGATGTAATATCGGACGGATACGGCAATACAAGAATAACCAGTGAAGAATCATATCATGGGGAATATTCACTAAAGTTTGATATGCTGGAAGGTACACATGACGGATTTATTGGAACAAGATTCTATGCATTGAATGATGTCGAAACAGGTGATAAAATTAGAATCAGCGTATGGATAAAAGGCGAGAACTTACATCCTGATTCAGTATCAGTAGTAGGCGATCAGTGGAGCGTAGCAATTACGCCTATATTCCATAATTCATTAGGCGGAAACGAAGGATTTAAAGATGTATGGGCAAGTGATATTCCGTTAAAATTTCCAAATGCCACATCATTTGACTGGACACAATTTTATGTAGATGTCCCGGTAGCAGAAAATTCAAAATCACTGGATGTAAGACTACATCCATTAGGAAGATTTAAAGGTACAGTTTGGATGGACGGATTAACAGTAGAGAAACTGGATATTCCTACCTTAAATGAAATAGGAAGTTTTGAACAGACAGATCCTTCCTATTGGCATAAAGTAGAAAACGGAGCAACATTAGAGTGGGCAAGTGATGAGTTTATAACCTTAGGTAAATCACTGAAGATAACAAAGGAAGTAACATCAGAAGCGGCCATGTGGGAATCAGAAAACATGTGCGATATCTGGAGTGAAAAACATTTTAAGGATGTAGATATAAAGTTAGGCGCTAAAATAAAAACAGACGGAGTAAATGTAAATCCGGCAACAGAAGATGAAAAATGGTATCTAAGTTATGAGTTTTACGATTCAGCCGGTGTAATGATAGGGGAAGTAAAGTTACCAGTCGACCAGAGTGCGGCAAGTATGGACTGGTACGCGGATACCAACGCGGTAGGTGAAACAATATTGCCGAGAGATTCCTGGACAACAATAATAAAGTTTGTCGGCGGAAAAGATGCTGTAGGAACAGTATGGGCAGATGAATTTATGTTACAAGGCAGAGGCGGTGCCTGGGCAGGCGGAATATGGAATGAAACAGTAGGAATGCCTGAAGGCTGGATATACTGGCTTCCCCGTCAGAATGATGTAATATCGGATGGATACGGCAATACAAGAATAACCAGTGAAGAATCCTATCACGGTGAATATTCACTAAAGTTTGATATGCTGGAAGGTACACATGACGGATTTGTTGGAACAAGATTCTATGCATTGAATAGTCCGGCATCATCGTCACTCAGCAAATCAGGACCAGGTGATATAGCTATGATGAGTAACATAGATGTTGGCGATATATTACGAATCAGCGTATGGATAAAAGGCGAGAACTTACATCCTGATTCAGTATCAGTAGTAGGCGATCAGTGGAGCGTAGCAATTACGCCTATATTCCATAATTCATTAGGCGGAAACGAAGGATTTAAAGATGTATGGGCAAGTGATATTCCGTTAAAATTTCCAAATGCCACATCATTTGACTGGACACAATTTTATGTAGATGTCCCGGTAGCAGAAAATTCAAAATCACTTGATGTAAGACTACATCCATTAGGAAGATTTAAAGGTACAGTTTGGATGGACGCGCTTGAAGTTGAAAATATTGGTAGTACAACTGATGTTGCAAATGAAATATTACCTTTTGATTATAAACTTTCTCAAAATTATCCAAATCCATTTAATCCAAGTACAAAAATTAGTTATGCCCTTCCAAAGGCTTCATTTGTAACTTTAAAGATATTTAATATGCTTGGACAAGAAGTAAAAACACTTGTAAGTAGCGAGCAAAATGCAGGTGTTAATATAATTCAATGGAATGGAAATAATAATTTCGGTTCAAAGGTTTCAAGCGGAACATATATATACACTCTTAAAGCAGGCGATTTTTATCAGGCAAGAAAAATGATCTTGCTAAAATAGTATGTGAATTATTTTCTATTTAGTGTGAGTGAAATAGTGGGCACTTTAGAAAAAGTGTCCACTCTAATATTAGAGTTAATATATTAAAATTAAGTTAATTTATGACAGAAAACATGGGTGAATTTAATGTTCACTATTAAAAGAATAACACAATTTTATATTTTGGCAGTGTTTGGAGTTGTATTTTTTAGTACTCTCTCTTTTGCCGGAACAACGGGTAAGATAGCCGGGAAGATTATAGATAAATCAACAGGCGAGCCTCTGATAGGTGCCAATATAGTAATTATTGGAACTACAATGGGTTCCGCAACTGATTTTGACGGGAACTATTTTATTCTAAATATTCCTCCCGGCAATTACGATATTAGAGCTTCAATTATAGGTTTCTCTTCAATTACCGTTAAAAATATTAGGGTTTCAGTAGACCGGACATCAAACATTGATTTTGAACTGAGTGAGGAATCAATTGAGATAGGTGAAATTGTTGTATCGGCAGAAAAACTTTTTGTTCAAAACGATTTAACTTCAACTGAAGCCAAAATAAGCGGGAATCAAATTTCTATGCTGCCCTTGGAAGATGTTTCAGCAGTTGTAAATCTTCAGGCTGGTGTTGTTGACGGTCATTTTAGAGGCGGAAGAAGTAACGAAGTTAAATACTTAATTGATGGTGTTCCGGTAAACGACGCATTTTCCGGTCAATCCTCAATTTCTGCTGAAGTTAATAGTATCGAAGAAATTCAGGTTCTTACAGGTACTTTTAATGCTGAATATGGCGAAGCACTCTCTGGTGTTGTAAATCAGGTTACCAAAATTGCCGGAGAAAATTACGAAGGGAATATATCTGTTCACTCGGGTGATTTTATAAGTTCCAATAATTCAATTTTTGATAATATTGATGATATAAATCCGTTTAGTGCTTACAATGTACAAGGAAATTTTAGTGGTCCTGTTCCGGGATTAAAAAATTTGCTTAAGTTTTTTGTTTCTGGAAGATACAATTACGATGATGGTTATATTTATGGAAAAAGAGTATTTAATCCATCCGATTCATCTAATTTTTCAGCAAACAATCCTTCCGATTGGTATGTAGGTTCTACCGGTGATGGAAAATATATACCAATGCAGTGTAATGAAAAATTATCATTGCAGGGTAAATTATCTATTAATGTTGGTGATGGAAGAGGCATTGTATTAACGGGAATGTACACGGATCAGGAATATAACCAATATGATCATGCCTATAAATTAAATCCTGACGGTAATTATAAGAATTATCAAAATAGTTTTTTAGGAATTGCCAGTTATACTTTAATACTTAGTAATTCGGCCTTTATAGATTTTATTGGGTCAGGCATTCGCACTAAATATAGTCAGAATGTTTTTGAAGATCCATTAAACTCCGGGTATGTTGATCCTGAAAAAAAACAATTTACCAGCGGAGCTTCATTTTTAACTGCCGGTACTGAAAATTGGCATTTTTATCATACAACAACAACGTTTACCGGCAAGACCGATTTTACCTGGCAAATTGATAATATTAATCAAATAAAGACAGGATTTGAGTTTCAGAAACATTCCTTAGACTATGAAGATTTTCAGATAGTGATTGATGCAACTACTGACTACAAACCTGCGCTTCCAAATGTAGGTGCTTTTAATTATAATAAATATGAATCTAATCCTTTTCAATTTGCATATTATTTACAAGACAAAATTGAATTGGATTATCTTGTAGTAAATGTTGGAATGAGATTTGATTATTTTGAGCCGGATGGTGAATACTTAAAAAATCCTAATAAAATAAACCTATTGGATGAACTTCAGCCTCCTTTCCCAGATTCACTAATGAAAAAGGCTAGTGCCAAGTATCAGGTAAGTCCGAGAATCGGAATTTCATATCCAATAACAGACAGAGGCGCAATCCATATTTCGTATGGCCATTTTTTTCAAATTCCTCCTTTCGAGAACTTATACAGAAATCCAAATTTTAGAATACCGTTAACCGGCAGTTTTCCTTCTAACATTGGTAATACAATTGGTAATGCTGATTTGGAACCACAAAGAACTACCATGTACGAAATTGGATTACAGCAAGAATTAACTCCGGTATTAGGCGTAACAGTTACGGCTTATTACAAGGATATTAGAAATTTATTAAGCACAGAAGTATTTATTAAAAATGAATTCAAGAAATTCAGCAGACTAATAAATAAAGATTATGGCTCGGTAAGAGGAATGACATTTTCTCTTGAGAAAAGATTTGCTGATGGTTTTGGCGCAACATTAGATTATACTTATCAGGTTGCAAAAGGAAATGCGTCAGATCCTAATGATGCTTTTAATAAAGCTTCGGCCGAACCACCAATAGAAATTAATTCTCAATTAGTACCGTTAAACTGGGATAGAACCCACTCTCTAAATTTCACCTTAACAGCAGGAAATCCGGGTGATTTTATTGTAAGCTTAATTGGCAGACTTGGATCGGGTTTACCCTATACACCATCGCTGCAAGGTTTAAGAACAGGTTTAGAGAACAGCAGCAACAAGCCTGTTTTTTATAATGCTGATTTTTATATCACAAAATATTTAGAAATAGGGAATCATAGTATTTCTCTTTTTGCTAAAATTTATAATCTCTTTGATACAGAAAATGAACTTGAAGTATTTAATGATACCGGCAGAGCCGGATACACTCTTGATCTGACAAGAAATCAGTCGGCTCCCAGAGGAGTTAATACTTTACAAGAATATTATACAAGACCAGATTTTTATTCAGCGCCAAGACAAATTATTCTTGGTGCATCAATTACACTATAAATGTTTCTAATATTGGAGGATAATGTGCCAGGGATTAAAAATAGGATAAAATTTTTCATCCTTATTTTATTGAGCATATTTTTAGTTACTAACTCAATAACAGCTCAAAGATTAGTTGATAAAAACAAAGGTGACCATAATCAAACTAGAAAAGGATTTATGGATGGTAACCTTGCCGCAACTGTTTATTATAACTTTGGCGAAATTGCCGATTGGGAAAATGAACCAAGCAGAAGCGGCGTATGGCCCAGAGGAACTAATCATACTTATGTGGATGGAGTAGCAATAATTGTTCAGGCAGAAGCAAAAGATCCTCAGGGAAGAGTAATTCATCCACTCGAATCAAATTATTACGAATTCACCAGATATAACCAATCCACTGGTGTTACATACGGCTGGTGGCCTTTACCTGGCTATTCTGCCGAGTATGGTTCAGAACCCGCCCGTAGCGACGATGAAAGAACATGGCCCGTTTCATGGCCGGATAGAGGTTTGGATTGGGATGGACAATGGAATGGTTTTTTTGGCAGAGGTGTATTTAATGCTGATGTAGAAACTTACTTTGTATTTGATGATCACGAGGATAGGGAATATCTTCTTGAAAACAATTTTACTCCTGATAGTGAAGATCCGGACAGAGGCGGATTGGGAATGCAGGTTAAGGCACGGGGGTTTCAATGGTCGCAAGTATTAGCCGAAGATGTAATATTCTGGTTTTATGAAATTACTAACATGGGCGATTATGATTATGAAAAAACTCTGTTTGCACAATATATTGACTGGGGAATAGGAGGACATGATAATTCTTCGAATAACGCTGGTGATTATAATGAATTGTTGGATATGTCTTATGCATGGTCAGTAGTTCCTTTTGGAAGTCCTGGAAAATGGAGCCCGGTCGGAATGGCTGGATATGCTTTTTTAGAAAGTCCCGGAGTACCGGATGACAGAAGAGATAATGATTTAGATGGTGCTACAGATGAAAGAAGAGATAATGAAGCAAATTTATTTATTGAAAATATAAATCAGGATCCATTTATATTAGATCCGGCACGTGATTCTATAAATTTTAAAGAATTCAACAGTTATTCTTGGGCACCTCATTGGGATGCAGACGAGAACGCAAACTGGAGATCCTTTGATGATAAAAATGAAAACGGAGTATGGGATATAGATGAAACACTTTATGATGATGTTGGCAGTGATGGATTAGGACCTTTTGATGATGGTTATAAAGAACCTGATGCGGATGGTTCGCAAGGAAATGGAAGACCAGAACAGGGTGAACCAAATTTTGGAATTCTTGATAAAGATGAATCAGACCAGCTTGGTTTAACTGGTTTTAAAATTTATCCTGTTCATCTATATGAGTTAGATAATGATGAAGAGAACTGGACGGTACTTTCAAGCCTTCCAACTCCGCAGGATGAGTCTTTAATCGGGGCAAATTTGGCAAACTATTTTTCGTGTTATCTTTTTAGCATGAACGGAAGAAATACATATTCATCCGAAACAAATAAAATTGAGGAAACCGGAGAGACTGAACGATTTTCAATGTCGATGATTTTTGGAGTTAACGAAAAGGATCTTTTTAGAAGGAAAAAAACTGTCCAATCAATTTACAATGCTAATTACCGGTTTGCAAAACCGCCAGAGAAACCTCAGTTAAAAGCTATACCCGGCGATGGAAAAGTTACACTAATGTGGGATGACAGAGCTGAAAAAACATTTGATGCTTTTTATCAAAGAATAAATTTTGAAGGATATAGAATTTATAGATCAACAGAAGAAAATTTTCTTGAGATTAAAACTATCACTGATGCTTACGGCAAAGAAACTTTTAGAGATCCCATTGCGCAGTTCGATGTTATTAATGGTGAAACAGGTTTACACCCTATAGATGTGAACGGTGCTTTGTTTTATATTGGCGATGATACCGGATTAAAACATTCTTTTGTTGATTCAACTGTTCAGAACGGACAGACATATTTTTATGCAATATCGGCTTATGACCGGGGATTTACAACAATTAATATTGAAGGTGAATTTGAAGGAATTCCTCCTTCGGAAACGGCCACAATTCTTAAACAAAATGTTTTAACGGGAGAAATAACCAACGATATAAATACTGCTGTAGTTATACCCAGAGCACCTGCCGCAGGTTATATGGCTCCAGAAATTCAATCGTTCGAAGGAAGCGGACCAGGAACTGGCAGTGTTTCAATTACTATTCTTGATTCTGATTCTGTAAAAGAGTTTCATACTTACAGATTGGAGTTTAGCGAAGATACAAAATATCATGATGCGTCTCGTCCATATTATTCAGTTATTGATTTCATATCAAACGACACACTAATAAATAAAAAATTATTTGTTGGCAGCAATGAACAGTCAGCAGTTGTTGACGGATTTTCTCTTGATATAGCTAATGATACTTTAGTAGCAGTCGATTTTGATAATTCCAAATGGATAAAAGGAAGCAGCAACTATATTACACAGGTAGGTTTTGATTCAAGATTTGAAGCAGCCTATAAAGGAAAACGTGTTTATTATCCGGCTGATTTCGAAATAGAAATTACAGAGCCCGGAGAAGGTGATCTGTCTTATCCGGCATCATCATTCAGTACGCCTATTAAGTCAGACATAATTATTAAAAACATTACAGATGATTACGATCATGCACAATTTATTTTTAGAGATGAAAATAAAGATGAATTATTCAACAATGGTGATGCTATATTTATGGTTTTCGGCGATTCGGTTGGGCAGCCGGCTACAGGTTTTTCAAATCTTCATATTGGCTGGTCAGTTAGTATATTTAACGATACAACCTTAGCTGAAGAAAATAGAATTCATCCGGAAACTGGCGATATATTTAAAGTAGTTACAAAAAAACCTTTTAGGAACGGGGAATTTTTTGAATTTACAACCAAGTCTCAGAAATTAGATTTATCGAAAGCTAAATCTGATTTAGATAATATTGCGGTTGTACCAAATCCATATGTTGGAGCTGCCTCCTGGGAAAAATATTCAACACAAATAGGAAGAGGCGAAAGGAAAATTCATTTTATTCATCTGCCAAACGAATGTACAATAAGGATTTATTCACTAAGCGGAAATCTTGTTGATACTATTGAACATTATGGTAATGTTGCCGATGGACAGGAAAGCTGGGATTTAGTTTCAAAAGATAAAATGGATATAGCCTATGGAATCTATGTTTATCATGTTGATGCCCCTGGTATCGGAGAAAAGATAGGACGTTTTGCAGTCATTAAATAAAAAAATAGAAATAAAATTCGGATCTACGGTGAAACCATGAGTAAAAATTATCTTATAAGATTATTATTATTCACAATAAGTATCTTAATATTAAATAATGATTATTATTCACAAAACGTATCGAAGACGGGAACTACTTCTGCTAACTTTTTAGAAATTGGTGTTGGCGGTTACTCTTTTGGAATGGGTGGAGCATTTGTAAGTATCTCGGATGATGCTTCTGCTTTATACTGGAATGCTGGCGGAATAGCTAACTTAAATAAAAATGAAGCAATTATTGTGCATACTGATTGGATTGCTGAAACCAGTTATGATTTTGCGGGCTTAGTAATTCCTTTAAACGATTTTGGAACAATTGGCATTAGCTTTCAGTCTTTATCAATGGATGATATGAAAGTGAGAACTATTGAATTGCCCGAAGGAACAGGTGAGTTTTTCTCATCTTCAGATATATCAATTGGATTATCGTACGCAAGGAAATTAACAGAGCGGTTTTCAATAGGATTCTCAGCAAAATATATTGAACAAAAAATTTGGCATATGAAGGCAAATGCTTTTGCAATTGATGCCGGAACTCTTTTTAAAACAGATCTGTTTGGCGGGATGATTATAGGAGCATCAATCTCAAATTTTGGAACAGCAATGCAGCTTAGCGGCAGCGACGCAAGGTACTATATAAGGGTTGATGAGACTAAGCTTGGTTCTAATGCTAACATTCCTACAAGTATTGAAATGGATAGTTGGGATTTACCTCTGCTTATGAGAATTGGTGTTTCAACAAATGTTATTGAGAAAGAGAATTATAAATTTAAAGTCGCGGCAGACGCAGTTGTACCTAATAATAATTATCAGAGTCTTAATGTTGGCGGGGAATTTTCTTTCATAGATCTAATAAAATTTAGAGCTGGTTATAATTCATTATTTTTGGAAGATGCTGAAGGCGGATTCTCATTAGGTGTCGGAGTTGATTCTAATATGCTTCTTAGTGTGGCAACGGTCAGTTTTGATTATGGTTATAGAGACTTTGGACGATTGAACAATATTCACACATTTTCTTTAAATCTTAAGTTTTAGATTTTTTTACTAATTACGGAAAGTTAAATGAAGTGCAGTATTTTATTATTACTAATATTTAATCTTACTCTGGGAATTATCAAAGGTCAGTCTTTATTTGTAGAAAAGAATGAAGGTATTATAAATCCGGGTGAAGTTGTTGCATCAATCGATACTATTTTAATTACAGCGGAAGAGTTTTTTTACAATTATGAGTTTGGTCAGGGATTTACAAAACGGCAAAAAAATTCTAAAGCTATTCATTTAGATTTTATGATTAATGAAAAACTTCTTTCTATAGAAGGCTACAACAGCGGAGTGTTTAATAAACCTGAAATAAAAAATATTTATTATGATTTTACATCAGATTTGGCAACAGAAGAATTATTTAAAGATGAAATATTAGATAAGGTTGAAATAAGTGATGAAGAAATAAATGATATTGTTGATCAAAAGAATATAGAGTTAAATATAAAATGGATATACTCTTCGAACGAAACTGAAATAAAAAAAATATCAAAATCACTAAATGACAAATCAATTTTCGATTCGTTATTTAACTCTCAATTAAATGATTCTACATTTGCTGATCAACGTCAAATGCAGACTTCACTTTTTAATTTGAACAAAAAAAATCCTGCTCTGGCAAGTTTAATTAGTAAAATGAAAATTGGTGAAATAGCTTTACCTATTAATATTGCCGATGGATGGTACATAATAAAATATGAGAATAGAACTAAAAATTTATTTACAACAGAATCAGAATTAAACAGACTTAAAAAAGAAGCGAGTGAAGCTTTAACAAAATTTAAGATGGACAAATTTTCCGACAAGTATGTTAATCAAGTTTTATTTGAAAGTAATTCTACAATTAAAAGGGACGGATTCAATATACTCAGATCGTATTTAGGAAAATTTCTTTTGCCTAAAGAGAAATATAAAGAGTGGGAACTAGATGAAAAGTTAGAAACTGCTTTAAATAATTTGGGGATTTCTAAAAATGATGAATACCCTGGTATTGTATTAATTGAATCAGATAGTAAAAATAATATGATAGATGAATTTTTGTTCTGGTATAAAAACAGAGAATTATATATAAAATTTCGAAAAGATAATTTGAAAGAATTTTCTTTATCGCTCGAAAATATTATCTGGCAAATGAAGCGCGATAAATTACTTACAGGTATAGCAAAAGAAAAAAAATATTTTGATAATAACTGGGTAAAACAGCAAAGCAAATGGTGGAGAGATAAAATTGTTTATTCAGCATTGCGAAATGAATATGCAAATTCTATTAAGATTAATAATAATGAAACAGCTCGATACAAAGATGATGAAGAAACTTTATCGGAAAAGATGAGCGGGGAACTGTCTAAAACAATATTGCATAAAGTAATGGAGCTGAAAAAAAAGTATGAAATAAAAATCAATAAAGATGTACTGGATAAAATAATGGTTTCAGCAGAGGAAGATAAACGGGCTATCGATTTTTATTCAATTAAGAAAGGCGGATTAATTCCTCGTCCTGCTTTCCCAACAATTGATCCTGACTGGATTGGGTGGTTATAAAACTATATGGTAAAAATTAATCTTAAAATATTGAGCCTGTTATTTGTATGCCTTCTTATATCATGTAATAACAATGGTAATAATGATAAAGATGATCTAGTGTACTGGTCATCTAATAATTCGTATGAGATAAATTATGCAAGGCAGTTAACTGAAGAATGGAATAAAAATAATTTGGAGTTTAAGGTTAGTTTTCAACCGGTTCCGGAAGGACAATCGAGCGAGGAAATTATTTTGGCGGCGGTGGTTGGCGAAACTACACCCGATATATATTCCAATATGTGGCAAGGTGATGTTGAAGCTTATGCTCAAGCAAATGTTTTAATTCCTTTAGATACTCTTGATGGCTTCATGGAATTTTTATACGATAGATGTAACACAAGCACTATAGAAGAAATTCGTTCATTAGATGGTCATATTTATCAGATTCCATGGAAGATTAATCCTATAATGCTTATTTACAACGAAAATATTATAAGGGATTTAAGCTTAAAAAGACCGCCAAAAGACTACAGCGAGTTTTTAGAATCTTCAAAAGAATTCAAGAAGGATGCAGATGGCGACGGGTATATTGACAGATGGTTTGGATATGCTGAGGTGCAGGTTACATGGTGGCAAAGATTTTTCGATTTCTATCCATTATATCTTGCATCATCCGGAGGCGCATCTCTGGTTAAGGATGGTAAGGCAGTTTTTAATAATGAGCACTCTATCAATGTATTTAAATTTCTCAGAACTTTATATAAGAATAATTACTTCTCAAAAGAAAAATTATCAGCCCGGCAAGATGTATTTCTTTCACGTGTAATTGCAACACGTTTTACCGGACCATGGGAGATAATGCATGCTGATAATTTTAAGACAGATGATTTTGAATATAACTTTGTTTCAATGCCTGTACCAGACGATCATGAAGGCCCTGTCTATACTTACGGAGATCCCAAAAATATTGTGATTTTTAATACATGCAAAAAACCAGAAAATGCCTGGCAATATTTAAAGACAATGATTAGTGACGAAGGAGATTTACAACTGCTTAATATTACGAATCAATTGCCTAGAAGAAAAGATTTATTAGAAAATAATTTATTCCAAAAATATTTCAATAATAATATAAAGATGAAAGTATTTGCACAGCAGGCTAAATACGTAAAAGGTACAGATGCTTCCCCGGTTCTAAAGGAAGTGTTCGATTTAATATCGCAGCAGTATGAAGCATGTGTTGTTTATGGAATTAAAACTCCTGAACAGGCTATTCAGGATGCTGCCGATGCTGTAAATTTACTTTTTCTAGATTGATAATAATGAAAAATACTAAAAATAAAATACTGCCCTATTTATTGGTTTCTCCATACTTACTGCATTTTGTTTTATTCATAGCATTCCCGGTAATATTTTCAATTGTATTAACGTTTCATAAATGGAATATTATTTCACCCATGGAGTTTGTCGGGGTAAATAATTATGTAAGACTTTTTAATGATAAAACATTTTTTATCTCAATTATTAATACACTTGTTTTTTTGGTAATCCACATTCCGCTGCAGATAATAGTAGCATTATTTTTAGCAGAAATTCTAAATCAAAAATTAAAGTTCCAGGGATTTTTTAGAGCGGCATTTTTCTTGCCTGTAATAGTATCGGGAGTTGTAGTAACAATACTCTGGCAGCAAATGTACGGGTTCGATACAGGTTTATTAAATCGTATGCTTGTTTCAATTGGTCTGGGTAAGATAGGGTGGTTAACTGATCCTGATGTTGCAATGGTATCAATTGCTGTGATGGCAACATGGAAAAATGTAGGATTGTATGTTGTCCTATTTTTAGTCGGTTTGCAGACTGTTCCTGTTCATTATTATGAGGCTGCGGATATTGAAGGAGCAACAAGATCACAGAAGTTTTTTAAAATAACATTGCCAATGATTAATCCAACAATATTCATGGTTGTTATTCTGTCAACAATAGGCGGATTTTCATTATTTATAGAGCCATATATAATGACCGGAGGCGGACCTTTGAACAGTACTATTTCCGCTGTGTTATATATTTATAAACAAGGGTTTTTCTATTATCATATGGGTTATGCAGCTACACTGGGTATATTCTTTGCCTTAATAATATTTGCCGTAGTAATAATTCAGAAAAAATTTGTCGAGGTAAAAAATTGAAATTATTCAAGAGAGCACTTTTTTATTTACTTTTAACAATAGGTGCTATTGCATTTATTTATCCATTTTATTGGATGATAACTGCATCTCTGGCACCGGAAAATGAAATTAGCAATCTAGCGCTATTTCCCTCATCAGTTTCTCTAAACAGTTATTCTCAGATGGTTGATAAGATTCCTATTGGCAGAGCGCTCCTTAACAGCATCTTTGTTGCATCATCTATTACTCTGGGTGTTTTGGTTTTTGGATCAATGGTTGGATATGCATTATCAAGGCTTGAGTTTAAGGGGAGAAACTTAATTTTTTATGTTATAATATTTACAATGACACTTCCTTTTCAGATAACACTTATACCAAATTATATAATTATGGTAAAGCTGGGCTGGGTTGATACATATCTTGCTTTAATTGTTCCATATTTAATGAACGCACTAGCTATAATAATGTTTAGACAATATTTCCAAAGTATACCAAAGGATTTAATTGATGCAGCCAGAATAGACGGTTGTGGAGAGTTAAGAATCATCTTTACAATTCTCTGGCCAAATTCATTACCGGCGATTGTTACAATTGGCATCATTACTTTCATGGCTTCATGGAACGAAGTATTGTGGCCGTTAATTGTTATAAGAGACGAAAGCCTAATGACAATGCCTCAATTAGTAACATTGTTTTCTGTCGGTGGAAGAGCGGAATCACAGCTGGGGGTTAAACTTGCTTCGGCCGTTATGCTGGCATTACCAATAATTATTACATATATGTTTTTTCAAAAATATTTCATTCAAAGTATGGCTTCAACAGGATTAAAGGAATAGTATTTTATGAATTTATTAAGAGAGAAAATTAAATTAATTGCAGATCCAAAACGTGTGATTTTGCGATTCTTTTTTCCCGGGAATATAAAAAGGGCAAATAACATAATTAATAAAGTGCTTGATTTGTCTGAAGCTGAAGTGAAAAATCAGTTAGAAGATGTAATGAAATTATTTAACAACAGGCACAAGAATTTTACTAAAGTCCTTAAGGCTAATTTCAATTTAATTACTAAAAAAGTGCCTGTCAGTATTGCGGTTTCAGAAGATTGCCAACTTTTGACAGGCAGTTATTTTACAAGCGAATATTCTATTGAAGCAGCCGCACTTTTTAATCCTTCAATAGTACCTCATTTTGATCAGGGAAATGTTGATGAAAAAGAATTAAGATTCATTCTAAGTCAGAGAGCAACCGGGGAAGGACATATATCTTCAATTAAATTTTGCGAAGGAATTCTAAGTGAAAATGGTTCCGTTAATTTATCAGCGGGATCAAAATATTCAGTGCCGTCTTCAATAAAAAAGGATGTGCAATTCTCGAAAAAGTTTTTTACCGAAAGACTTATAGATCAGTCAAAAAACGAATTTGATTTTTTTCAATCAATGAATGATCAGTTTTCAAGGGATGAAATTGAGAGTAAATTGAATTGCAATAATGATGAGGTTATAAATATTGCTGATTTAGTTGATTCAAATTATGATTGTGAGTTTGAAAGTGAGTTAAGCTTATCTGAAAAAGTTCTTTTCCCACTCTCTAAAACAGAGTGTATGGGAATGGAAGATGCGAGATTTGTATTGTTTAATGAAGATAGTGGTGATAGAAACTACTATGGTACTTATACGGCCTACAACGGTAAAAATATTAAAACACAGTTAATCTCAACTAAAGACTTTAATCATTTTAAAATTAGAACTCTTCATGGCGCAGCTATTAAAGATAAAGGGTTTGCCATTTTCCCAAGAAAAATAAATGGGAAGTATTATATAACATCGCGATTGGATGGTGAAAATATTTACATGATGAATTCGGATGATTTATATTTCTGGAATAATTCAAGTATAATTCAATTGCCCGAAGAGCCGTGGCAATATGTACAGCTTGGGAATTGCGGTTCCCCGCTTGAAACAAAAGACGGATGGTTGTTAATTACTCATGCTGTTGGTCCAATGCGCCGTTATGTTATTAGCGCAATACTTCTTGATCTAAATGATCCCTCAAAAGTTATTGGTCGTTTAAACGAGTCGCTGATTGAACCTACAGAAGAGGAACGAGAGGGTTATGTTCCTAATGTAGTTTATTCATGCGGATCAATAATTCACAATGATAATTTGATAATTCCATACGCGGTATCTGATTCTGCATGTGGTTTTGCAAGAATTGAACTTGATGAAGTTATAAATAAAATGAAATAAATATAAAATAGGAAGGTGGATTATGGGAATTATAAAGTTTGAAAAGAATCCTATTATAACTAAAGACAATGTTTCTTTTAAGGTTAACAGCATATTTAATGCAGGTGCCATAAAAGTTGGAAGTGAGTACCTATTAGTATGCAGAACTGAAATGCCTAACGGCAGATCATCTTTTGTTCTGGCAAGAAGTAATGACGGGATTAATTTTAATGTTGAAGATAAACCCTGTTTATCTCCTGAGGATCATGGTGATTATTGCAAATATGTTGAGTGGGGAATTGAGGATCCAAGAATAACAAAAATTTCTGATAAATATTATTTAACGTATACCGGATTTTCAAAGTATAAACCATTAGTGATTTTAGCGGAGACAACTGATTTTAAGAAATTTAAAATACTTGGAACTGTGACAGAGCCTTCTAATAAAGACGCAGTTATTTTTCCTGAGATGATTAATAATTATTATTGGAAAATTGATCGTCCCTCCGCAGAAGGAAATTCTGATATATGGATTAATAGAAGTAAGGATTTAATCCATTGGGGAGGTTATCAATTTGTTGCGGAAAAAGAAGCGGGAACCTGGGAAGCCAATAAAATTGGAGCTTCAACTCCGCCAATTAAAACAAAAGACGGATGGCTGCTTCTTTATCATGGTGTTCGCGGTTTTGGAATAAGTTATTTATATAAAATTGGAGCTATGTTATTAGATCTAAATGAACCATGGAAAGTAATTGGAAAAACTAAAGAGCCTATTTTAATACCTGATTTAGACTATGAACGAATTGGCGACGTAGGAAATGTAGTTTTTACTAATGGCTGGATCATTGAAGAAAATGGTGAAGTGAAAATATATTATTCCGGCGCAGATACAAACATTTGTTTAGCTACAACAACTATAGATTATTTACTTTCAATTTGTATATAAACGGATATATAATGGATAATAAAAAAGTAAAAAGTAAAACGGTATTAATAATTATTGCAGTTGCGGCATTTTTATTTACGATATCCTGCTCGTTTGAAAGTAAACAAAAATCAGTGAATGATTCGCATTTAAATCATCTATACGAAGAAATAGTTGTTGATGGACAAGAAATGGCTATTATCCATATATATGCTGAGCATCCGGACTATGAATGGGTTGACGACGATGATGAAGGCACGGCATGTGTTGATGATGTTGCAAGGGCTGCTATTTTTTATATGAAGGATTTCAGATATAAAGGCAATCTGCAAAGTAAAATAAAAGCAGAAAAACTTATTAAATTTATTTTCTTTATGCAGAGTGATAATGGATACTTTTATAATTTTATTTTCCCTGATCATTCTATAAATACCAGTCATCAAAATAGTATCAATAGACCTGGCTGGTGGAGCTGGAGAGCCTTTTGGGCATTAACTGAAGCTTATCCTTTGTTAAAAAACACTGATGAACATTTGTCTTTGGAAATATTAGGAGCAATGCAAAAAGTTGTAGAAAATCTTAAAGATTATATTCCGGTACAAAAAGACAGAACTGTTATTGCGGGAGTGGAAGTTCCGAAATGGCTTCCGTATGAATATGGTTCCGATCAGGCATCTTTGCTTATAATCGGTTTAACAAATTATTATAAAATAATTCCTGATGAATCTGTTCTTGAAATAATAAATTCTCTTTCAGAGGGAATAATGCTAATGCAGATAAAGGATTCCGCGTCAAAGTTTTATGGTGCATTTCTTAGCTGGCAAAATAAATGGCATGGCTGGGGGAATATGCAATCCTATGCTTTGTTTAAGGCATATCAGGTTACTAATAATAAGAGTTATTTAAACAGTGCTCTTTTGGAAATTGATAACTTCTACAACCAACTTTTGAATGAAGGATATATAAATGAGTTTTCCATTGACATCAAAAATTCTAAAGTGAATATAAATGAGATTCGGAAATATTCTCAGATTGCTTATAGTTTCAGACCAATGGTTTATGCTGCGCTTGAAGCACATAAAATTGCAGGGGAAGAAAAATATAGCAAATATGCGGCAGATTATTCTAAATGGTTTTTCGGCAACAATCATTTAAATGTTCAAATGTATTTTCCTGCGACTGGCAGATGTTATGACGGACTGAATGAGACAATTGTAAATAAGAATTCGGGAGCTGAATCAACAATAGAAGCTCTGCTAATATTTCAAGAACTGGAAAAGAATAAAATCAATTTACCCAACTTGGATAAAGATAAACAAAAATGAAAACTGAAATAACAAAAGACAAAATTGTTTTTGCTCCGGGAGATGTCGATTTATCAAAATCGCCTCTTCGTAATGGAATTAATTCAGAAACATATGTTTTAGGATCCTTTAATCCGGGAATGACAAGATTACCAAACGGCAATTTATTAATGATGGTAAGAGTTGCCGAAGCATTAAAAAAAAATATCATTAATAATAAATTACAAGTTATAAGGAAGCCGGTAAACTCAGAATTTGTAATTGAAGAATTCGACTTGTCAGAATTCCATACAAGTGATCCGCGTAAATATCGTTCAAAAAAATATACTCATGCCAGAATTTATGCGCTTACTTCTTTTTCATGGCAGCTTCCGGTAGAAATGTCAAAAGACGGACTTGAGATAGTTAACATTCATTATGACAAAATAATTCAATCTGAAAAAAGTTATCAGGAATATGGTATCGAAGATGCCAGAATAACTAAGATAGAGGAAAAGTATTATATGACGGCTTGTTGTGTTGGATCAGAGCGCCATCCAACCGCGTTATACGTTTCTAAGGATGGACTGAATTATAAAAATCTTGGTATTATACAAGATCATCAGAATAAAGATATGGTGATTTTCCCCAAAAAAATTGGTGATTATTATTACGCATTAACCCGACCGCTTGGCGATCATTTTTTTATTTCTTCACAAACTACAGATGTTTTAGCGGGACCATCAATAAACATTGCTCAATCTCCCGATCTGCTTCATTGGAGACCTTTGGAATCAACTCTTCTCTCCTTAAAAAAAGATTCACATCTATCTAAAAGGCTTGGAGCCGGTGCACAGCCTATACTAACTGAAAAAGGCTGGCTAGTATTATTTCATGGTGTTGAAGATTGTGATGAAGTTGGGTGTTATAAAACATACTGGATTTTATTAGATAAAAATGATCCTGCAATTATCTTAAAACATAGCTGCGAGAATCCGCTATTGCAAGCAAATTATAATTTAACTGATAAACTGGAATATCCAAAATATGTTGAGAATGTTGTATTTACTACTGGTATAGATGAACTGGATGAAAATTATATTATTGCCTCAGGCGAACTGGATTTATATTGTCGCATTACACATATTCCAAAAAAATATTTTTCAAAATTATTCTAAAGACAATTTACATGAAAGAAAAAAAAGTATTAAATACTGGCTGGGAGTTTAGGCTTTTATCATCAGAAAATGCCGTGATGAAGCCAGATGAATTTAAGTTATCTGATAAATGGTTTCCGGCAGCAGTTCCGGGAACAGTACATACTGATCTGCTGAATAATGGGATTATTGAAAACCCGTTTTATTCTGACTATGAATTAAATTTAGAGTGGATTGACAATTGTGACTGGGAATATAGAAAATATTTTGATATCGCTAATACTTCATTTGATTTAATATGTTTTGAAGGAATTGATACTATTGGCGAAATATACTTAAATAATAAGTTGCTTGGTAAATGTAAAAATATGTTTCATGATCACGAATATGAAATTAAAGATAAACTTATTAGCGGATTGAATGAATTAAGAATAGTATTACTTTCCGCAAAAAGAATAGGTAAACAATTAGAACTGGAACATGGAAAACTTCCCGTTGCACTGGCTTCAGAAAGAGTATATTTAAGAAAAGCCCAGTATTCATTTGGGTGGGATTGGGGCCCGGGTTTTATAACAGCGGGGATTTGGAAAGATGTATGGTTAAAAAAAACAACTGAGTATGAACTAACCGAAGTATTAATTAATACTAAAAACATTAAGGAGAATTATGCTGAGTTAGATTTATCCTTTGTAATAAAGGGTAATCTTAGTAATTGTTCTAAAGTAAAAATTTCTATGGAATGTGATGATTCAAAATTTGAAATGGAATTTACCGAATCATTGTCTTCAAAAAACAAATATACAATTAGAATTGAAAACCCAAAATTGTGGAATCCCAATGGGTTGGGTGAGCCAAATTTATATTCTCTAAAAATATTGCTAATAGGATTAGCTAATAACGAACTGTGTGTTTATAAACAGCAAGTGGGTATTAGAACAGTTGAATTGCGACTTTTGGAAGAAGCGGAAAATACTTTCAAGTTTATAATAAATGGAAATCCGCTTTTTATAAAGGGAGTTAACTGGATTCCGGCGGATTCATTTCTTCCCAGAGTTAAATCAGAAAAATACAGGGAGCTTTTAACTCTTGCCAAAGAAGCTAATGTTAATATGGTGCGTGTATGGGGCGGCGGAATTTATGAAGATAATTCTTTTTATGAGTTATGCGATAAGTTAGGATTATTAGTTTGGCAGGATTTTATGTTTGCCTGTGGAGCTTATCCGGAACACGATGATTTTATAAACAATATTACAAATGAATTTGTTTTCCAAATTAAGAGATTACGGAACCATCCGTCATTGGCAGTCTGGTGTGGTAATAACGAGAATGAATGGGGATGGTATCAGAAGAACCCCGATTCCAAAGAGGAAATACCGGGTTCAAAAATATATAAAGAGGTTATACCGGATGTTTTGGCAAAGTTAGATAACTTAAGACCATATTGGCGGTCATCACCATTCGGATTGGATGAAGATCCCAATTCATTCAAAAGTGGTAATACTCATCAATGGGATATCTGGAGCAGTTGGAAAGATTACGATGAAGTAAAAAATGATAATAGTTTGTTTGTAACTGAGTTTGGTTTTCAGGGTCCTGCAAATCCCGATACATTAAATGAAGTTATTCCGGAGGCGGATAGAAAAATTCAATCCAAAATATTTGAACATCACAATAAACAGGTTGAAGGACCGGAACGCATAATTAGATTTCTTGCTAAACATTTGCTAATAAAAACTAAGTGGGAAGAGTACATATATCTCACACAATTAAATCAAGGTTTTGCTTTAAAAACTTGTTTGGAACATTGGCGGACAAACGGGAAGACAAACGGCTCAATAATATGGCAGCTAAATGATTGTTGGCCTGTTACAAGCTGGTCTATTATTGATTCTGAAATGATTCCTAAGCTGGCATATTATTTTGTTAAAAATATTTTCGCGCAACAATTAGTCTATTTTAAAAATATTGGAAATGAAATCCATATTAATCTTCAAAACCAAAGCAACAAAAATTTTAGCGGAAGTTATAAAATTACATTTATCGATTCTGTTTCTGGTTCAATAGAAGAAACTTTCTTAAATAATTTTACAATAGATAGTAATTCAGCAGAAAAGGTTAAATCATTTACTTCTATTAATAAAAATACAATTATTCTAGCCGGACTTTATAATCATAAGGGGAATCTAATCAATTCAAATTTTTATAACAGTCAGTCTTGGAAGTATTTTAAGCCTGTAAAACCTGCCGTTACTTTTGATTTAATTGGTGAAAACCAGATTATAATTAGAACTGATAAACCGGCTTATTTTGTTGATCTGTATGCTGACGGAGTTTTGTTTTCTAACAGAGGATTCTCAATTTTACCTGATGAAGAAATTAAAGTAGATATTCTGAACAAAAAAAATAAAGATTCACAAATAAGTGACATAAAGATTTTTTCTTTAAATCAATTTCTTAATAGCTAAATCTATAAATAGTGAGTTTTATTTTTACAAGGAAGTATGATCTATAGAGAATAAAATGAAAAATTTTAATAAGATTATATTGAGTCAAATGCTGATCTGCTCATTGTTTTTAGGAGTAATAAGCGGTCAGCAATTATCTCTTAACAGACTTAATAAAATGCCCGACAGTCCGGGTACATACGATCTTCCGGATTTTAATAAAATAGCCATAGGTTATGATTCTTTAATATTCGATCTAAATTCTTCGGGCGAATATCTTCCGGCAATAGTTATTAATAATTCTACAACAAATTATCCTGAACATAACAGTTTTGGAATTCACTCATATATTGGTACTATTTATCCAGATAACGGTGAGACAATAAATGTACTGCCTGCCGTTATTGGGGCTACGTTAGTTGGGATCAATAAATTAAACGACAGAGGTAATAACTGGGTATTAATGTGCGAAGAATATTTTAATAGACGTCATGAAGAAAATGTTTATTTAAACGGACCAAATGCAAGTAGTGGAAGTGACTGGTGGTACGATACAATGCCCAATGTTTTTTTCTATCAGCTAAATTATTTATATCCCGGCACTGGTGATTTTGATTTTCAATTTACGCAGATTGCTAATCAGTGGCTTGAGTCTCTCAGAAATATGAGGGCTAAGTCTACCCCGTGGCAAAAAGCAATTATGAATTATCGTGGCTGGTATTTATCAACAATGACTGGAAATGCCAATGGAGTAATTGAACCGGAGGCTTCAGGAGCAATTGGATGGCTGCTCTATAATGCATACGTTAAAACCGGTGAAGAAAAATATAGAATTGGTGCAGAGTGGGCAATCGAATTTCTAAACAGCTTGCATGAAAATCCAAGTTATGAATTACAGCTTTCATATGGCGCATATATAGCTGCAAGAATGAACGCTGAATTAAATACCGGTTATGATTTGAACAAAATACTTAATTGGTGTTTCGATGTAGGGCCTTTGCGTAATTGGGGAGCCGTTGTAGGCAAGTGGGGTAATTTTGAAGCAAATGGTTTGATTGGAGAAATTAACGGTAATAATGATTATGCTTTTGCAATGAATACTTTTGAACAGATAGGTGCTTTAGCTCCGCTTGTCCGTTACGATGACCGCTATGCTAAATCGATTGGTAAATGGATTTTAAATGCGGCAAACTCTTCAAGGTTATTTTATTCAAAATATCTTCCGGATTTTAATGAAGATAGCTGGCGATGGTCAAAGGAGAATGATCCTAATTCCTATATTGCGTATGAAGCATTAAGAGAAGAAAAAAATTCGAAAACACCCTTTGCAACTGGTGACGCGATTTCTGGCGGATGGTCAGTAACAAATTTAGGTCTATACGGTTCGTCACACATTGGAATTTTAGGCGGAATAATAAAAACCACTAATATTCCAAAGATACTACAATTGGATTTACTAAAAACAGATTATTACCATTCAGAAACATACCCAACATATTTATACTACAATCCATACGGAGAGACTAAAACAGTTACGCTTAATTTACCGGGTGGCAATTATGATATTTATGAATCGGTCAACAATATGTTTATCTATAGCTCAGTTTCTACCTCGACCGATTTACAGATTGAAGCAAACTCTGCTATTATTGTAGTTCTGGCTCCTTCCGGCGGAACAGTTTCATATAACCTAAATAAGACACTAATTAATGATAGAATTATCGACTATAACAACGGGAAAACTATCAGCAATTATCCTCCCAGAATAAAAGCTTTAGCAAATAAAGATAGCGTTGTATTTGTAAACACAAACATCCCGATATACTGTACCGCTGTGGATGTTGATGGATATAAGATAAGTTATAGCTGGGAAATTGAGGGAGAAAGTATTTCTAAAGACAGCAGTGTTATTAATTGGCTGACTCCAAATAAATCCGGTACTTATAAGATTACTTCTTTTGTATCTGATGAATTAGGTGGAAGTGATACTTCAGCTCTGTTTATAGAAGTAGTAGAAAAAATTGTGGAACCGCCTAAAATTGAAAAGATGAAAGCAACACCTCTAAAAATTAATCTTGGGAATGAAACTGTAATTGAATGTGTAGTTCAAAATCAAAATAATAATGATTTGGTTTTTGAATGGTTTTCATTACATGGAAGTATTAAAGGTTCTGGGGAAAGTATTACCTGGACTGCTCCAACTGATGAAGGGGATTATTTTATCCGATGTACAGTTACTAATTCAGACGGTATTTATACAGCGGATAGTATCAAAGTTATGGTGCGCGACTTTACTATACAGGAAAAGGGAAATCTTATTACATATTATTCATTTTCTGGGAATGCTAATGATGAAAGCGGCAATAATTTACACGGAATTTTAAATGGTCCTAAATATACACAAGATAGATACGGTAATTTTACCGAAGCACTTTTATTCGATGGTGAAGATGATAATGTAACCGTTGCTAATTCAAATAAGTTGAATTTTATTAATGGAATAAGTGTGAATTTTTGGATATACATAAATGAATTTTATGATAGGGAATCTTATCCGATTTCTCATGGTAATTGGGAGAACCGTTGGAAAGCTTCAATCACAAATAATAAACTAAGATGGACAATTAAAACCAGCTCCGGCATTGTGGATCTGGATTCTGAGACAATTCTTGAAAGTAAAAAATGGTGTTTTGTTTCACTGCAATATGATGGTGATGATGTAGAGTTATATATTAATAATTCTTTGGATTCTTTTACTCATTGGACTGGTACTTTAAATACAACCAGTATAGATCTTACAATTGGTCAGGCAATGCCTACTAACAAAGAGTATAATTTTAATGGGAAACTTGATGACATAAGAATTTTTGATTATGCTTTAAGTGTCGGGGAAATAGGAAATCTGTTTAATCTTAACACTAGTATTTATGATGAAGCAGAAGTTATCTTGCCGACAAATTCTTTACTGAAGCAAAATTTTCCAAATCCGTTTAACGGACAAACGCATATTAATTTCTATCTTAAATCAGATTCGTTTATAGAACTTTTAATATATGATGTCTTAGGAAAAGAAGTTAGATCGTTAATTGCAAAAGAAATGAGCAGCGGATGGTACGATTTGACCTGGGATTCTAAAGATGATAAAGGACGTTGTTTAGCAAGCGGTGTTTATCTATATAGAATTAAAACAAATGATTTTATTCAGACAAAAAAAATGCTTCTACTTCAATAGGATGTAAAAAATATTTCGGCTGTGATAATTACAATTATTAAACTGATTGAGAAATATTATAATGAAAGATTTAATTAATAAAATTAGAGTTATACCTTTAACACTGTTCTTCTGTTTTATGGGAACACTTGTCTGCGGACAGAATATTAGTTTGAAAGCAGTTGGAGACAACGAACAAGGTTTTAGAGTAGGGCTTTATAATGGCAGTAAATTAATAGTTGAAAACAGCGAAGAATTTTCAATCCGGATGTATAATCTTGATTTGAGTATTGTTGCGAATATACCGCATTGGACTGGTAATGAATGGACTGGCAATGAAAAATGTATAACTCTAAAAAGGGAATCTTATATAAAAGAATTTGAAGTGAATTTATCGGTTACAGTTACTTACCGGGTAATTAATTCAAATCTGGTAAAAAAAACTGTAGAATTATTTCAGCCAAATATGCCTAACATTTATTATATAATAAAAGAAACGGCAAGACCGGCAGAAAAGCCAAATCGCTATATTACATTTGAGCATGATAATTTTCCCGGAGGATTTGTTCATGAAATATTTTCATCAGCGGGTTTTGTTACCAATGATAATATTGTAGTTGGTTTTTTAACTGATGCTGGTTATAAAAATCAGTTTACAAGAAATACCAGGCGAAGAGTTTTAAGAGGCGGTGGGTTTGTAGGCATGCGCAGGTTGGCGGATATTAATTTATTTTCAGTTGCTGATTCCTTTGAGAGGGAGAAAAATAATGAATATGTTAAACAAACATTTGGCGAGATGTACAACCTTGATGAAGGTACAGAAGTAGAATTAGTATTAGATCCCAAATATAGGAAGGAAGAAAATTCAGACGTTAAAGCAGAAAATAATATTATCACTATAATTGGTTTTCCCGGAGGCAGAGCCGGTCTTGAATTTATTGCACCGTTTGAAGATCAAAAAATATACACAATTTCCTTTTTATGCAAAGGAAATACCGGTGTTGCGATAAAGCTTTTCAGAATTAAAAATGGACAAAAAACTAAAGAACTTGAGCATGGGATAAAGTACATTGATAATTTTAATACTGTAGAAAATGAGTGGACAATTTTTAAAGGCAGCATCATGGTTCCTTATATTGAAAATGATTCTGTTTCAATGTTCATCGGAACACAGTCAGGAAATGAATGTGAACTCCAAATAAAGGATTTAAAAATTGTTGAACATCAACCTAAGGCGGAACCGTATAATGTTCTTCCTCTTGGCGAAAAAGCAGAGAAAACAACTTATATTTTTATTGAACCCTGGAAATCGCACCAGCAGTTTATGATCTCATCCCAGTCACGGTTAGCTGAAGGAAAAGAGTTTAAAGGAACACTTATTGAGAAGATGCTGTATGCAAATTTACAAATGCATACCTGGATTACTGATACAAAAGATTTTACTCCGCTTAATGTACCTAATATGAACTATGCTCCTGATATGTATAACAGAGATACATTTTTTTCGATTGTATCAACCTATAATAAAAATCTAAATCTTTTAATATGGGAGCAATGGGGTAAAACACAAACATCCAAAGGTGCAATAGGTACAATAGTTACTCCGCTAATTGGATCGACAGAAGCAAAAGATAATGAAGCAACTATACAATGGTTAATCTGGGCTATGCTTAATAAACGCCGTTTCAATATTAAACTTCCTGAGGATAAAATTAAAAGGGCGGTTGATTATGTATTAAGTGAATTTGATGCTGATAGAGACGGAGTTTGTACATCCCATTTTTCTATGAGTCAAGTTGATATTGTTGATTTTAATCCTAAGACCGATAGATTAGGAGTTAATCAGGGTATGCTGGCTATTGCATTGCGTACAATAAAGGAACTTGGTTTTGATATTTCGGAAAAATATATGAACAAAGCTGAAGAAGAATATAGGGATTTTTATGACTCAGAAAGAAAACATTTGCTGTTCGACCGAAATTACCCTGATGTTATAAGTTTTACAGACCTTGAACCTGAATTCTTTTCTCTTTGGTTATTTAATCGTTCTATTCTAACTGATGACATGGTTAAAAATCATTTGAATCAAATGCCGGTTTTAAACCAGGTTTCAAACTCGCCTTATCCCCAATATGGAACTACCGCTCCAATATGTGTAAGGTTAACAAACGATTCAAAAAAATTCTCCTATCTTTCTCCGGATTATCAGCCTTTTGAAGAATTTGGTGAGAATAATTATGCCGACGGTAAAAGAGATGGATTTTATTACAACGGCGGAAGCTGGTTAAGATCGGAATATTGCGCTTATGTTGTTGGTTTAAAACATAACTGGGAAAAAGCAAAGTTCTTAATGGAAAACAGAATTTGGGCAGAAATTTATCTTAATCCCAAATGGCCGTTCAGTAAAGAGTTTATTCCAACAAAATGGAATTCACTCGATCAATGGTGGGTATCTACAAGAGGATTATGCTGGAATGTTTTTATTTTAATGGCAAATGAAGTGGCAGGTTTACGTACTCCGGATATGGATCCCGATTATATAAACCTTGATTGTTATAAATAGTAAATGATTTTTTTAAAAAGTAATAGTGGAAAAATATAGGTGAATCATGGCGGATGTAGTTCTGAAAAATATTTGTAAAAGTTACGATGGAAAAATAAATGCTGTTGATAATGTTAATTTAGAAGTGAAAGATAAGGAATTTGTAGTACTAGTTGGTCCGTCGGGATGTGGTAAATCAACCACACTCCGCATGATAGCCGGATTAGAAGAAATTACTAAAGGTGAATTATATATTGGCGGCAATATTGTTAACAATGTACCACCAAAAGATAGAGATATAGCTATGGTTTTTCAGAACTATGCTCTTTATCCTCATATGACAGTTTATGATAATATGGCGTTTGGATTAAAGTTGCGAAAATTTAAAAAAACTGAAATAGCTGAAAGAGTAAATTACGCGGCAAATATTTTAGGAATTGAAGAACTGTTGTCTAGAAAACCTAAAGCTCTTTCAGGTGGTCAAAGACAAAGAGTAGCGCTTGGAAGAAC
Source organism: Melioribacteraceae bacterium (assembly GCA_016342755.1). Classification (GTDB taxonomy): domain Bacteria; phylum Bacteroidota; class Ignavibacteria; order Ignavibacteriales; family Melioribacteraceae; genus JAEINS01. The sequence goes on along the minus strand of JAEINS010000002.1, from coordinate 118,281 downwards.
AATTGTTAGGAAACCAAAAGTGTTTTTGTTTGATGAACCTTTAAGTAATCTTGATGCAAAGCTCAGAGTTCAAATGAGAACTGAAATTTCTAAATTGCACAACAAACTACAGACTACAATGATTTATGTTACTCATGATCAAACTGAAGCTATGACTATGGGTGATAGAATTGTTATTATGAAAGACGGATTAGTAAATCAGGTTGATACACCAATTAATTTGTATAATAATCCAACTAATAAATTTGTCGCGGGTTTTATTGGCAGTCCGGCTATGAATTTTATTCATGGAAAAATTGTGTGGAACAACGAACTATCTTTTAAAACTAATAATTACCCGGAGCTTTTTAAATTTCCTAATTCTGTTAATCGTGATCTAAAAGCACTGGAAAACAAAGACGTCATTATTGGTATTCGTCCTGAAGATATTTCGCTTGAACCAAAAAGTGAAAAGAGTGTAAAGATGACTATAACAATTGATGTTATAGAACAAATGGGTAATGAAATATTTTTCTACTTTATTGTTGAAGGGATTCAGTTTACAGCAAGAATACCATCTACACATCTGCCTGTTGAAGGAGAAAAAACCGATATTTATCTGGAATCAGGCAAACTAAAATATTTTGATACTATAACTAATGATGTAATAAATAATTAGATGCTATTGGAATAATTCCTTCCCATTATTCGTTTAAGTATGGGAGCTTCATTTTAGCACCATAGATTGGCAGTGTATTTTATATGTTCAACTTAAATACTTACTATTCTTGTAAATAATATTTTAAAATTCTATTTTTGCTTATCTATAAAAACGACCGGGCATTTTTAACTAAATCAGAAGAGATATGAAATTACACATTAATTTAATTTTAACGATTTTTTTGCTGATTCAATCAGCACAGATCACATTTTCTCAATCAAAAATAAAATTTGATCGTTTACCACATCCAGAACTAGAAAATCCTTCGGTATTAAGTATTAATAAGGAATTGCCTCATGCAAATTTTATTAGTTACAGTAAAGCGGACAATGCCTTAACCTATAAAAAAGAGAACTCACAATGGATGAAATCTTTGAACGGTATTTGGGATTTTAATTTTGTTCAGGGTATTAATAATAGACTGAAGGATTTTTATAAGACAGATAATCAATTATCTGATTGGGAAAAAATAAAAGTCCCTTCGAATATGGAAATAGAAGGCTATGGAACACCTATATATGTTAATATCCAGTATGAATGGGCTCCAGACTATAAACAGGTTCCGCCATATGTTGATATGGATAACAATTCGTTCGGCTATTATAGAAGAGAGTTTGAAGTGCCATTAGAGTGGGAACAAAGAGAAGTTTTTATTCATTTTGCTTCTATAAAATCAGCCGGATATGTTTGGGTAAATGGTGAAATGGTTGGTTTATCAAAAGACAGTAAAACCCCTGCTGAATTTGATATAACTAAATATGTTAAACCGGGTAAAAATGTTGTGGCTGTCGAAGTTATCCGGTGGAACGATGGAAGTTTTTTAGAGTGTCAGGATTTCTGGAGATTAAGCGGAATACCAAGGGAAGTATATATTTATTCGCAGCCTAAGGTTAGAGTTAGAGATTATTTTGTAAAAGCATTATTAGATGATAATTATAAAAACGGATTATTATCTCTGGATGTTGAATTATTAAATCATACAGACAAAAATTCTTCCAATAAAATATCTTACAAGATAATTAATAAAGAAGGGAAAACAGTATTAGAAGGAAAAGAAGCAGTTATAGTTGAAGCTGATTCAAAAGCAGTTGTAAATATAAATGGTACTGTTAAGAATGTTGAACAATGGTCAGCGGAAATCCCGAATTTATATGGTCTTTTAATTACACTTGAAGATAATAATGGAAAGGCCGAGGAAATTATATCTTCAAAAATAGGCTTCCGGTCAATAGAAATGAAAGACGGAGTTATACTTGTTAATGGGAAAACGGTTTTATTCAAAGGTGTAAATCTTCATGAATTTAATCATGAAACCGGACAGGTGGTAGATGAAGAACTGATGATGAAAGATATTGAAATGATGAAACGGTTAAATATAAATGCCGTTAGAACAAGTCATTATCCTCAACCCGAACAATGGTATAGGTTATGCGATAAGTATGGAATTTATTTAGTTGCCGAAGCTAATATTGAATCTCACGGAATGGGTTATAATACTCAAAAAGGATTTTCATTAGGCAATAATCCTGATTGGCTAGATGCTCATTTGTATAGAACAAAAAATGCGGTTGAAAGAGATAAGAATCATCCATCTGTAATATTCTGGTCATTAGGCAACGAAGCAGGAAAAGGATATAATTTTTACAATACATATAACTGGATTAAGAGCAGAGACAATACAAGACCTGTTCAGTATGAAGGAGCCGGTCTGGAGTGGAATACCGATGTATTCTGCCCAATGTATTATAGAATTTGGGATATGGAAAATTATGCAAAACAATATAATGATCGTCCGTTAATATTATGTGAATATGCGCATGCTATGGGAAACAGTATTGGAAATCTGAAAGATTACTGGGATGTAATTGAAAAATATCCGAATCTACAAGGCGGATTTATCTGGGATTGGGTAGATCAGGGATTACTTAAGCAGGATGAAAAAGGGAGTTACTGGACTTACGGCGGAGACTACGGTTCGGGGAAAGTTCCATCCGATGGCAACTTTGTAATTAATGGAGTTGTATTTCCAGACAGATCACTTAAGCCTCAAAGTTATGAAGTAAAAAAAGTTTATCAAAATATTGCATTCACTCCGGTCGATCTTCTTAAAGGTGAGTTGGAAGTTGTTAATAAATTTTTCTTCAAAAGTTTAGATGATTATTATGTTTGCTGGTCAATTGAAGCTGATGGAAAAGAAGTTAAATCGGGTAAAATTGATAAATTGAATGTTGAACCGGGGGAAAGAAAATTAGTTAAGCTTGGAATGGATGACGTAACATTAACGAATGATTCGGAATGGTTCTTAAATTTATCTGTAAAATTGAAAAAAGATTGTTTAGAAATTTTACCTGACAACTGGGAAACTGCAAAAGAACAATTTAAAATTCCAGCCGGAGTAAAAAAACAGAATGAAAATATAACCGGCAAAGGTGAAGTTGAAATAAAAAAGGTTAACAATAAATTGATTGCTTTAGGGGAAAATTTTGAAAGCACATTAGATTTAGAAAAAGGATTAATCACTTCATTAATTTATGAGAACAGAGAGATTATTAAAGATGGAGCCGGATTAAAACCAACATTCTGGCGTGCTCCTACTGATAATGATTACGGCTGGAAAATGTCTGAAAAATGTATTGAGTGGAAAAATGCTTCAGAGGGTTCATTAAATGTAAGCTCTGTAAATACAAATGAAAATGAAGACGGTTCTTATTCAGTAAATATGGTTTATAAATTTGATAATGTTAATCCGGAATGGGAAGTTGAATACATATTTTACGGTGACGGAACAATAAAAGTAAATAACAGATTTACTTCTGCGGATTCTACTCTTCCTGTAATCCCTAGAATTGGTATGAAAATGACTTTACCTGTTGAGTACGATAATATAGAGTATTATGGCAGAGGGCCGATTGAAAATTATTCCGACAGAAAATATGCGGCTCACGTAGGTATATATGAATCAAAAATAAGTGAACAGTATTTTCCATATATAAGACCGCAGGAAAACGGACATAAAACGGATGTACGCTGGCTTTGTCTGTACAACAAAGATAATGTAGGATTCAAGATTGTTGCGGATAGTTTGCTTGAATTTAATGCGCTTAATTATCTTGTTAATGATTTTGATGCTGGCGAGAATAAAGACACAAATTTGAAACATACTTGCGATATAAAACCAAGAGATCTGGTTGAACTGCATTTGGATTATGGTATGACGGGCGTTGGAGGAGATAACAGTTGGGGAGCAACTCCGCATAAAAAATACAGTTTATATCCTTCTGCCAATGGATACAAATTTGGATTTACTATTTCACCATTTAATAAAAATTGAAAATAAAACTCTAAGTCCAGCTATACAAAATATTTTACGTCTCAAGAACCCTGGTAATTTTACCAGGGTCTGTTTTAAAAAACATAATGTCACATGATTTTACCAGCTATAACAAACCTTCCGTTTTCCGTACAAAGAATTAACTTATAATACCTCTTGTAATTTTTAGTTAATCTGGATATCTTGTCCTAAAATCTTTAGGAGATATATTATGCAGTTATCAAAGAAAAAATGTCTTCCCTGTGAAGGAGGAATACCTCCGTTAAATGAAGCGGAAGAAAAACAATATATTACCGAAGTTTTAGGGTGGAAACTAAAAACTGAAACTGTACATAGAATTGAAAAGGAATACAAATTCAAAAACTTTGTAAAGGCTATTGAATTTGTTAATTCGGCAGCAGAGATTGCTGAATCTGAAGGGCATCATCCCCACATAAATATTCTTTACAATAGAGTGATAATAGAAATTTATACTCATGCAGTTTTAGGATTAACCGAGAATGATTTTATTCTGGCGGCAAAAATTGATGAAATTAAATTGACTGATCTTTTGTAATATGAATAAAATTTTTTAGAAAATTAGAATCAAATTATTTTGTTAAGCATCATATCTAAATAGTTTTTAAGGGCGATTATATATCTCCTAATTTTTAATATTCTAAGGTTATTTGTATGTGGAAAACTTTATCATTTTTACAAAAGAATTTAATTTGGACAATTCCTTTCATGATGATTTTGGGACTTATCTCAGGTTATTTCTTTGAAATGGGATTTATTAAGATAGCCGTAATTCCCCTTACTTTTTTAATGGTTTATCCTATGATGGTAAATCTTCAAATAGAAAAAGTATTTTCTTTAGAAGGAATGAAAGTTCAGGCAGTTACGCAATTTATAAATTTTGCGGTAATACCTTTAATAGCTTTTGCACTTGGAAATTATTTTTTTCCCGAATCACCAATGATTGTATTAGGACTATTATTTGCGGCGCTTTTACCAACAAGCGGGATGACAATCTCCTGGACGGGCTTTGCAAAAGGGAATATGAATGCAGCAATTAAAATGACTGTTATTGGATTGATAATTGGTTCGCTGGCAACACCGCTTTATGCAAAGTGGCTGATGGGCGAAACAATTGATATGCCAATGGGGAAAATATTTACATCTATTGCAGTAGTTGTTTTTTTACCGATGATATTTGGTTATCTCACAAAAGTTTTAATTGTAAAATTTAATGGAAATGAAAAATATCAGAAAGATATAAAACAAAAATTTCCGCCAATTTCTACCTTGGGAGTTTTAGGAATTGTTTTTGTAGCAATGAGTCTTAAATCCGCCAGTATAATTTCTAATCCGGCAATTTTATTGAGTTATTTGTTCCCAATTGTAATTTTATATTCTATCAATTTAATTATTAGTACAATAGTTGGGAAATTATTTTTTAACAGAGGTGATGCAATTGCACTTGTTTACGGAACTGTTATGAGAAATTTGTCTATTGCCTTAGCTATAGCTATGACGGCTTTCAAATCAAGAGGATCTGAAATTGCGATAATTATAGCAATATCATATATAGTCCAGGTTCAATCAGCGGCATGGTATGTTAAATTTACCGATAAGATTTTTGGCAGTGTAAAAGAGATGCCTCAAATAGGAAGGGTTCAACCCGCAGGCTGGTACTTTAAATTAACAGATAAGATTTTTCGTAAAGCAAGTTAAAAACTAATTGTAAAATTTCGTATTTTCCATTTTTGAATTTTTACATTATGAGAGGATTTTTATGGAAATGTGTCCATGTAGTTCAGGTCAAAATTATGCGGAATGTTGCGAGCCGATTATAAAAGGAGAAAAACAAGCTGGTACTGCCGAAGCTCTTATGAGATCGAGATATACAGCGTATACAAAACATGAAGTTGAATATATCGGCGAAACTATTCATCCTGATCAAAGGACAGATTATGATGAAAAAGCTACAAAAGAGTGGTCGCACGGATCTGAATGGTTAGGCTTAGAAATTATAAATACTGAAGCTGGTACAGAAGCAGATGAAGAGGGGACAGTAGAATTTAAAGCTAAATTTAAACAGCAGGGTTATGATTTAGATCATCATGAACTTTCTGAGTTTAAAAAAGCTGATGGGAAATGGTATTTCTTTAATGGCGAAGCTGTTGCAAATAAACCTGTTGTTAGAGAAGAACCGAAGATTGGAAGAAACGATCCTTGTACCTGCGGTAGCGGGAAAAAATATAAAAAGTGCTGCGGATAATTTTTTAAGTACGGGACTTTATATATAACGTCCCGTACTTATTATATCTTATTTTAACATTTCAATACATTCCACAACGCGAAATACCCGGGGTACCAAATCTTAAAAAAAATGTGTATCAAATTTTTTTTAACTTCACGGGAATAAAACTTATTTAATGGATGTCTAACAATCGAAAGTACGATAAAACTATGGAAGATTGTTATTCAGTTCAAAATATGAAAAAAGCATCTGATCTTGATTTGATTACAAGTGCTATAAATGGAGATGCCTCTTCATTCGAGCAAATAATCAATAAATATGAAGCACAGGTTTCAGCTACTATTTACGGGATGCTTGGTGATACTCAGGAAGCGGATGATGTTGGTCAGGAAGTATTTATACGTTTTTATAAATCGATGGATAAGTTTAGAGGCGATTCTGCTCTGGGTACTTATTTAACACGCATTGCAATCAATTTATCTTTAAACGAGATTAAGCGAAGAAAAAGAAGACAGTTCTTTTCATTTGATACACCGATTGAGAAAGAGTTAAGCGAGCTTTATTCTGATAAAGAATCAAATAAGCTAGAGACAAAAGAGCTGGTTCAAATGGCACTCTTAAAACTTGATCCAAAATTTAGAAGTGTTGTAGTTTTAAGATTAGTTGAAAATTATTCTACAGATGAAACCGCAATAATTTTGGAGCTGCCGGTTGGTACAGTTTTATCGAGATTAGCCCGCGGACAAAAAAAACTTAAACAAATATTATCTCCTTTTATGGAGGAAATGTAATCATGAAAAAAATAGAAAATCTTAGTTACAAACAATTAGATTCGGAACTAACTGTATCTGAGGAAAAAGAATTATTACAGTTGCTTAAAAATGATTCTAAAGCAAAATTAGAACATGATAAAATTTTAGCGGTTAGAGGATCAGTTTCGGCTGTTCGTAAAAGTTCATTTAAGCCACTGTTTAAAGAAAGAGTAATGGATAAACTGTTAATTGCCGAACGAACTGAACCTGGCATAACTTTTTTTGATGAAATAAATTTTTTATCAAAAAAAATACTGATTGGTGCTTTAACTGTTGCTGTTTTACTTATTGGATATAACGTTACTACAACTGAAAATTTAACGATAGGAACAGCTTTAGGTGTTCCTGAAGTAACCTTAGACGATTCTTATAACTCTGTACTTTATTCATATTATGGAGATACTTATGAATAACAAGAAAAAATCTATATTATACATTCTGGGTGTTTTTATAATTGGCTTTGTAATTGGCTTTTTAATTAACATGGCTATTGTTGAAAAACGAATTGATAATTTTAGAAGAATGGCAAAACCAAGAGGTATGACAAGTTTTATAGAACGGACTTTGGATTTAAGCGATGATCAAAAATTAAAAGTGGAAAATATTTTTAAGGAGTTTGAGGTAAAAGCCGATTCATCGAGACAATTAATTAAGAATAAAATGAAAGTTGATATGGCATGGCTGAAATCAGAGTTAAAGCCAATTTTAACTGAAAATCAATTTCAGAAGTTTGAAAAAAGATTATTCAAAGGAAGACCGTCCTTTGATGGTGAAAGAAATCCTTTTCAGCGTGAAATGGGAAGAAGAGAAAAATCCGCAAAAAAACAGTTTGAAGAGTAAATCAATTTTTATTGAGGTAATTATGGGTAAAAAAATCTTTCCCATCCTAAAATTTTAATTTTGTCTTTGTGAAACAAATCACAAGTAAGTACTAATTTCCTACAAGATTTTATTTTAACTTTATATTTAACCTAAAAAAAATTAAACTTAAAGCTATACTTTTTTAGAACTTTCATGTTCTATTTTGCGTTTAAAACGTTTATGAATTAAAAATAATAAATAGAGGTAACTGCATGTTTAACAAAAGATCACTAGTTATAATTGGGTCAATTGCATTTTTAATTGTCTGTTCGCTGTTGATGTATGCTTCATTAGCGGCCATGAAACCCGAAGTTCCTACAAGACCGCATACAGAAGTAATAAGATCTGTTAAAGCTGCTACAATTAAATATACTGATTTATCTACAAGTATAATTAAAGATGGAAGAGTCAGTTCGAAAGAAGAAATTATACTTGCATCCGAAGTTAGCGGAAAAATATTAAAAGGAGATGTTGATCTAAAAGAAGGAATCGGATTTAAGAAAGGTGATATTCTTTTTAATATTTATAAAAAAGAAGCCGTGTTAGGGTTGAAATCTAAAAAGAGTCTCTTCTTAAACAGATTAGCCGGAATTCTTCCCGATTTCAAAATTGATTATTCCGAAAGTTACGAAAAGTGGTACAATTTCTTCGATTCAATAAAAATTGATGAAGATATTCCTGAGTTGCCAATAATTTCATCGGTAAAAGAAAAAGTTTTCTTATCAAGCAGAAACATCCTTAGCGATTTTTACTCAATACAAAGTGAAGAGTTACGAATCAAAAAATATTCAATAATAGCTCCTTTTGATGGTACATTTTCTGAACTTAGTATGGAAGTCGGGGCTATTGCTAATACTGGTTCAAAAATAGGAATGATTATTAACACTGGGAATATGGAATTAGAAGTTCCTGTTGAATATAAGGATATAAGCTGGATTAAAGAGGGGCAGAAAGTTCATATAAAAAATGAAGCGCAAACTAAAGTACTGGAAGGTAAGGTAGATCGTATTGGTCAGAATATTGATCCTACAAATCAGATGATTAGTGTTTATGTTTCTCTAAAAGCTCCATCCGATTCGCCTATTTACAAAGGAGAATATTTTAAAGCTAAATTTGGGGAAATTATTTTAAGCGGAGTTATGGAATTACCAAGAACTGCTGTATTTAATAATGATGAAGTTTTTCTTGTTAAGGAAAATAAATTAGTTAAAGCTGTAATTAATAAAGTTAAGATAAATGAAAAGACGCTGTTCTTTAATGGATTAGAAGAAGATGTTGATATTGTTACTGAGCCATTAATTAATGCTGATGAAAATAATAAAGTGAACATTTTAAGATAATCTAAAGAATAGGCATATGAAAAAGTTTGTAAGTGAATTTGTTCAATATCCATTTTATTCAAATATAATTATTGCTGTTATAGTTCTGGCTGGTTTAATTTCATATTTAACAATGAAAAAATCATTTTTCCCTGAGCGGACATCAAGATTTATAAGTGTAAGTGTTGCTTATCCCGGCGCTTCTCCAAAAGAAATGGAAGAAGGTATAACTACCAGAATAGAAGAAGCAATTAGAGGATTAGTAGGAATTAAGGAAATTAATTCAACTTCATCTGAGAATTTTGCTACTGTATCTATTGAAACAACGGGTGAGTATGATCTTGACGAAACTTTAACCGAAGTTAAAAATGCAGTTGATGGAATTAGTTCTTTTCCGGTTGACGCGGAAAAACCAACCGTATTTAAAAGAAGAAATACAACTAACGCTGCAAGGCTGGGACTAGCGGGCGATGTTGATTTATTAACCCTTAAAAAATATGCGCAGGAAATTGAAAAAGATTTTCTATCAAGCGGTGTAATGTCTCAGGTTAATGTAAACGGATATCCTGAAGTTGAGATTTCCGCTGAAGTTAAAGAAGAAGATTTGCTTAGATATAAGTTAACAATCGATGAAATTTCGTCTGCTATTAGAAATAATAACAGAGATATTTCTGCCGGTATGATTAAATCGGAGAACGAAGAAATTCTTATTCGTGCAAGAAATAGAAGTGTTGATCCGGATAAAATAGGCGAAATAATACTTAGAGCTAATGATGACGGAAGTAAATTAAGAATAAGAGATATAGCCAATGTAAAATTGAAATTTGCCGATGTTTCTAATAACACATTAATAAACGGGAAACAGGGTATATTTATTTCAGTTGATAAGTTAGCTGAAGAAGATCTAGATAAAATTACAGAGTGGATTGATGTATATGTCGGAAAATTCAATTCAAGTCACGAAGGAATTGAATTAGCTGTAACATTCGATTTTAGCCGTATGCTGCAAAGCAGACTGGAACTTTTATATAATAACGGTTCACTCGGATTATTATTGGTGGTTATTTGCCTCGCATTTTTCTTAAGTACAAGAGTTTCATTCTGGGTAGCTATCGGAATCCCGATTTCATTTTTGGCAATGTTTATTGTTGCCAACATGATGGGTGCTACAATAAATATGATCTCATTATTCGGGATGATACTTGTAATTGGTATTCTTGTTGATGATGGTATAGTTATAGCCGAAAATATTTTCACTCATTTTGAAATGGGTAAATCTCCTAAAAAAGCCGCGATTGATGGTGCTTTAGAAGTAATGCCGGCGGTGTTTACTTCTGTAACAACTACTATTGTAGCATTTACACCATTATTGCTTATTACTGGTCAAATGGAGATGATGGGTGAAATGGCTCTGGTTGTTGTTCTGAGTTTAGCTTTTTCGTTAGTGGAAGCTTTTTTTATATTGCCTGCACACCTTGCAAGCAGAAGTGTTCTTAGACCAAGATCAGAAAATCCAAAACATATTAGGGCAAAGCTTGATAAAGTTCTCTTTTTAATTAGAGATAAATTTTACGCAAGAATATTAAAAGATGTTATTCAGTGGCGCTGGATTGTAGTTTTTGTACCAATAGCACTTATGATAATTACAGCCGGAATGTTTAGCGGACAATTAATTAGAACCACATTTTTTCCGGCAATTACATTCGACTTTTTTAACGTGAATGTTGCGTTTACTCCCGGCAGCGGTGAAAAGCAGACAAATGAATTTCTTCTAGGATTTGAGAAAGCTATATGGGAAGTTAATGATGATCTGATGGAAGAATTTTCAGATTCGGCATACATAACTTACACTTTTAATTCTATAGGAAGTTCATTTAACGGGCAGGAATCAGGATCGCATGCCGGTAATATTTTTGTAATGCTTCGCGATATGGAAGGTGCTTCTGTTTCAAGCTTTGATATTGTAAGCAGAGTCAGAGAGAAAATTGGTTCTGTGCCGGAAGCTCAAAAATATACAGTTGGCGGGATTAATAGATGGGGAAGCCCGGTTTCAATTAGTTTGTTAAGTCAGAATCTGGAAGAACTTGAGTTTGCAAAAAAACTTATGGAAACAAAACTCAACGATTTCCCGGATCTTAAAAACATTACTGATAATAATGCGGAAGGTAAACAAGAAATTAGATTAAAATTAAAACCACAAGCTTATTTTCTGGGCTTAACCCAGAATGATATTACAAAGCAGATAAGACAAGGTTTCTATGGCGATCAGGTTCAGAAACTTCAGCAGGGAAAGGACGAAATAAGAGTCTGGGTTAGATATCCCAAGAATGACCGTTTAACCTTAGGTCAGTTAGAAAATATAAAGATTAAAACAGCAAAGGGAAATTTCCCGTTAACGGAATTAGCAGATTATGATATTGAAAGAGGTCCTGTAAGTATTAAAAGATTTAACGGACAAAGAGAAGTTAGAGTTGATGCTGATTTAATGGATCCATACGCATCGGTACCGCCGATAATATCCAGAATTGAAAATGAAATTATATCGGAAATAAAGGCAAACTATCCGGGTGTTGATATTTTATATCAGGGTCAGTCAAGATCATCCAGTGAATCTGTTGAAGAAATTTCGAAATATTTTGGTATAGCATTTTTGGTAATCATATTAATTCTTATGATTCACTTTAAATCATTTTTTCATATGCTGTTTGTAATTTCTATGATTCCGCTCTCTTTCTTAGGAGTATTTTGGGGACATGGATTACACGGACATCCGGTTTCAATTCTAAGTGCATGGGGAATGGTGGCTCTCTCGGGAGTAGTTATAAATGATGCTGTGGTGTTTTTATCAAAATATAATTCTCTATTAGTTGAAGGATATAAAGTTGCGGACGCAGCATTTAAGGCTGGTATTTCAAGATTTAGAGCTATTCTGCTTACAACTTTAACTACAACACTTGGATTATATCCTTTGATTCTTGAAAAAAGTTTTCAGGCACAATTTTTAATCCCGATGGCAATTGCTTTAGCTTTTGGTGTACTTGTAGGAACTGGATTTATCTTAATATTTTTCCCGGTACTTTTATTAACCTATAATGATATAAAAGTTAAAATCCTCAATTTTATAAATTCCTTGAAAGATGAAAAAATAGAAAAACTTAGTCCAGAGGATGTAGAAGTAGCTGTATTGTATTCTCGCAGAACACTTGATAATTAATGTTATGGAAATAAATATGAAAAAGATTGTATTATTAATGTTCAGTTTGGTTATTGTAGTAAGTGCTCAGACAGAGTTATCTCTATCAAAGGCAATTGAAACCGGACTTGAAAATAACTATCAAATAAAAATAATTAAGAAGTATGAAGAAATAGCTGATGAAAACAATACATGGGGAAGAGCCGGAAGATATCCGTCATTAAACCTGGGCTTTTCATCTACAAACAGATATGATGATAATTCAGCAGGTGAGACCGAAACATACAGACTTACGCCTTCGGCTTCACTGAATTGGGTATTGTTTGACGGCTTTGCGATATTTCATCAAAAAAGTAAATTTGAAGAATTATATACAAAATCAAAAGGTAATACAGCTATAGTTATTGAAAATACTATTCAGGCAATAATATTAGCTTATTATAATGTACTTTTGGAATCTGAAAGATTAGGAATATTTGAAGAAGTATTAAGTCTCTCAAAAGACAGATATGATAGGACTTTGACTGCCAAGGAATTAGGAAGCAGTGTTACATACGATGTTTTGCAAGCTAAAACCGCATGGTTAGAAGACAGATCAAATTATCTTTCGCAAAAAATGCTTTTTAATAATAGTGTAAGAAGTTTAAATTTGTTAATGGGCGAGCCTGAAAACAACACTTATATTCTAATGGATAAATTGAATATTCCGAAAAGTGAATATGCTTTGGATGAGTTAAAAAGCAAAATGTTAGAAAATAATAAAACCCTTAAGAATCAATATCTAAATGAAATATTGCAGAAGAGAGAAATAGATATATCCAGAAGTGATTTATATCCTTCAGTTTCTTTATCAGCCGGTTATGACGACGTTACAACAAGATCTAAGGTAAATAGTTCCCCGACAGTTAAAAGCAGCTCATACGACTATTATGCTAACCTGAGTCTAAGTTTTAATCTGTTTAACGGTTCTAATACATCAACTAATATTGAGATTGCAAAGATACAGCAGGATATTAGTAAGATAGAAACTGATGAAATGAAACATAGTCTTAGTAACAGATTATCGCAATATCTGGAATTGTTTGATGTTCAAAAAACATTATTAGAAGTTTCTAATGAAAATGTTGAAGCCGCGAAATTAAATCTTCAGATATCAAAAGAAAAATTTGAAGCCGGAAATATCAATTCGTTCAATTATAGAGATATTCAGTTGTTCTATTTAAATGCTGCTCTTCAAAAATTATTATCACAGTTTAATTTAATAAATACCGATACGGAGTTATTGAGATTAACTGGTGGAATTGTTACTGAGAAGTAATTTTAAAAAATATATTTTTTAAAGAAGTCTGGTTAGCGCCAGGCTTTTTTTGTTTTAAATAGAAAGGGCGGGAATATTTAAGAATTTAATGATGTCTAAGTGATAAATAACCAATCAAACAAAAACGGAGTTAAATATGAAAAGGATAGTTGTTTTATTAACATTTTTAATTGTTGCCACATCATTTTCAAACATATCTGCCCAGAGAAGAGGTTTTGATATGGATAAAAGAATAGAGCAGTTAAAGACTGAGCTAAATCTTACATCAGATCAAACAGTAAAAATTAAAAGTATACTGGGAAATTTTCAGGATAAAATGAAAGATATGCGGGGCAACAGAAACGGTGATAGAGAAAAAATGCGTGAAAAAATGATGGATATGAGAAAGGAATTAAATGATAAAATTAAAGCTGAATTAAATGAAGATCAAATTAAAAAGTTTGATGAATTACAAAAGAAAGAACAGAAAAATAGAAATAGACGCGACAGATAAAAATGGAGGCTGTAATGACAAACCTAAAAAAATATTTTGTATACACTGCTTGTTTTATTTTGATAGCGGTATTTAATAACCAATTGTTTGCACAAGGCAGATTTGAAGATGGTAAAGGCAATAATATTCGTGAAATGATTAAGGAACTTGATTTGAGTTCTGAACAGAAAGAGGAATTAAAAGAATTATTTAAAAACCATAGAACTGAAATGAAAAAAGATAATGATGAAAAACGTGGGGATTTTCATAAAAGTATCTTAACAATTCTTAACGATGATCAGAAAGAAAAGTTTGGTAAAATGGTTGAAAATAGTCCTCGTGCAAAAATGAAAAAAAGATTTGATTCAAGAATTGATGAAATGGCTTTAGAATTGAATCTTGATGCCGGGCAAAAAGAGAAGTTGGAAGAAATGATGGCTGAAAAAGGCAAAAGATTTGCCAATGGAAAATTTGAAAGAAGAGAAAGAAAAAACTGCTGTTTTGATAATGATTCCTATGGGAAGAGACATCACAAAAGAAAAATGATGAAAAGAAATTTTGATTGGGATTCAGAATAAAAAAAGGGCTAACAAAAATTGTTAGCCCACCCTATTAATGCCCTTCTTGACGCACCCTTCAACTAAGCAAGCATAGATACATTACTATATTTTCTGCCTACTCGTTGTTTCAACTCTTTATTAATAATTCTGTGCAAAAAGTAGTGAGCATCGGATTCATCTTCAATTTTAAAATAAAAATTATTTAATTGTTTTTGTAAATTTAATGAATCGTTATTTTGTTTCTTATCGAAAAGTTCAGAAACAATTGAGGAAGTTAATTTATAATGATTAT
The DNA here is from genome assembly GCA_016342755.1 of Melioribacteraceae bacterium. Lineage (GTDB taxonomy): Bacteria > Bacteroidota > Ignavibacteria > Ignavibacteriales > Melioribacteraceae > JAEINS01. The sequence continues at coordinate 103,178 of JAEINS010000002.1, read as the reverse complement.
CGGAATTAGTCTCAAAATCATTTTCATTTTCCAGAATTGATATAATTTGAGAATAACATAATCTTATACAAAAGCGAATAAGATTTTCCAATTCTTCTTTTTTAATAACGTCAGAACAAAACTTCTTAAGTAAATTGTAAATTGATATTTCGTTTAAGCCAGAATTCATGTCATATTTCCTAATTGTAACAGTGCAATTTTAAGGGTATTGGGCAAAATTGTAAATAACACTTTTGTGTCATTTTTAACTGCTTCAATTTCCGACCATTTGGCGTGTATCAAAATAGGGCACATATGGAGCGTGATTTTTCAAAAAAAAATACGATCTTTATTTTTTAATCTTGAAATTTCGAGTATATTGCTTTCTAAATTAGTTGTAAAATTAGGGTTGTATAATTGAGTAAAATAGAAGAATACTGGGGAAAAGATAAAAGATTCTACAGTTATAATAGCTACTGTATGAATAATTTTGAAACCAGAATGCAAAAAATACCGATAAATGCAGGCTTTACCTGTCCTAACCGGGATGGCTCAAAGGGATTAGGAGGTTGTACATACTGCAACAATGTTTCCTTTAATCCTTTTTATGGAAATAATTCTAAATCAATATCGCTTCAGATTTATGAAGGTATTGAGTTTTTTTCGAAAAAATATAAGTCGCAAAACTATCTGGCCTATTTTCAAGCTTATACTAATACTTATGATGAGTTAACAGTGTTAAAACAAAAGTATAAAGAGGCGTTATCGAACAGGCAGATAAAAGGTTTGGTTATAGGAACCAGACCAGATTGTATAAGTGACGAACTTCTCGATTTTTTGGAAGAGTTAGCTAAAAAAAAATATGTGTCGGTTGAGTATGGTTTAGAATCAATTTATGATAAAACCCTGGAATATATAAATAGATGCCATACTTATGCAGACAGTGTGGAAGCGATTAATCGTACAGCCAATAGAGGAATTAATGTTGGTGTTCATCTCATATTCGGATTACCGCAAGAATCGAAAAAAATGATAAGTGATACCGCAAAGGAAATTTCTAAACTTAAAATTAACAGTTTAAAAATACATCAATTACAGATAATTAAAAGTACTATAATGGCTGATCAATTTAAAACGAAGCCTGATCAGTTTTCTAATTTTAGCGTAGAAGAATATGTTGACCTGGTTATTGAATTTCTTGAAAAGCTGCGTCCAGACATAGTTGTAGAGCGTTTTATAAGTGAATCGCCTCCAAATTTAATTGTAAATTCGAATTGGGGAGGAATTAGAACTTATGAAATTGTTAAGCTAATTGAAGATGTATTAGTAAAAAAGGATACATTTCAGGGAAAGAAGTTTTTTATTCCCAAAAAGAAAAAATGATAAAAATACGCTTATTGCTCTTAATCTTTTAAAACTATTTCCGATTATATTCTATGATTTTGTTTTATTATTAGAAGTTATTGAAAATTATACTCGAAAAATAATAGAGGTATATTTTAAATGTATTGGGAATATTTTAATCTGAATGAAAATCCTTTTGGTCTGACACCCGATCCAAAATTTTTATATTTAAGTAAACCCCACACCACATGTATTGAATGGATGAAGTTTGCTATTGAACAACATGAATTTGGTTTAATAACTGGTGAAGTTGGTTCCGGGAAAACAGTTCTCTCGCGATATATAATCGATTCTTTAGAAGATGAGAAGTATAAGGTTTGCTGGATTATAAACCCCAGTATGTCGGCGGTTCAGTTGTTAAAGGAAATCTACAGACAATTGTTCGAAGAGGAACCTCCGTTCCGCAAAGCGCAATTAATAAAAAAACTTGAAGAAGGATTAACAAAGTTTTTTCTGGATGATATTTATCCGGTTATATTTATTGACGAATCACAATCGATTCCATCTCCAAAGGTATTTGAAGAGCTTCGATTATTAAGTAACTATCAAACAGATTCCCAATTACTACTCTCAATAGTTCTGTTAGCCCAGCCCGAAATATTGAAAAGATTAAAACGGGAAACTTATAGAGCATTTACCCAGCGCGTAAGATATACAATTAGCTTAGAAGCACTTAATGAAAATGAAGTAAAGGAATATATTAAACACAGACTAAATATTACCGGGGCAAAGGGTGATCTTTTTGATGAAGAAGCTTATAAAGAATTACATAGATTAACAAAGGGATATCCGAGACCTTTAAACCATTTAGCCTCATTCTCATTGCTGGAAACGATGGTTGCTCAGAACAATATTGTTACTGCGGAAGTGGTTCGGAAAGCGGCAAAATCAATAATTTATATTAATGAAAATGAAAATCTATCTGGAGCTTTAGAATGATCGATATAATGAAACTTCGAAAACTTGAAAAAGAACAAAAGGAAAAAAGTTCTCAGAAAAAAGAAGATACAGAAAAACCGAAACGAAAAAAAAGAACTAGCAAGAAAACTGAACCGGAAGTAAAAAAAGAAACTGAAGTAAAATCAGATGAAAAAATTGAATATGAAGTAGTTGAAGATGAAAATAAAGTGTCAGTTCAAAATGATATTCAAGAAAAAGCAGCAGTTGATGAACAAGAAATACCTGTAATGAAAGATGAAGAAAAATCTGAAATCTCTAAGGAAGAAGATAAAGCGCAGCAGTTAAGGGATCAACTGATACAAGAGTTATTGGCTGATGATAGTTTTGGCTCTAAAGCTGATAGTGAAGATGAGCTGGATGAAGAAGAAGCTGAGGCTGAAATGCTTGCTGCCCAGGCTGATGTTATGGAAGATAAGGAAGAAATAGTTGAGGAGAAAATTATTACACAAGAAGCAGCTAAACCAATAGAAGATATTAAAACTATTCCATTAAAGGATATTCCAATTCATAAAGATGAAAATAGAGCTGATAAAAATGATTCACTTCATGCTGTAGAAAATGCCCAGTTAAAATCGGCAGAAGAAAATGTTGAACTTGAAAACATAGTACATGTAATTGGTTTTATAATTGGTAAAGAATGTTACGGAATTGAAATTAAAGATATACAGGAAATCATTAGAATGGTTGATATAACTAAGGTTCCTAACGTTCCATATTTTATTGAAGGTGTAATAAATCTTAGGGGAAAAGTTTTACCGGTTGTTAATTTAAGATCGAAAGTTAATATGGAAAAAATTGAGTTTAATTCTAAAACAAGAATTATTGTTCTGGAAAAAGAAAATACAACTCTTGGTTTTATTGTTGACGCGATTAAAGAAGTAATCCGAATTCCAGAAAATCAGCTTGAACCGCCGCCGGCAATTGCGGTTGGAGATACTTCTGATTATATAAGAGCTGTTGCAAAGACTGATGATGGAATGGTGATATTGCTTAATTCTAACAGGCTTTTAGAACGCTAGTAAGCTTAAAATTAAATTATATAATTATTATACAACTCGTTATTGATTAATTTCAGTAACGAGTTTTTTTATTCCAATATTAAAATTATCCTCTGTTTTTATAGTAACTAACGGTGGTCTCATAACGTTACTGTAATCATCCAGAATAATATTTAGAGCAGCTTTCATTTTAGAAAGTTTATTTGATCCAACTAATACTTTTGATGATTCGTTAATTTTTAATTGAACCTCTTTTGCACCGTCAAAATCCTTAGCAATAATTTTTTGCTCCATTTCAACATACAGCTTTGGAAATAAATTAGCGTTCCCAATTATAAATCCGTATCCGCCTTTTATAAGTGAGTTAGATACTTCTGAATCTTTTCCAACATAATACTTATCAGTGTGTTTAAGTAAATCTAAAGTTCCGGATGAGTCTTTCATTCCAAAATGCTTAACCGATTTTAAAATATTTTCGGTAATTGGATTCTGTGTGTGTTTAGGAAAATTATAAAGTATATACGGAATATTAATTTCATTTCCCAAAGTTTCCAGATACTCAATTATACCCTTTTCATCAGCATTCGCGTAATAGTACGGCGGTAAAGATAAGATCCCGTCTACTCCAAAATCGATTGCCCATTTTGCGTCTTCAATTGATTTTTGCAAACTTGTATTGCCAGCCTGATAAAGTACAACTCCCGAAAAATATTCTTTGGCAAGTTTTAAGAGCAAGTGTTTCTCTTTTGTTCTTAGTGAAGGAAACTCGCTGCTTGTTCCGCAGACCAAAATTCTTCTCACATTATTAGACATTAAAAAATCAAGATGATCAATAAACATCCTGCTATTAATTGAATAATCCTCATTAAACGGAGTCATAACCGGAACAATCAGACCAGAGAGATCGACCCTGGCAAGATCATTTTTAAGTATATCATTAAATTTTTTAAAAAGTTCTTCTGCAACTGATTCAATCCGCAATTCATATTCTTCATTACAGTAAATAACAATATCAGCATAGTTTTTACTTGCGGCGCCATATTTTGTGAATTCTTTCAAATTGCTTTGAAGAAATGTTTCGATGGCTTTTTCTTTAGAATACTTCCGTATATCAATATCACGCGATATACGCGTATTTAGCTGGGTTTTCCAATCAGAATCTATAAATATATTTATACTATTGAACTCTCGCAATTCTTTGTAGCACGAAATTTCACCGTCAATAATATTTATTTTTTTTGGTTCAAATTGTTCAGTAGAATCAGCGTCTCCGGAAACCGCATTATAAATGGGCTTATCAAAAGATTTATCTAAAACGATATAATTAAGATGTTCTTTTATTAAATCAAGTTTATTTGCCTTTGGATGCGCGCCAAATAGTTTATTTGATTGTCTTTCCTTTCTTGCCGTTTTATAATCGTCTAATCTAAGAACCGGTGCGTTATCGAGTAACAAAGAAAGCCTTCTGGAGAAAGTCGATTTCCCGGAACCGCCTGCACCGCCAATTGCAACCAAAATATTGTTTGCCGGACTTTCAAACTGTTGCTTAATAAGTTGAGCTATAATTTCTTCAGGTGATTTTCTAGAGCGGGCAAAATTGGTTCGCTTTACATGAGTTTTAATTTTTGGCATAGATGAATTTTATATTTTGAGAAATAGAAAAACCCTGGAGTGTTTAAAAACCTCCAGGGTCTAAATTTTAATAACTAAGCGGCCGTTTCTTTAAGTCTGTTTTCAACAGAAGTAAAAACAGCATCTTTAATCGAATCGTAATTAAGATCCTTTGGATATACTGGTTCTGAAAACTTCACGGAAATCTTTTTCCAGGGTTTAGGAAACCTGCCCCCGGTTGGAAGTGCTTCAAATGCACCTTTAATTGTTACTGGTACAACGGGAACGTTTAATTCTCTGCTTAAAATAGCGAATGTCTTTTTGAACCTTCCAATGCTGCCATCTTTCGTTCTTGTCCCTTCAGGAAAAATAATGATATTTTTCCCGTTCGATAAAGCCGCTGCCATTTTTTGCAATGATGATTTCAGATCTTTATTTATATCCATAATAATTACATTATGTTTATTCGCCAAAAATTTCATCCAGCTTTTTCTCATATGTTTTTCCTTGGCGTAAAATAGTGTTCTCTTCAACTGAAAATTCTTAAGTATAGAAGTCAAAAACAGTCCGTCAAAATAGCTTTGGTGATTTGGGGTAATTATACATGGCTCTTTAGGAATGTTGTCTAAACCTTCACTCTTAATTCTGAAATAAACTTTGAAACTAGCCTTGAGAATATATTTAATCCAGGAGTGTGTAATCCAGCTTTTAGGAAGTTTAATTTCCAATTTTTCTTTTAGTATTTTGCTCCAGTTAATGCTTTCCAAACTAATTTTTTGCTTATTCTCTTCAATATATTTTGATAAATTTTCTATAGTTGAATACTTAACAAATATACTTTCGTCCAGATCTAAACCAAATGTTGTTTGAAGGAAAGCTAATAAATTTACTTTATCCAAAGAGTCTAATCCAAGATCAATTTCTAGATGGTCATTTGGATGCACCATTTGTTCGGATGTTTTTATAAGAAAATCTTTTATAAGCGAATATTCCCTCGATTCTTCAAAATTCTCATCCAGATCTTTTTTGATCTCACCAGTTACTAGATCTTCAAGCATAAAGCGACGAATTTTCCCAAGTCTGGTTTTAGGCAGTTCTGTATTCATCAAATGAAACTTAACTATTTTTTTATATGGCGAAACATTCATGTTGTATCTATCAATTACAGTTTGGAAATGCTCTTCAATATTATGCACCTGTTCTTCATTTAATTTTGCAAGATTTGGAAAAATAACCGTTTGTAATTGATCTTGTCTGTTAAAAACACCAACCTCCGAAATATAATCAGATAAGCTTTCAAGCTTAAACTCTATCTCAACAGGGTTAACATTTTTACCGCTTGATAAAATTATTATTTCCTTTTTTCTGCCCGTAATAAATAAAAATCCTTCATCATCAAGTTTACCAAGATCGCCAGAATAGAGCCATCCGTCTTTTAATATTTCGGCTGTTTCTTCGGGTCTATTATAATAACCCTGCATAACATTACGTCCTTTAGCGCAAACTTCTCCATCACGTATCTCAACAACTGTTCCAGGCAATGCCTCACCACCAGAGCCAAGTTTTCTTCGTCCTGGTCTTGTAAAAGTTATCATAGGTGCGCACTCAGTCATGCCAAAACCTTCAAGCATCGAAAAACCAAGCGTTCTAAAATCTCTGGCTACTTCAATATCAATAGCTGCACCACCACATACTAATTGTGCAATTTCACCGCCAAATTTTTCGTGTGCTTTTGCAAAAATTTTTCTAGAAAAATTTTGAGAATTTACTTTTTCTGCAATCTTGAAAAGTAGTTTTGCAACAAGGCTTTTGTTAATCTTATCCATAATTCCTTTGCGAATAAGATTATAAAATCTTGGAACACCAATTATATTATTAACTTTATTCTTTTGTATTGTTTCCATTAAGTCTTCAGAAGTTAATGAAGGTGATATTGCAAGAATTCCTCCGGCAAATAGTGGAGCTGTCATGGTTCCAAGTAAAGGGAAAATATGGTGAAATGGAAGAAATCCTAGTGTAGTAGTATCTTTTGTGTATATTGGTATATGAACTGCAACAGCTTCAATGTTAACATATACGTTATCATAAGAAAGCATTACACCTTTTGGGCTACCAGTTGTACCTGATGTATATATTATAAGCGATGTAGCATTTTTATCTTTTTGCGGGAAATTTTCAACATGAACATTATCTTTCAGGTCTTTAATGTTTTCAAAAATTATAACTTTAATTTCGTATGAAAGTTTACTTAAATGTTCTTTAACAATTTTATATTTATCATTTGAACAGAAAAATACTTCCGGTTTACAATCTTCTAAAATGTAAGTTACTTCTTCAGGAGACGACATAAAATCAATAGGAACAACAACAGAATCATTGTACCAGCCAGAATAAAGTGAATAAATCCACTCGGGTCGGTTTTCTGCATATATAGCTATGCGTGAAGTGGTCTCTTTATTATAAAGATTTGAAAATGCGTTTATCTTTTGCAAAAGTGCATTATAGCTTATTTTATTTTCTTTCCAGACAAGTGCGGTTTTATCTGATGATTTTAATAAAATCACTTTTTCCTCTCTAATAGGTTTTGGTCAAAAAAAATACAACTCATAATTATACTAAAAATCTGATTATTATTATAGTTAAAAGGTTAATGTAAGATGCTTCGAGTTGATTCCAGATTCCCAAATATATGTTTCAAATTTATTGATATTCCGGCTTCTCAATTTATAGTGAAAAGACCGGAATCAAAATAAGTTAGGATCTAGATAAATAAAGTTAAGATAACGGGCAAGACATAAATTTACTCCCAATCAATAACATCGCCTTTAACTTTACTGATAACCTCTTTGTTTGCATCAAATGTGAATAGTTTTTCAGGATTTGTTAAGCGTACAAACATTACTTCTTCTATTCTTGATAGTTTAACAACCTGATCACCAAGACCGTCTGTACCTTTTTGACTTGACCAATATGCGAGACATTTATCACCATCTTTATCAATACACCATCCAAGAAAAATTACTGAGTGTCCGTTTCCGCTTTTCCATGAAATATTTAAGAAATCTCCAGGACGCGCATTTATCGGTTTAATCTGCTTTCCCATTCCAGAATATTGAACTAACGCAAAATGGTTCCCGTAACCGTTATCATTCCATTTGCCCCAATACTTTATACCGTCATTTCTTCTTGAGCCGTCTAATTCCTGCATTCTAAGAGCTTCGTATCTATCATCCGATAAATTTTGAAATTTATTTTTGAAAATTAAATTTAATGCTTCAACAAACGCAGAATATGATGAACCGCTGCAATAGCTTGTTGTACGCGGTGCTTTAAGAAGTTCCTTGTTAAATAATTTTAGATCATAACCAATCGGCGATTCCGGAGGATCAGCTTTAAGCCCTATAAAATATCCTCCTCCATCCATTGCGCTTTTTTGCACAATATCAATTCCCTGTAAAATAAAATGGTTGAAACCTTCTGCATACTTTCCAAAAGTTTCAGCATGATTTAGATGTTGATCTCCATTTTTAAGATCCGCTTTGTTTAAAACCAGACGAGTACCATCATCATTAGTCGGAGTGAGCTTAGTTTGATTTGTTCCGGCAGAACATCCTATTAATACTGCTATTAAAATAAGTGTAGCTAAAACCTTTTTCATTTTATCCCCATAAATTTTAAAAAGTTCTTAAAAACTAATAAATCTTTACTAATTAAACACTATCTTCTAGGCAAAGTTTTTTTATGACTTTTCTTTTTAATACTTTGTTGATGTTTTTCTCTTGGATTCTCTTTTTTAATTGTTAATAAATCCTTTTGTTTCTGTTTTCCCATCATATCTTTTTCAACAAAAATCTTTTTCCCCGTAAATGGATCAATTTCTGTGTAATACATTAATGTTGAATATGTAGATGGCGTTGGTGTAAAGATCTGAACCTGTTCCGGCTGTATTTGCAGCTTTTCCGAGGCAAATGATTTTAATTTCTGCATTTCAGCATCATTACATCCGGGATGTGCGGCAATCATATAATAAGTTAAAAACTGTTTTTTCCCGGCTTCTTTGGTGTATTTATAGAACATATTTTTAAATTCTTCTAAATATCTTTTCCCGGGTTTTCCCATGTAGCTAAGAACTTTATCTTCAGAATGTTCCGGCGCAATTTTCATCTGTCCGGAAGTATGATGCTGAACAACTTCTTTCATATATTCCAATCCATGTTTCGGATCATCAAGTATAAGATCGTATCTAATCCCAGAAGCAACAAATACTTTTTTTATTTTATCATGATTTCTAATTTTTTTAAGCAGATCAATTGCCGGTTTATGAGTCGGTCTTAATGTTTTACAAGTTTCCGGGAAAACACACCTTTTATCAAGACAAGTACCAAGCTTAAGTTTTTTTGTACATTCGTAACCATACATGTTTGCGGTAGGTCCGCCAACATCTAAAATATTTCCCTTGAAGCCTTTTAGTTTTGTTAACTCTTCAGTTTCACGTAAAATTGATTCTTCACTTCTGCTTGCAATTGTTCTTCCCTGGTGAACCGCTATTGCACAGAAATTACATTCGCCGTAACATCCGCGATGTGTGTTTATTGAGAACTTAATTGTATCTAAAGCTCTTACGTTTCCTTCAGAAGCATAATAAGGATGCTGTTCACGTTCAAAATTAAGATTGTGATAATAATCCATTTCTTCAGTTGAAGGATTAAGCTGCGGAGGATTTTGGATATAATATCTTGAACCGTTTGCCTGACAAAGACCTTTAGCAGTTAGGGCATCATTGTTAACATAAAATTTATTGAACATTTCTATAAATGAAGATTTGCTTTCTATACATTCTTTAAATGATGGAAGCTGTTCATACTCGTACTTTGGCTCGTTCGAAAGGTAACAAAGTCCTTTTATTCCATCCGGCGATTTATTTTGCCTAAGTTTTTTGGTTAATTCAAGAACTGCTTTTTCTCCCATTCCGTAGATAAGATAATCGGCTTTTGAATCGACAAGAATTGATTTACGCAGTTTGTTAGACCAAAAATCGTAATGCACAACTCGTCTTAAGCTAGCTTCAATTCCGCCTAAAACTATTGGGGCGGTATTTTTAAAAAATCTACGAATTAGATTTGTGTAAATAAGAACAGCTCTGTCAGGTCTTTTATTATTTTCAGCTCCGGGTGTAAAATCATCTTGCCGGCGTTTTTTCTTCGAAGCCGTATAATTTGCAACCATCGAATCGACGCTTCCGCCGGAAATTCCCCAGAACAGTTTTGGTTCGCCTAATCTGGAAATATCCGCGTCAGAATTAACATCCGGTTGGGCAATTATTCCTACTTTGTAGCCTTCAGCAGCCAGTAGTTTACCAATTGCCGCAACTCCGATGTACGGGCTATCTATATAACTATCGCCGGAAACCAGAATCACGTCTAACTGATTCCAGCCAAGTTTATTCATTTCGTTTTTTGTAGTAGGTAGAAACATCAAAATCCTTTAAAAAATTGATCTAAATAACGTGTATTTGTGTGCTAATTTCAAGGACTTATTGTCTTATATAGTTACTAGCAAAAAAAATAGAGAAAAAATTCTCGAAAGCATTGACACGTCTGAAAATTTTTATTACATTCGTATAGAGAAAAATATCTCGATAAGAAATTCTCGATAAAGTTTTTCAAACAAAATTTGAGGAAATAAAAATGGAAACTAAAAGAGTAGCAAGACAGACAACTTTAAGAAATCTAAACACTATTTCAGCCGGCAAATTACAAATTGAAATTTGTTATTCCTCAGATCACTCAAACACAACTATTTTTGAGTTAGTTGAAAATATTAAAAGTGAAGCTAAACTTAGAGGATTACTTGACTGTATTGAACTTTCAGTTGCACAATTTACAACACAGCACCATGATTTTATAGTTGTTATCGATTCAAATGTAATTAGAGAAAATGACAAAAATAAAGTTATAGAATTGTTAAATGCAGAATTTGACAAAAGACTATACGCGGCACTTTCTACAGCAACAAAAGATGTGCTTCAATATAGAAGTTTATAAAATAATTGGAATTGAAATTAATGGAGTTTTATATAGTATCAGTTAAGGTTAGCCGATACTTATTATTTAGTTCAATTTTGAATCCTGGTAGAAAAGAGAGCCTGTTTAACGAATAAATATATACATCTCCGGATGCGTTAGATAATATCCCGGTAGGCATTAGTCTGCCGGGATTTTTTATTTTTCCAAACAAATCTCCAACTTCCTCAAAAACCCTTTCCCATAAAGATCAATTATAATTTCTTTAATCTCTTTTGAAATTTTTCCATCCTTTTTCTTTTTAAGATTTGTACATGGAAATCTTAAAGCATCTTCCTGAATTGATAAAACCGGAGTTTTATCTTCCGATAAAGCAAGAGGGAATAGTGAACAGTTGGATGGTTTATGTTTGAATGGTTTTAGATTATGTTTTAGTGAAACTGAATGAAGTGAACACAAGACACATCCATTCTCATTTTTATATGCTAGTTTACATGTCCCATTTTTATCATGATCAATAGTAATAGTATCGTCTTCATTTTCATCAAAAATATTATCAAAGTTTTTAGATGGTTTAATATGTTTTGAAAACTTTGATGCATCGCCAAGCAGTCCGATAAAATTTTCGGACTCGTTTCCCTTAAATGTAATTTCATAATAAGAACAGCAGGAGCCAGTATCCTTGCATGTATTGGGATCACATTTGTATTTAGTGGAAGTGATCTTTTCAAGATCAACTATAATACCATCAATTACCGGGCGATCATATTCATCAATGGTAACTACATTTTTCTCCGGTATCCAGCCAAATTGCGCATTATATTCGCACAAAAACCAGCCGCTTTCTTTCAGTTTTGTTTTTAGGATTTCTCCATGTTTGACCGTTAATTCAGTTGCGTCATAATTTTTTAGTAATACAGCTTTGTTTTTTGAAATCTGAAGATAAGATTTTGGAACCCAGCCTTTAACTCCATTTTTATCTTCGCAGAAAATCCATCCTTTCCATGGAGATTTTCTTTTGAAAGTTTTAAGTTTGGCTCCCTTAATTAATTTAAGGGGATTTGGATAATCTGATTTATAACTTTTTACTACAATACATTTTTTGCTTTTCATAATTACTCAAAAATAATTTTACCAAAACATTCCGGAAGATGAAAATTTAATTCACTAACCGGTGACCATGAAACCCAATGAGGATGCGACGTTTTATCGCCGCATTTGTAAAAGTTGGCTTTCCAAGAGCTTTCTGAGATTTTCTTGAGATTGCCAATATGTTTTTCAAATAAACTAAAAGGAATAAAAAAAGATAAATACCAGGTTAGCGGTTCTTTAATTTCATTCTCTATTATCCCGGATAAACTTGTTTTCACTTTTATTAAATCTATTTCATTCTTTGTAAACCGGCAAGTCTCTTTTTTGCCATCAACAATGCCTTTTTTATGACCGGCAATAATATTCCCAATACAATTGAATTCAAAATTGAAATAACCTTTATCATCTTTCGGTTTTACAAAAAACTCAACACAGCTGTCTTTGTAAACATCTCCTTGAAAATCATTATGAACCGCCCTTATATATTTGTCTTCAACTTTATAAATTGAAAATATGCCGTTATAGTTATAGCAAAGTTTAACTGAAGTTTTAGGATGATGATCAGATCCTTCCGGTCTATAATTATCTATTTCAAGATGCTCTGTGTTTTTCCAGATATTTCCAGTCCAATCTATATTTGGTGATAATATATTATGATTCAATTTTATTGTGTAGGTTTTCATTATGTTACTCAATTAGTTTTGTTCTAAGATTTCTCTATTGCTTCTTCGAAATGATAAAAATTTATTATCAATTTAACTCTTTTTCAAAACTAACGATAATTAGATTTTAATCATAAAATTATTATCTTGTTCCAAAAATAATTATTACAAAAGGCAGATGCGAAAACTAGCTAAATTAAGAGAACTGGCGGATAAGCTTGTCGATAAAGGACAATTTAACGATGCCTATTTGATTTATGATGAAATATATAAAGATATCTGGACTTCCATTGGAAATTCTCAGATGGGAATTTCAGACTTTTCGCAGATATATTTAGAAAACAGCATCCGTGCTTCAATTGAGTTTAAGAGTGTTTATCTAAACAGTGTAATTAATGTAGCATTCTTAAAGCAGTTCCAGCTGGACATAAATCAAACATATAACGAATTTATATTTTCAATTTACGGGCATTTAAGGTGTATTATAAATTCGCAAAAACTTCTAAACGATGTAACAAAAAGTGATGTTCTTAATGAATTTCTTACGCTTTATTATTTAATCTTAAACGGTGATAATAATGAGTGGGTTAGTGTGCTGTTAAAAACTTCGTCTCCCATTATGGAAAAAGGAATTCTAAAGCGTCTTAGATTTAATCTTACTCAAAATTCTGTTGAAAAATATCTTCTGGATTCCGCGGATAAAATACTAACTTCTGAATGGATGATGATCAATAATACAGTATTGGAATTTTTGTCGAATATAAATGACCGTCACTCGGTATTGTATAAATCGCTAAATAGAATTGTTAATAATACTTCTAAAGAAAGAAGCAGAAGAAATACCAGAAGTGAACAAAGACAATATGAACGTTATGAAAAGTATGAACGCTACGAAAAGTATGAACGCTATGAGCGTAAAACTTATTCTAATTCTTTTAACGATAATTCTCCGATTGATCATGATAGATTAAGTGAAAAAGAGAAAGCAATATATTTTGGAAAAACTTTAGGATTAAAAGGACGAATTACAAAAGCGCAGATCAGGAAGCGATATTTGGAACTGATCTCTCAATATCATCCGGATAAAATGGGAAATATTGCTCCTGAACTTTTAGAAGTTGCAGAAGCCAAAACTAAAGAAATAAACAAAGCATTTGATTGGTTTAAAGAAAAATATTCAATTTAATATCTAAAAAAATGGTGGAGTTAAAATGAAAGATTTTATTTGGAATATTCCTAAAGCTGAACTTCACATACATATAGAAGGCAGTTTAGAACCCGGGATGATTTTTTCTTTAGCTGAACGAAATAAAATAAATTTAAAATATTCAAATGTCGATCAGCTTAAAAAAGCCTACCAGTTTAACAATCTTCAAGAATTCCTGGACCTCTATTATCAAGGTGCTGCCGTTTTATTAGAAGAAGAGGATTTTTACGATTTAACTACAGCATATCTTAAAAAAATAAAAGAGCAAAATGTACTTCACACCGAAATATTTTTTGATCCGCAAACTCATACAGAAAGGGGAGTTTCATTTAATACTGTTTTTAATGGAATTTATAAGGCCTTAAAAGACGGGCAAAATAATTTAGGAATATCTTCAGAAATAATTATGTGTTTTTTAAGACATCTGGATGAAAAATCAGCGTTTGAAGTTTTGCTTGAAGCTGAACCTTACAAAGATAAAATTCTTGGTGTAGGATTAGATTCCTCGGAACTCGGGCATCCTCCGTCAAAGTTTAAGAATGTATTTAAGGAAGCGCGCAAACAAGGATATTTAGCCTTTGCACATGCTGGCGAAGAAGGTCCCGCTGAGTATGTATGGGACGCAATAGATAATTTGAAAATTTCGAGAATCGATCATGGTAACAATTCTTTAAATGATAAAACTTTAACAAAAAAAATTGCCCGGGAAAATTTAGCTTTAACTGTTTGTCCGCTGTCAAATCAAAAATTAAAAGTTGTTCCGGATCTAAAAAATCATCCATTGCCGCAGATGCTGGAGGCAGATATGATTATCACGTTAAACTCAGATGATCCTGCATATTTTGGCGGTTATATTGCTGAAAATTATTTGGCTATGCATGAAAGTGTAAATTTATCCAAAGCCGATATAATTAATATTGCAAGGAATTCAATTGATTCTTCTTTTGCGGATAAAGCAAGAAAAAATGAAATGTTAACAGAATTAACAAGTTTTCTTAAATAAGAAGCTTTTCTTATTAAAAAGATAATATTTTAATTATAATGATAATTTCGTTTTTATCTCTTTCCTCAATTTTAACCTGTTTACCAAGATAATTTCTTGGTTCAAAATTTGTAATTATCAAAAAAAAACTTAAAAGATAGAAATAACTTTTTATATTTAAACAACGAATTAAACGTTTAAGGAGAAAGATATGGCTGGCGGTTCAATTAATTCTACAGCTACAGTTTCACAATCGGGTGATAATAAAAATTATACATCGGCACTTTCGGCATTAACAACACTATTTTTTATGTGGGGTTTTATCACATGTCTAAATGATATTTTAATTCCTCATTTAAAAGGAATGTTCGATCTAAACTATACTGAAAGTATGCTTGTTCAGTTTACATTTTTTGGCGCGTATTTTATAGTATCGCTTCCTGCAGGATGGTTAATGAAGAAGATTGGCTTTCAAAAGGGAATTGTAGTTGGTTTAACAGTAACAGGAATTGGAGCATTGTTGTTTTATCCTGCATCAATAGTTGCAAGTTATATGTTCTTTTTGGTTTCCTTTTTTGTTTTAGCAGGCGGAATAACAATACTTCAGGTTGCCGCAAATCCTTATGTAGCAATTCTTGGATCGTCAGAAACTGCTTCTGGAAGATTAAACATGACTCAGGGATTTAATTCATTAGGAACTACAATAGCTCCTGTACTTGGAGCCTATCTTATTCTTAACGAAGCATCAAACGCGGTAGAAAAAGCAGAATCCGTTCAGTTGCCGTATTTAGGAATTGCTATAACCTTATTTTTAATTGCAGGTTATTTTATGTTAGCAAAGCTTCCTAAAATTGAAGCCGAAACGTATAAAAAAAGTGCCGGCAGTGCCTGGTCGTATCAACATTTAATTTACGGTGCTATTGCAATCTTTATGTATGTTGGCGGTGAAGTTTCTATTGGCAGTTTTCTTGTAAATTATTTGGCAGAACCTAACATTGGTAACATGGTTGAAACCGAAGCTGCTAAATATGTAGCTATTTATTGGGGTGGCGCAATGGTTGGCAGATTTTACGGAGCCGTTATGCTTTCTGAACAAAAGGATAAAAAGAAAAGCAATATGTATATTGGAATTATAATGTTTGCATCGTTTTTCCTTGGCTGGTACTTAACTAATGAAGCAGAATTAGGAGCAATCTTTTTAGGATTAGCAGTTCTTAATTATTTTGCGTTCAAACTTGGTAAAAACAAACCAAACAGAACATTATATGTTTTAGCAACAATTGCGGCT
The DNA here is from genome assembly GCA_016342755.1 of Melioribacteraceae bacterium. GTDB lineage: Bacteria > Bacteroidota > Ignavibacteria > Ignavibacteriales > Melioribacteraceae > JAEINS01. Next base: position 86,972 of record JAEINS010000002.1, on the reverse strand, counting down.
TCAGCAGTAGTTATTACAATGTTAACAACTGGCTGGATTGCTGTATGGGCCGTAATTTCTATCGGATTGTTTAATTCAATTATGTTTCCAACAATATTTACATTGGCAATTGACGGATTAGGCAAACATACAAGTCAGGGATCAGGAATTTTATGTGCGGCTATTGTAGGCGGAGCTTTAGTTCCATTATTGCAAGGATATTTAGCAGATACAATTGGAATTCAGCACGCGTTTATAATTCCGGTAATTTGTTACATTTACATAATCTTTTACGGAGTTAAAGGTTATAAACATAATATTGTTCAAGAATAGGGGAGAATTAAATGTTAGAAGTTGTTCTAGGAATTGATATCGGCGGTACTAACACAGTTTTTGGATTAGTAGATAGAAATGGAAATATTTTAACAAGTGATTCAATTCCAACTACAGGTGATGATTCAGCAGAGAGTTTTTTTGAAAGAGTATTTAAATCATTTAATGAAAAATTTGAACTGGTTAAAGACAAATATGAGTTAAAGGGAATTGGAATTGGTGCTCCGAATGCTAACTATTATAAAGGAACAATTGAACATGCACCCAATTTAGCATGGGGATTTGTAAATGTTCTTGATATAATTAAACAATATACCGATCTTCCGGCTGTTTTAACAAATGACGCAAATGCGGCAGCACTTGGCGAAATGAAATTTGGCGCGGCAAAAAATATGAAACACTTTATCCAGATTACATTAGGAACCGGATTGGGCAGCGGTATTGTTGTTAACGGCGATTTGGTTTACGGTCATGACGGATTTGCCGGTGAAATGGGTCACGTAAGAATTGACAAAAATAACAGAGTCTGCGGATGCGGAAGAAAAGGCTGTTTAGAAACTGTAGCTTCGGCAACGGGAATAAAAAGAACTGTTTATGAATTATTAGCAAAGATGAATGATAAAAGCAGTTTAAGAGATATTCCATTTAATAAACTTACTTCAAAAAATATTCATGAAGCTGCGGTTAAAGGTGATGTTGTTGCTTTAGAAGCTTTTGAATATACTGGTAAAGTTTTAGGAAAAGCCATTTCCGATGCAACTGCTTATTTTAGTCCGGAAGCGGTTATTTTATTTGGCGGACTTGCAAATGCCGGCGATATGATTTTTGAACCAGTAAAAAGACATATGGAAAAAAACATGATGGACTTATTTAAGAATAAAGTTCAAGTGTTAATGTCTGGTCTCCCGTCTGGCGATGCGGCAATTTTAGGCGCAAGTGCTTTAATCTGGCATGAGCTTAACGGCGAAAAATAGTTAGTAATATTAACAAGTTGTTTTTTTAGCCTCATTCACTTTTTGTGAGTGAGGCTTTTTTTTGTAGCTTCTCTAAGTTGAGATACCGATACAAATGGAATGGATTTTTCAAGAAGCTGTGACAAATTGGAATTAAATAAAACCAGAAAAATTCTTTACTTAATTAAACCGTTTTAATTCCAACTGATTTTCGAATAAAACTTAAAATACATTCTTCGTAAAATTGAATAAAATTGCCGTTTTTGTTAACTTCTATTTATGAAAATTTCAATTTTAATAATGCTCTTTTTAATTTTTTGCGGACTATCTTTTTTGGTTGAAGAAACCAGAACTGAAAATGAGCATGTTTTTAAAAATTCAAACTTGAAAAATCTTGTAAATGCCGGAGCAAATAAATTAGAGCCGCTTATCGTTTCCGATTATTTAATAGATGCTGAATTAGATATTAAGGACAGAAAACTTTCTGTAAGTCAGAAAATTATTTGGCGAAATAAAACTGCTCACAAAACTGATCAAATATTTTTACATCTCTATCCAAACGGATATACAAATAATTCTTTGTTATCTAAAAAGGGCAATATACCAATAGAATCAAGAACCCGTATTAATATTAGTAAGTTATATGTTGATGATATGAATACTGAATTTAACTTCCTTCAACCGGACATTTCAGAATTACATGATTCAACAGTTGCCAAAATATCTCTTAATAAATTTATAACTCCGGGCGATTCTGTAATTATAAATATTGAATATGCTATCAGAGTTCCCAAAATAATTTATGGACTTGGTTATTTTGCGGGGGAAGAATTTTACATGTTCTCACAGTGGTTTCCGCAAGTTGGTGTATTTAAAAATAATGAGTGGCATTGCAGTCAAATGTATTCTCCAATCGATTTTTATTCAGAGTACTCAAATTTTAATGTTAATATAAATGTACCTTCAGATTATTTTGCCGGAGCTTCAGGCAGCTTAATTGATTCAATGAAAATTGGAAATAGAAAAAAATATTCGTTCCAACAAAAAAGCATTCATGATTTTGCATGGTTTGCTGCAAAGGAAATGGACTGTTATACTGAAACATTTTTAACCAAACGGAACAATAAGATTACCATTAAAGCATATGTTCAGCCAATGCGCGACTGGTATGTTGGGAGATGTATAAACGCGGTAAAAAATTCTCTAGAATATTTAGAAGAAAATTTTGGCGTTTATGAATACGGTACTTTGTCTATTGTTGATATCCCAAGTATTAATAATGATATGGGCAGAGAGTTCCCGACTTTATTAACTTATGAAACAGATTTGTTATCACCGCAAGATTTAAATTCTCCTGAAAACGAAATCATTAACAGAGTTGTGCATCAGTATTTTTACGGCATGATGTCAATCAACCAGGTTTATGAAGCATGGATTGACGAGGGTATATGTTCTTTTTTAACTTCCAAAATACTTAATCAATATTATGGCGAAGAAAATTTATCGTTTAAACTTGCTACTTATTTTCCTGTGAAGGGTCTAAATTTTCTTTCCTACAGCGAGGTGCCGCTTGTTTATACATTGGGAGATTATACTTTTACACAGGGTACATTGGCTCTCGAAAAATATTATTCTAATCTTAAAACCGGCACAGTTGCCGATACTTCTTTTAATCATCCTACAAAACTGGCTTATGAAGTTAATACCAAAAATAAACCAGAATTAATTCTGTTAACTCTTGAAAAATATTTAGGTTCGGAAAAAGTGATGGAAATTTTAGAAGTATTTTATAACAGATTTAAATTTAAACATCCGGTTGGGCAAGATATACTCGATGTAATTCAAGAGTATACTAGTGAAGATATGATCTGGTTTAAAGAAAACTTCTATGCTAACGCGTATTATTTTGATTATGGAGTTAGCAATATTCAAAAGGTTAGCGAAAATGAATATTCCGTTTTATGCAGAAGATATGGAGACGGAGTTTTTCCTGTGCAGATTGCTTTGTACACTAATCAGGATACTTTGTATTCTGCGTGGGATGGAAAAAATACCTGGGCATCAATAAATTTCAAAACAGAGAACGAGGTTTATGCCGCGGAAGTTGATCCTGATAGAATAAATTTATTGGATATCAATTTTGCTAATAATTCGTTTACAGTTAGTCCGCAATATTTTGTTACTTTTTCACTTTCGCTGCGCTGGTTATTCTGGGTTCAAAATATGTTAATGATACTTGGAAGTGCCGGATGAAAATTTCGATTAAAGATACAATTATTGAAGGAGCTAGAAAAGTTTCTTATAATACAAAATTTGTCTGGCTGCTGCTGGCAAGTAATTTAGCATTTGCATTTATTTTAAGTACACCAATCTATTTTATACTAACAGATAATTTAGGCAGTTCACTTTTGAGTCAGAGACTGCTGCACAATTTTGATATAATGTGGTACATTCAATTACGCTCTCTTTATGAAAATACGTTTGGAGCAATACCAATAGTTATTTACGCAGTAGTGGCTGTTTATTCACTGATTCAGACGTTCTTTTTAGGCGGCTTAATAACAATATTTAATACACCAAAGAAAAATCATTTTGTAGATTTTTTCTACGGCTGCGTAAAATACTGGTTTCGTTTCACTAAAGTTTTAATTGTATCGCTTTTATTTTTTGTTGCAGCGTTTATATTTAACGATTATTTAGGCGATTTTATTGGCTGGGTCTTTAAAGATTATGATGCATTAATTTATGATTTCATTTTTAGATCATTAAGATATGTTTTATTGATTTTTCTAATAGGCATTATAAGCGGATTCTCAGACTACATAAAAACATCGATGGTAATTGATGAAAACAACGGGCTATTTAAATCAATTGGAAAAGTAATAATTTTACTGAGACAAAATTTTAGTAAAATTTTTTCTGTATACCTATTTGTAGCAGTTATAGGCGCACTTGGAGCAGTTGTGTACAATGTTGTAGAAAGATTTATACCTGACTATCCGCACTACTTTTTAATATTAACCTTTTTTCTTCAACAAATGTTAATTATTTTTCGACTCTTAATTAGAATGTTATTCTGCTCAACCGAAGTAATTCTATATAAAGATTTAAGTGCGGAAGTTGTATCTGCTGAAGTTGAAGAACAAAATTTAGGAGAGTTATAATGGCTGTTTTACCAATAACGGTTTACGGTGATAAAGTTTTACGACAAAAAGCTATAGAAATTGAAGCTATAGATGATGAATTGATAAAAAATATTCAGGATATGTTTGAGACAATGAGAGAATCAAACGGAATTGGTCTGGCTGCAAATCAAGTTGGACTGTTGAAAAAAATGTTTGTAATTGATTTGAGTCCGGTTGAAGATTATGAAGACTTAAAACCAATTGTCATGATAAATCCTGAGATTATAAAAGTATCGGACGAAACCTGGAAAATGGAAGAAGGCTGTCTTTCGTTACCAGGACTTGGTGTAAATATAGAACGGTCATTTGGAATACAGATAAAATATCTTGATCCGAATGAAGAGGAAAAAATCTTAGAAGTTGATGATTTTTACGCAAGAGTAATTCAGCATGAATATGATCATTTAATCGGGAAACTTATGCCGGATAGAACAGATGCCTTTACAAAGAGAAAAATTAAGGGTGATCTTATGCGAATTATGAAAAGAGAAGTTAATGTTGATTACGAAATAACAGAGAGAAAATAAATTTTAGGATAAGATGAAGATCATATTTTTTGGTACACCGGATTTTGCGGTTCCATCATTAAAAATTTTAAATGAATCTGAATATGAAGTTGCGGCTGTTGTTACCGCTCCTGATAAAGAACGGGGAAGAGGAAGAAAAATTTCTGCAACTCCGGTTAAGCAATATGCCGTAGATAACAATATACCGGTTCTTCAGCCCGAAAAACTTAAAGACGAAGAATTTGTTGCGCAATTAAAAAAAATTGAAGCTGATTTATTTGTTGTTGTCGCATTCAGAATTTTACCACGCGAAGTTTACACAATGCCTTCAAAAGGATCTTTCAATTTACACGGTTCTATTTTGCCAAAGTATAGAGGTGCCGCTCCAATTCAGTGGGCAATTATAAATGGTGAAAAAGAAACGGGTGTTACAACATTCTTTCTAAAAGATAAAGTGGATACCGGAAATATTATTGATGCGGTAAAAATTACAATTAGCGATGAAGATAATCTCGGTTCTGTTCATGATAAAATGAGTTTAGCTGGTGCTGATCTGGTACTTAAGACTGTTAAAAGTATTGATGCCGGAAACGTTAAAGAAAAGGAACAGGACGATTCTTTAGCTTGTCCGGCTCCTAAAATAAATAAAGATACATGTTTATTAAACTGGAATAATCCTGCGCAAAAATTAAATAATTTGGTTCGAGGATTATCACCATATCCCGGAGCTTTTTTTATTTATAATAAAAAAAGTTACAAGGTATTTAAAGCCAGAGTTTCGGATTCTGAAAAATTGAGCATCGGAGAAATTAAACAAAATAAAAACCAAATATTTATTGGTTGTGCAGAAGCAAGTTTAGAACTTTTAGAAATCCAGCCGGAAGGAAGAAAAAGAATGACCACGGATGCTTTTTTAAGAGGTCATTCACTCTAAAGATAAATGAAATTAAAAAAGTTATCTTGAGCTTTCGTCAAACTCAAACTAACTCATTGAAAATAAAACGTTATAAAAAAAAGAACATTGTTATCTTTTTTATAACGGATAATAAAATTTTAAAAAAAGTATGCGGCAAATTAGTCCGAAAAATGTATGCTTATAAATTACTTAGCTGGTATGGTAATTGACTTATACTGAAGTTTGCTGAAATAGGAAATGGAATGATACAAATCTCAAAAAGACAGGCTTTATTATTTATCGTAGTTTTATTGGCAATAATTGTTGTCTTAAATCTTTTAGTACCAATCAATCATACAGTAAGTTCTACTGCAAAAGTTTATCCGGCAAGTGAATGGATAATTTCCCGTGGAATTGACGGGTTCATTTACTCGAGACATAAAGATAATGTTTTAGGAACTGACCGTGAATATTCTACTTATCAATTAGAAAGAGGCGATGCTCTTAGTTTTAAAATTGATGCTGAAGAACTTAAAGATCAAAAGGTTGAGAAAGGCGATACTCTGGGAATTATAACTTCATCGGAGCTTGAAAGGAATATACTTGAAGTTGAAAGAAACATCATCGATTTGGAATCGCAGATTATTGTTTCGGAAACCGGAGAGAAAAAAGAAGTTTTAGAAGTTTTAAGACAGAATTTAATTTTTGCTGAAAAGGAATATATTGAGCAGAAAAAAATATACGACCGGGCTGAAAAACAATTTCAAAAAGATTTAATTTCGGAGCAGGAATTTGAAATTGAAAAAGGGAAATATGAGCTTTATAAAATAAACATTGATAAAAATAAAGCTGAGCTGGAAAGATATAAAACCGGATTAAAGCCGGAAGAAATTAAAAAGCTTAGTGTTTTATTAGAATCATATAAAAAAGAGTATAAACTGCTATGCGATAAAAAAGAGCAATTTGTATTTTGTTCGCCAATCAATGGACTTTATCAATCATCAGTTAACTCAGATACGTTAATGATAATAGCGGATACTTCATCATACGTGTTTTTATTTCCGGTTGAACTGAGCGAGGCAAAGTATATTAAAATTGGAAGTGATTATGAGATAGTTTTACCAGATCTTAATTATAAATTTAGCTGCGAAATTAACAATCTGCAAAAGAATACTTTTTTATTAAACGGACGACAGGCAATTCTTCTTAAAACAGAACTTAGTGATCCTAAATTAAATATATACCCTAATATGTATTTTCAGTGCGAAGTTGATCTTGGAAAAATTTCGTTGTTTGAATATATTAAAACTATTTTGATGAAATAATATTTTGATGCGCCGAGAGTATAAATATCGTGTTCCGGTTTCGAAGCTGGACGAAATGAGAAAAGCCTTAGAACCTTTTGTTAAACAGGATGTGTTTATGGAGCTGGGGCAGAATAACGAATATACCGTTAGAAGTATTTATTATGATTCTCCGACAATGACTTATTATAAGGAAAAAATTCACGGGTTAAAGAATCGTAAAAAAGTTAGAGTTAGAGGATATAATTTACAAGATGATGAAAGTGTTGTTTTTTTAGAAGTTAAGCGAAAAGACAATGAACATATTTCAAAAAATAGGTGCCCGGTTTCTTATTCTGATATTGATAAAGTATTTGAAACTAAGTCACCCGATTATTATGTGTTAGACGGAAACGGCAAGCCGGAATATGTTGAGGACGGAAAAAAATTCTTTTATCATATAATTAAAAAATCTCTTAATCCCGTAGTATTAATTGTTTACGAGAGAGAGGCTTTTTATTCTAAGTTTGATAAAAGTTTAAGAATTACTTTTGATAAAAATTTGAGATATCATTATCAGCCCGATATGAATGATCTTTATAGTGATTCTCAGTTAAAAAATGTGCTTAATCAATATTTTGTGTTAGAAATAAAATTTGAAAAAGGTTATCCTGTCTGGCTTCAAAAAATTGTTCAGCAATTTGGATTGAAGAGAACTTCTGTATCAAAATATCAAATTAGTCTTGATGACGAGTTAAAGAAGGATAATAAGCAGAATTATTTTATTAATAATAGAACAGTTTAATTATAGGATTTTTATGTTCAGTGATTTTCAGCAGGTATTCAATTTCTCGTTAAGTTTAGGTGATATGCTGGCAAATATTGTTGTTTCGTTTATTTGCGGTGTAATAATTTCTTTGTTTTACAGATGGTCTTATAAAGGTCCCGGCTATTCAATTTCGTTTTTAAATTCCATTGTTGTTTTATCAATGATAACTTCTGTAGTTATTATGGTAATTGGAAATAATCTGGCGCGTGCCTTTGGTCTTGTTGGTGCAATGTCTATTATTCGTTTCAGAACTGCTGTTAAAGACACAATTGATATTGTGTTTATATTCTTTTCATTATCAATAGGGATGGCTGCTGGTGTTGGTCTAAAAGTAATGGCTCTTTCTAGTACAATGTTTATTGGACTGATACTTTTATTTTTAACTAATGTAAATATAATGGCTCCGTCAAGAAAAGAATTTTTGCTCCAGTTTTTTGTTAACAATGAAGATAATGAGACAGAATCGTTTTATTCAAAAATAATAAGTAAATTCTGTAAGAATGTTAATCTTATAAATGTTAAAACTATGGGTGATGGTTCCCGTCTGGAATTGTCCTATCATGTTGCTCTAAGAAATGAAAAGAAAAATGGTGAATTTATTAGAGAACTAAATAAAATTAATGGTGTGGAGAATATCAGTTTCTTCTATGATGAAGAACATTTTTAAATTTGTAACTGTATTCACTTGCTTCGGCAGGTGAATACGGTATATTTTTTTTAATATTCTTCCTCTAAATTTTAGGAATTCGTTCCAAAACCCATTATAAATTTCCTCTAAAATCTGTTTCTGAGTTACTATTTAACCCAATCTGAATAATAAAAATATTCTCCTTTTCTAGTTGTTTAATATTCACTAATTTTACAAAAGACCAAATTGTAAATGGAGAATATTAATGACTGACCAATCAAAAAAAGTAAAAAAAGATCCAATTGATAATTCAAAATATTCGTTGGATACACATTTAATTTATGGCAAGAACATTTCCAAAAAATGGGATTATTCTTATCACGTAACAGCACCTATTTCTTCTTCAACAACTTTTAGATTAGATAGTGTTGAACGCGGCGCACAGGGATTTCAAGAGTTTGGACATTTGGAATCGGAGTTAAGCGATAATCCGCATATTTATATTTATGACAGACTTGGCGAGCCAAACAAAGATATGCTTGAAGAAAACCTGGCCGATGTTGAAGGCGGTGAAATGGCGGTTACCTTTGCATCGGGTATGGGAGCAATTTCCGGTGTTCTGGGAGTTTTATTGAAGTCAGGCGATGAAATTATTACACACAAAACTCTTTATGGCTGTACAATTTCTTTATTCAATAATTGGTATCCAAAGTTTAATATTAATGTTTTAGCAGACGATCTTACTAAACTGAATAATTTTGAAGCGAAGTTAAATGAAAATGTCAGAGTTATCTATTTTGAAACTCCCGCCAACCCAAATCTCGATATTATCGATATTCCGGCTTTAAGAGTAATTGTTGATAAAATAAATAAAAACAGATCTGAAGAACGTAAAATTAAAATTGTTGTTGATAACACATTTGCAACTCCATATTGCCAAAGACCATTAACATTAGGTGCCGATTTTGTTGTTCATTCACTTACTAAAGGAATTGGCGGATTTGGTGCTGATATGGGCGGTGTTGTTATTGGACCAAATATTTATAGAGCTATGCTGCTTCTTTACAGAAAGGATTTTGGAGGCGTTTTAAATACCAAAAGTGCATGGGCAATTCTTACTTACGGATTACCTTCACTTGCATTGCGTCAGCGTCAGCAGATTGCAACAGCAATGAAAGTAGCTGAGTTCCTGGAAAATCATCCTAAAGTAGAGTTTGTAAATTATCCCGGATTAAAATCTTATAAATATTATGAGCTGGCAAAAAAACTTATGATAGATTTTGATGGAAAATTTGCGCCAGGCAGTATGATATTTTTTGCGCTAAAAGGAAATGATCCGGAAGAGGGAAGAGAAAACGGCAGAAAGTTAATGAACTACATTGCTGAAAATGCTTATACAATGACTCTGGCTGTGAGTCTTGGACATACAAGAACTTTGATCGAACATCCGGCATCGATGACACACTCCGTAGTTCCTGCTGATAAACTTATTGATAGAGGAATTAATCCCGGAGGCGTTCGTTTAGCAATAGGAATTGAAACCGCGGATGATATTATTCTTGATCTTAAAGAATCATTAGAAAAAATATAAATAAAATCTCCGAGGTTTTTAAAAACCTCGGAGATTTAAAAATTTCAAAACGCAAAAGACAAATCACAAATAAAAAGCAAATCTCAAAAATCAAATAAGCACCAAAAGACAAAAGCAAACATTTTTAGACTGAGTAGTTCCGATATATCGGAAAGTATCGAAGTTGAGTAAATTAAAATTCTTATATCCAGATTCTCATAAATATAAATGTAATCCTTAGAATTTAGAAACACAGATTGCTAGCAATCTGTGCAACAAATACGTACTTTTGTTTATGAAAATACTCAGATCAAAATATTACTTTGCTCTATTATTTTTAACAGCTACTCTTATTTTTCCACAAGAAACAGATAACAAACTACTGAACCAAAAAATAAAAGCAATTGCAAGAGCCAACCAGAATGTATATTTAATTCTGGATGATAAAGCAGTTAAAATGGATATAAATAAAGTTTATGAAGAGTATTATAAAACAATATATCAGGATACTTCAATTGTAAATCCAAACACAATTCTTAATTCAGGAAAAATAGAAATTATTCCTATAATTGATATTATGCAAAGTTTCACTTCGTATAAATATCTTTCAGAAGACATTTTTCTTTATAATGTTTTTGAAAAAGACAGTTCGGGTAATTTAATCCCTCAAGAGAGGATTTATTCAGTAATTGATAAAAAGAGCTTTCCACTAAAATAACAATTAATTATAAGTTCCTATTTTCGCAATTCACATCAAATCCTATTTGTTTTTTATACACCTTACACAAAAAGCATTACTTTTAACAATATCATTTAGGTATATATTATTATTGTTGACTGTTAGTCCCATGTAAAATGTAAAAGTAGTACTGGTTTCTGATGAACTCCAAAATAGACCATAATAACCTTCGTGGCTAAAAATACTTTCATTATTATAATATGCGCCGGCAAGTAATGCTGAGAAACCACTTATATTAGTACCAAATCCATTGCCGGATCCCTCATCAATTGATTTAAGCGCATTTCCATCATGATTTAATGTTATTTTTAATTCTCTTAGTTCTTCAATTGTCGGTATATGCCAGCCTTCCGGACAAATTCCCTGAGCGCCTTCCTGAGTATTATATTGCATTGCTTCATTCCATTCGTAAAGCCCGCCATATTTATTACCCAATAAGGTATCGTTATCATAATAGTATTTTTCTATTTCTCCATTGTTTGTCATGTCCTGATTTCCATTGATAACTGAACCTACATCCAGGTTCTCTTTTAACCAGCATTGCTCGCCAATCTGAACGGTATGGTATGTTTTACCGGCATAATCAACAATAGTTACTTCTGTACATGGGGAGCCGTTTTTATAAGTGACAACAAAGTCGCCCAAATCCATTTCAATTCCGGTATATACAGGTAGTTCAAAAAATGAGGCTTTTTCTATTATATCACCAGTAACCACAATACTATCTATAGGAATTATATCACTAGCTGCACTCTTAAACATTGTCTTCAAATTTATAGAATGAGTATCTAAATGTTCAGTTCCATAAAGCAGCATCATTTTTTTTGTTACGGTAAATTTTTCATTTAATCTTATAACAGCAAGATAAATACCGTTTGATAATCCATCTAAAACAATATCAATAGAATTTATACCGCTAGTCAGTTTTTCCAAAGGCAAATCAAATACTCTTTGTCCAAGTATATTATACACATCTACTTTTGCTGTACTTACATCAGGAACATTTATGTTTATCCTGGTGGTTGGATTAAAAGGATTCGGGAAATTATTTGATATTGAGTAGCCGGAAGGTAATTCTTCATCTTCAACTGATACTAAAACATCGAACTGGAAATTACCGTCGGGCGAAGTTGTGGCGGTAAATTTATATTCGCCCATATAAATTTGTACTAACAAGTCGGATATTGTTTTTTCATTTTGATCGATTATTCTCCCGGATATAATCTGAGCTGATATTTGTATGCTCATAGAGAAAGATAAAATTAGTAATAAAAACCGAAATCTATTTAAAGTCTGCTTAAAATTCATTAATTTCCTTAATTATTAAACTGCAAATTAAAAAATAGCTATAAGTTTTAACTTATACAATTAATCATATTCCCAATTAAGAAACTTCCTTATTTAGCCTGTATGAACCTGGTAAAAAAACATGCAGTAAATTATATGGTTACTTGGTATTGGATATTAATTGCAGGTGTTTAGGCTAATTACTGAGTAAAATATTCAATTAGGAAGTAATTAAAAGGGATCAAATTATTTGATCCCTTTTTTGACATATAATAATATAAATTAAATAACAGTTCCATCAGCAATAATTCCATCTTTACGGACTATTACTAAGCCTTCTCTGACATACCAGTTATCATTTTCGGCATCTGGTCTATCAGGATCATTTTTAATCTGCACGTTTTTACCTATACGGGCATTTTTATCAATAATAGCGGCTTCTATAGTAGAGCCTTCGCCGATGCCAAGATTTGGTATTCCATCGATTTCATTCTGTTCACATTCAGAATCCGATTCGTACATATCGGCACCCATCAGAATTGTAGATTTAATTACAGCATTTTTACAAATTATACTTCTTAAACCAATTACAGATTTTTCAATTGATGAATCAGCAATTTTACATCCATCTGTTAAAAGAACTTCGTTTATACAAACATTAGAAATTTCTGCAGGCGGAAGAAAACGAGGTCTTGTGTAAGTTCTATTGCTGGAGCTTATAAAAGAAAATGGTCTTTGTGGTGAAGCCAGTTCAAGATTAACCTCGTAAAATCTTCTAATAGTACCAATGTCTGCCCAGTAATCATCAAAAATGTAACCCATTACTTTTTTGTTATTAATAGCATTTGGAATAATATCTTTACCAAAATCATCTGCATCAGAGTTTAGAAGTTCTTCGAGCAAAGCAACTGAAAAAACATAAATTCCCATAGAAGCCATATAAGGTTTATCGGTTCCGGGTAAACTTTGTAAATCAGGTAGTAATTCAGCATTTGGTTTTTCTTTAAAATCTACAATCTTGCCATTATCAGCACGTTTAAGAATTCCTAGTTCCGGTGCTTCTTTTTCCGGTACCGGCTGAACAGCCAAAGTTATATCGGCACCATTGTCAATGTGATAATCTACAAACTTTTTATAGTCCATCTGATAAAGATGATCGCCAGCTAAAATTAGGACATACTTTGTTCCTGCATTTTTAATTTCAACAAACTGTTGTCTAACGGCATCTGCTGTTCCCTGATACCAGCCGTCGCTGTTTGGAGTCTGTTCTGCGGCCAGAATCTGAACCCATCCGTCAGAAAAAATATCTCTTTGATATGTGTTAGTAATATGTCTGTGAAGTGATACTGAATTAAATTGGGTTAAGATAGCAATTTTGTTTATTCCGGCATTTAAACAATTGCTCATTGGAATATCTATTAAACGATATTTCCCGGCAATTGGAACAGCAGGTTTTGCGCGATTAATAGTAAGTGGAAATAATCTTGTACCCCTTCCGCCCCCTAAAATAAGTCCTAAAACGTTGTTCATAGTAAAAATACTCCTTTGTTGTACTTACATAAATTTAAGTAATAAAATAACTTTCTCCAATAAGGCAAAAAGTTTTTTTAGCTGTTTTATTTATTTAAAGCAACTATTAATCAATTAAGTACGTCATATATTACAACTAGACAGAACAAGGAGGATGTTATGTTCCGGTTAACAGCAGCAGTAATATTTTTATTTTTCTCAACAAATCTTTATCTATTCGCACAGGAATACCATTTGTCAGACAAAGCAAAAACTAATCTGTTATTCTGTATACAGCACGAGAATGATGGTGTAAGATCGTCAGGAGTTCATTATGTGGGTAAATATAAAGTTGAAGAAGCAATTCCATTATTATGTAAAATTCTAAAAGAAGATAAAAATTTAAGGATAAGAAAATTGGCTGCATATTCTCTTTTTAGAATGAATGATAGTAAAGGTCTATTTGCAATTGAAGAAGCTCTCAGGTTTAACGACAACAAAGAAGTTAGACTTTTTTGCAGTACAATATTCGAGATTTCTTTGAGAGAATAAAAACCGGGAAGGATTTCCCGGCATAATATTGATAAGGCTGTTTTATTTAACCTTTAGTTCTAAAATACGATTCAAACTGCTCAAGTAATTCGGCTTTAATATCTTTTGCATTATAAAATTCATCATCCATTATAAGAATGCCGTTTTCATTTAAAGAAAAACTTTTTTTCCCTTTAGAAAGATTAGTCGCGATATTGAAAAACTTATCTTTCTTTAATTTAGATATTAATCTTTCAACTGTGGCCGAAGAACTTACCGGACTTTTTTTAAGAGATTCCGCCAGATAGAAAGCGGTAGTCATAAAATTAAAGAAGTGATCACAACAAAAATCTTCATCCAGTTTCTCTGATTCTCTTACTAATTTATCATAAACATCATGAGGGGTTTCTAACTTTAATTGGCTTGACATAATTACCTCCTTCTGGTTTATAATTTTATAATCTTCAGAATTTCTGGTAGCATAAAAAGAGTCAGAAACTTTATAAAAAGTTAATATTTAATTCTATTAATGCAAGTATATTTTATTAAAAATGATTTCTTTTAATATTACCCGGATGTTAAGTGTCAGGATGAAAATTTTGCATTCTGCTTTATAATATTAATTAAAGAAATTTAACCTAATACCGATAATTTATGTATAAATAACCCAGATTGGAGAAGTTATGAACGAAAGTCTAATTTTTGCAGAACTGCTTAAAAATATTTCTAATGACGAATACCATTCACTTTTAGAAGTAATACGGTTGAAAAAAATAGATATAATCCGTGAAATGCTTGTAGCTTTTATGAAAAAATACCGGTCTAATATTATGCACCTTTTGTAAAAATGAATAACTGTTTTTGTAATATATGTTTGAAGTCCGATAATCTGTCGGACTTTTTTTTAACCTCATAAAAACAACCGGCAGCTTTTTCAATTTCTGAATTAATAAAACCTTTAACCTCATACTAATCTGTACCCCAAAAACTAGAGATTCCAAAGTGTTTTTATCAAAAATAAATTTAGGTGATAGAACCGTTGTAATTTTTCATTAAGTACTTTGGTTCTAACACGGTTTAAAGAAGATCTATTCACTAAATAAAACAAGTAATTTCCCATAAATCTAATGTTGCAATTTATTAACTTTACACTCTTAGATTACATGAGGTTTTTATGGTAATATTGCAGAGTTATCTACTAAAGAAATTTAGCAATATAAAATTTGGAATGAGTACAAAAGTCGGGAAACAAAAGGAAGCTCCATATTATTTTAACTTATCTAAATCTGTAGGTGATAATGAAAAAGTTGTTGAAGCAAACAGAAAAGAATTTTTTGAGAAATTTTTGTTAGCTCCAAGATCAGTAAAACTTCAAAAACAGATTCATAGTGACATAATAACCTACGTAGATAAAAACTCCGAAGTACCGGAAAGTGATGCTTTAATAACGGATAAACCCCAAATAGGGCTTGCCGCTATAACTGCCGATTGCCCGACTATATTTTTATACGATAATGTAAAAAAAGTTATTGGCGCAGTTCATTCAGGTTGGCGGGGGACCGAAAAACGGATTCTTGCTAAAACTGTTACTAAGATGATCACAGATTTTAAATCGGAGCCTTCTAATATGTATGCTTACATAGCTCCGTCCATAAGCCAAAATTTTTATGAAGTTGGTAATGAAGTTGCTGAAAAATTTGATAAAAGATTTCTAATAAAAGTTTATCAGCATAATTTTTTAGATCTAAAAAAATGTAATCTCACAATGCTGGTTACACTTGGCGTTCCATACAAAAATATTCAGGTTTCAGAACTTTGCAGTTTCGAACTGAAGCATCTTTTTCATTCCTACAGAAGGGATGGCGAAAAATCCGGGCGGTCTCTCGGAATGATAATGATGAAGGATTAATTGTGAAAAGTGAAAATGTTAAAATTATTTTTGGATATATATTAATTTGCCTATTATGGGGTTCAACCTGGCTTGCAATTAGAGTCGGGCTAGATTCATTAACTCCCATATTTTCTGCCGGATTTAGATTTATAATTGCGGCCGCACTATTTTATATCCTTATAAAAGTTAAAAAAGTAGAAATTAAAACAGATCCCCTGGCAATAAAATTGTATTTAATGATGGGCTTCCTCTCATTTGTAATTCCGTTTGGTTTAGTTTATTGGGCAGAACAATTTATTCCATCAGGTTTAGCATCTATCTTATTCGGGTTTTTTCCCTTTGCAACTATCTTATTTTCAAGGTTTTTGATTAAAGGAGATCAGATTGATATTTATCAGGTAGCTGCCGTTATATTAGGATTTATTGGATTAATAGTTATATTCTCAGAAAACCTGTCGATTGAACTTGATAATAGTTTTTTCGGTATGCTAGCAGTTTTAGGAAGTGCTTTTTTACAGGGTTTTAATGCGGTAATGATTAAAAAATATGGAAAGAACTTAAATCCAGTTTCAATGAATTTTTTCCCTGTACTGATAGCCGGAATTTGTATGATGCTTCTAAGTCTTCTTTTTGAAGATCTTTCGCGCAACCGATATGATTTTGGTGCTTTTTTCTCAGTAACTTATTTGGCAGTATTTGGAACTTTAATTACTTTTAGTATTTATTATTGGCTTATGAAAAGAATGAATGTTGTTATATTATCTATCTCATCCTTTATAACTCCGATTGTTGCAGTAATTTTAGGATGGCTTATTTTAGGCGAAAAACTTTCATTACAAGACTTATTTGGCAGTTCATTAGTGCTAATAGGTATTTTATTTGCTAATTTAAAAGGCTTAAAAAAATATTATTTAACAGCAAAAAAATAGTTTTAATGGAAAATATTATAAAAATAAAAAATGCGGTCTTCTACGCATATCACGGTGTAATGTCTGAAGAACAGGTTGTTGGCGGAAAATTTGAATGTGATGTTGATATTTACACCAGTTTTGCCGATGCAGCCAAAAATGATGATCTTACAAAAACGGTAGATTATTCAGAGGTTTATAAATTTATTCAAGAATTAGTTCACGAACGTAAGTTTTACTTGATAGAAACTTTAGCAATTCATATTGCCGATAAATTAAAACATCATTTTGAAGACATACACAAAGTAACCGTCAGGGTTAGAAAACATAATGTGCCAATAGGCGGAGTTTTAGATTATGTTGAAGCTGAGGTTACTAAATGATGAATCTTGTTTTCTTGGGCTTTGGTTCTAACAAGGGAAATAAACTTAATTATATGCTTGAGGCAATTTACGAATTAATTGCGGGCGGTAAATTTAAAGTTGTTAATATTTCTAAGTTCTATGAAACAAAACCATTGGGAGAAATTGAACAGCAAGATTTTATAAATTGTGTTGTATCCTTCAAAACTAAATTAAACTTAAAGGAAGTATTTGAATATACAAAACAATTGGAAAGCAGATTAGGACGTAAAAAATCTCATAAACGCTGGGGTCCAAGAGAAATAGATATTGATATTTTATTTTTTAACGATCTTATTTATAAAGATGAGGAGTTAGAAATTCCGCATAAAGAAATGCTTAAAAGAGATTTTGTAATGATTCCGTTAAAGGAAATTGCTAAAGATTTTATTCATCCCGGTATTAATATTGCTGTTAAGAACATTGATACTGCCGGATTAGATAAATTTATTATTAAACACTATACAACTGATCTCAAAAACTTTGCTGGAGAAGTAATTGGAGGATATTAGGTATATCGCAATTGAAGGTGTTATTGGTGCCGGGAAAACTTCATTATCCAAGATGATAACTGAAAGATTTAATGGTCGTTTAGTATTGGAAGAGTTTGAAAATAATCCATTTTTAGAAAAGTTTTATATGGATAGAAAACTTTATGCTTTTCAGACACAGATGTTTTTTTTAATAAACAGATATAAACAGCAGCAGTTGTTAAACCAGGGCGATCTGTTTTCTGAGTTCCTTATATTAGATTATATTTTCGAGAAGGATAAAATTTTTGCTTATCTAAACCTTTCGGCGGATGAAATAAAACTGTACGAAAGTATTTTCCCATTATTGCAGCGCGATTTACGAAAGCCTGATCTGGTAGTGTTTTTACAGTCGAGTGTTGATAGAATTATGCATAACATAAAAAGGCGCGGACGCAAAATTGAACGCAATATAACAAGAAGTTATATAACAGAATTAAGTGAAGCTTATAACAACTTTTTCTTTAAATATAATGAAGCACCGTTACTTATTGTTAATTCAACAGATATAGATTTTGTAAAAAATAAAAACGATCTTGATTTATTAGTAGAAGAAATATTTAGAAAAGATAGAGCCAGGGTTGAATATTTTAATCCTGAATCCAGAGGTTAGAAATGATTAAGTTTATTGTATTTATAATTTTAGTACCAATTTTATTATTAATTTTCGCATTAATTTATTTGCCATATAAGTTAAAAACGCTTTTAGGAATCCGGGATAAAAAAGGAGCGGCTCCAAATAGTAATGATAGAGATGTTCGTAATCCCAATAGTGTTAATAAAATTAAAAACGAAGATATTATTGAAGCAGATTTTGAAGAATTAGATTCTTCGGATAAGGAATAAATTTAAGCGAAACAATTTTTTTTGTAATACAAAATTCATTTTCTCCGTAAAACTCACTTACACTTAAATTAGAGAAATAAATGGGCAATAAGAAAATAGCTGCCGTAGATATTGGTACTAATTCATTTCATTTAATTGTTGTTGAGTTAAAAGAGGACGGAAACTTTTCAATTGTTGATAGAGAACGGGAAGTTATCAGATTAAGTGAAGGCAGTAAAGGTGATATTAAAAAGATTTGTTCTTCTGCTGAATACAGAGCAATTGAAACTCTAAAACGATTTAAGAATATAGCTGATTCGCACAACGCATCTCTAAGAGCCGTTGCTACAAGTGCTGTCCGCGAATCTCTAAATAAAATTGAATTTATTAATAGAGTTTTTGAAGCTGCGGATGTTAAAATTGAAGTTATAAGCGGGTATGAAGAAGCAAGGTTAATATATTTGGGAATATTAAAGGCTGTTCCCTGTTATCATAAAAAAACTCTTTGTATTGATATTGGCGGAGGAAGTACCGAATTCCTTTTAGGTATAAACGGCAGCACAATCTTTGCTAACAGTCTTAAACTTGGAGCTGTTAGATTAACAGAAAGGTTTTTCCCCGATTATATTGTAACTGACGAAAGAATTAAAGAATGCAGAAACTGGGTGAAGGGTGAGTTAATTCCAATCCAGAGGGATTTATTAAAGAATGGATTTGATATAGTAGTTGGTTCATCCGGAACAATTCAGGCTGCTGCCAGTATGATTTCTTCACTAAAAAAAACTGAAGAGGAAAAAATACCTTTATTTAATAATTATAAATTCAGTCTTAAAGAATTAAAAAATGTTAGTAATTTGATTCTTAAAAAAAGTACTAAAGAAGAAAGACTAAAGATAAAAGGTCTTGATCAAAAAAGAGCTGATATAATTCCTGCAGGCATAGTTTTATTAGCAACAATATTTGAAGTATTAGAAATAAAAAAAATAACCGTTTCAGATTATGCCTTGCGCGAAGGTATTATAATTGACACTATACAGAAAACAGGTTTTGCCGATTCGCCAAAACTTTATGATATAAGGTTAAACAGTGTTAATCAATTAGCTGAATCTTGCAGGTTCGATAAAAAACACTGTATCTATGTTGCGGAATTGGCACTAAGTTTATTCAGTCAGTTAAGTTCAATACATCAGCTTGATAAAAATTGCGGCGAGTATTTAGAGTCGGCTGCAAAACTTCATGATATCGGGTTTCATATTTCTCATTCCCAGCATCACAAACATTCACAATACTTTATTAGAAATAGCGAATTACTAGGTTATAATAATACCGAGATATACATTATTGCAAATGTTGCAAGGTATCATCGCAAAAGTCATCCGCAAAATAAACATACCGATTTTGCTATACTAAGCGAAGATAATCAGCAAATAGTAAAAAAATTATCCGGCATTTTAAGAATTGCTGATTCACTTGACAGAAGTCATAAACAGAATATTAAAAATATTAGCTGTAATGTAAATGATGAGAGAGTAGTTATAAAGGCTGAATACGAAGGCGATTATCCTGATGTGGAGGTCTGGAGCCTTGAAAGAAAGAAACTGCTTTTTGAAGAAGTTTTTGGAAAAACAGTTGAACTTGAACTAATAAAAAATCCAATCTTATTAAACTGATCATTAACATTATCTTATTTATAATAAATTACTCCACAATCTGTTAAATAGTGCTTTTTGAAGGGATTCTAAGTGGAATAATACTTGTCGATTTTTTTTGTTTCATAAACTTAATACAGTTGAAAATATGCCTAAAAGAATACTGCTGCTTTTTTCTATAATTTCTACAATTATTTATTCTCAAACAATTAGTATAAATGAAGTTCAGAGTTCCAACTCATCTACATTGGCAGACGATTATGGAGAATTTAGTGATTGGATTGAGGTTTATAATTCATCGCAAAATGAAATTAATTTAGACGGATATTATTTATCGGATAATGAAAATAATTTACTAAAGTGGAAATTCCCCGACAAAATTTTAAAGCCAGATACTTACTTACTGTTGTTTGCTTCCGGGCGCGATATAAATTCTGTAATAATGAACTGGGATACTAAAATAGATAAGGGCGATTCTTGGAAATACTTTATAGGAACTACTAATCCTTCCGCAAGCTGGAATAACATCACTTATAACGATGTAAATTGGAATACCGGAACTTCTGGAATAGGTTACGGCGATAATGATGATGAAACTGTAATTGCAAATACAATCTCATTATTTATGAGAAAAAGTTTTGAAATTAGCGATGTTAATAATATCAGCAAAATTATTTTTAACATTGATTACGACGATGGTTTTGTTGCTTATATAAACGGAGTTGAAGTTGCGCGGGAAAATCTTGGTGTAGCCGGACAGACCATGAATTATAATGATTTTGCCGATATGCCCAGGGAAGCAGAAATATATCAGGGCGGAAAACCGGTAGCATTTGATATTTCTGATATAAAAGATGTTTTAGTTGAAGGTGAAAATATATTAGCTGTTCAGGTTCATAATACCGGAACTAATTCTTCTGATTTAACAGCAATTCCTTTTTTAACTGTAGGATATAATTCCTCAGTAGGTCATTCTGTCCGCAATTCAGAATATATAAGTCTCGAACAATCCTATTTGCATACAAGCTTTAAGTTGAGTGCTTTAAGTGAAAATCTTTATCTAAGTGATTCCGCTGGTATTTTAATAGAGGAAGTTGATTTAAGCAAGATTGGAACTGATAAATCGTATGGTAGGTTCCCAAACGGTGATGGTAATTGGGTTTATTTTGAATCGCCAACTCCCGGAGTGGAAAATTTAAATAATGGATTTAATGGAATAGCGGAAGAAGCAATTTTTTCAACTCAGGGCGGATTTCATTCCGGTATAATTAATCTTGAGTTAAGTTCAACAGACTCTAATTCAGTTATTAAATATACATTGGACGGATCTGAACCGGATAAAAATTCTTCTTCCTATAATACTGCTATTATAATTGATGAAAATAAAATTATCAGAGCAAAAGCTTTTGCTGATGGTATGTTACCAAGCAATATAAAAACAGAAACATATTTATTTGGGAATGTCCCGAATCTTGATGTTATATCTATCTCCTCGGATCCCGATAATTTTTGGGATAATGATAGCGGTATATATGTTATGGGGCCAAATGCAGAAACAGCTAATCCTCATTTTGGAGCTAATTTTTGGCAAGACTGGGAAAAGCCTATAAACATTGAATATTTTAATAGTGAGGGTGAGAAGGAATTTAGTTCAAATGCCGGAATAAAAATTTTTGGTGCATGGTCCAGAGCTAAAATGCAAAAATCACTGGCAATTCATTTCCGATCAAAATATGGAAAAAAAGAACTTGAACATAATCTGTTTGACAATAGGGATTATAAAAAATATAAATCCTTTGTACTTAGAAATTCCGGTAACGATTGGGAGTTTACAAGTTTCCGCGATGGATTAATGCAGAATATAATTGGTGATACAGGTCTTGAAACATTGGAATTCCACCCGGTTGTAGTTTTTCTAAATGGTGAATATTGGGGCAAGTATAATTTGCGCGAGAAAATAAGTGAACATTATATTGCGAATAAATTTGGTCTGGATCCGGCAACTATAACTATAGTTGAACCAAATCAAGGTGTAAACGGTTATGTTGGTGATGATCATTATGACAGTATGCTAAGGTTTATTGAAGAAAATGATTTAAGTGAGGATGAAAATTTTCAACATGTATCAACTTTAGTGGATGTTGATGACTTCATGAAATATAATGTAGCTCAAATCTTTTTTGGCAATACTGATTGGCCTGGAAATAATATGAAGCTCTGGAGAGCAAATGATAATAAGTCGAAATGGAGATGGATTGTTTATGATACAGATTTTGGTTTTGCTTTGTATGATGACAATGCCGATTTATATATGCATAACACTCTTCAGTTTGCGTTGGAACAATATGGTCCGGGCTGGCCTAATCCTCCGTGGTCAACTTTTTTGCTCAGGAATTTAGTTAAGAATGAAAAATTTAAAAAC
The DNA here is from genome assembly GCA_016342755.1 of Melioribacteraceae bacterium. Classification (GTDB taxonomy): domain Bacteria; phylum Bacteroidota; class Ignavibacteria; order Ignavibacteriales; family Melioribacteraceae; genus JAEINS01. The sequence continues at coordinate 64,119 of JAEINS010000002.1, read as the reverse complement.
AAATTTATAAATACATTTGCTGACTTTTCAAACTCCATATTTAAAACTGATTTTATAGATAGTAAAATTGATAGTTTCAAAACATTAATTGATTCTGAAATGCGAACTCACTTTACTAAATGGCCGCAGAGCGGTAATTATGAATACTGGAAGCATGAGGTTGAAAGATTAAAAAGTTTTTCATCAAAAAGATTAAACCTGTGTAGAATCCACTTTGTTCAGGAGTTTAACCTATCAACAACCAGGTTTATTAAACTTGATATATCAGATGATTCTGAAGGATCAATTCAATTAAATTCGTTATATATAAATACATTCCCCTGGAATGGTTTTTATTTTTATAATGTGCCGGTTACTATAAAGGCAATTCCTAAGCCGGGATACAGATTTGAAAGCTGGGAAGGAAGTACTGAAAGTGCTGATTCTATTTTAGTGAGTATGGAATATAATTTAACACTAAAAGCTAATTTTGTAAAAGAAGAACAAACATCAGTTGCTATAAACGAGATAAGCTATACACAATCGGATGATTTTGATTCGGGTGACTGGATAGAGCTTTATAATTACAGCAGATCAGATGCTGACATTTCAAATTGGATGTTTAAAGACAGTGATGATAACCATAATTTTATTATTAAAAATAAAACAATTAAATCGAATGATTATTTTGTGCTTTGCGCAGATACAGCAAAATTTAAAAATATTTTTCCAAATGTTACAAATTATTTAGGCGATTTTGATTTTGGTTTAAGCAGCAATGGTGAATTAGTACGTGTTTATAGTGCTTCGGGCGGCATTGTAGATTCACTTACATTTAAAAATGAGTTGCCATGGCCTATTATAAGTGATGGAGAAAATAAGTCACTTGAATTAATTGATGTATACTCCGAAAATTCAGATCCGGGAAATTGGGACTTATCAATTAGGAATGGAACTCCCGGTTACAGAAATGATGTAGCAACAGAGATTGATGAAAATAGTGTTGGAGAAATTTCTGAATATATACTGTACCAGAATTATCCCAATCCTTTTAATCCGGCTACTACAATAGAGTTCTCAATTCCAAACGTAGCGACGGGGCATCTAGCTATTGTGCAATTAAATGTTTTTGATATCCTTGGAAGGAAAATTAAAACTCTTGTAAATAAAAAACTTTCTTCTGGAAATTATAAAATTAAATTTGATGCGGAAGTTCTTCCTTCAGGAATTTATTTTTATAGAATTGAAGCCGGACGCTTTACTGATACACGGAAAATGATTTTGCTGAAATAACATGATTTTCAAAAAGTTTTATGATTGTAAACAATGTGTTCAGCATCAATCAAATTCTTTTGATTTTCAGACCCTCACTAATTATATTTATCCCTTAATTTTATAATTAAAAGTGGATGAAATCGTGAAAATTAGAATATGTGATCTCGGAAAACATGTTGGTGAAACAGTTACGCTTAAGGGTTGGTTATTTAATAAAAGGAAAAGTGGGAAAGTACAATTTTTAATGTTCCGTGATGGATCCGGGCTTTTACAATGTATTGTTTTTAAAGGTAATGTTTCGGAAGAAGTTTTTGAGGAAGCAAAAGCATTAACTCAGGAATCTTCATTTGAAGTAACCGGACTGGTTAAAGAGGAACCAAGAGCTTTTGGCGGATTTGAATTAGATGTAACTAATGTAAAAACAATTTCAAAAGCAGAAGAATTTCCAATTACCCCAAAAGAACACGGTGTAGAGTTTTTAATTGATCAAAGACATCTTTGGCTGAGATCGAAGAAACAGTGGGCTTTAATGCGTGTTAGACACAGAATTGTAAAAGCTGTTCGTGATTTTTTTGATGAAAGAGATTTTACTCTGATGGATTCTCCAATTATTACTCCCAATGCATGTGAAGGAACTTCAACTTTATTTGAAACTCCTTACTTCGATTTAGGCAGTGCATATCTAACTCAATCCGGACAGCTTTACGCAGAGGCTTCTGCAATGGCTCATGGAAAGGTGTACACATTTGGGCCAACTTTCCGTGCTGAAAAATCTAAGACCAGAAGACACTTAACTGAATTTTGGATGGTAGAACCCGAAATGGCATTTTATGATTTAAATGATGATATGGATCTGGCTGAAGAATTTTTAGAGTATATTGTTCAATCGGTTTTAAAAGACAAAAAACAAGAATTAGAAATATTAGAAAGAGATATAAGTAAATTAGAAAAAGTGAAAAGACCTTTCCCAAGAATCAGTTACGATCAGGCTGTTGAAATTTTAAAAGAGAATGGTGTTGATTTTAAATGGGGAGATGATTTTGGTGCCGAAGATGAAACAATTATATCAAGCCGATATGACGCTCCGGTTCTGGTACACAGATATCCTTCAGAAATAAAAGCATTTTATATGAAACGTGATCCTGAAAATCCAAAAGTTGCTTTAGCTGTTGATGTTTTAGCACCTGAAGGTTACGGTGAAATTATTGGCGGAAGTCAGAGAGAAGACGATTTAGAATTACTTCTTGGAAGAATAAAGGAACATGATCTTCCTCAGGAATTTTTTGAATGGTATTTAGATCTAAGAAGATACGGCTCTGTTCCTCATTCCGGCTTTGGGCTTGGAATTGAAAGAACTGTAGCATGGATTTCTGGTATCAAACATATTAGAGAAACTATTCCATTTCCAAGAATGATTTATAGAAATACTCCATAAAAATTTGCCGGATTTGTTTCCGGCATTTTAGTTTAATAAAATAAAATCGAGAATATTTAGGATATCTATATTTATGAAATCATTAATCAAACAAATATCAGTTGTAATACTACTTCTGTTAGCATTAAATGTTAATAGTAAAGCTGTTACTGCTGATTCAACCGGTAATAATTTAAGTGAAACTGTCGCGGTTAACGAACAAGCTGAAACAGTTGAAGCCCATCATGAATTACCAAATGCACTTATGGTGCTTCCATTTGCTATCTTATTATTGATGATTGCTACAGGACCTTTATTTTATCATCATTTTTGGGAACATCATTATCCAAAAGTAGCTATTGCATTAGGTATAGTTACATCTTGTTACTACGGCTTTGTTCTGCACGATACACACAGTCTGTTACATTCGCTTGCTGAGTATTTGTCGTTTATAGCTTTACTGGCATCTTTATTTGTGGCTTCCGGCGGTATCTTAATTAAAGTTGATAAAAAGGCTACACCTTTGTTAAATGTTATTATCTTATTATTTGGTGCTGTAATTGCCAATGTAATTGGTACAACTGGTGCATCAATGCTTTTAATAAGACCTTTTATCAACATCAATAAAGGAAGAATAAAACCTTACCACATTGTTTTCTTTATCTTTTTAGTAAGTAACATTGGTGGCGCATTAACTCCTATTGGTGATCCTCCTTTGTTTTTAGGATTCTTACGAGGTGTTGATTTCTTCTGGGTTGCCCAAAATGTCTGGCATATCTGGATTCCAACAATCCTTTTAATTGCAGCTATATTTTATGTTATTGATTCTAGAAATAATGATACCGCTGACGAAGTTAAAGAATATACGGGTCAGATTATTTTTAAAGGCGGAAAGAATTTAGTATACCTTTTAATAATTCTAATAGCAGTATTTATTGACCCAACAGTTATGCCATGGGTTCCAAGCCTTGCCCCATTACCATTTGGTATTAGAGAAATAATTCAATTTGGAGTTGTTTATTTTGCGTATAGAACTGCTGATAATGAAATTCTAAAAGAAAATGAATTTGATTTTGAACCAATTAAAGAAGTTGCTTATCTATTTATAGGAATATTTTTAACAATGATTCCGGCTTTACAATTAATCTCTCATCAAGCATCTGCAATGGGCGATCAACTTGATCCGGGAATATTCTATTGGGCAACTGGTCTTTTATCCGGTGTTTTAGATAATGCCCCGACATATCTTAATTTCCTTAGTGCCGCTATGGGTAAATTTGGAATGAATGTAAATCTTGTTGAAGAGGTTCATAATTTTGAAATAGGACATGGAATGTATTTACGTGCTATATCTGTTGCCGCTGTTTATTTTGGCGCAATTACATATATTGGTAACGGACCAAACTTTATGGTTAAATCTATTAGTGAAAGAGCCGGTATTAAAATGCCTAGTTTCTTTGCTTATGTTTTTAAATATTCACTTCCGGTTTTAATTCCAATCTTCTTCGTAGTATGGCTAATATTTTTCTATGGTCAGGTTTAAGAATTTAACTTCATAGTTTTTTATATTTGGGTTGCGGATTTGTCCGTAATCCAAATATAAAATTTGAGGCACTATGATTCCATTATTCACATCTTCTCAAGTACGTGAAGCTGATTCATTCGCGAGTAATACTTTAAAAATTCCAGGAATTATTCTGATGGAAAACGCTTCTATTAATATTTATAGAAGCATTAGAGATCATTTTATTGATCTGGATCAAATAAATCCAATTGGTATTTTATGCGGAAAGGGTAATAATGGCGGCGATGGTTTTGCAGTTGCAAGGCATTTTATTAATAATGGATTTAATGTAATTATTATTCTGGCCGGATTGAGGAGTGAATTAAAAGGTGACGCAAAAACAAATTGTGATATAGTTCTGAATCTGATTGAATTAAAAAAAAGTTCAAACTTTATTGAATATAAAAACGGAAAAGATTTAAAAAAACTATCAGAATGTTCTTTAATAATTGACGCGCTTTTAGGAACCGGAACAAAAGGAGAGTTAAGAGAACCTTATAAAAGCATAATTCAAAAAGTTAATAAACTTAACTCAGGTAAAGCAGCAATTGATATTCCAAGTGGTTTGAATGTTGATGACGGAAATGGTGAGATTATTTTTAATTCTGATTTAACCGTAACCCTGGCTGAATTAAAACGGGGATTATACTTTAATAAAGGATACATAAATTCCGGAAGAATTAAAAAAGGCAGTATTGGTATTGGTTCTGAATATTTTGATGAATTAAAAGTTGAAGATTATTTAATTGAACCGGAAGACGTATATTTTAGTCTGCCCAAAAGGGAAATAAATGCTCACAAATATTCTTCGGGAAAAGTGCTTGTAATTGCCGGATCGGGGAAAATGCCCGGAGCCGCTTGCTTTACGGCTAATGCGTCTACAAAAATAGGTGCCGGATCAATGTTTTTAGCATTCCCGGAATCAGTTAAATCTGTGGCTCAGGAAAAACTGGAAGTTGGTGTTGTTTATCCTTATAGAGATGAAATGAATGAAGTCCTTAAAGTTGAAAATTTAGATGAACTTGAATCGAGATTAAAATGGGCCGGAGTTATTGCAGTTGGCCCGGGATTAGGAAGAGAAGAAAAGACTCAGGCAGCTGTTAAATCTATTATTAAGAAATATTCTAAGAAAAATCTGGTAATTGACGCTGACGGTATTTACGCATTAAGGAATGGTAAATACAAGGAATTAGATTTATCAAATTCAATACTTACGCCGCATTATAAGGAATATGCAGATTTGGTTGGTAAATCAGTTGAAGAGGTGGAAAATAATTTATTTTATCTGGGTAAAAAGTTTTCTTTTGAGACTGGTGCTTATCTTGTTCTAAAGGGAGCGCCGACAATTATTTTTACTCCGAAAGGTGAATCAATAATAAACACTGCCGGAAATGCCGGAATGGCTAAATTTGGAACCGGAGACGTTTTAACCGGTTTAATCGCTGGTCTTTTAAGTCAGCACGGCGATAGAGAAACTGCGGCAGTCTCAGGTGTTTATATTCATAGTTTATCTGCTGATTTACTAAAAAATAAATTTACAGAATTAGGATATTCAGCAAATGATTTGCTGAATAATATACCGGTTACATTAAAATTTTTGGAGAACTCATTTGTATAATTTTATAAAAAACCATAAAGTTAAATTAGTCTACATTCCATTAGGTATTTATTGGGTAATTCTTTTTGCATTAACAACATTGCCATCAAAGTCTTTGCCGTCAGTTGCGTTTAGTGATAAAATAAAGCATTTTCTGGCCTATTTTATTTTAACTATTCTTTTAAAGCTTACCCTCCATTTTCAGGAGAAATATAACCTTACACTTAAAATGTGTACTGTAATAACTTTGGGAATTATAGCTTTTTACGGAATGGCAGATGAAATTCACCAGTATTTTATTCCCGGACGCTATTGTGAATTTTATGACTGGGTTGCAAATATTGCAGGAGGAATTGTTGGTGTATTGTTAGTTAGATTTTTTATAGTTAAAAACGATGAAAATATTATAAAGGTAGTCTAAATTGCCCTATTTATTATGGTTTTCAAAGGAACATACTGATTAAATTTTTGTTTAATTAGCGTTTTTAAAATTGACAAAGCGGTAATGTTTTTTTAATTTAGATGACTAAAATTTCTGAATCAAGGAGGATAAATTGGCTTTAAATAAAAATCCAAAAGTCGACCTAAGGTTAAAATGGCAGCGTATATTAGAAATAAGTATGATAATTGCCATTTTAGTTGTAATCTTAGCATTTAAGTTTTTCCCTCGCTGGGGCGATGGTCAAGCAATGGCGATTGAAGCGCCTCAAGAGTTGGTGAATGTGGAAGATATTGATAACACGCGTCAGGAAAATAAACCACCGCCACCACCAAAACCTCCTATTCCAATTGAAGCTCCAACTGATGATGTTTTAGAAGACTTGGAAATTGAAGAAACTGAAATTGATATGGAAGCTGTAGTTGAAGCTCCACCTCCTGCAATGGAAGAAGAAGAAGAGGAAGAAGAAGCAGTTTTCTTTGTAGCTGTTGAAGATATGCCAGAACCTATTGGCGGTATTGGCGCAATTCAGCAGAAAATTATTTATCCTGAAATTGCAAAAAGAGCTGGTGTTCAAGGACGTGTTTTTGTTAAGGCTTATGTTGATGAAAACGGAAACGTTACTAAAGTTGATTTAATTAGAGGTATTGGAGCTGGTTGTGATGAAGCTGCAATGGATGCTGTTATGAAAACTAAGTTTAAGCCTGGAAAACAGAGAGGTAAAGCTGTGAAAGTTCAGGTTGCTATTCCGATTGTATTTAAACTTCAATAAATTAAAAAGCGCCTTTGGGCGCTTTTTTTTGCTGTATAAATTATCACATTTCTAATTGATTGTTATTCCTCAAATTCCTAACATAAGAACCCTGTTTATATTTAATAATGCAAAACTTTCATTTTAGGTAATTTCTTTGAAAGAAAATTATAAAACTGTTTTTTATACAATTCTGATTTCTACACTTAATTTAGTTTTCTTATATTTTCTTAAATATTCGCAAAATCATTTTGTGTATTCCGATTTCAACTTTTCAAATCTTGGAAACATATTTAATCTGTTTTTATTTATTTTGGTTATCTCTGGTTTACTTATAAATACTGTGTTCAATAAATCTTTCAAGTCTTCAATTCTAAAATTCATATTAATTCTTACCTATATTTCCACAATAAATCTGATAATTGTTTTTATAATTCAAAGAATTGATCTCAATTTGCTAAATGAATATTTCTTTTCGTATCCGCTGGGGAAAATTCTTATCACTTTAAATTACTTTAGCTCGGCATTTCTTCAATTATATGTTGTTCTTTTGTTATTCCTTTGTTTTTTTAATCCCTCAAATTTTAATATACCAAAAGCGTTTTTGTTTTCTGTATCAGGTATACTGGGCATTGTTATATTAGCTGTATTATATTCTTCATTCGCGTTAAAATATATTAATGGAAATTTTTCCGGGAAAAGTGAAATTGCTGTTGTTCTTGGAGCAGCTGTTTATAGAGATAACAAACCCAGTCCTATACTGAAAGGCAGAATAGAAAAGGCTAAAGAGCTAATCCAAAATAATGAAATAGGAAAAGTTCAATTAACAGGCGGAAAAGCTCCGGGAGAGATAACCGAAGGAATGTGTGCTTATAATTATCTTATAGAAAAGGGAATTGACGAAGATAAATTATTACTCGAAGAAGATACAAAAACTACATCGGAACAGATCAGATTTATAAAAAATAATTTAGTTAACAAAAAGGGTTTTGATAAGATTATTGTTATATCAGATAGTTTTCATCTGGTTAGAATCTTAGAAATGAGTAAGTTTTTTAATATAAACGTAATGTGTGTTGCTTCTGATTATAAGTTAAATTGGGAAAAACATTTTTATTATAAAATTAGAGATAGTATTGGTCTGCTGTTATTTTGGTTTTTTGCTATCTAGATAAATACAGAAAACTGATAAAAAGATTTTATACTTAGACAAATAGATCGTATCTTTAAACTTTAAAATAATTTGTACTATGACACGCAGTAGCGAGATGATGAGGATATGATGATAAATAAAAAATTTGGACGAAGAGTAGTTAGAGAAAAATGTTTACAGGTTTTGTATGCTTACGAGATGAATAAAGATAGTCTTACTGCTCTTACTGAAGGAATTCTAAACGATATTGAATCTGTTCCGGATAAAGAGTTTGGAAGAGTTCTAATTAATAAAACAGTTGCCCATTTTGATGAAATAGACGCGAATATTATGAAAAGAGTTAATAACTGGGAAATGGACAGAATAGCTCTTATAGATAAATTATTGCTGAGATTAGGACTTGCCGAATTATTATACTTTGAAGATATACCTCCAAAAGTTTCAATTAATGAAGTAATTGAAATTGCTAAAGAATATTCTACTGCAAACAGCGGTAAATTTATTAATGGTATTCTTGATGCAATTCTTAACGACCTTAAGAAAAATGGAAGTCTCAATAAAGTTGGAAGAGGATTAATTGAAGACACCCTCCCAAAAAAATCAGACAAAAAGTAGTTCCAACAATAAATTAAATATTTTCTATTGGACATTATTTGATTTTGCCAATACTTCTTTTTCCATAGTAGTAGTTACATTTTTATTTGCGGTCTATTTTAAAGAGACAGTTGCCGGCGGCGAGCCGGTTGGCGATTTATACTGGAGCTTTGGAACTAGTTCCGCAATGCTTATAACAGCTTTAATTTCACCTGTCCTTGGAGCTATTGCTGATTATTCTGCCGGCAGAAAAAGATTTCTGCTGTTTTTTACACTATTGTGCATAGTGCCAACTTCGCTATTATATTTTATTGAGGCGGGGCATGTTCTTAGTGGAATTATTCTGTTTGTTATTGCTTCAATAGGATTTGAAGCCGGGTTAGTTTTCTACGATGCTTTTTTGCCTGATATTACAACTAGTAAAAATTATGGCAGAGTTAGCGGATACGGTTATGGAATGGGTTATATAGGTTCTTTAGCTGTTTTGTTTATTTGTTTCCCGTTTATTGAGAATAACATGATTAAGGAAACTTTCCCAATTGCGGCGTTATTTTTTCTTATCTTCTCAATCCCATTTTTTATCTTCATTAAAGACAACAGAAAACCTGTACAGAAATCACAAATAACTTTTATTTCAATTGGTATTAAAAGAGTTGCAAACACAGTTAAAAATCTTCCGCAATATAAAAACCTTGCTCTATTTCTGTTAGCATTTTTCTTTTACATTGAAGGTGTTAATACAGTTATCTTTTTTTCTGGAAATTACGCAAGTACAACCTTAAAATTTTCTAATAATGAATTGATTGTGTTTTTTATAATTGTGCAAAGTACAGCAATATTCGGTTCCATAATATTTGGTATAATTGCTGATTCATACGGACAGAAAAAATCGATTTTACTTTCACTTTATATCTGGATTTTTACAATGATTGTTGCGTTTGTAACAAGTGATCAGACAAGCGGATTAATGCAAAGTCTGGCAGTTGAATTTGAAACAGACATTTTTGAATTGGCAAAAAAATCATTTTATATTGTTGGTTTGCTGGCTGGAAGTGTGATGGGAGCCACGCAATCTGTAAGTAGAAGTTTTATGTCAAAATTAACTCCGGAAAATAAGAAAACAGAATTTTTTGGATTCTATTCATTTTTTGGAAAAAGTTCAGCAATTGTAGGACCGCTTGTATTCGGGCTTATCAGCTACATTACTGAGAGTCAGAGGATTGCAATCCTATCATTAACATTATTTTTTATTATTGGAATAATTCTATTAAAATTTGTTAAAGATGAAGTTGTCAGCCAGACATCTTAATTCATATCTAAAGCTAAATTAAAAAACGCTGCTCCGTTGAAATATGGCAATTCTCTAACTATATTTAACTTTTAAAATTATTGATTTATATAGGATTGAAATGGAAAAGAATATAGTATTAGAGACTAATTTCCCTAGCTTAAAACTCTTCAAACAAGGAAAAGTCAGAGAAGTTTATGATTTAGGTCAGTATTATTTAATTGTTTCATCCGATAGACTCTCAGCATATGATGTAATCCTGAATGAAGGGATTCCAAATAAAGGCGCGGTATTAACAAAGATTTCCGAATTCTGGTTTGATTATACAAAAGGCATAGTTGAAAATCATGTTGTTACAACTAATGTTGATGAATATCCTGAAGAATGTAAAGAGTATGCGGAAACACTGCGCGGAAGATCGATGCTGGTAAAAAAAGCGGAACTAATTCCTATCGAATGTATTGTAAGAGGTTACATAACAGGTTCCGGATTAAAGGATTATCAGAGAACCGGAAAAGTGTGCGGAATTGAATTGCCTGAAGGTTTGATTGAATCGGAAAAATTGCCAGAGCCTATTTTTACTCCTTCTACAAAAGCCGATATAGGTGATCATGATGAAAATATAACTGCCGGGCAAGCTATTGAAATAGTTGGTTCAGAAATATATGAGAAGATTAAAACTTCAACTATGGAAGTTTATAAAAAGGCTTCTGAATACGCGCTTACAAAAGGTATTATTCTAGCTGATACAAAAATGGAATTTGGTATTGTTGATGGGAAAGTAATTTTAATTGACGAATTATTAACTCCGGATTCATCAAGATTTTGGCCTTTAGCTGATTATGAAAAAGGAAAGAGTCAGGCTAGCTACGACAAACAATATGTACGGGATTATTTAACATCCATTAATTTTAATAAAAAACCACCTGCTCCCGCATTACCGGCGGAAGTGATTTCTAATACAACAAAAAAATACGAAGAAGCATTATTTGTATTAACCGGAAAGAAAATAGACTAATGGTTCCGGTTAAAGTTGAATTAGTAAATAGCGAGTTGTTTTTAACATGGAACGACAATAAGGTTTCGAGTATAAAATTAGTTAACTTGCGTAATTTATGCCCTTGTGCAGTTTGTATTAAAGAGCATGAAGAACAGGGAGAAGGTTATATTCCCCTATATTCAAAAGATCAATTAACTATTATTGAAATAGTTCCGAGCGGAAATTATGCGCTTAATATAACTTGGAAAGATGGACACAATATTGGTTTTTATGAGTTTAATTATTTAAGAGAAATTTCAAATACTATTAAAGAAAAATAATTTATGATTTTACCAAATCAGTTAACAACATTAAGGATTATTTTAACTCCTGTATTTTTAGTATTGTTTATAATGGACGATCCTTTATGTAAACAGATTTCCGTTGCAGTATTTGTACTTGCGGCTTTAACTGACTGGTACGATGGCTGGCTTGCAAGAAAATTTAATTATATAACTGCCTGGGGAAAATTTATGGATCCGCTTGCGGATAAAATTTTAACCTCAACAGCATTTTTTGCCTTTGCGGCTATTGGAATTCTTGAACTTTGGATGGTGGTAATAATTGTTCTTAGAGATCTTATTGTTACCGGACTAAGATTATATGCCGAGTTTAAGAAAAAATCTTTCACAACAAGTTTACTTGCCAAATGGAAAACCATGATTCAAATGGCTTTTCTATATCTGCTGCTGCTAATCTATGTAGCTACAACATTCGATTATTTCTATTCCGGGAATGAAAGTTTATTCGAAACAATTTTGTATTCGGATTATACATATTATTCAATGCTTTTTGTAACTCTGTTTACACTTATTACCGGCATTACATATCTATATTCAAACAGATTATTAATTAAAAATCTGATAAAATTTGAAGATTAATTTTGTAGAAAAAATAATTGGTTCAGGCTTTTTTTCAGGATATATTCCGTTTGCTCCCGGAACAATGGGTAGTTTAGTCGGACTTGGGATTTTTATGATTCCTGGTTTTGAAAATCCTACTTTAATGTTATCTTTAATACTTGTTTTTACTCTAATGGGAGTATATGTAGCAAACAAGTTTGAACAGGTTTACGGTAAAGATCCTTCAATTTGTGTGGTTGATGAAATTATTGGCACCTGGATAAGTCTTCTGTTTTTGCCGAAAGAGATATTTGTTATTGCAGTAGCATTTATTATTTGGCGGTTGCTCGATATTTTTAAACCGCCTCCAATTGGATTGATGGAAAAAATTTCTGGTGGTTGGGGAATTATGCTTGATGATATTGTTGCCGGTTTAATTACCCTTGTTATTGTTCAATTAGGATTATTCTTATTATAAATAAAGAAGAACTATGAAAGCTCAAATTATTTCAATTGGAGACGAACTCCTTATAGGTAAAACTTTAAACACAAATGCCGCGTTTATTGGAAATCTGCTTACCGAAAATCAGATTAACGTTACTAAAATTTCAGTTGTCGGCGATGATGAACAGTCCATAAAAGATGCTTTCGAGTACAGTTCAAAAAACTTTGATGTAGCTATTGTTACGGGTGGTTTAGGTCCTACTCATGATGATATAACAATGAAGTGTATTAAAGAATTTTTTGAAACAGAATTAATTGAGAATGAAAAGATTCTTGAAAACATAAAGTCTATTTTTGCCAGACGCGGCAGAGAAGTTACTGATATAAATAAAGAGCAGGCTCTTGTTCCAAAGTGCTCTGAACCTATTCCAAATATAATGGGTACTGCTCCGGGAAGCTGGATTGAAAAAGATGGCTGGATATTTATTTCGATGCCGGGTGTTCCAAGCGAAATGGAAATGATGTTCTCTAAATATGTGTTACCAAAACTTATTGAGCGAAGGGGAGAAGTTGCAGATATAACAAAATCAAAAACCTTCTCTACTACCGGAATTCCGGAATCAACTTTATTTGAAAAATTAGGCGATTTAACAACACTTCTAAATGGCGGCAAAGTTGCGTTTCTTCCAAATCAATTTGGAGTTAAAGTAAGAGTGAATGCTACAGCAGCAACTAATGAAGAAGCCGATAATAAAATAACTGAAATTGAGCAGCGAATAAGAACTATTGTCGGAAGATACATTTATACGTGCAAAGAGGAAACATTAGAAGAAGTTGTTGCAAGATTATTAACTGACAGAGGTTTAACAATAGCTACTGCCGAATCTTGTACCGGAGGAGCTTTAGCAAACAGACTGACTAACATTTCTGGAAGCAGCATTTTTTTTAACCGTGGTGTTGTTACTTACAGCAACGGAGCTAAGGTAGAACTTTTGCGTGTTGATGAAGATATGATTGACAAACATGGTGCTGTAAGTATTGAAGTTGCAAGACAAATGGCAGAGGGAATTAGATCAACAAGCGGAACAGATATTGGGATTGCCACAACCGGAATAATGGGACCCAAAAGTGATTTCTCTGATAAACCGGTTGGATTAGTTTACATTGGCATTTGTGATGAAAATATGGTAACAGCTAAAGAGTTTAGATTTGGCGAGAACAGATTATTAAATAAGGATAGAACTTCCCAGGCTGCTCTAGAAATGCTGCGCAGATGTATTCTTGGAATTGAGTATGACCAATAGACTTTTTATTGCTTTAGAAATACCAAGTGAAATTCTTGATGAAATAATAATTATTAGAGATGAATTTTATGATGAACCTGTTAAATGGGAAAAAAGAGATAAACTTCATATTACATTAAATTTTTTGGGTGATGTTTCTGAAACAAATACAGAGAAAGTAATAAAAACACTTCAATCGGTTATGAGTAATAAATACAGATTTGAGTTGCAGTTTTTGAGATTTGGATTATTTTACAGAAACGATAATCCCTCAATTTTATGGGTAGGGTTAAATCATTCAAATGAGTTGTTAAAAATTTATAATGAAATAAATGTGGAACTGGAAAAAATTGGTTTTCAAAAAGAGAAAAGAAAATTTAATCCGCATTTAACATTATTAAGATTACGTGGCCGCGAAAATATAGATAAAGTAATAAATCTCTCTAAAGTTGAAATTGAAGAGGGTAATTTTACAGCATCAAACATTAGTTTATTTAAAAGTAAATTATTACCAGGCGGATCAGTTTATGAAAAAGTTGAAAGTTTTGAATTAAAATAAATGGAGGAATAATGGCTGAAAAAGATGCAAGAATGAAAATTTTGGAAGACGCGATTGCCAATATTGAGAAACAGCATGGTAAAGGTTCCATCATGAAATTAGGTGATGGAGTTATTATTAAGAATATTGAAAGTATTTCGACTGGATCAATTTCTCTTGATTTTGCCTTGGGAATTGGCGGAGTGCCCCGTGGCAGAATTGTTGAAATTTACGGACCGGAATCTTCTGGTAAAACTACTGTCTGTTTACATGTAATTGCCGAAGCTCAAAAGACTGGCGGTATTGTTGCATTTATTGATGCAGAACATGCACTTGATGTAAATTATGCTAAAAAATTAGGTGTTGATACAAATAATCTCTTATTGTCGCAGCCGGATTATGGAGAACAAGCTCTAGAAATAGTTGATACATTAATAAGAAGTAATGCTCTTGATGTTATTGTAATCGATTCAGTTGCGGCACTTGTTCCCCGTTCCGAATTAGAAGGCGATATGGGTGATCCTCAGATGGGAATGCAAGCCAGATTGATGTCGCAGGCTTTAAGAAAAATTACCGGTGTAATTAGTAAATCTAATACTTGTGTTATTTTTACTAACCAGCTAAGAAGTAAACTTGGCGTTATGTTTGGAAGTCCGGAAACAACAACCGGCGGAAATGCGCTAAAGTTCTATGCGTCACTTCGTTTAGATATAAGACGTATTGCTGCTATTAAAGAAGGCGAAAATGTAATTGGTAATAGAACAAAAGTTAAAGTTGTTAAAAGTAAAGTTGCGCCTCCGTTTAAGATAGTTGAATTTGATATTCTTTACAATGAAGGAATAAGTAAAGCCGGAGATCTTATGGATCTTGCACTTCAGGCCGGAATAATAAAAAAGAGCGGTGCATGGTTTACGTATAAAGAAGATCGTTTCCAAGGCAGAGAATCTTTTAGAAGAAAAATTAAAGAAATACCTGAGATGATGGCTAGTTTAGAAAAAGAAGTAAAAGTTTATCTTGGAATGATTGAAGGTGAACCTGAAGAAGCAACTGAAGTAAAAGAAGAAACTAAAGATAAAAAATAGATTTTTGCAGTCCGGTTTCCCGGTTATCGGGTATACCGGACTCTGTCTAAAAAATGCCGGAATTAAATCAGACGGCGCAATTATAATTATTCCAATAAATAAAAATCTAAACTTCATACCGAAATGAAAATTATATCCCTGGAAAAAAAGAGAAGAAACGTAATAATCACATTCGAAAGCGGTGATTCAATAGCAGTGCGTTACGAGATTTTTGTAAAAGGTATGATTATAAAAGGGGATGATCTTTCTGAAAAAAAGATTGAATCGCTGAGAAATGATAATGAACTTTTTTTAATTAAAGAATCGGCGATAAATATTCTTTCCAGAAGACAGCACGCAAAATCAGAGTTAAAAAGAAAGTTAGTTAAGAAAGGATACGAAAGCTCTGTTATTGAGGAAGTTCTTAATTACTTAACAGAAAAAAAATATTTAAATGATAAAGATTTTGCCGAAAAATATGCTAAGGAATTAATCAGGGTTAAAAAATACGGACTTAATAAAGTCCGCAATGCTCTTATGACTAAAGGAATTTCCCGAAGCATAATTGATGAGATTGTTCTTAAACTTAGCAATTCGGATGCACATTTAGAAAACGCAATTTCACTAGCCGGAAAAAAATTAAAACAGCTCAGTCACAAAGAATTAGAACCTTTCAAATTAAGGCAGAAAATAAGTATCTTCCTGCAAGGGCGTGGATATTCCTTCGAACTTATTAATCAGGCAATTCAGAATATAGAATTAAATAGTCAGGATGAAGAACAAGACGACGAAGAATCCTTGTTTTTAGATTTGGAATAAGATTTTTCTGTAACAGTTTATCGTAAGTTTGCCTGTTGACCGGGCAACGCTGAAGTCCCAAAACATCGTACATTGTTTTCCCCCGACAATCTCATTAAATTAGATGCACGACAAACATAATTATTAATAACGGAACAAATCTATTCTTCTAACATCTAAGGTATAAATCATTTAACGGAGGAAAAGATGAAAACTGAAGAATTTAAGGTAAAAGGGAAAGAGTTATTAAAGAAGATTGAAGAACTTATTCATGAAGGAAATGTACGCAGAATTATTATTAAAGATGCAGACGATAAAACTTTCATTGAAATACCTTTAACAATTGGTGTTATAGGAGTTATTGCCGCTCCCATTGCAGCTGCTGTTGGTGCTTTAGCCGGATTAGTTGCAAGTTTCAAAATAGAAGTAATTAGGACTGAAGATGATAAAGATGCAGAATTTGAAGAAATTATTGAAGAAGATGAAGTTCAATAAATTCTAGAAAATTTCCGGGATAATTCTTATTTCCCTTTTGGAATGTTATAATTACTGAGAAGGGGAATATGGATTATACTTTAGTTGGATTTATCCTCTACCTTATTTTAGTATTTACAGTTGGATTTTTTATTTACCGTTATAATAAATAGCACAAAAATTATTTTTAGGCTGATTAAAATTAAATCCGTGGGTCGCAGCATTCTCTGCAAGAGCTTCAGGAGAAAGTGCATGGCTATTGCCGGGATTTCCCCGGTGCTGCTCTTGCAGCCGGTTATATGGAGCTCTGAACGGCTCCAGGCTGTGTTTCCGTGATTCGTTCCCATAACTATTTCCTTTTTTATGCAATGTCATTAAACTGTAGTACTTTTGGGCAGATTAGTAGTGTTAAGTGAAATAGAAGAATAAAAATGAGTGTAAATATTAGTGAAGTGTAAATAAAAATTGCTAGTTTGATTTCAGCTTGATTTCTCATAATACAGCCAAATTTAAACTTTTCTTTAAATTTAACTTTCCAATAAGTAATTAATTCCCGAAAATCTATTGTCGTTGTAAAGTCTTAAATTACAATACTTTACGCTAAAACAATGCTGTGGCATATCCTTTGTTTTACTCTGTGTAAAAATTATTAATGGAGAGTAAGATGAAAAAAGCAATAAATGTAACTGTAATTTTTACTGTAATATTTTTAGCGGCGTTTAGCGGAGTTAACAAAGCTGAAAGAAAATTTGACAATACTAAGTCAAGTGTTCAGGTAAGTAAATCTTTTCATCCAATACCCCCAATTAAAACTAAAAAAAGTTTAGATTCGTTTCGTCCTATTCCTCCAATCAAAACAAATGTTCTAATGTCATTTCACCCAATACCACCAATTAGAACTAATATGTTATCAAATTTTATATATAATGTAACAGCCTATTTATTGAAGTAAAAAGTTTTGTTTCTTCCCGGTTAGTTAAATAAAGTGAGCCCTTTTTAAACTCCCTCGCCAAGGGAGTTTTTTTTATAACTACTAATTATGTTTATGATAATCCAGTTTATTTATTATTGTGTTTATTTGTCCTAGTCCGCTATGAAATTTTTTAATTTCAGTTTCCAATTTATAAATTCTGTAAGACTCAATAGATTCCGATCCGCCAAGCAGCCAGTTTATATCACATCCCAGCTTAAGCAGTTTTACAAGAACTTTTGAGCCGGGTTCTCTTTTACCGCTAATATATTGCTGAAGCTGTTGGGGAGAAATTTCCATTTCATCAGCAAGATTTTTTAAGGTGCCATACTTACGTTTTGCAAACATTCTAATTCTCTGACCAATACCAAGGCGGAGTTTTGCTTCATCAAAAAGATCATAATTATCGTCTTTTTCTTCGCCAATAAAACTAAACTCAAACTGAAAATCATCAATAATCTCTTTTAGCTTATCATAAAGTTCATCATCAAATTTGGTGCTTTCGTTTAGTAAATAGGAGAGTGTCTGTTTTTTAATACCCAGTTTTTCTGCAATATAGCTCTGCTTAATTCCCAGCGAGCTTATTAAAGACTTAATTTCTTCTTGTCTATCCAAACCAATTCCATATTATTCAAAGAAATATATCAGCAAAATAATAAAAAAAATGAAAATATCTAAGAATTAGTATTTTTAATTGATATAAAAAAAGCCGACTGTTTTCACAATCGGCTCTTTATAAAAAGAATTAAAATGCTTATTTAATCAATAGCATTTTTTTAGAAACAACATCATTGCCTTTACGCAATACATAAATATAAGTACCACTTGCAAATTTAGTAGCATTAAACATTTTATAATGATGTCCTGCATTCATAGTTTCATTACTAATTAATGTTGCTACTTCCTGACCTAAAATATTATAGATTCTTAAGTCAACTTGTGCAGCTTCAGGTAATCCAAATTTAATTGTTGTAGCAGGATTAAATGGATTAGGATAGTTTTGCTGTACATAGAATGTTTCTGGAATTTGATTAACATCTTCAATACCAGTTACTTTATCAACAAGAGTAAACTTCAATGTATCAACACTAGTTACAATTGGTTCACCGCTAAGAGCACCGCCCTTTAGAGAAACAGTCTGCACAACAAACTGTGCTTCTACAGAAGCATTTCCGCCTAAGCTGGCAATTAATGCCTGACCAGTAGTAGTATAAGTAGTATCTAAACCACCGCCATCGGCAGTTAAGTTTAGTGTAGTTTCGCCAAATGTTCCTAATAATTGATAAAGAAGATCTTCACCATTAAGATCAACTGCCGGATGCCATGCTAATACTAATGTTTCTTCGTTGCTTAATATTTCAATTGTTTGTCCATCAAGTGCCTTTGTATCAGCATCATAGAAGAAATATGGATTTGGAGCTGAAGCAACATTTTGTGCTATACCCGAATATTGTGCAGGAATCAATTGATATCCGCCTTCAAAAGGTTCAGCATATTTATACTGTGAAGCAATACCAGTAACATTTATTGGATAAGTAGGTTCAGGATTTTCATCTAAATTTGTATCATGATCAATTCTTAATACAAATTCATTATAACCATCCCACATATTTATTGAAGTTCCAGAGTTAGTTGCGTTTTGAGGCCAGTCTTTTGCGCCTTCCATTTTAGCAACGCCTTTAATTTTAACTAAAGAACCTTCATACATTTCACCTTTTGTATTAAGCTCGGGCACAGTTATTTCTTTTGGTGTAACGGTACCTTTACCTAATTTTATTGCATCAGCATCGAAGCTGGTTATAACTATTTCAGTTAAACCGCTATACTGTGTAATTTTACCGGTTACCTGAATTTGATCACCAATAGCTAATTCAGTAGAATCGCCAGGTGCAAATAAGAATATACCAGCTGTTTCATCTTGTAAGTAATGACCAAGATCACCAGAATTTGCTTGAAGATTTGGAGTAGTGATTACACCAATAATTGTAACTGAAGAATCTAATAGATCAGGAACAAAATTATTATCAGAGTCAATTCTAGCATCAGCAATAGATACTTTTTGAACTGCTCTAAATAGATCTAAGATTACTATTGGAATTACATCGCTTCCCCTAGGAGTTCCGGTATATATTATTTCCAGATCACCATCATCATCAACATTTGCAACGTTAATCGCATCTATCTGACCAGCGACTGCAACAATAGAACTATCTAAAACAGATAATTCATAGCTATCCATGCTTGTAATGTCACCATCACCTTTATATTCAATTCTATACACTGATGAATTTGGGATATTATCTCTTGAACCAAATACAAAGTCAATGTTTGTATCACCATCAATATCACCACTAGCACCACCAGTTAATTTAGTTGCACCAAGAGGAGCTGCATCGGCAATTTTTGAAACTTCTAAAGAATTTTCTTTATCCTGCAACAGATATATACCACCACTATAATAATCAGCAATTACCATTTCTTCAGTCATATCGCCATCAATATCGGCAACTTGTGCTGATTTAAATGTACCGCCGATAGGTAACGTTTGTACTGAACCAAGCATCCAGCCAAATTGAGTATGCTTAACTGACTGAATTGATGTACCAGAAAGTGAAGTGAAATAAAATTTTTCATTCATATATGCAAAATCCCATTTCGATCCTGACATTGAAGTTCTGTCTAATATTACTAATGGAGCTGCACCGCCAACGGTACTAGTATACAATATTTCATCATCAGCGTCGTCATCTAAATTAGCAACATTAACTGTTCCCCAACGGCCACCAGCTATAGGTGCATCATAGTCAATTACAGTAGTTTTATAACTTTCAGTACTAGTTATGTCACCGCCTAAATACTCAACACGGCAAACAATTCCATTGGGATCAGAATCACGCGAGCTATATACGAAATCTAGCAGACCATTATTATCAAGATCACCAGAAGCACCACCGTAAATTCTACCACCAGCTAAAGGTAACTCAGCAATAGGAGTAGTTGTAAGACTGGCACCATCTTCTTGTAATAAATATATTTGTGTATCAGTACCACTTGACCAGCTACCGACTAACATTTCTTTTGTTCCGTTTGAGTCTAAATCAACTACTTCGGCTGATAACCATGATCCGCCCGGCATTCCTCCTACAACTATAGGATCTGTAGTCCATGTTCCGCTATTATATCTTACAGGAGTTACATCGCCAGTAGAGTGAAATAGATATAAAGAATTATCTAGAATAGCGATATCATAAATTGTACCTCCGGCAACTGTTAATGTAGCATCAAGAGCGGAAGTTTCTAAAGTCCAGGTTTCAGATCCGTCACCAGCATCAGGAATGTCAGATACTGATACGACACCAAATCTAAGATCGCCAGCTCTGGCTCCAAATACTATTTCATCAGTGTTGTCACCATCAATATCAGCAACATGCCATCTAATAGGTCTTTCATTAGACATATCAACGTTTACAATTGGCCATTCCGCGTTAGGCTTATAACCGCCTAATCCGTCATCAACACCCATAATATCTGTGCTGTCACCAATAGCTTCAAAAACAACAATTCTTGGAGGATTTGGATTTGAAGTGGCATCAGTATAATTTACTGGTCCCCAAATAACTTCCATCTTACCATCTTTATCAAGATCGCCAGTTGTTAATGCAGGCCATGTATTTTGTAAAGGAACACCTAAAGTAGCCTGCCAAACAATTTCCCAGCCATTTCCATTGTTTTCATACTTATATATCTGAGGGATCAATTCATCACCTACATCACCCCAGTTATTATTTACAGCATAAATTTCTTTGTTTCCGTCATTATCAAAGTCAACGCCGCTAACTGCATTACCAAAACCTGCTGTTCCAGCATTTTCAGGTACTTCAATCATAGCAGAACGGTAGAATGATTCAAGTTCATTACCAATAACTTCAATGTCCCAAACTTCAGAGCCATTTCCATCATCAGGAATATTGTCTACAGAAACAACACCAAAAGAAAATTCTCCGCCTCTGTCAGCAAAGATTAGTTCGTCAGTTCCGTCTTCATCAACATCCATTAGCATTGCTTTAAACGGACGAATATTAACTTTTTGTTTGTCAGTTAAAGGATTAGAAGCATTTGGCAACCAGTTATCGCCATCAGCAATACCCAGGTTATCACTTCCATCACCAGCTTCTTCATAAACAAGAATTCTAGATGGATTAGGATTAGAATCACTTGTGTTGTTTACAACTCCCCAGATAATTTCTTCTTTTCCATCCTTATCCCAGTCGCCACTCATTAGTATTGGCCATGTATTTTGTGCCGGAATATTTGGAGTTGCTTTCCAGACAAGAACCCAATCATTACCATCATATTCATACTTATAAATAGAAGGGATTAACTCCTGGCCTGAATCATTCCAGTTGTTATTAACTGCATAAATTTCCTGCATTCCGTCACCATCAATATCTAAACCGGATAGTACGTTTCCTAAACCACCATTTTCAATATCAGGTACCGGGATTACAGCTTTTCTTACAAATTCTTGGTCTTGCGCGTAAATAAAGTTTGTTGCTAATAATAAGGCTAACAAAAAGGATAGTATTTTCCTATTCATAATGCCTCCCCATAAATTGTGAGTGAAAGTGTGAATTAAAAATTGTGGGGAAGATTTTCTTCCCCGTTTGTTTATTTAAGTAACATCATTTTTTTTGTAAATTGTACATTATCAGCTTTTAACTGGTATATATAAGTACCAGAGGCAAGATTTGAAGCATTAAAAGTTAAATTGTAGTTACCGCTTGCATAATTTTGCGAATCAATTAGTTTTCCAACCAATTCACCAGTAATTGTATATATAGATAACTCTATATTAGTAGATTTTGCAATTGAAAAATTAATTGTTGTTGATGGATTAAAAGGATTTGGGTAATTTTGACTTAAACTAAACTCTTCAGGTAAATTGTTGTCAGCAAGTTCAATTCCAGTTGCGCCAAGTTCTATTGTTGGGAACTCACCTGAGTATGACCATTTATCAACTGTCCAGCCAAAAAATGACACACTATATAAATTGTTGTTTTCATCAAAATCAACTGCGTAAGGAGAAGTATAACCGGAAGAAATACCATTCTGCTGATTTCTATTATCATAAGCGTCATTTACACTATAGTTCCATTCAGCAACATCAATTGTATCTAAAATTTCTGCAGTGTTAGGATTAACCGCATAAATTCTACCGTATTGGTATCCGGTTCCGCCCTGGAAATCGAAATGTGTGGATACAAAAAGAATATTTTTTTCCGGCATTAATTCAACTTCCCAGTTACCGGCATATAATGTATCTGCTTCAGTTTTTAATGTATCGTTTAAATCAAAATTAAAATCATTATTTAACGTGTAACCAGTTTCAGGACTTCCTTTATAACAGAATATTTTTTCCGCTTCAAAAGTAGAAACATATAAATAAGAACCATCATCATTAGTTGTAATACCACGCGCAGTTCCTGTTACAGGTAATTCAATTTCCTGAATAGGATTTCCAAGATAACCTGAAGACCAGCTATTGTTGCCATCGGGTCCCTGATAAACTAAAACTTTTGGAGCAGTTGCATCATCACCATCCTGAGTAACATAAACATGATCAGCTTTATCAGCATGAATTGCCCATATTGGATTTGCACCTGTAGATAATCGTTTAGAATGAGACGCAATTGAATCCTGTCCTAATTCAAACGCCAGCAGATTATGTTCTTCATCATTATTAGCTACAAGAACAATATTATCTTTCCAGTGAGTAATTCCTTTTGCGTCATTTAAAAATTTCTGATCAAAGAAATTAACCCAAAGTGTTTTTAGCTCAGACGCGTTATAAGGATAACTGCCAAGTCTGCCGCTAGTTGAATCAGCATTACGGTAACCTACAAGATAATATGTACTAGCACTGGCTCTGCGAACCAACCCGATAAATGCATCTTCTTCAACAACAGCAACAGAGATAGTATTTAAACCAGTTCCATTTGCCGCATCGTCTGTTAGGGCATAAGCAACTGACCAGTCACCATCCATAGTTTGAGAAAAAGAAAGAGTAGAAATAAATAATAAAAAGATAGGAATAAAGTGAAGACGTTTCATAGAACCTCCTAAAAGTGAGTTTACAGAATTTCTATTAGATAAGATTATTTTATTATTACGGAATTCAATGAGATGAATTAATAATGATGAGCCGAAGAAGCCAAAGGTTTTTTCTTTAGTAACTTTTAACATATCCCCAATAAGCATTTTTTTTTATGAAGTAAAATTTCCTGTCAATAAGGAAAAAATTATCAAATTAAATATTATCACTTCAATTATTGAATTTTTAATATAAATAAAATTATTTAATAATGTGAGAGAAATATACAAAAAAAAACTTTTTAATTTCAACTAAGCCGTTAATGGAAAGTATTGAAAATACAGAAGAAAAAAAGACAAAAACAATAAGAAGCGTTAAAAAGGAAGGCTAAGACAACTAAAAATATAAAAAAATAAGTTTAGCTCTTTTGTAGAAATATTAAGTTTTTGTACAAATAGTACTTTCCAATTGTAAAATGGAATATAAGGTCTGTTTTAAAAGAAAAATAAATTCAAATTTTTTCTTGACAAATTTAATATTTAAAAATATATTCATGACATGAAAAATCATGGTTTATTATATACAGGAGTAATTCTCCTCTTACTTAACATTAGTGTAGTTCTTGCAGGGGCAATAATAATTAGGTTTGAAGCACAGAGTACCGGTGATGATATTGTTGTAACCTGGGAATCTTCGAGCGAGAGTGAAGTTGACCATTATAATGTTTTAAGAGGAACTTCAATGGATGGAGAATTTACTACGATTCATGAAGAAAAATCAAAAGGATTTGGCTACACTTACATTTTTAATGATAATAGTGCTTATAAGTCTTCAAATAGCGGATCATTCTATTGTTATAAATTGGAAATAATTTTAACTGATGGAAGTAAAGCAGAAGTTAAAGCAATTTCTGTTACACATGATAAAGTTTCTACTACTAAAAAAACCTGGGGTAGTATTAAAGCATTATTCAGATAATCTACATGATTTATATTTCTTATCCTTTCTATTTAGCATCAAAATCACCCAGACGTAAACAACTATTGCAAAATATTATTCCCAATATTAAAATTCTTAAAGTTAATTTAGAAGAAGAAGTTATGAAAGGGGACACTCCGGTTGATATTGCAAAAGGTTTAGCCCAAGAAAAGATGGATAATATTGATGAAATATCTGAGCCCGGAATTATTTTAACTGCCGATACAATTGTAGGGATAGATAATAAAATTCTTGGCAAACCGGCTGATTCTTTTGATGCTCTTAATATGTTAAATAGCCTTAGCGGAAAAACTCATTCTGTAATTACCGGATTTTGTTTATTCAACCAGATAAAAAATATAAAAATTCTGGATTTTGTAAAAACGGATGTAACCTTCAAAAAATTATCAGAAAAGGAAATTGCAGAATACATTGATACAAAAAGTCCCTTCGATAAAGCAGGTGCTTATGGAATTCAGGATCCGCTTGGATCTATATTTGTATCAGGTATAAATGGATGTTATTACAATGTTATGGGTCTTCCGGTTTCAAAAATTTATACTTCATTATTGGATATAATATAATTTGTCTGGCAAAGTAAAAAAACATATACTTATTGCTTTACTGGCAATAGTTATCATCTATATTTTGTTTACAGTTTATGCGGATTATGAATTAGTAATATATTCATTCGGTAATTATAATTGGCTCACAATCCCATTATTATTATTTTTAACCTTTTTAACTCATTTAAGTCGTTTTTTTAGATGGTCTTATTATTTAAGATTATTAAAGATTAATATAAAGACTTCTGAATCTCTGTTGATTTTTTTTAGCAGTTTAATAATGGCCGTAACACCCGGCAAATTAGGGGAATTTGTTAAATCGTATTCTCTAAAGAAACATGCTGATATTCCCTTAAGTGTTTCATCACCAATAATAATTGCTGAGAGAATTACAGAATTTTTGTCTTTACTTATAATTACAGCCTGTGGTATTTTTCTATACAATTTTGGAATTTTAATAGTTTTAACTCTGCTGGGTCTTATTGGGTTAATATTATTGCTTTTCTCCAATCAGAAATTCGTTCAGGGTTTCATTACTATTTTAACAAAAATTTCTTTTCTTAAAAAATATAGACCGTCAATAATGGGTGTTTTCGAAAAATCGAATATTTTACTTAAACCTGTTCCATTTATTAATGCATTAATAATAAATACAATAGGCTGGATATTTGAGTTTTATGCTTTTTATATAATTATACATAGCTTTAATAGTGATTTCTCCTTTTTATGGGCCAGCTTTATATTTGCATTTTCAATTGTTGTTGGTGCGGCTTCAATGCTTCCTGGCGGATTGGGAATTACAGACGGTTCACTTAGTTATCTGCTAATGCATTTTAACATAAACAATGAAAATGCGGTTGCCATTACAATTATTACCCGAACTGTAACTCTTTGGTTTACAATTTTATTAGGAATAATTTTTCTGCTTATTTACACAAGAAAATTTGGAAAAGTTTATTCTAAATAATTCTTCACTATTTTTACTTATATCTATATTAATACGCTTCTAATCCTTGATTTTAGTTAAGTCACTTAGTATTTTAAAAAATTCATTTATTTATTACACGGAGGTCTATTATGTCACAAGATAATGGTGTTGGAAAAGGATTGTTTCTTGGATTTTTAGCAGGTTCAATAGTTGGGTCCGTTATTGCTTTATTGTATGCTCCTAAACCTGGAAAGGAATTGCGGGAAGATATAAAAACTAAATCTGGCGATTTGCTTGAAGATGCAGAGAATCTTGTTGATCAGGCTAAAGAAAAAGCCACTGAAATAATAAATGATGGCAAAAAAAAATCGGAAGAATTAATAGCAGATGCAAAAGTTAAAGTTAGCAGCTTAATTGAAGAATCTGAAAAATTATTAAGTGACGCTAAAGATAAAAGCTCGGGTATTATTGGCACAAGCAAAGAGAAATTAGATAAAGAAAGCGGTAAAATAAAATCTGCCGTTAAAGCTGGTGTTGACGCCTATAAAGCTGAAAAAGAAGCGTAGCATGGATATCATAGTAGATATATTTGTAATAATATTATTAATTTCAGCCTCTGTCTTATGTATTTATTTAATAAAATACATAAAGGAAATTACTATATCTTTCAAGAATATTGAGCATGATCTACATGAAATTAGCGAAAAAACCATTCCTATATTAGCAAATATAGAAGCTACAAGTAAAACCTTTTATGGAGTTGCTAATGAAATTGAAGCTAAAGTAGATGAAAGTATTAATTTTGTTGAAAATTTGAGAGATAGGGTAGGCAGTTTTGTTAAAGGCGGCAGTTTAAGAGTAAGAGATGAAAATCCCATAAGAAATCTTATTATAAATCTTACGGCAATAACAAAAGGAATTTCTGCTTTTTTAAGTAGGCTAAAAGACTAAATAATTTTTTTTGGTTAAGAAATATTTGGAGGTAATTTGAAAGAGTTCAATCCTGATGCTATCAGGAATATTGCGTTTATAGGGCATGGAGGAAGTGGAAAAACTTCCTTATCTGAGTTGATGTTATTTACCGCGGGAGAAACCAACAGACTGGGAAAGATCGAAGAAGGGAATACAGTATCAGATTTTAATGCAAACGAAATTGAAAGACATATTTCTATTTCTGCTACACCGCTGCACGTTGAATGGAAAGATGTAAAAATCAACTTTTTAGATACACCAGGTTATTCTGATTTCTTAGGACAAGTTAAAGCAAGCTTACATGTTGTTGATACCGCAATTGCTGTGGTAAAATCGAATGATGGCGTTGAAGTTGGTACAGAGCAGACTTGGGGTTTTGTAAAAGATGCTAAATTACCGGGTGCTATTGTTATTAACAAATGCGACAACGAGCATTCTAAATTTAATGATACATTAGAAATGGTTAAAGAACGTTTATCTGCGGACGCAACGGTAGTTACATTTCCAACAAATGAAGGTATTAACTTTGATACCGTTATTGATCTTATAAAAATGAAAGCTGTTACTTATGGCGAAGTTGGAAGCAAAAGTGTTACTTTAGCCGATATACCTGCCGATGTAAAAGAAGAAGCAGAAGCATTAAGAGAGCAGCTAATTGAAAAAGTTGCTGAATCTGATGAAGCATTATTAGAGAAATTTTTTGAAGAAGGTACACTTACCGAAGAAGAATTAGGAAAAGGATTAAAAACCGCAATTATCAATGGAAGTTTTTTACCAGTATTCGCTATTTCTTCAACAAAAGGTGTTGGCTCAAATGATTTTATGGATTTTGTAGTAAATTATTTTCCGGCTCCTAACGAAAGAGGTGCTGTAAAAGCTCTTAAAGGAGATACTGAAATTGAAGTAAAATGTGATCCTAATGGTGAGCCTTCTCTATTTGTATTTAAATCATTATCAGAACAGCATGTTGGTGAACTTTCAATATTCAAAGTTTATTCCGGCAGTGTTTCTACCGGTAATGATCTGGAAAATGTTGCAAGAAATAAACCTGAAAGATTAGGACAGATATATGTGGTAAACGGTAAAAATAGAAAAGAAATTTCTAAACTTTTAGCCGGCGATATTGGTGCTGTTGTTAAATTGAAAGATACTCATACCTCCGATACTCTTTGCTCTAAAAACTTTTCAATTCAATTACCTAAAATAGCTTTCCCGGATCCTGTAATTCGTGGCGCTGTATTACCTAAAACAAAAGGTGATGAAGATAAAATTGCAAACGGACTTCATACAATTCATGAAGAAGATCCTACTTTAGTAGCAAAGTTTGAACCGGAATTAGGTCAGACTATTGTTTCTGGTCAGGGAGAATTACAATTAGATCTTGCCAAAAAAATATTAAGAGATCGTTTTAAAGTTGAAGTTGAACTTGCTGAGCCAAGAATTCCTTATCGTGAAACAATTAGAGGAAGATGCGACTCTTCAGAATATAAGCATAAAAAACAATCTGGCGGTAGAGGTCAGTACGGACACGTTTACTTAAAACTTGAGCCGCAGCCTCGCGGAACCGGGTATGAGTTTGTTGATGGGATTGTTGGTGGTGTTGTTCCTAAAAACTATATTCCAGCCGTAGAAAAAGGTCTTAAAGAAATAATGAATAAAGGTATTTTAACCGGAAGTGTAATTATTGATGTTAAAGTAACTTTATTTGATGGCAGTTACCATAATGTTGATTCTGACGAGGTATCATTTAAATTAGCCGCAACAAATGCATTTAAGCAGGGTTTCTTAAAATCTGATCCTTTATTATTAGAGCCTATTTATGAAATTACCATAAAAGTTCCTGAAGAATATATGGGTGATGTAATGGGTGATGTTTCAAGTAGAAGAGGAAAAATACTTGGAATGGATGCTGAAGGCCCTTGGCAGATTATTAAAGCTCTAGTTCCGTTATCAGAACTATATAAATATTCAACTCACCTTAGAAGTTTAACACAAGGCAGAGGATTGCACAGCAGAAAATTCCATAGTTACGAATACGTACCTAAAGATATTGAAGCAAAAGTAATTGAAGAATACAAATCAAAAGAAGAAGAATAGTAAAAATGTAACTTAATAAATTGGCGGAAGTGCAAACTTCCGCCTTTTTTATTTGTGGAGGATTTTATGGATAGAATGTGGTCTCCATGGCGGTCGCAATATATCGATTCATTTAAGGAAGAAAACAAGGATAATACCTGTGTATTTTGTAATGCGCAAACGCAAAATATAGATGATGATAAATGCCTGGTGGTTTACAGAGATAAACTGACTTTTGTTATTTTGAACTTATACCCGTATAATAATGGTCATTTAATGATTATTCCTAAACGGCATATTTCAAATTTTACTGATCTAAGCGTTGAAGAACATCAGGAAATTATGAAAAATGTTGATTTAACTATAAAAACAATGAACAAGATGATGAAACCTCAGGGTTTTAACATAGGGATGAATGTTGGTAAAGCTGCCGGAGCCGGAATTGATCAGCATCTGCATTTTCATATAGTTCCAAGGTGGATAGGTGATACTAACTTTATGCCGGTAATTGGGGAAGTAAAAATTATTTCGCACGAATTGATTGAGACAAAAAAGAATTTGATAAAAGCATTTAAAGAAGTAGAATCTGAAAAATAGGTAACATCTAACTCCTGAAAATATTAAATTTGACCTTTAAAAATTCACACTTAAACAATTGAACAGGATTATTGTAAATGGAGCAATTCGAGAAATTAAATAAATCAACTTCGGAAGAATTAGATAAAATTTTAGGTATTCCTTTTAAAGTACTTGATAAAGGATTTATAAGAGTTGTTGATTATATGGGTACTGATAGTTCAATTGTTCAGGCTGCCAGAGTTTCTTATGGTGTTGGTACAAAACAAGTAAGTGAAGATGAAAAATTAATTAGATATTTATTACGTAATATGCATACATCTCCTTTCGAAATGTGTGAAATTAAACTTCATATTAAAGTGCCAATGGATGCCTGGAGACAGTGGATAAGACATAGAACAGCAAATGTTAATGAATATTCTACAAGATATTCGATAGCAATAGACGATTCGCAGCAAACTTTACCTGGCGAATGGCGTTTTCAGGCTGCGGATAATAAGCAAGGAAGTTCTGGTTTTGTTCAGGAAGAAGAAGGCAAACTTCTTACTAAGCAGGAAGAAGAATTTCATAAGCATGCACGCGATATTTATAACAGTAGAATAGAAAATGGCATTGCCAGAGAGCAGGCCAGAAAAGATCTCCCTCTTTCAACTTATACAGAAGCTTATTGGAAAATTGATTTGCAAAACTTATTGAGATTTTTAAAGCTAAGAATGGATCCACACGCTCAGTACGAAATTAGAAGATATGCCGAAGTTATTGGTGAAGAGATTTTAAGCAAATGGTGTCCGCTTACCTGGAAAGCTTTCAAAGATTATATGTTCAATTCAACAAGTTTTTCCGGAATTGAAATGGATGTTCTTAAACAAATTGTTTCCGGGACACCTGAAGATTTAGAAAAAACCGCTGATGAATCTGGCTGGCTTAAAAAACGCAAGGATGGAACTCTGGTAAGAAATAGAGAACGCTTAGAATTTGAAGAAAAAATTTCTAAACTTGGAATAACTGCTCCCTGGAATAAATAGAGATACTTGATAGAAAAAATTATTATAGCGGCAGTTTCTAAAAACGGGATTATCGGAAAAGATGGAAAAATCCCTTGGAAATCGGAAGCTGAACTAACCCATTTTAAGAAATTAACAATGGGTTTTCCCATAATAATGGGAAGAAAAACTCACGATTCAATTGGCAAAGTACTTCCGGGACGATTAAATATTGTTCTGACAAAACATGAATTAAAAAGTAAAAATGAAAAAGTAAAAAGTTTTTCTAAGTTAAATGACGCGTTTCTTTTTTGCGTAGATCAAAAATTTGAAAAAGTTTTTATTATTGGCGGCAGAAAGGTTTACGAGGAGGCAATGAGTTTTTCGGACAAAATTATTTTATCTGAAATGGATCTTTTTGCTGATGGAAATGTTTACTTCCCGGAAATTACAAATAATTGGATTTTAGTTTCGGAAGAAAAGAAGATTGGTTTCACTATAAAAAATTATATTAGAGTTAATGACTAAAAATATTATAAATATATTACCCGAAAATATTTCAAATAAAATTGCTGCCGGCGAAGTTGTTCAGCGTCCAGAGTCTGTATTAAAAGAGCTTTTAGAGAACGCGCTTGATGCAGAGTCGAAGAATATTGATGTAATTGTTAAGCAGGCCGGTAAAAGTTTAATACAGGTTGTTGATGACGGAAAAGGAATGACCGAAGATGACGCGCTTATTTGTATTCAGCGACATGCTACAAGCAAAATTAAGGATGTTCGCGATCTTGAATCAATAAATACATTTGGTTTTAGAGGAGAAGCCTTAAGCTCAATTGCGGCAGTAAGTAAATTTGAAATACGGACCGAAATGCAGGATGACGACATTGGGACTCTGATTATTACTGATGGCGGCGAAAATGTTATAATTGAAAAAGGATCGTTCAGTAAAGGAACTTCGGTTGCAGTTAAAAATTTATTTTTTAATGTTCCTGCCCGCCGAAATTTTTTAAAAACAAACGCTACTGAACTTAAACATCTAATTGATACTTTTAAGAAAATTGCGCTCAGTTATCCGGGTATTTCATTCAAATTTTATAATGATGACGACCTTTTATATAACTTAAAAGGAGATAATATTTATAACAGAATGAGAGAACTTTTTAACGATAAGATTCTTGATTCTGTAATTGAAGTGAATGAACCAACTGATTTCCTAAGTGTTAGCGGGTTTATTGCCAAACCGACTTTTTTAAAACGAAGTAAAGCTGAGCAATATCTGTTTATTAACAAAAGATTTGTTGTAAGTAAACTTGTTAACCATGCGGTTTTTTCGGCTTATGAGAGTATTGTTGAAAAAGGAGATTACCCGTTTTTTGCACTCTTCCTTAATATTGATCCATACAAAGTTGATGTGAATGTTCATCCTACAAAAAGAGAAATTAAGTTTGATGACGAGAAAAGCATTTATTCATTAGTGAATGCCATTGTTAAAAAAAGTATAGGCAGTTATGATCTTGTTCCGCAGATATCTTTTAACGAACGGGACGGGAAAGAGAAATTAAGGTTTACGGAATATTCTGGTTCCGCAAAAAATGATTTTAGCGACAGACCGGTAAACACCGGGAATAAGATTATAAAAAACAAGTCGGCTTTTAGCGATGATGATATTGACCAG
The DNA here is from genome assembly GCA_016342755.1 of Melioribacteraceae bacterium. Classification (GTDB taxonomy): domain Bacteria; phylum Bacteroidota; class Ignavibacteria; order Ignavibacteriales; family Melioribacteraceae; genus JAEINS01. The sequence goes on along the minus strand of JAEINS010000002.1, from coordinate 31,771 downwards.
CTTTTCGATTCATTAAATCCGGGCATTAAAAAAAACGCTGCCAACTTAGACAGAGAGGTTTCTCATCCGTTTGATGAAAAATCCTCAAAAGAAATTTATCATGTTGATTCCCGAACCATTGAACAGAGTACTTCAACGGAATCTACCCATGCATCATTTATAGTGGCACTTCACAACAAGTATATTCTTTCGCAGATTAAAAGCGGCTTAATGATTATTGACGCGCATGTTGCGGCTGAACGAATTCTTTATGAAAAAGCTCTTAAATCATTAAACACAAATATGCCTTTTTCACAGCAGCTTTTATTTTCCCAGACACATCAGGTTGATCCGGGCGATTTTACACTAATAAAAGAATTAAATCCGCATTTTAGTAAACTGGGTTTTGAACTTAAATTTTTTGGAAATAATACAATTGTAATTGATGGCGTTCCTTCTGATATTAAAATGGGGAATGAAGTAAATATACTTATGGAAATTCTTGATGAGTATAAAACAAACCAGAGAGAAAAGGATATTGATATACGGGAAAAAATGGCAGCTTCGTATGCATGTAAAGCCGCTATAAAAGCAGGTGATAAACTTGATGAAAAGGAAATGCGTTTATTAGTAGACCAATTATTTGCTACTACAATGCCGTATGTTTGTCCGCATGGCCGGCCAATTGTAATTAAAATTCCTCTTGATGAATTTGATAAAAGATTTGGTAGAACATAAAATGATAAATAGAGTTTTAATATTCGGATTACTTGTTCTAACTATTTTTTCCTGTACTTCAACGGTTAGATTTAATAAGAACGATAAATTTGAATATGAATCAACAATAAATATTAAAGTTAACAAAGCCTATTGCTGGATTAACGAAATGCCGGGCAGCGAGAGAAGATTCAATATTACCGGTGATATTTTAGTGTTAGAATCTCCGGGTTATAATTGTGAAAATGTAGAATTGAAAACTATAAAAATTCTTCAGAATAATTTGGAAGTATATTTTATTAAACCTGTTGTTAGAAAGGATGATTCTAAAACTAGAATTCAGTTTTCAACAGTTAAGGGTTTATTGCCAAATGAAAATCTGGATATAAATAAAAATGTAGATATTTATTTTATATTTGAAGAAGATGATGATATATTTACATATCTTAAAAAAAACTGTAAAATTGATCGAGTTCAGTAATAATGGTTGTTGACATATTTATTTTAGTAATTCTCTTATTGTTAAGTGGATTTTTTTCTTCCTCAGAACTGGCTTTTATTGTTTCTAACAAAATTAAAATAGAGTTACGGGCAAGGAAAGATAATTTCGCGGCCAAAAATGCTCAGTACTATGTTGAAAATCCGCAGGTGTTTTTTTCAACAATACTCATTTCAAATAATATAATTAACATAGCGTTTGCTTCAATTATTACAATTTTCCTCTCAACTTATTTTGATTATGGTGATATAACAATTTTAATTATTTCCACTATGCTTCTTTTGCTCTTCGGGGAATTGATGCCAAAATATTTTGCACGCGAACTACCGGATAGATCAATAATGATAATGGTAAATCCTTTAAGATTGATTACGTTTATTATTTATCCTATTGTTAAACTGACTTCGGTAATTTCAGATACACTAACTCAGAACGCCAGTGTTAATGAGGAAACTTCAATATACCTTTTTGAAAAAGATGATTTACACCAGTTGGTTAATGAAAGCGTGGTTGCCGGAAAAGTTGGTGAAGATGATTCTGACATCGTAAAAAAAGTTATTTCATTAGGCGATCAGCGTGTTTATGAAGCTATGACTCCCAGAACCGACATAATGGGAGTTGATATGACTGCATCATTACAAGATCTAATAAAAATATTTATACAATCGGGTTATTCAAAACTTCCGGTTTATGAAGAAAATTTGGACAACATAAAAGGTGTTGTTTTTGTAAATGATATGTATAAATCGCCGGAAGATTTAAAGAGTATTATCCGCGATGTTATTTTTGTTCCTGATACAAAAAAAAGTTTAGATATGCTTAATGAAATGCTTGAAAAGCAAGTTTCCATAGCGGTTGTTGTTGATGAGTTTGGCGGAACTGCCGGTATTGTTACTGTTGAGGATATTCTTGAAGAATTGTTTGGTGAAATAAAAGATGAATATGATATTGATGATGTTATTTGCAAAGAGATTGAACCCAATTTATTTGTGATTAGCGGCAAGGTAGAAATTGATCATATCAATGAAGAATATGACCTGAGAATTACTGAAGGAGATTATGAAACCATTGGCGGGTTTATAACATCATATGTAGGAAGAATTCCTGAAAAAGGTGAGGAATTTGAAATTGATCAATTTGCGTTCACAATTTTAAGATCGGATAATACAAAAATAGATCTGGTAAAAGTTTTTGTTAATGAGCAAAAATTGATAGAAATTAAACATTCATCAGATTAAAAGTTAGAAAGGTATAGATTGAACTTAATAGATTTAGATGCATCATCATTTAAAAAATGTATTGATGAAGATAGTAATTGTGTTCTTATAGATGTAAGAACCGATATGGAATTTCAGTCGGGAAGTATTGCAAATGCAATCCAGATTGATTGTTCAAGTAAAAGTTTTGTTGAAAAAATAAACAAACTGGATAAAACAAAAAGATGTTTAATTTATTGTCACAGCGGATCTAGAAGTTTTCAGGTCGGGCAATATATGATTTCGCAGGGGTTTACAGATGTTGCCCATCTTGAATATGGAATTATCAGCTGGGAAAGTGAACTAATTTAATTATTCAAAAAGTGTTTTTATTTGAAATTTATTAATTAAGATATTACATTTGTCCTTAACAATTACTGTTGAGAGAAGAGTGGGCAATATTTTAATAATTGGGGCATGCGATCAGGCTTATTTCGAGTCCATTAAATATTTATATGGTTCGTTAAAAAAATATAAGTTAATCGGGTTTATTGATGATACACAGAAACTTTATTCTAAAGTTTTCGAAAATTATTCAATTGTAGGCCGAGTCTACCAGGTTCCTTTTTTAGTAAAAAAATTTGAAGTGAAAAAAATAATTGTAATTGCCGATCAGTTACCGAAATCAAGTATATTAGAAGTAATTGAAACTGGAAAACTTCTAAAAGTAGATGTGAAGCTTGTTTCAGAGAATTTTACAATGTTTCCCAAAGAAAAGAACTTTTTTAAGAAGATTCTTTCCATAGAGAATAATTTTTTATCAAACCTTAATAAAAAATTATTTTGGCTAACAAAAAGAACAGTTGATGTTTTATTTTCAATTGTTGGATTAGTATATTTTCTCCCCATTTTTATACTTTACTTTTCCATTTGCGGATTCAAAAAAAGTAATATTATTTTAGTTAATAGAATTACTAAACATGGAAAGTTATTCTCGCTTAGAAAACTAAACCTTGATATAAATGAGTTTTCAGGTAAGTATGAAATCATGGTTAAAAAATTGTTTCTAAAATATTCATTAGATTATTTACCCTCATTTATAAATATCTTAAAAGGGGAATTAAGTTTTATAGGACAAAGGGCTTATACGCTTAAAGAATTTAATTTAATTTATGGTAAACAAAGATGCAATATCTCTTGCAGACCAGGTATAGCAAGCTTTTGGCAAGTTGCTGTGGAACCGGATATCGATAAAAAAGAGATGTTATTATTTGATAGATATTATAATGAAAATCCCTCTTTTGGCTTAGAAATGAAAATATTGGTATTATTATTAATAAACGGATATAACTTCCGAAAAGAAGCAATCAAAGAAAAAACTGCCGAAAATCAGTTGCTCGATAACTAGCCTGTCTTTCCGAACGTTTAAGAAACTCTAATATAACTAGCCTGATAATAAGTATTTTATTAAGCGGGTAAGCTTTTGTTTTTTAGATATAATAAAATAATTTTAATTATAATCATATTTATTCAAGTCAGGGTAAACCATGCACAAGTGGTTAATATCCCGATTGAGAATAATATATATGAGTTCCTTTCAGACCTTTCTGTAAAGGGAATTATTGAATTTGATGATTATGTAAAACCATTGTCAAGAATATATGTTGCGGAAAAACTAAAAGAAATTTCGGGTAATATTTATAAATTAAGCAGAGTTGAGAGAGCCAATTTAATTTTTTTTAAGGAAGAGTTTGGCTTAGAGTTGGAAAAAATTGAACAAAGGAAAAAATCAAACGACCAGCATTTTCATTTATTTAATCAGTTACTTTTTTTTAGATTATCATTTTTACAAAATAGAGTAAAAGAAAATCAGTATAAGCTTAGTCTCAATTCTTCGGATACTAATCCTAATAAATATTTAAATGAACCTTTGAATCAATATAAATTTTGGTTAAATCTTTTAAATCCATTAGTGGCAATTAAAAATATAAAGACAATATCAATTTTTAAGAATGATGAATTCGAAAGAAGCAGAGTTGTTAGTATTCAGGATTCAGATTTTTTAATCCGCATCCAGCCAAATTTAGGTTACAGAGAACAGAATTATTTGGAACACGAAAGGGTGCGGTGGTTTGGGGCAAATATTTATGCGTACTTATATAACTGGCTTGGAATGAGCCTAAACTTTAATTGGTACGATAAAAGAGAGCATTTAGATATTTCTAATCATGACAGATTGTCACCTGAAACCGGCATTATTCCTTTGGAAGAAGAATTTGGTTTTGAGTATTCAAAAGTTCAGACTGAAATAAGCGCCAATTGGAACTGGGGGAAATTCTCTATTGGGAAAGATCATGTTAATATAGGATACGGAAAAAGGGGACAATTAGTTCTTTCGAGTAAAGCACCGTCTTTTTTATTCGCACGGTTAGATCTTAAATTTACTGATTGGTTTAAGTTTAATTTTTTCCAGGGCTGGCTTTCATCAGAGGTTATTGATTCAGGAAGTGTTTACAAAACTCAATTAAAATCAAAATTATATCGAGAACTTCGTTCCAAATATCTGATTACGAAATCATTTATATTTAATCCGCTGAAGGGATTGGAGTTTTCAATAGGGGAATCAGTTGTTTTTAGTGATACATACAATGTTTATTATCTATTGCCATTCTTAGTTTACAAAATGGCCGATCTTGAAAACGTTAGGGATAATCACAATTTTGGAAGCAATACTCAAATTTTTGCTAGTATAAGCAGTCGGAATCATATTCCAAATACACATTTATATGGAACATTATTAATTGATGAATTATCGGTTTATGGCATTGAGGATGAAGACGTTGTCCGCGATCAGTACGGGCTGACACTTGGTTTTGAAGTTGTTGATTTCCCAATTGATGATCTAAAATTCTCATCAGAATATACTAGAATTAATCCATTTGTCTACGAGCATTATATTCAGACACAAACATATAAAAGCGCAGATTATTTATTGGGGCATTGGATTGGACATAACAGTGAATTGATTTATACATCAGTTGCGTACAATGTTTTAAGAAGTCTTAAAGTCAAAGTATGGTATCAGCATATAAGTCAGGGTGAAAATGGAAGTGCAAATATTCAGTATAATATGCCTGCGCAGCCGTTTTTATTTGGGTTAGATACATACTATAGATATTTGGGAGTTGATATATCATATGAAGCTATACACGATTTTTATTTGGATTTAAATTACACTGATATAAATATTAAGAAAGAAATTGAGGGAGGTCAATTCCAATCGAAATCAAATAATGGTCTTTCGTTTTCGTTTAGATATGGCTTGAAATAAACAACTATTTTGGTTTGCAATATATTTATAATTACTTTTGTAGGATTAAATTTTTAGAGTGAGGGGAAAGTTGAAAAAAATAATTTCAGTAGTTGGAGCACGACCTAATTTTATGAAAATTGCTCCTATACATAAAGCGTTTAAAAAATATTCTGATCGGATAACACACCTGGTTTGTCATACAGGGCAACACTATGATGAAAAAATGAGTAAAGTGTTTTTTGATGATTTAGAACTTCCGCATCCTGATTTTTATTTGGGAGTTGGCAGCGGGAGTCATGCTGAGCAGACTGCAAAGGTAATGATAGAATTTGAAAAAATTCTGATTAACGAAAAACCGGATATGATTTTGGTTGTTGGTGATGTTAACTCAACTATAGCTTGTAGTTTAACGGCTGCAAAGCTGCATATAAAAATAGTGCATGTAGAAGCGGGTTTACGAAGCTTTGATATGGAAATGCCTGAAGAGATCAATAGAATTCTTACAGATAGAATTTCAGATTATTTATTTGTAACGGAAAAAAGCGGCTTAGAAAATTTATTACACGAAGGAGTTCCTTCTGATAAAGTCTATTTTGTGGGTAATGTTATGATAGACAGTCTCTGCCACTATTTACCGAAGGCTGATGAATCGGATATTCATTCAGAATTGAAATTAGAAAAAGGGAAGTATGTATTAGTAACATTACATAGACCGAGCAATGTTGATACCAAAGATTCATTAGACGGACTAGTGAATTTCTTAAATACACTTGGTGCTAAAAGAAAAGTTGTTTTCCCTATTCATCCCCGTACAAAAAACAATTTAGAAAAATTTGATCTTCTTAAAGGACTTAATGAAAATGTAATTTTATCAGATCCTATTGGTTATATCGATTTCCAGTCATTAACAAAAAATGCTGAAGTGGTTGTTACTGACAGCGGAGGTATTCAGGAAGAATCAACATACCTTGGTGTTCAGTGTATTACATTAAGAACATCGACTGAAAGACCCATTACTGTTGAGGTTGGTACTAATCAGTTAATTGGAATTGATTTGATAAAAGCTGAAAAGGTTTGTCTGGAAGTTCTTGATGGAAATATAAAAAAAGGTAAAACACCTGAACTTTGGGATGGTAAAGCAGCAGAGAGAATTGCTGAGATACTTTCAGAAAAGCTGGGTTAATAAAAGATTTAATCCCGGCGGTTTTAAGATCACCGGGATTTTTTTACTTCTCAAAATACATTAAAATATTTTTCATTAATTGATCTCTTCTAAATTCATCTACAATGGTTTCAAAAGGAAAGCCGAGAGCAACAACTCCATATTCATTATTATAAGCTATACCTGCGCTGAAGCTATTATCACTATACCTAAAAATTGTATGTGATCCATTTGACGGATTGATAGCATCCGGTGCTTCTACACAATAAATGTTTTCATTAAAATTAGTGCAAAAATTTAATTCGCTATCAGCAATAAATTTTTCTGAAGTACTGAATACTTCTCCTAATTTGCTGGCATGATTTGCAGCCAGCTGAAATTTAAAAACATCCTGAATGAATTTTTGATCTTCCTCACTGGCGAATTCATTGTACTGATCACTTCCGATGTAAGCTCCACTTAAGAAAATATTCCCGGAGTTGTTTATATAAGAAGTTATTTGTTTTTTTAATTTTTTAGAAAAAGTTTTGAAGCTAATTTTGTTTTTAAGAACTCCTTTTGGGCTGCTAGACTGAGTTGATTTTTCTTCTCCCATAATTAAATCTAAAATTGTATAATCATTCAAATTAATAAGTGAATCTTCTATACACTCATCTGATGATGAAACAAAGGAATAGCCCGCATTGGTAATAGATTTGCCATGCGTGTATGGATAATCAAAAGTATTACCAGCTATAATTTTAGTTTCATAATCCGCATAACTTGCTCCATGTCCCGGTGCATCATTTGTAATAAATTTTGAATTACTCAGATAATCAAATTGAAAACCGGTAAACCCGATATCTCTTTTATCAGGTACGCCATTATCATAACGAGAGTTTAATCCGCTTATTATATCTGTTCTAAAACTTTCCGGTCCGCAAATTCTATCAAATCCATTAACAACTAAAACAGTTCCTTTTGAATTACTCTTTTTACATACAGATAGAATTTCTGAAGGGAAGCTTTCACCGCCATCATTAACAGCAGTAACTTTAAAACTATAAATCAAATCTGGTTCAATAGTGATATCAAGATTTGATTCATTCGTAATTCTACCATTATCAAATCCGCCATTATTAACTCTGGTATAAACTATATAACCATTTGGTGATGCTGTTGATTCCAGTTCATCCAATTCAGGCTGCCATGATAACTTAACTTCTCCACTAAGCAGTTCACTTTTAAAATGTGTAACCGGCAATGGCTGAACAATATAATCAAAATCATTTTGACCAGCTATAAATTTCAGCATGCCTTTATATATGGCTCTTGAAACATCAAATCTGAAACGAGGATCGTGCATGTAGCTCATATCAGCTAAATTTTGATGTGAGAGTAATTCAACTAACATAGTAGGTGTGTTTGGGCGGTATGCTTCACTGTACATTGCATTATACAGCTTTCGGCGATTCCAGGTCGCATTATATTTATATCTAATATCATCAACAATTTGAGTTTGAATAATGTCTGTTATATCCCGGTTAGACATCCTGGAAATACCATTTGGGAATGTTCTATTTTTGTCTTTATCAAAAATACTATAAATTCCAAGTGTACCAATAGTGGAACTATCCTGAGTTATTCCGGCATCGGTATGGAACGAAAATGATAAATCAATTGGTATGCCCAGACCATCGGCATCTCTCTTTTTATTTGGATCGCCCGGATTACCCATTAAGTAATTTACATATTCTCCGCGTGATTGATAATCATCGTTATAATCATTTTTGTTATCATTTAAATTATAAACTAATGTATCCGGCATTCCGGCAAATTGCAGATAATATTTTGCTGCCTCAATATATTTAGGTCTGCCGCTGGTTTTCCCATCCCTTTTAACAACTCCCATTCCGCCGCCGAATCTAACTGCATCGGCTGAGACAATTCTGTTTCGAGTAATACTGCTGTTATCTAAAACTACAGATCCTAAATTTTTGTTATTCCCTTTTTTGAATTTGAATGTACCCAGATAATACCAACTGTTTCCGCCAATTTGCTGGTTGATTAAAAATTCAGTTTTGCCGCCTAAATGATAAACTGTGTAATGTGCATCTTCAACATTCTCTTTTGAACCAATATAACTGATATAGACCGCGTATTCACCATCTTCCTTGATATTCGGTATCCAGTTTACCTGGGAAGTTTTCCGTTCTTCTGAAAGTGCAAATATACTTGTCCCGTTTTCAAACGGATTGTAGTTTAATTCATATGGAGGATTTCCAACGGCAAATCCTGTTGAATCATTCAGCCAAATATTTTTATCAGCAGTCATATTATCATTAATATCCTTGGAATCGTTATCAATAATAATTTCGTTTACCTGCGTATCTCTTTCCCTTGGGACATAAACATTTGCCCCAGCATTTTCTAACATTGGAATTATGTACGGCAAAGTAAACTGCATCGGAATAAGATCTTCAACAGTTTGAAACAATCGTGGTCTTTGCCACTCCCATCTTTTCATTGCGTTGCTGTAATACCAGCCATGACTATGCCATAAAGCAATATTTCTATTATTTAATCCACTATTAATTAAATATGGTTTACTCAGGTTTGTCACAACTTTCATTGGTCGCGAGTAGTCTGGAAGTGGAATTCTGTTTTTATCAATTTCAGTTTTACTTCGGTAAATGTTAGGTATTAACTCTTGTATTGGAATGTTATGAGTCAAAAATTTAAAGCTTATGTTTTTTGAATTAAAAAATTCCCGGGTAACTTTTTCAAGCTCAGATATTGTTTCCTCTCTAATAGGATTTCCGGAAATAACTTTATCAAAGTGTATAACTACATCATCCGATAATTCATCAATATCAATGGAATCAATTTTTGGTTTAAATTTAAGATTTAAACCAAGACCGGTTTCATTAAATTCTTCTTTAAAATTTTCGGAAAGTTCAACTAATGTAAGTTCTGATTTATCAACTATATCTTTAGATGATCCGCATGAAACAATAAATAAAATAGCAAATAATAAAAATAGTTTTGCAATCAACTGCATATTCATTTCCCCACAATAAATAAATTGATTAAATTTAAGTTAACCAAAATAGTAAATATCACTATTTTATATTGAATAATTATGGGGAAATAATGAAAAAATTAGTAATTGTATTTCTATTGTGCCTAATAACTGCGAAAATTTCTGCACAAGAAAAAACCAACAAGTATGAAATGCGTGCTGCATGGGTTGCAACGGTAGCAAACATTGACTGGCCTTCGGATAAAGAGTTATCATCGGGTGAGCAGATAATTGAAATGGCGAACCAATTTGAGAAGCTAAAAGAAGCAGGATTAAATGCTGTGTTTTTTCAGATTAGAGCTGAGTGTGACGCGTTTTATCAATCGGATATTGAACCCTGGTCTTTTTGGTTAACCGGGGAACAAGGATTAGCACCTGAACCATTTTTTGATCCGTTAAAATTTGCTGTATCAGAAGCACATAAAAGAGGAATGGAACTTCATGCATGGTTTAATCCTTACAGAGCTATTCGTATTGATGATGAATATGAACTTGCTGAAAACCACGTGGCCAAGCTTCATCCTGAATGGCTGTTAAAAGTTGATAAGTATATTATGCTTAATCCGGGATTACCTGCCGTTAAAGAATATATTCTAAGTGTTGTTACTGATGTAATCTCAAGATATGAGATTGACGGTATTCACTTTGACGATTACTTCTATCCTTATACACAGATAACAAATCAAGATTCTTTAACATTTGTTAAGCATAGCGAAGGTATAAAAGACATTCATGATTGGAGACGATTTAATATTAATGATCTTATGGCTAAGATTTATAAAATTGTTTTAGCAGTAAAACCAAGAGTCAAGTTTGGAATAAGTCCGTTTGGTATTGTTGAAAATAAATATGCCGGAACAGGCGGATTTGAATCTTATAATACTTTATACTGCGATCCGCTGAACTGGCTTGATAATAAAATAGTAGATTATATAACTCCGCAACTCTATTGGGAAATGGATCATTCTAAAGCTGCTTATAGAAAATTATTACCCTGGTGGAACAAAGTATCTTCAGAAAGACATTTATATCCGGGTTTATTCTCGAGCAAAATGTCTGCCGAAAGATATAAAGGAGCCAAAAGTGAGATAGGTAATCAGGTAAGAATGAACCGCACATACAATAATGTTTTAGGCGAAGTATATTTTAGTGCTAAATCAATTTCTGAAAATTGGAGCGGACTGCTGGATTCATTAAAACAGTGGTATGCTGTTCCCGCATTTCCTCCTGCAATGCCATGGAAGGATAACATTGATCCTATGGCTGTTGATAGTCTGAAGGCAGAAAATTTAGAAGAGGGAATAAGTCTTAGCTGGCAAATTGGACAGGAAGCAGAAGATGGCGACAATGCAAAGTTTTTTGCCATTTACAGATTTGGTGAAGGAGAAGAAGTTAAAACAGATTCGAATGAAAATATTATTAAGATAGTTCCCTTTAATACACAAAATTATCTTGATAAATCGGAATTAGAAAATGATAAAACTTATAGATATGTTGTAACAGCGTTAGATAAACTTTATAATGAAAGTAAAAATAATCAGTTGAAAGCGGTAATATATCATTCTGAAAAATAGAAAGGTTAAATTATGAAAGTAGTTTCTTTTAATGTAAATGGTATTCGCGCAAGAAATCATCAGTTAAAAAAACTTGTTGAAAAACATAGTCCTGATATTATTGGGCTACAGGAAGTAAAAGTTCGTGATGAAGAATTCCCAATTGAAGATATTGAATCACTTGGATATAATGTGGAATTTTTTGGTCAAAAATCTCACTACGGAGTAGCAATACTTTCGAAAGAAAAATTTGAATTTGTACAGAAAGGTTATCCATGGGATTCTGAAGATGCGCAGAGACGATTAATTGAAGGCAGAGTTAAAACTGAATCGGGTGAAACTGTTACTGTAATTAACGGATATTTCCCGCAAGGTGAAAGCCGTGATCATGAAACTAAATTTCCATATAAAGTTAAGTTTTATGCCGATCTTAACAAGTACATTAGAGAAACATTTACGCCGGACGACAATTTATTAATTATTGGCGATATGAATATAGCTTCAACCGATTTAGATATTGGTATTGGCGAAGATAATAGAAAACGCTGGCTACGAACCGGAAAATGCAGCTTTTTACCGGAGGAACGGGAATGGCTGGAAGAATTAATGAGTTGGGGATTAAAAGATTCCTTCCGCGAAAAATATGCGGATGAAGATAATCTATTTAGCTGGTTTGATTATAGAAGCAAAGGATTTGACCGTGAACCTAAAAGAGGTTTAAGAATTGATCTGATTTTAGCGACTGAAAAAATGATGAACAAACTTAAAGATGTTGAAATTGATTATGAAATTAGAGCAATGGAAAAACCCTCTGATCATTGTCCGGTTATTGGAACTTTTGATATTTAACTTAATATAGTGTCATTTCGAACTGAGTGTGAGAAATCTTATTATAAAGATTTCCCGGTGTAAACTCTTCGAAATGACATTATACATCAATTACTCGTTTGGCTTACCAAAAACAATATCTTCTTTTGAAATACCATCTCTAAATTGTTTAAGAGCATCAAGAACAGCTTCTCTGGTATTCTTTACAATATCCGGAAGTTCAAAAGGCAGTTTCTTTTCAACATCACCGTATGCCTGATTTATAAGTTCCACAGATTTATTATAAAATTCTTCAGGGTCATCATCTTTGTTGTAACTCCATAGCGCAATTTCAAACTGTCGTTTAGCAGTATTCTCAACATTAAAATACTCCGGAATTTTTCCTTTTGAAATTTGTTCCAGTGCCTGCGGATTATTCTGATAAAAAGTTTTTAATTTATTGCCGGCATCATCAAACTCATTAATGTTTTCTTCATCCTTAATAAAACTGCCAAATAAAAACTCTATCTGCTCTTTAATATTCTGTTTAATTGCTTTGTAAGATTCATGAATGGAAGAACTGTTTGCGTTGCTTACAAGTTTTCCCTGAGCATTATAAATTGTATTGCCTATTGTTTCCGAACGTTTAAAACTATCGGTTTGTACAGTTTTTGTAGTAATTTCAGTTTGTTCAGTCTTATTTAATACACGATTATAAACAAAAGCACCATCTTTAGTATAAATTTTAGAATCATTAAGTCTGGATTTGGTATAAGCATTAAACGATTTAACATCCGTTTTTATAGTTTTAGGAACAGTATTGCCTGAGTTAATATCAGGTTTATTGTAATGCACCGAAGTGGCGGAGTTAATGGTCATGGTAACCTCACTAAAGTTAAATTTGAGGTGAAAGAGAACAATAAGTTTAGTACTAAAAAAATCACATATATTTATAATGAAAAATAAAATTAAGCGCAATTGCTTAATTTGGATAGAAATTAAAAACTTAATGTCATTAGTAAAAAACTTGGAATCACAATTTTCACATACCCAATTTGGATCATTTGTAGACTATATTGTATGATCCCCATACACACTTATTTAAATAATATTTCAAATACTAAAACGATTTTAATTTTGAATTCTTGATATATTTAACTCAATTAGATAGTTTAGCAATAATTCACAGTAGTTAGCCGGGGATTAAATTTTCTTTTAATATGTTTAGTTCTTTTAATTTTTTGTTAATCATAAATGAGGGTAGCACTATGGGTAAATCTAAATCAATCGAAGAAATGATTAAAGAATATCAAAAAAGATGTTTCAAAGATTACAAAAAGAGTATAGGCTACAATAAAAAGTATAAATACTATTATGGTAACCCTATCAATGTTTTAGTGCCTATTGAAACTGCCGTAAACAAATTTATGATTGTTGGGGCTTATCCATCGGCAAAATTCTTCACAGTAAATAAAGTAACGACAACACCACTTTATGATAACGATTCACCATTCTCAAACGAATCTTATTTTGACGGCAGTACAGTGCGAACGATACCTTCTGGTAAAGAGTTAAATGAGATGATACTTTCAAACATAGGTGTTAAACGTTCTGATTGCTGGGTCACTGATTTAGTAAAAGTGTTTCTATTTAAAGATGGTCATATTAAAAGATATGAGAAACTTGGTAAGAAAGATTTCAAAGAGAATAGAAGTAAGTTCAATGAGTATGCAGAAAAAAGTTTAGAATGGTTATATGAAGAAATTGAAATTGCAAATCCAAAGTTAGTAATTCTACTAGGGCTTGAAGTGATAATGAATATATTTTCAGTATCTCAAAAAGTAGCCAAAGAGTATCTTGATGGTGAAGTCAAAATTAAATTTATTAATAACACTGAAAGACATTTCGTTTGTATACCTCATCCTGGTATACTTATGAAACCATCAAGTAGAAATCCATGGCCAGAAAAGTTTTTAAAAAAGATAGCACCTAGAGTTAAAAGTACAGTCGAGAATTATTAAAAGTGTTTTAAAATATAAAATATGGTAGTGCTTGAGAAATAAAATGACATTCAAAATTTTCTTGTGTCAGTTTTACATTCTAATATTGATGCAAATCGTAATTTATGGTCAAGATGAAGTAACCTTAATAATTGACAATTCAATTAAAACCCATAAAGCGAACTTAAAGGAAATGAATAATTGGCTACGTGAAAGTGGTAATATCAGCAAGGAAGATAGAAACAAGAATTGGATAATAGAGATAAAAGAAGGTCTTTACAGTAACTCCGATTGGCATAATATAATCTGGGGTGATAGAATATCAAATCCCAATGAAGGTTACACTTTAACAATAAAACCGGAGTTAAATGCATCTGTAACGATTAAAGGGGGAAATGATGTAGAGCGTGCATTTAAAATTGGCAGTGAAACATCAGGGCTGATTATTGAAAACATTACTTTTGATGGTTTTTATAGATTGCAAGTTTTAATGTACAAAAGTAGTAACTGTACCATTAAAAACTGTATTTTCCAAAATATGAATCGTGAAGGAGCCTGGGCAGCAATAAGCGTTCAAGATTGTGAAGGGAATTACAACAACAATACTATTGAAAATAATACTTTTCGTAATCTGAGCTCACCGGGAATTGGTTTACATACCGTTTATTTAACCAGGTCTGATGATACTCAAATAAGAAATAATACAGTCTTTTATTGTAGTGGTGGTGTTTTTAAGTGTGTAGATGGAAGTGATAATAACAAGTTTGATGGAAATACTATTTACGATGGATGTGGTGATCATGCCTACTTTATTGCAAGAAATGGAAGCGGGCAGACGAAACTTTCTACTGGTAATGTTGTCACCAACACCAATTGTTTATTATCAGAGGGATATAAAGAGTCCAATGTGTATGATAATTCCGCATATAAATATGTACGAATGTTTGTTTACAATAAAGCTGGTTGGCCGTTCGAAGAATATGAATGGCCGGATAATTATGATGATCAACATGATAGTTCACAACCCTTCTACATTCCCAAGGGACATAAAGGCAATAATTTTAATCAAATCCGATCTGCTTTTGATGTTAATATTGATGACATTATTGATGAAGATCCTGCCTATATTTATTTAAGTTCAAATCCCATAGGCAATGCAAATAATCCTCTTCATCGGGCAAAGTATGAATTTGATCCGGGAGGAGCTGATCTAATTGTTTTTCCTTATTACTACACTGTAAGGAACAGCAACAATCGATATTTAAATTATTTTCGAATAAATGATTTGTCAAGAAAGCCAAGGTCATTTCATGTGAAATTTAAATTACGTACTTGTGAGGGTGAAATAATTAATAAAGGTGATTTAGAATATAGAGATGGAGTTATTGAATTAGAAAAATGGATAATTGAGAGAATAGATAGTAGTGGTTGGGTAACAGATATTCAAGGCTCAGACCAAACAATAAATTTTTCTAATTCTAATAATATAATTATGGAATTGTATACCTCTGATAATAATTTTTTAATTGCTGGTAGTATTTTCGAGTATAGATTACTTGAGGGAATAAATTATAATTTATATGTAAAAAATTCTACTAAAGTGACATTGCGTCCCCAAGAAGTACAAACTTCAACAAATCAGTCAGGTTCAATAGATAAATTAATACCGAAGGAAATATTACTTTTCCAGAATTATCCTAATCCATTTAATCCAAGCACAAATATTCATTTTGAGTTGTTGAAATTATCTTATGTGGAACTAGTAGTATTTGATATTCAAGGTCAAGAATTGGAAGTATTATTTGCTGGTATGTTACCAAGAGGGCATCATACATATAATTGGACTCCTAAAAACATTTCATCGGGAGTATATTATTATCGCTTAAAATTTGATAAAGGTTTAACAACAAAGAAAATGATTTTCTTGCGTTGAACTTAGAGTTGCAAAGATCCCTTATAAAACACGTTAGACTACATCCAAATATTACCAACAATAATGAAATTTCCTGTAACACTTAAGAAATAAAATCCCTCAGCAGAAGTGACTTTTAATTGACTAGATCTCAAAGTTTAGATTTTTTGATTTAAATAATAAATTAGAGATTCAGAAGAGAGTGGTGATAATATTTCAAAATAAAGTAAAAATTTTCAGTAAAACTATTTGCATATTAATTGCAAAAATACTAATTTTCTATTCGTTCTTTTTGGGCCTATAGCTCAGTTGGTTAGAGCATCTGACTCATAATCAGAGGGTCGGTGGTTCGAGTCCATCTGGGCCCACAGAGCAAAGCCTCAGAGGCAACTTTGAGGCTTAAAGTTTTTTGTTCTTAACTTATTGAATTTGTGCACGCATGAGACTTTAGTGCAATTCCAAAAAAATTAACCGAGTTTAATTTATGGTCTTGCGTCTTAAATATAAAAATTGTAATTTTAAATTCTCGTTTGTTGCCGGGGTGGCGGAATTGGTAGACGCACTGGACTTAAAATCCAGTGGGAATTTATTCCCGTGCCGGTTCGAGTCCGGCCCTCGGTACAACGTTTATTTTAATAATTAAGTTTTCTAGGGTTCTTAGCTCAGTTGGTTAGAGCGTCTGCTTGACGTGCAGAAGGTCAGAGGTTCGAATCCCCTAGAACCCACAATTAAAATCGGAGTTTGCTCCGTTTTTTTTTAAAGTATAAGTTAAGGTAGATGGAAAATATAAAGATAACATTCCCCGATAGTTCCGTTAAAGAGTTTTCAAAAGGTATTACTGCTTTCGAAGTTGCGGAATCAATCTCAAAAAAATTAGCTGAATTTGTTTTAGTTGCAAAGGTTAATGGCAAAACTGTTGATCTAAACGCACCTATTAATGAGGATGCCGCAATTCAATTATTTAAGTTTGAAGATAACGAAGGCAGAGAAGCCTATTGGCATTCTACTGCCCACTTAATGGCGCATGCAATTCAGACTGTTTTCCCGGAAGCAAAATTTGGCGTAGGACCTGCAATAGAAACCGGATTCTACTACGATATAGATATAAATTCTCAATTAACAGATGAACACTTAGAAAAACTTGAAAAGAAAATGCTTGAACTTGCAAATGAAGATAAATTATTTGTAAGAAAAGAAGTAAGCAGAAACGAAGCTGTTGAGTTTTTTAAAGCTAAAGGTGATCAGTATAAATTAGAAATACTTGAAGATATTATTACTGAAGATGCTGTTATAAGCATTTATGAAGAAGGTGCTTTCACAGATCTGTGTTCTGGACCGCATATCCCGTCTGTTGGTAAAATTAAGTTTGTTAAGTTATTAAATGTTTCTGGTTCTTACTGGAGAGGTGACGAAAAAAACAAACAGCTTCAAAGAATTTATGGCATTTCGTTTCCAAAGAAGAAGCAGTTGGATGAACATTTAAGATTATTAGAAGAAGCAAAAAAACGTGATCATCGTAAACTTGGTAAAGCATTAGACCTTTTTAGTATTCATGAAGATGCAGGTCCTGGATTAATTTACTGGCATCCTAAAGGCGCGCGTATCAGGCACATAATCGAAGATTTTTGGAAAAAGGCTCACTTCGATGGCGGCTACGATATGCTTTACACTCCCCATATTGGGAAAAAAGCTTTATGGGAAACTAGCGGTCACTTAGGCTTTTATAAAGAAAGTATGTTTGCTGCAATGTCAATTGATGATATGGACTATTATGCAAAACCAATGAATTGTCCATTTCATATAAAAATATACCAGACTCAGCTAAGATCTTACAGAGATCTTCCATTAAGATGGGCTGAGTTAGGAACTGTTTATAGATATGAAAAGAGCGGTGTACTTCACGGGTTATTAAGAGTGCGCGGATTTACACAAGACGATGCTCATATTTTCTGTACTCATGAACAGATTGAAGATGAAATTATTGAAGTAATTCGTTTTTCAAATTCTATATGGAAAACGTTTGGTTTTGAAGACTTAAAATATTATGTTTCTACTCGTCCTGAAAAAGCTGTTGGTGAAAATGAATTGTGGGATAAAGCCACAAAATCGTTAGAAAACGCTTTAGAAAAAGAAGGTCTAAATTATGAAGTTGATGAAGGTGGCGGTGCTTTTTACGGACCTAAAATAGATATTAAGATTAAAGATGCTTTGCATCGCGAATGGCAGATGAGTACTATCCAATTTGATTTCAACCTTCCGGAAAGATTTGATATGGAATATGTTGGAGAAGATGGTAAAACTCATAGGCCTTTTATGGTTCATAGAGCGTTGCTTGGTTCTATTGAGCGTTTTATGGGAGTTATAATTGAGCATTACGGCGGTTCGTTCCCAAGCTGGTTAGCTCCTCTGCAAGTTGCTGTTGTTCCGGTTTCTCAAAATCATATTGAGTATGCTGAGAAAGTTGAAAAAGAACTTAAAGAATCTGATATTAGAATTGTTCTTGATAAACGTAATGAAAAAATTGGTTACAAGATAAGGGATTGGGAAACTCAGAAAGTTCCTTATATGTTGATAGTTGGTGATAAAGAAATTGAAGCGGAAGCTGTTTCTGTTCGTCAGCATAAAAAAGGTGACCAGGGAACTAAATCTGTTGCTGAGTTTAAAACTCAGATTTTAGATGAAGTAAAAAACAGAATTAATAACATATAAAGAGGTTTTTCATCGCAAAGCAAAGAATTCGCGTGAATGAAGAAATAACAGCTTCTGAAGTAAGAGTAATTACTGATGATGGTGATCAATTAGGTGTTTTAGATATTAAAACCGCTCTTAAAAAAGCTGGAGAGGCTGAGCTGGATTTAATTGAAATAGCGCCAAATGCAAAGCCGCCTGTATGTAAGATTGTTGATTTTGGTAAATTTATTTATGAACAGAAACGTAAAGAGAAATTACAGAAGAAAAAACAATCGGTTACAGTTTTAAAAGAGATTAGACTTCATCCGAATACAGATACACATGATTTTGATTTCAAAGTAAAACACGCATTAAATTTTATAGATGACGCAAATAAAGTTAAAGTTGCTGTTATATTCAAAGGTCGAGAATTAGCTTACAAAGAACATGGACGACAGTTGCTTGAAAGATTTATAGAAAAATTAGAAGAAGTTGCTAAAGTTGAACAGCCAATTAAGTTTGAAGGCAGAACAATGTTAACTATTTTAGCGCCAACTAAATCGAAAAAGAAAAAGTAGAAATTAAGTTATAAGGTAGGACAATATGCCAAAGATGAAAAGTAACCGCGGTGCGGCTAAGACATTTAAAGTAACAGGAAGTGGAAAAATTAAAAGACATAAAGCTTTTAAAGCACATATTTTAACTAAAAAGTCCCGCAAGACTAAAAGAAATCTGAGAACAGCTACTCTTGTATCGGCTGCAGATTCTAGAAAAGTTAAAACAATGATTCAATAAGAAAAGAGGATTAAGTAATGCCACGCTCAAAGAATAAGGTAGCTTCGCATAGAAGACGAAAGAAGATTATGGGTATGGCGAAAGGCTATTGGGGTGCACGAAGCAAAGTTTATACTGTTGCTAAGCATCACATAGAAAAAGGTCTTTTGCATGCATACAGAGATCGCAAGACTAAGAAGAGAACGTTTAGACAATTATGGATTGTTAGAATTAATGCTGCTGCCAGAATAAACGGGACTACTTATTCAAAATTAATTCATGCCCTGGATATTAAAGGTGTAGAAATTAATAGAAAAGTACTTGCAAGTTTAGCGACAGAAAACCCAAAAGCGTTTTCTGATATTTGCAACTTCGTAATGAACTAAAAATTATATTACCCTCGTTAAATTTAGGTAAGTTATTACTTAAAGCGAGGGTATTTTTTTAAATTTTAAAAATAGTGTTGTCATGCATCAAATTATTAATGAAATTAGAGAAAGTTTTGATAACGATCTGAAAATTGTTACATCTGCAGAGCAGCTAGAAAACCTAAGAATTGCCTACCTTGGAAGAAAGGGAAAAATATCCCAGCTCTTTGAAGACTTTAAAAATTTACCTAATGAAGAAAAACGTACTGTCGGTAAAGAGTTAAATATCCTAAAAACTACTAGTCAGAATAAATTTGATGAAATGAAAGAAAAACTTTCAGAAGGTTCTTCAAATGGAAATGCTGATATTGACTTAACATTACCCGGTAGAAAAGTTGAAGTTGGAACCAAACACATTCTTACTCAGACACTTGAAGAAATGAGAGACATCTTTAGAGGTCTCGGATTTTCTGTACATGAGGGGCCTGAATTGGAATCTGATCATTTAAATTTTGAAATGTTAAATTTTCCAGCGGATCATCCAGCACGCGATATGCAGGATACATTTTTTGTTAATAAGGATTTTTTATTAAGAACTCATACATCTCCGGTTCAGATTAGATTAATGAGTAATCAGAAACCGCCTCTCAGGGCTATTATGCCTGGAAAGGTTTATAGAAACGAAGCAATAAGTGCTAAGAGTTATTGTCTTTTTCATCAGGTTGAAGGTTTATACATTGATACTGATGTAACTTTTGCTGAATTAAAAGGCACAATAGTTTCTTTTGCCCAGCAGTTCTACGGAAAGGATGTTAAGTACAGATTTCGTCCTAGTTTCTTTCCGTTTACAGAGCCGAGTGCTGAAGTTGACATTTGGTGGGAGCCTGCTAATGGCAAAGAAGGAAGATGGCTTGAAATCTTAGGATGCGGCATGGTAGATCCGAATGTTCTTGAAAACTGCGGCATTGATTCTGAAAAGTATGTTGGATACGCTTTTGGAATGGGTGTAGAAAGAATTGCCATGTTGAAATATGGTGTTAGTGACATTCGTACATTTTTTGATAATGATAAACGTTTCTTAAAGCAATTTTAATTTGGAGATTAAATTTTGAATATCTCGTTAAACTGGTTAAAAAAATATATTGATTTAGAAGGCGTATCAGTTGATACGATTGAAGAAAAATTAACTACTTCGGGACTCGAAGTTGAAGAGATTATAGATCAGAATAAAAATTTTGAAAACTTTGTTGTTGGGTATGTTAAAGAAAAAAAACAGCATTCTAATGCAGATAAATTATCCGTTTGTATTGTAACTGACGGAACAGTAGATTATAACGTTGTTTGCGGCGCTCCAAATGTTGATGCCGGACAAAAAATCGCGTTTGCTAAAGTTGGTGCAGTTGTTCCTAATGGCGGATTTGAAATAAAGAAAGCAAAAATACGCGGTGAAGTTTCTTTAGGTATGATCTGTGCTGAAG
This sequence comes from Melioribacteraceae bacterium, assembly GCA_016342755.1. Taxonomy (GTDB): domain Bacteria; phylum Bacteroidota; class Ignavibacteria; order Ignavibacteriales; family Melioribacteraceae; genus JAEINS01. The sequence goes on along the minus strand of JAEINS010000002.1, from coordinate 10,282 downwards.
ATGAGCTTGGTCTAGGTGATGATCATTCCGGTATTATTGTTCTTGATGATACATTAGAAGTTGGAACTCCGCTTGCTGATGCATTGGGAATGAATGATGTAATTATAGAAATTTCTATTACTCCAAACAGAGCGGATGCGCTTAGCCATATTGGTGTTGCCAGAGATTTAGCGGCTTTATTAAAGCAGCCTTTAAGACTGCCTGAAATAGAAATAGAAGAAGTTGGAACTGAATCAGCGGAACTTGCTTCAATTGAAATAGAAAATACAGATTCCTGCAAAAGATATGTTGGTAAAGTTGTTACTGATGTTGAGATTAAAGACTCACCCGATTGGATGAAAAAATGTTTAACCGCAATAGGTCTTCGTCCGATAAACAATGTAGTTGATGTTACCAACTTTGTTTTACATGAAATAGGACAGCCTCTGCACGGTTTTGATCTTGATCAGTTAGCCGGTAAAAAAATTATTGTTAAGAATGCAAAAGCCGGTGAAAAATTTGTAACTCTCGATTCAAAAGAAAGAGAATTAAAAGATACAGATTTAATGATCTGTGATGCTGAAAAAAACGTAGCTATAGCCGGCGTTATGGGTGGTGAAAATTCTGAAGTTACAGAAACAACAAAAAATATTTTAATAGAAAGCGCATATTTTGATCCTTCTTCTATTAGAAAAACTTCTAAACTTTTAGGTCTCTCTACAGATGCGTCTTACAGATTTGAAAGAGGCTGCGACCCTAATATTTCTTTATGGGCGGCAAAAAGAGCTGCGCAGTTACTTGCCGAAGTTTCCGGTGGTAAAGTTTGTAAAGGTGAAATAGATGTTTATCCATACGTTGTTGAACCAAAAATTTGTGAAGTACGTTATGCGCGAATAACAAAAATATTAGGTTTCGAAATTCCGGTTGAAGAAGTAAAAGATTGTTTTGGCAAACTTGGGTTCGAAATTCTAGAAGAAACAGAAGAAAAATTAAAAGTTTCTGTACCTACATTTAGACATGATATAGAACGGGAAATTGATCTTATAGAGGAAGTAGCCAGAATTCATGGTTATGATGACATTCCGGCAGTTGAAAAAATTTTTGTTACTCTTGATGCTAAAGTTGATGAAGCCATGTTTGTAAATAAGGCTAGAGAAACTGTTATTGGCTTGGGATTTAATGAAATTGTTACAAACTCATTATTAAATGAAGATATTGCTAGTGTTTTTGGTAATCCTATAAGTGTTCTTAATCCGCAAAACCAAGGGATGACCCATTTAAGACCGAGTTTAATTCCCGGATCTCTACAAACTATTTCTAAAAACTTAAAAGTAAAAGAAAACAGTTTAAAGTTTTTTGAAGTCGGGCATACCTTTAATCAATTAGAAAAGAAAGAAATAAAAGATTTTGAGGATTTCACGGAGATAGAAAATATTCAAATTGCTATCTGTGGAAAAGCTGCTAATACAGAATGGTTTGCATCTGAAAGAAATTTTGATTTTTTTGATCTTAAAGGTTTTGTAAATGAGTTTGAAGCTAAACTTGGATTGGCTGTTTCATTAAAAGATAATTATATAACAGAATCAGATGAAATTTTTGAATATAGCTTTACCAAATCATTCAAAAAAAATATTGTTGGGAAAGGCGGTAAAGTAAATAGTAAATTATTAAGCAGATTTGATATAGAACAGGACGTCTTTATTTTTAGCTTCAATATTACGGCATTAAAGGAATTAACGGTTGGTAAAAAGAAATTCCAGGAGTTATTGAAGTATCCAAAAGTAATTAAAGACTTTGCGTTTATTTTAGATAAATCCGTTTCAAATGAAAAAGTAATTTCAGTAATTTCAAATGAAACATCTAATCTATTGAAAAATATAAAGTTATTCGATATCTTTGAAAGTAAGAATTTAGGTGAAGGCAAAAGAAGCCTTGCATATCAACTAGAATTTTATGATTCTAAACGGACATTAACTGAGGAAGAAGTTGATAAAGAGTTTAGAAAAGCAATTGAAGTTGTAAAATCTAAATTAAACGGTGAACTTAGAGGAGAATAAGTGAGCGACGGTTCTAAATATGATTTTTTTATGAATGAGTTAAATTCGCTGGAAAAGCTGGTGAATGTTTTTATTCATAAAAATTTAGAAGTGACTGAAAAGAACCATGAGCTATTTAATAAATTAAATACACTTAAGGATGAAAATGAAGTCCTTAGGTTAAAGAATGAAGAACTTGAAGAGCGCCTTAATGAGTTGGAGTTACAAAAAGAAGGATTAGTTAATTCTTTTAAAGGCGATGATAAAGAGAAAATTATTAAGGTAATAGATGGTTTGATTAGTAATATTGATTACCATCTTCGATCTTAAACATTTTGTTAGTATAGTGGATTAAATTCTAACATGACTGAAAAAAAGAAGCTTAAAATTAATATTTTTGATAAAGAATACTCTCTATTAGTAGAAAATCAGGAGATTGCTACCGAATTAGCTAAATATGTAAACGAAGTTATGAACGAAACACGTGATGATTTGAAAGATCAGTCAACTGAAACAATAGCTGTAATAGCTGCGTTAAATATTGCATATGATTTATTTTTGGAAAAAAATAATTTTAGAGAATTCAGTATTCAATCAATAGATAAAATCAAAAAAATTAAACTTCTTTTGAACGAGTCTACTTAGTTTTATTTCCCTATAAAAATTATACCCGCGCTGTCAGTTCTAACATAAAAGAACTAACAACTTACATTAGGGTTATCTACTCATGTTGTGTATTACAGGCCTCATCCTGCTTGCAGGAGTGTACTTTAGGGTACCCGGTGGAAGTAAAAAGCAGCTGGAGATTTCCCACCGTGAATATAGACGAGTTCTTTCGTCTATTGAGCTGACATGCGCGGACCTTATTTAACCGGCTACATTTGGAGGAAAAAATGGAAATGATACTGAATCCGCTAGTTTTAATTCCAGTAGTTGTTGTTTTGTTAGCCTTAGCGTTTTATTTAGGGTGGTTTATAAATTCTAAGATTGGTAGTAATAGTATTATAAACTCTGAAGAAAAAGCTAAAAGAATTGTTGAAGATGCTGAAAAAGAAGCTAAAAATATTAAGCGTGAAAAGTTATTAGAAGTTAAAGACGAATGGTATAAGAAAAAGCAAGAATTTGATGCTGATGCAAACAAGAAAAAACAAAAACAACTACACACCGAGAAGCAGATTGCTGCTCGTGAAGAAGGTCTGGAAAAGAAACATGAATTAATAGCACAGAAAGAAAAAGATATTCAAAAAATTGAGAAAGAATTGGTTTCAAAGAATCAGTCTTTAACTCAAAAACATGAAAATCTGGATATTATGATTCATGAGCAAAATATCCGCTTAGAAAAAACAGCTGGTTTAACGGCTGATGATGCTAAGAAGATGCTTATGGAAAACATGACAAATCAGGCTCAGGCTGAAGCTGCCCAGGGTATTAGAGAACTTCGCGAAAAGGCAAAAAGTGAAGCGAAGAAAGATGCCCAGAAAATAGTTGTACAAGCCATACAAAAAACTGCTGTAGATCATTCAGTTGAGTCGACTGTTTCAGTTGTTCAAATTCAGAATGATGAAATGAAAGGAAGAATTATTGGTAGAGAAGGAAGAAACATTCGTTCTTTTGAATCTGCTACAGGTGTTGACGTGATAGTTGATGATACTCCGGAAGCAGTAATCCTTTCATCTTTCGATCAGTTTAGAAGAGAAGTTGCAAGAATTTCTTTAGAACGTTTAATCTCTGACGGAAGGATTCATCCGGCAAGAATTGAAGAAGTTGTAAAGAAAGTAACAGAAGAAATTGAAGAAGAAATAATGCATGTAGGTGAAAACACATTAATACAACTTGGTATTCATGGTGTACATCCCGAAATTGTAAAACATCTTGGAAGAATGAAGTATCGTTCAAGTTATGGTCAAAATCTTCTTCAGCATAGTATTGAAGTTGCTTATTTAACTGGTATAATGGCTGGTGAACTTGGTTTTGATGTAAGTATAGCTAAGAAAGCCGGACTTTATCATGATTTAGGTAAAACAGTTGATAAGAGTATTGAAGGACCACATGCTTTAGTTGGTTATGAATTAGCTAAAAAATGTAAAGTTCATCCAATTGTTGCAAATGCTATTGGTAGTCATCATGAAGATATTGAAATGGAACATCCAATATCAGCATTAGTGCAGGCAGCCGATGCAATAAGCGGTGCAAGACCCGGAGCCAGAAGAGAGCCGTTAGAAAGCTATGTTAAGAGATTAGAAAATCTTGAAAGTGTTGCTCAGTCTTTTGAAGGTGTTTCTAAAACTTATGCTATACAGGCTGGACGTGAAATTCGTGTTGTTGTTGAACCTGATAAAATTGATGATAATTTATCCGATCAGCTTGCGCATGACATTTCTAAAAAGATTCAGGAAGAAATGGAATATCCTGGTCAGGTAAAAGTAATGGTAATTAGAGAAGTAAGAAAAATATCTTACGCTAAATAAATTTAATTAGAAAATGTTATCTTTAAACCCATCCAATTGGATGGGTTTTTTTATATCATTTAATTTATGTAACCAGATTTCTCACCGTGTAATGCTGAGATTTTAAATGACAGCCTTTTGTCATTTCCGAAAGTTTAGCCCATAGAGATCTTTGTTGCATGTTTTATACAAGAGATAAATTATGAACAATAAATTAAAAGTTGCAATAACAGGCGGAATTGGTTCAGGTAAAACTGTGTTTTCAAAAATGATTGAAGAAGCCGGTTATAATGTTATTAAAGCCGATGAAGTTGCCAAGAATATTCTGGTTGAAGATGAATCTGTTAAAAACAAGATAATATCATTTTTTGGAATTGACTCATACAATGATGAAGGATTAAATATAGAATATCTTGCTGAAAAAGTTTTTATAGATTCGGGAAATGTTAAAAAGATAAATTCAATTGTTCATCCGGTTACAATAAAAAAAATGATGAGTTTATTGGATGCTGAAAATGAAAAAACGGGAGTAGCTTTTTGTGAATCAGCTTTAATATTTGAAGCTAACCGTGAAGATATGTTTGATTATGTTATTGTTGTCTCTGCCGACGAAGAAACCAGAATTAAGCGTGTAATGGAAAGAGATAATATTTCTGAGGAAGAAATTCTCAGACGAATGGATAATCAAATATCTGAAGAAGAGAAAAAACGAAATTCCGATTTTACTATTATAAATAACGGTACTTTAGAAGAGCTAAAACAGAAATCTGAATTTATCATTAATCTTCTAAAAACACTTTCTTTTAAAGGGGATTAGGATAGCATACCTAAAAAAATTAGACTTCGCAAAAGTTAATTTTTTTCAATTTGACCTTTATGTCCACTTAAATTAAATTTGCCAACGACTTTCTAATTGATTTATTGTTGATTATTAAAATGAGGTGATTTTTGAATCCGTTAAACAACTTTATAGTTGGATTTGTAAAATTATTACCAAAATCTATTGTGTACATTTTTGCTAAAAAATATGTTGCAGGCAACACTCTTGACCAGGCTGTTAACGCGACTAAAGAATTAAATAGTAAAAATATTGTTGCAACAATGGATGTTCTTGGTGAATCTATTTCCACAAAAGAAGAAGCAATTACCGCAAAAAATGAAATCCTTGAAGTTTTAGAAGCAATTGAAGAAAACAAGCTTAATTCAAATGTATCAATTAAACCTACGCAATTAGGATTAGGTTTAGATTCTGAATTCTGTTACGAGCAATTGAAAGAAATTATTAAAAGAGCAAAAGAGTTAAACAACTTTGTTAGAATTGATATGGAAGATACTCCATATACAGATATTACTATTGAAGTTTTTAACAGACTAAAAAATGAGTTTGATAATGTTGGAATAGTTGTTCAGGCTTATTTAAGAAGAACTTATGATGATGTTGTTGCATTAAATAAAAATGGAGCGCATTACAGATTATGTAAAGGTATTTATATTGAACCCGAAAAACTGGCTTTTAAAGAGAAACAAGAGGTTCGGGATAACTATATGAAGATTCTTACCAGAATGTTTGATGATGGGAATTATGTTGGTATAGCAACTCATGATGATTATTTAGTGGAAGAATCTTACAAGTTAATTAAAGAAAAAAATATTCCAAAAGATAAATTTGAATTCCAAATGCTTTATGGAGTTAAAGAAATTTTACGGGATAAAATAAATGCCGACGGATATAAAATACGAGTATATGTGCCTTTTGGAGAACATTGGTACGCGTATTCCATGAGAAGACTTCAGGAAAATCCTAATATGGCATGGTATATTACAAAGAGTATTTTTATAAAGAGTTAAATGAATGTAATTGGTATAGAAAGTTCGTGTGACGAAACGTCAGTGGCCGTTATTTCCAATGGTGAATTAACGGCTAATTTAATTGCTTCGCAAGATTTTCATGTTAAGTATGGTGGTGTTGTACCTGAACTTTCTAGCAGAGCACATCTGCAAATGGTTGTTCCACTTTTAAAAGACGCGTTAAAAAAATCGGGCTTAAAAATTAGTGATATTGATTTAGTTTGTGCCACTGCGGGTCCGGGTCTTATTGGTGCTGTATTAGTAGGATTAACATTTGGAAAATCCCTGGCTTATTCAATCGATAAACCTTTAGTTCCTGTAAATCATATTGAAGGACATATTTTTTCGGGATTTCTAATGGAGGAAAAGCCGGAGTTTCCATATTTATGTTTAGTTGTATCTGGCGGGCATACTCTTTTACTTATTGTTAAAAATGATTTAGAGATTATTAAACTGGGTTCTACTATTGATGACGCGGCAGGCGAAGCATTTGATAAAGTTGCAAAGATGGCTGGATTAGGTTATCCGGGCGGTCCAAAATTGCAAGCAAGTGCAGAAAATGGAAATCCTAAAAAAATAATATTCCCGGTTGCCCAATTAAAAGGGGAATATGATTTCTCGTTCAGCGGATTAAAAACATCGGTACTAAGATATCTTGAACAAAACTATGGACAAGAGCGTATTATTCCTGATGAAGATCTCCCAGATATAACTGCTTCTTTTCAAGATGCTGTGGTTAGAGCATTGATGAAGAAGGTTGAAAAGGCAGTTAAACAGAATAATGTTAAATCTATTTCTTTAGTAGGCGGAGTTGCGGCAAATAAAGCGATAAGAACCGCAATTGAAAAGATTGGACAGAAATTTAATAAAAAAGTTGTAGTACCGGATATTTCTTACTGCGGTGATAATGCGGCTATGATTGCTTATAGAGGATTAAAATTATATGAAAACGGGAAAAGATTTAATCTTTCCGCAAACGCATTTCCAAGTTTACCACCAGATACTTTTAAGTCACCAAAATAATTCAAATCATTTTCACCTTAAACTTTTTATAAAGTCCAAATGATTTTTACTATATTTGTGTTCTCAAAAATTGAATATCAAATTAGTAACGGCGATAAGTGACCATCAAAAAATTTATAGATATTACAAATGATTATCTGCAAAAGAAATCGATAATATACATCTCTACTGGTTTTGGCGGGTTTATTCTTGGAATTCTTCTGTTCATATTTTTTTCACCAAACTATTATGCAAATAACAACCAGGTTCTTTTTGAAATAAAAAAAGGTGAAAATTTAAATCAGATAATTCAGCGTTTACATCAGGATGAAATAATTCCATCAAAATTTAATATGCGTATTGCATCTGTTTTTTACGATGCATCTCACCAAATAAAAGCCGGTAAATATAGAATCCCAAACGGTCTAAATTATTTTGAACTTGTGAAGCTGTTTCTTAAAGGAACTCCGGAAGAATCTGTGAGGGTTACAATCCCGGAAGGTATCTGGCAATTCAGGCTTGCTCAAATTTTTAGAAAAGAAATGGATTTAGATTCAGCCAGATTTATTGAGTTAAGTAAAAATAAATCATTTATAAAAAGTCTTGGTTTAAATTGCAGTAATCTTGAAGGTTACATGCGACCTGAAACATTTGATTTTGTTAAAACCTCGAGTGTTGAAGAGGTGATGAGAAAACTTGTTTCAGAGACTAATAAGCTGTTTACAGATTCTGTACTTGTTCAAATAAAAAAAATGGGATATTCAAAACATGAAATTCTTACTATAGCTTCAATTGTTGAAGCTGAATCGAATATTGTTGATGAGTTTGGAACGATTGCCGGAGTTTATTATAACAGATTAAAGCGCGGTATGAAACTGCAGGCAGATCCTACAGTACAATATCTTAAAAGAAAAAGTAAAAGACGAAATAGGATTTTGTATAAAGATTTAGAAATTGATTCTCCCTATAATACTTATAAATACCCGGGAATGCCGCCCGGTCCAATAAATAACCCAAGCAAGGAAGCTATTCTGGCTTCTATTAATCCAGAAAAACATAACTTGTATTATTTTGTGGCTGATGGAAAAGGCGGGCATATTTTTGCGAAAAATTATTCTCAGCATTTAAAGAACGTTAATAATTACAGAGTATGGCGACGAGCTAACAGATGAAAAATTTGATCAGAAATATCATATTTATATTACTAGGATTTACATTCTATTATTGTGCAATTCAGGTAGCACCCAGCGGAGGTGAGATTGATAAAATACCGCCGGAAATAGTTGAATACTTGCCTGCGGATAAAACAATAAATTACCCGGATAACTTTTTTGAATTAACCTTTTCTGAGTACGTTGATAAGAGGTCGGTTAAAGAAGCTATATTTATTTCGCCGGCAATTACAGGCGATATTGAGTATAACTGGTCTGGAAAAACTTTGGAAGTTTCTTTTGAAAGAGATTCGCTTAGGCAAAATACAACATACGTTGTAACAATTGGAACTGATGTAAAAGATTTAAATAACGGCAATAATATGGCGCAATCATTTACATTCCGGTTTTCAACCGGGAATAAAATAGATAATGGGATAATTGGCGGAAAGGTTTATGACAAAGAACCGCAGGGTACATTTATCTTTGCTTATAAACTGGACACTGCTAAATTTAATCCTTCAAAAGTAAAACCAAATTATCTTTCGCAGGTAGGAGAGAATGGGAATTATAAACTAATGGGTCTGGCTGAATCTGATTACCGCATTCTTGCCGTAAAAGACAGATTTAAGAATTACTTGTTTGATATTGATGAAGATATGTATGGCTTTACTTTTACTGATGTTAAAATTTCGGAAGAAGATTCTGTTCACACAAATATTGATTTTCAATTAACAAAAGCCGATACACTGGTTCCACACTTAATGACTGCAACTATGACTGATAGAGCCCATATATTGCTAGAGTTTTCTGAACCCGTTGATTCTTCGAAATTAAAATCCGGGAATTTTGAAATAGTTGATTCAACAAATAATATTAACCATTCTGTTGAGTACATATACAAAGGAAAATCTAAAGCGAAAGAAATATTTCTTGCTTTCAAAGACAGTTTAAAAGAGGAAAATGTTTATCATTTATTTGTTTCTAATTTTGAAGACAGATTTGGAAATGCAAATAAAAAAGAATCAATTTCTTTTGCGGTTAATACTAGTGCCGATACAGTTCCGGTAAAACTTAGCAGATTTACAACTGAGTTTGAAAAGAATCAGATTGACAATCTGTATCCAAAAGTAACTTTTGAATATATTGATGGATTTGATAATTCGAAACTTGATGAAGCTATTAGTATTATTGACGATAAGGATAACAAACTTGAATTTAGTGTTTATCCATGGGATAATGCAAAGTTTGAGATTAAACTTAAAGAAAAAATTAAAGCAAAGTCCGAGATTAAAGTTTTAATAGATATGAATAAAATGCCTGATGCTTTGGGTAACATTGAAGACTCGGTTTATACTTATAATTTTACCGCTATTGACGGTCTTGATTTTAGCGGCGCATCGGGAACTGTAAGTGACAGCAGCAAAAATATTATTCTATTACTTGAAGAAATAAACAAGAAAGAATCCTACACTCAAAAAGTAATTCAAAATAAATTTGAGTTTAAAAGAATTAAACCGGGAAAATATTTTTTGTGGGGATTTAATGATAAAGATTCTAATAATGTATTAAATAAAGGCGATATATTAAATACAGAATTAGCTGAAAGGTTTTTTTATTATCCGGATACATTGAATTTGCGTGCAAGATGGCCGGTTGGTAAAATCAATTTTGAGTTGAGTAATTAAAATAACAGTTAACCAATAGGATAATCCATTGGTTAACCAGATAAAACCTATTTATACGAGACTGTAAATTATTTTGTGTAAACGTTATTTTGTAATTTTATAAGAACGGCATCAGCCGATCTTCAAATCTA
>JAEINS010000021.1 GCA_016342755.1 Melioribacteraceae bacterium | reverse complement strand
ATCTGAAGCTACGCTGCGTAAACTCCGCTCCGATTCAGATAAATTATTCCATTTACACAAAACTTTTTACACTACCATTTATACAAATAATATTTTTCAGATTGCTTTCTAAATATTTCTACATCTTTTTTGAAATATTCTTCAATATCAGCGACTTTAAAATTCTTTTCAAATAATTTTCTAACCTTATCCGTTCCATTTGCTTTATCAAACATTGAAAGTCTTTTGTCATCCATTTCAAAAGGGTTTTTATCCGGATATAACTCATTTAATGCCTGCATAATGTAGTATTGAGTTTCTAACAGATTAACTTTTGCAAAATCTATAATATGCAATTGTACACCATGAAGATTTTCACTTTCACCAAAAGCATAAAACGGTTTGTAATAAATTGGTCTGAAAATAATTCCAGCCAGATTATAACTGTTTAATTTATCTGTAAGATCATCACCATTAATCCATTCAGCAGCAAAGGTTTGAAACGGGATTGTATAACCAACACCAATAGAATAAACATTTCTCAACTCACCGGCTACACCGGTTGCAACATAATAATAAGGTGAATCTTTGTGAGGTATATGAGGAGAAGTCATTACCCATGGCAGATTTGTTTCTTCAAAAGTCATATCTCTTTTCCAGCCGCTCATTTCAACAACAGTCAATTTACATTCTGCTTCCTCTTTCAGCATCTTTTCATTGTTCAGCATTTTTGCAAGTTCACCGCATGTTAATCCGTATACGTACGGAATCTTAAATTGACTAATAAACGATATATAATCATCTTCAGTTATATTCCCTTCAATTCTATTTCCGCCTAATGGATTTGGTCTGTCAAGTACAACAAATTCAATGTTATTTTCTGCCGCTGCTTCCATGGCAAGACCCATTGTACTTATAAAAGTATACGATCTACAGCCTATATCCTGAATGTCATAGATTAAAACATCAATGTTTTCTAACATTTCCGAAGAAGGTTTTCTTGTTCTACCATAAAGTGAATAGACTGGTAAATTGGTTTTTTTGTCAGTATAAAAACCTACTTTGTCCCCGGCTTCAATATTTCCGCGAACTCCGTGTTCAGGTCCGTACAATGCAACTAAGTTTACTTCTGCTGATTCATGTAAAATATCTATTGTCGATTTTAGTTGTTTATCAACACCGGTTGCATTTGTAATAAGCCCGATTCTTTTTCCTTTTAGAATTTCAAAGTTTGAGTCTCGCAGAACCTCAATGCCGGTTTTAACTTGTGCCGATGCAGATGTAAAAAGCAGAAAACAAATTAAAAATGATGTGATTATTTTTCCCATAATACTTTATCCCATTTTGTTATAAATTATTTCTCCATTCTTAATAGTCATTACATTCAGATTTTTACCAATGTTGTAAATAATATCAGAATAGTTATTTGTATCAAAAATTGCTAAATCTGCTTTTTTACCTGCTTCTATACTGCCGCATTCTTTTTCAATGTCCAAAGCTTTAGCGGCATTAATTGTAAACGCGGAAATAGTTTCTTCAATGCTCATTTTCATTTTTAACGCAGCCAGACTCATTATTAAGCTAATATTAGCTATGTGCGATGATCCTGGATTATAATCAGTTGATAAAGCAACAATTGCGTTATTATCAATTAGCTTTCTTGCCGGAGCATAGTTATAATCGAGGAAAAATGAGACGCCCGGTAATAGGACAGTTACAATTTTGCTTTTGGCCAGCTTGGCAATGTCTTCATCATTAACAACCTCAAGATGATCAACACTGGTCACTTTATGTTTTAATCCTATTTCCAATCCGCCAACAACATTAAATTGTTCTGTATGAAGTTTTAATTTTAAACCAGCTTCTTTTGCTTTTGTAAAAATCAAATCAACCTGATCTGCTGTAAATGCTGTTGCTTCACAAAATGCATCGCAGAATTTTGCTAATTTATTTTTGGCTATATAAGGTATTAACTCTTCAGAAATTATTTCAATATATTTTTGATGATCATTTTTATATTCGAGCGGAAAAGTATGTGCGCCAAGAAAAGTTGGAATTATATCAATTTTATATAAAGAGTTAAGATGTTTAATTACCTGCAGTAATTTTATTTCATCATAAAAACTTAAACCGTAACCGCTTTTAATTTCTAAAGAGGTAATACCTTGCGAAATAAAATAATCTATTCTTGGTTTAACCACATCAACAAGTTCATCAAAAGAAGATTTTCGGACAGCTGACACAGTTGAATTAATTCCGCCTCCGGCTTTTGCAATATCCTCGTAATCTGCTCCGGTTAATTTCATTTTGAATTCATCCGCACGCGAACCTGAAAAGGCAGTATGTGTATGGCAATCAATTAAACCCGGTAAAACAGTTTTACCCGAAACGTCAATTGTTTCTAAACCACTATAATTACTTAAATTATCATTCGAGATTATTTCTTCAATTGTTTCATTGTTAATTATAATGGAATGATTTTCAAGCATATTGATTTTTTTAAGCTCTTTTCCTCTTTTGTAATTTTTCCCTTTAGTATTTACTGTAACTATTTGAGCCGGATTTTTAATTATTTTTTTCATAATACTCATTCCAGGGTTAAAATATTTCCATAATTTAGTAACAAAACATAAGCAAAAAGTTATATAGTATAAACATAATAGGAGTTTTGGTAATTGATTTTATTGGTTAGCAGAAAGATTTAGAGCTAATAATTTGTTGAAGACGCTAGAATTGATTAAATTACGATATTAAAAATTAAAGGACAAGTAAAAAATGCCCACAGCCAAAAAATTAAAAATTCTTTTTGTAACATCCGAAGTAATGCCATTTTGTAAATCTGGCGGAGTAGCTGATGTTTCTTCTGCTTTACCGCAAAAGTTAATTGAACAAGGTCATGAAGTTCGATTAGTTGTTCCAAAGTACGGTGCTATTGATGAAAGAAAATTTAAAATACATGAAGTAGTAAGGCTTAAAGATTTGAAGACTAAAATTGGTGAAAAAGAAATCACTTATTCTTTAAGATCTTCATTTTTAGTTGGTTCAAAAGCGCGTGTTCAATTGTATCTTTTAGATCAGCCGGAATATTTTGGTTCCAGACATAGTTTATATCATGATACCAGCAGCGGTAAAGAGTTTGAAGATAATATAGAAAGATTTAGTCTGTTATCACATTCTGTATTCGATTTAATAAGATTACTTGGCTGGATACCTGATGTAATTCATTGTAACGATTGGCAGTGCGGATTAGTGCCGGCACATCTTAAAACTACTTATAAAGATGAAGAGATATTTTCTGATATTAGAACATTGTTCACTATTCATAATCTTTCGTCGCAAGGTGAGTTTAACAAAAAACATTTTAATCTTTTAGGGCTTCCTGAAGAACTAAATTCGAATGATAGTGTTTTACATAAAAACAAAATCAACTTTACAAAAGCTGGTATTATTTTCGCTGATTCTATAAATACTGTAAGTGAAACTTATGCAAAAGAAATTTGTGAAGAGAAAGAACAAGGCTGCGGATTAAACGAAGTTTTAAAAGCCAGAAAATCTGTTCAGGGAATTGTAAATGGAATTGATAATTCTATCTGGAATCCTGAAAAAGATAAATTGATAGAGAAAAAGTTTTCTGTAAAAACAATTGATAATAAAGAAGAGAATAAAAAAACTTTAGTAGAAAAATTTGGATTCGATTATAATCATGATGTTCCTGTGATTAGTATAATTTCAAAACTTACTAAGGGAAAAGGAATTGATATAATTAAATCCGCATTTAAGGATTTAATGAAACTTGATGTACAGGTAATTCTTTTAGGTGCCGGTGAAATGGAATACGAAATGTTTTTTGAAGAAGCTTTGATGGATTACAGAGATAAGTTTTCTTGTTACATTGGCTTTGATGATAAACTTGCGCATCTTATTGAAGCTGGTTCAGACATGTTATTAATGCCTTCTAAGCACGAACCATGCGGACTTAACCAAATGTATAGTTCAATTTACGGAACAATTCCTATTGTAAGAGAAACTGGCGGTTTAGCAGATACAGTTGAAAATTTTGATGAAAAAGAATTTACCGGAAATGGATTTGTTTTTCAAAAGTTTACAGCTAAAGATATGCTAAAAGAAATTAAGCGTGCTGTTAATTTATATAAAAATGGAAACGGCGCATGGACTAAGCTTATAAAGAATGGTATGAATAAAGACTTTTCATGGAATGAATCCACGAAAAAATATATTAAACTATATAAAGAAATTTTAAATTAGTTTTTATGTCGGTTAAAGCAGTATTTTTTGATCGGGATGATACCCTTAATTATGACCCTGGTTATTTAGGTGATCCTTCTAAAGTTGAATTATATAATGGAGTTCCTGAAGGTATATCTATTCTTAAAAACGATTTAAATTTTAAGATTATTGTTATATCTAACCAATCTGGAATTGCCCGTAACTTAATTACAGAACCTGAAGTTAATTCTGTAAATAATCGTATTAATGAACTGCTTTCAAATTATAGTACTAAGATTGATGCCTTCTATTTTTGTCCACATCATCCAGAGTTTAGTGAAAAACCCTGTAACTGTCGTAAACCTTCACCCGAAATGGTTTTTAAAGCCGCTTCCGATTATAATATAGATCTGAAAAGCTCTTACTTTGTTGGTGATAAAATAAGTGATGTAGAATGTGGGAACAATGCCGGAGTTAAAACTGTACTAGTGACCACAACAATTAAGGAATCTGAAAGATTATTGTTGCAAAATCAAGGAAAAACTCCCAACTTTGTAGCTGACAATTTTTTGGATGCTTGTAATATTATAGCTAAAGATTCGACTGGAGGAAATGTTTGAAAAATATTTTGTTAAGGAAAGGATTAGTATTTATACTACCCATATTATTTATTATAGCCTGCGAAGAAGATCCAACATCAATTGGGAATAATCTTATTCCGGATGAAGACAAATTACAACTGGTTGAAACAAATACCAACGATTTAAATATTGAAAGAAGCAATGAATCTTACTTAGGTGAAGCTTTAGCTCATTCGGATGCAAACAGAGTTTTACTTGGTAAAAATGATAACGTAACATATACATCTCTATTAAGATTTGCCCTAAATGCTATCCCGGATTCAGTTGAAACATCATTAATCAATAATGAGCTGGAAATAGTTAAGTCAAAAGTAACTATGACTTACGAATATTATGCCGGTGATAAAAATGCTGATTATAGTTTTGAAGCGTTTGAAATAAAAGAAAACTGGAAATATTATGATTTTACCGAAAAAGGTTTAGATACGCTTGATATAGGGAACTTAAATCTGGCTAGCTCTATTGATAGCAAAGCAACAGATTCTACTGTTACATTTGAGCTTAGTGACGATATTATTTTACAATGGATTAATGCGAGAATTGATCCTGATAATTATGATTATTATGGATTGGTGTTAAAACCAAAAAATGAAAATCTTGTAATTGGATTTATAGAAAATGGCGGATTTAGTCTGGAAGTAGTTATTAAAAATAGCGCAAATCAGATTGATACACTTGGCGGTTATATTATTTGGGATACACATGTTGCTGAAGGAGAATTTCCATCGTTAGAAAGTGATGAGCTTGTTGTGCAAAGCGGATTACCGGTTAGAACTAATATGTATTTTGATGTGATTGGTATGCTGCCTGAAAGAGCCGCAATTATTGAAGCTACATTAGAATTATATGCAGACACAACAAAATCAGTTTACGGTAATGATGATCCTGCAAATATATATATATCGCTTTATGAAGATGTTGAAAAGGATTCATTAGTTAGTGGAGTAGGCGGCGCGCTAACAAGAAGCGGAAATAAATTATCTGGCAATATAACAACACTTGTGCAGTATATTGTAAATAACGAGAAGAACAAAGGATTTAGATTAAGTATGTTTGATGAGCATTATGGTGCTTCTAAGTATGTACTTATGGGGCATAACGCTGAAGAAGCATTAAAACCTAAATTAACAATTTTTTATTCCAAACAGAGATAAAATAGATTATGAATAAAATAATTAAGATAGCTTTATTAATAGTTATATTCCCTTTATTAGTTAATGCATCTGGCGGCGGATCAGTTTATTCGAGATACGGAGTTGGTGAACGCGTAAATTATTTTTCCGCAAGAAGTTTAAGTCTGGGTGCATTAGGTGTTTCATCAATAAGTTCAAGCGGTATAAATTTAATAAATCCGGCTGCCAATTATAAATTAAGCTTAACAAGATTTGAAGCCAGTTTTTCTTTTGAAAATTTAGATCTTCAGGATTCTGAAAATAGTGCTGTTTATAATAATTCAGGTTTTTCCGGATTTTCTGTTGGTATTCCTCTTCAAAGAGACTGGGGAATGACTATGGTATTTGGTGTTACACCTTATACATCTGTTGGATACGAAGTAATTACTGATGAAAAGGATGATTATACTGAGCGTTTTATTGGCGACGGCGGTATTTCTAAGTTATATTTAAGCGGCACATATAAGTTGCCTTACGATATTATTTTAGGTGCTTCTTTAGATTATTACACAGGTACAATTTCCAATCAGTCTGTAGTTGAATTTGTTGATGCTAATAAAGTTGATGGCGGATTTGAAAACAAAAGAAAGTATCAGGGAGCCGGAGTTTCGTTAGGAGTAATTTCACCGGATGTTGCGGGTTTTGTTAATATTGAAAAACTGACTGATATACATTTGGCACTTTCATATTCTCTTGTATCCGACTTAAAAACTACCGATATGCTGCTAACCGGAAAAGCAGGAGAGTTTGAGAAAGTATATTCTAACGAAGTAAAAAGTAATATTCCATCGCAGTTGGGCATTGGTTTCAATTTAAAATGGGATAAAGATTATTTAATATTATTTGATTATATTTATTCTTCTTGGAAAGATTATGAGTTCAATTCTGAAAGCTATGAGTATATGAAAAACTTATCGCGACTTGGCATTGGGTTCGAATATCAAAAATCCGATATAAATCAATACAGTACTATAGGCGAGCAAATGTCTTATAGAGCTGGTTTTTCTTATGAAAAGAAACAATTGGTTATTAATGGAAATGAAATTGATCAGCTTGGAGTTCATGCAGGCTTTTCTTTCCCAACAGGCTTTGGAAGTAATATTGATTTTGGATTTATGTATGGGATTAGAGGAACTACAGATAACGGCTTATTAAAGGAAAATTTTTTCCAGGCCGATTTAACTCTTAGTTTTGGTGAACTTTGGTTTGTTAGGCAAGATAGATAATTAAAAATAAACAGGAGCAAAAATTGAAATCAGTAAAAACAGTTTTAATTGTGTTAATTTTACTTATAGCGTTTACATCAGTTGAAGCAAAAGTAAATTCGTTTACAATTGCGCCACCGGATAGTGCAATGAAATTATTAACAGAATTTAGTTTATTCAACGAATATCAAAAAAATAAAGATTATAAAAGTGCTGCTGATCACGGCTGGTTCGTAATAAATACAGACCCTACAAAATTTATAAAGTTTAGAGTTTTCAAAAAGATGGAAACTATTTTGTGGGACTTCTACGAAAATGCTGCTACAGATGAAGAAAAATCTGCGATAGCTGATACTACAATATATCTATACGATAAAGCTGTTGAATTTGATACTGAGAAAGCTGATTACTATTATAGTAAAAAGGGCTATATACAAGAATTATGGTTCGAACCAAATCCTGAAGAAATTGTTGCTACTTATTTAAATGCATTAGAAGTAAATCCAGATTTATCTGTTGATTGGCAAGATAGACTGGGACAAGTATATGCGCGTTTTGCGGATGATGAAAATAACGATTACAAAGTTGATGCATTGGAATTATATTCAAAACTTTCCGAACAAGAACCGGATAATGCACTTTGGTTATCAAGAATTGAAGCTCTGGCTGGCGGCGATATTGAAATATTAGTTGAAATTAAAAAACAAGCCTGGGATTTAGACAGTGCAAATACTGAAAAAGCCTGGGGTTATGCTGATATATGCCTTAGAAATAAGGATTACGAAAAAGCTATTGAGCCTCTTAAGTTTTTAACAGAAAAGTCTCCTGAAGTAATTAACTACTGGACAAAACTTGCGCAGACTTACCAAAAATTAGATAGAACTGATGACGCTATTTCTTCGTTCAAAACTTTAATTTCTTTACAGCCTGATAATAGAGACAGTTATGTAAATATTGCAATTATTTACCAAAATCTTGATCAATTTTCAGTTGCCAGATCTTACTTAAACAAAGCTATGAACGCCGATAAAAACTGGGCTTATCCTTATTATTTAGAAGGTCAGTTATATGAAAAAGCTGCAAGGAGCTGTTCTGGCGGTAAATTAGATTTTGATGATAAATTAGTTTTCAAATTAGCTGTTGATACATATAATAAAGCAAAAGATAAAGAAGGTCCTTATGCGTCAGCCGCGGGTGAAAGAGCCGCTATGTTCAAAGAAACTGTACCTCAGCAGCAAGATTATTTCTTTAGAAGTCTTAGCAGCGGTTCTACAGTTAAGATAGACGGTAAAGGAAAAGGTAAAGCAAAACAGAAAGCATGTTATAGCTGGATTGGAAAAACTATAATAGTTCCTTAAATATTAACTATAGATTTTAACTTAATGGAATAAATTAAAATGTTAGACTATTTAAAAAAAGATAAAGAAATATTTGAGATTGCTAATTTAGAAATCTCCCGGCAGGAAAATTATTTAGAACTAATTGCTTCAGAAAATTTTGTAAGCATGCCTGTACTGGAAGCTGCTGGTTCTGTGTTAACAAATAAGTATGCTGAAGGTTATCCCGGAAAAAGATATTATGGCGGCTGTGAATATGTAGATATGGCTGAAGATGTTGCCCGTGACAGAGTAAAAAAAATATTTGGAGCTGAATATGCAAATGTTCAACCTCATAGCGGTTCGCAGGCTAACATGGCTGTTTACATGACTCTGCTTAATCCTGGCGATACAGTTTTAGGATTGGCATTAGATCATGGCGGTCACTTAACACATGGTTCGCACGTAAATTTTTCTGGTAAATTATATAACTGTGTCGGTTATACTTTGGATAAAGAAACCCAGCAGTTAGATTATAATCTTATTGAAGATTTAGCAAAAAAAGAAAAGCCCAAAATGATTATTGCAGGCGGCAGTGCTTACTCTAGAGAATGGGATTATGCTAAATTCCGTGAAATAGCTGATAGAGTTGGTGCATTCTTAATGTGTGATATGGCTCATCCTGCTGGTTTAATTGCCAAAGGTTTATTGAACAATCCATTACCATATTGCGATGTTGTTACTTCTACAACTCATAAAACATTACGCGGCCCGCGTGGTGGAATTATTCTTATTGGTAAAGATGGTGAAAATACATTAGGAATAAAAACGCCAAAAGGTGATAGAACTAAATTGATGTCAGAAATATTTGACAGCACGGTAATGCCGGGAATTCAAGGCGGACCCTTAATGCATATTATTATGGCTAAAGCTGTTGCATTTGGCGAAATCCAGGAAGATTCATTTGGCTATTATGTAAAACAAGTTGTTAAAAATGCCGATACAATGGCTACGAAATTTGGAAGTTTAGATTACAAAGTTATATCCGGCGGAACTGATAACCATTTAATGTTAATTGATTTAACAAATAAAAACATTAGCGGTAAGAAAGCTGAAAATGCTCTTGAACGTGCAGGTATAACTGTTAATAAAAACATGATCCCATTTGATACAAAGAGTCCTTTTGTTACTAGCGGTATTAGAGTTGGTACTCCGGCTGTAACTACCAGAGGGATGAAAGAAAATGAAATGGAAACAATAGTTGAGTTAATTGATAAAGCTATTTCAAATTTTGAAAATGAAGAAATATTAACTTCAATAAAAACTGAAGTTAGCGAGTTAACTTCAAAATTTCCTCTATATCCAGAATTAAAAGCATAACGGCTGTTAGTGAGCACAGAAGAAAGTAGTTTAGTAAAACAAGAAGGCGTGGAAAAAGAAATGTCATTCCTCGCCCATCTTGAAGAGTTAAGATGGCGCATTATATACTCACTAATCGGTGTAGTTGTAGGCGCTATTTTAAGCTGGATATTTATTGATTTTCTTATCAATAACATTTTATTAGTTCCGGCTGAAAAAGCTAAGATTTCACTTCAGAACTTAAAACCTTTCGGACAACTATTTCTTTACATTCAAGTTGCAATAATGACTGGAATAGTTTTAAGCATTCCGAATCTTTTTTATCAGCTTTGGAAGTTTATTGCTCCGGCTTTGGAAGCTAACGAAAAAAAATATGTCAATCGTATTGTTATATTTTCATCGTTCTGTTTTATTACCGGAATTGTATTTGCTTATTATATAATGCTGCCGGTTACTTTACAGTTTGCCGGAGAGTTTGGTACTGAAGCAATTGAAAACAACTTTGCAGTCAGTGAATATTTTACCATTATAATAAGTGTTATGCTGGCAGCGGGTGTTATATTCGAACTTCCGATGCTTTCATTCTTTCTTTCAAAGTTAGGAATATTAACTCCTGAATTTATGCGTAAATATCGCAGGCACGCAATTGTAATAATTATGATTCTTGCCGCAATCCTAAGTCCGGGTGCCGATCCTGTTGCACAAGTTTTATTAGCAATTCCCTTAACAGTTTTATATGAAGTAAGTATTTTTGTTTCTAAAACGGTGCAAAAGAAAAAACTTGAAAGTTGAAAACCTAAATAAGATCAATGATTCTGTAAAAGATGAACTCTCTGAATTTAATAAAAAATTTAGGGAGTCTCTTAAATCTAATATTAGTATTGTTGATCTTGTTACTAAATATATTCTGAAGCAAAAAGGGAAAAAAGTAAGACCGCTTTTAGTTCTATTAGCAGCTAATTTATCCGGCGGAATTACGGAAAGAAGTTATAGAGGCGCTACTTTAGTTGAACTGCTTCATACAGCTACTTTAGTACATGATGATGTAGTTGATTCTGCCGATAAAAGAAGAGGTCTCCCTTCAATTAATTCAATCTGGAAAAACAAAATTTCTGTTTTAATGGGTGATTATCTGCTCTCCAGAGGATTGATGATATCAGTTGACGGTGAAGATTTTGACTTCTTAAAAGTAATGACGTTAACTGTAAAGCGAATGTCTGAAGGTGAACTGCTGCAGATAAGTAAGACACGGAAACTTGATATAGATGAAGAAACTTACTTTAGAATAGTTTCCGATAAAACTGCTTCTTTACTTTCAACTTGCTGCGAGATTGGTGCCTTAAGTGCTTCGGATAATGAAGAATATCATAAAGCTCTTAAAGACTACGGTGAAAATTTGGGTATAGCGTTTCAGATTAGAGACGATATTCTCGATCTTATTGGCACAGCGTTATTTGGGAAATCGATTGGCGGCGATATTAAAGAGAAAAAACTAACACTTCCCTTAATTAGTGCATTAAAAAATGTTTCAAAAGATGAAGCAGATAAAATTCTTAAATTGATTAAGAAAGCCGATAAAAAAGATAACCTAAATAAAATTATTGAATTCATCAAAGAAAATGGTGGCATTGAATATGCTACTGAAAAAGCAAAAGAGTATGCTTCTAAGGCAAAAGACTCCCTAAATGTATTTGATGATTCTGAATCGAAACAGGCCTTACAGGATCTAGTAGATTTTGTATTAGATAGAAAAAAATAAATTATAATTGAAGTGTTTAAGTTTCCTAACTCATTAAAGCTAGGATTACATGATTTTACATAGTATTGGTAAAAGATTTAAATCATTTTTTTCAGTAAAGGTTTTTTTCAAATCGAAACCTTCTTCTAACTCTTCATCCAAAAAAGAATTAAGTAATAATAACTTCGTTAAAAAGTACTATCCTAATAATCAGCTAAAATCTGAACTGCAATATACAAAAGGTAAATTGAACGGTTTATCCTATTTTTACTACGAGTCAGGCAGACTAATGGCAAAAGAAAACTATGTTGATGATAAACTGGACGGATTATCAAAAAAATATTATGAATCGGGGGAAGTAAAAAGTGAAGAATACTTTAAGAATGGAAGTTTATTGTTTAAAAGAGTCTTCGATTTAGACGGAGCGTTAACGAAGGAAGTGAAAATATGAAAATTTACTTTTTGTTTGTTGTATTAAAACTTTATTTTTCTTACCTTAGAATCTATAAATAATACCAAATGTCTTATAAAGTACTTAGTCAATTTTAATATATAGATCAGTTATACATTGTTAATTATTTTGAGCTGAAATGAAAAAGACCGTAATTGATTACTCACTAAAAGTACGATTACCACTTACTTTATTTATTGTTGCAGTAACTTTTATCCTTACATTCTATATTTCGAGGGCAGAACGTGACAGTATTGGTTATGCTCCTGAACAACCTATTAAATATTCCCATAAACTTCATGCCGGCGAAATGCAAATTGATTGCCAATACTGCCATACAGCAGTAACTAAATCAAGACATGCCGTAGTTCCTTCAGCTTCTATATGTATGAACTGTCATTCTGTTGCAAGGAAAGATAAACCGGAAATTATTAAACTTACGAAGTATTATGAAGAGAATAAACCAATTCCCTGGAAACGTGTTCATAAAATACCAGATTACGCTTACTTCAATCATAGTGTTCATGTAAATAAAGGGATTGAATGTGAAAGCTGCCATGGCGAAATATCGGAAATGGAAGTTGTAACACAGGCAAGAGGATTTACAATGACAGCATGTTTGGAGTGTCATAGAAATCCGGAAGAACAACTCCCTTATTTAGAAAAAGTTAATAAAGGCCCTGAGAACTGTGCCGCTTGTCACCGTTAAGTATTGGAGACCTAATGAAAAACAATAAAAGTGAATCTAGAAAAAGTTTTATAAGTAGATCAGGAAAGGGAATTTTAGGATTATCTTTATTTTCGTTTATTCCTACAAGTTTTAGAAACCGGATAATTGGAGAATCTAAAATTGAAGTTAAAATTCATCCATCAGCTGTAAAACGAAATATTGAAGGTTAAAAATGTCTAAATCTAGAAATGAAACTAAATACTGGAAGAATTTAAAAGAGTATTATAATGACCCGGATGTCTTTGAAGAAAAAATAAACGAGTTTAAAGATGGCGTAACAGATGATTTTGAAACTTCACATTTATCTTCAATTTCACGCAGAAAATTTTTAACTCTTATGGCAGCTTCGGCGGCGTTTTCTGCAACTGCCTGCACAGATTATAGAGATAAAGGGGAAATTGTTCCTTACACCAGACGACCAGAAGATTTAGTACCAGGTATTGCAAACTATTATGCTACTTCGCTTGATGGATATACAGGAAATGGTGTTCTTGTAAAAACCCGTGAGGGAAGACCAATTAAAATTGACGGCAATCCTGAACATCCTATTAACAAAGGTAAAATTGATGCCGCACAGCAGGCAAGTATATTAAATCTTTATGATCCGGATAGACTGGGTGAGCCGCAACAAAATAAAAAGCAAATCTCCTGGAATAAGGCAATAAATTCTATTTCGGGTGAACTGAAAAAAGCCGCAGAACAGAATAAAAAAATCGCGCTTATATCTAACAGAATTACTTCTCCCACAACAAACAGCTTAATTGAAAAGCTTAAAGAAAAATATTCTAATATTGAAGTTTATTCCTACGAATTATTTGATGATACTTCAAAAAGAAATGCATGGAATAAATCTTATTCAGGTTCACTTATCCCATCTGTTAAGTTGAATGAAGCGGAAATTATTCTTTCAATTGGGAATGATTTTTTAGCCAAAGATGGAAATGTTGTTGAGAATATAAAACAGTTTTCAAGCAGAAAAGAATTTGTAAAAGAGGTAAATAGTAACAGACTTTATGTGGTTGAATCTGAATTATCGCTTACCGGTTCTAATGCGGATTATAGATTCCCGTTAAAAAATAGTGATCAGAAGAAATTTTTACTAACACTGCTAAACGGACTAGTTTCAAAAGATGCCGGTTTAGGATCACAATTTCCAATTGGATTTAAAACTCTTATAGCAAAACATGATTTCGCGGCTTTATCAAATATTGACAAAAAGAATTTTGATCAGTTAGTAAATGATTTATTAGAGAATACCGGTAAATCTATTTTAGTAGTTGACGAAAGAGCATCGGAAGAAATTCAGATCCTTTCTCATCTGGTAAATGAAATATTGAATAACAATGATCTACTCTGTTTTTCTAAAGCATTTGTTGATTATAATTCCTTATCAAATAGCGATGAGTTAAAAAATCTTGTAAATGAATTAAACTCCGGCAACATATCAGTTATAATAAATTTAGATTCAAATCCGGTTTATCATTTAAGCTATATTGATGGATTTGCGGAAGCATTTAATAAAACTGCCGCAAAAATTTCACTTTCACAGTTCGAGAATGAAACAACCGCGTTAAGTAATTATGTAATCCCGATTAATAATCCTCTTGAATCATGGGGCGATTTTTACGTTCGTAAAAATGTATATACTTTACAGCAGCCTATAATTGCTCCGTTAAGATCTACAATTCAGAAAGAAACATTTTTATTATCCTTATTAAATGAAAAACTTTCTTCTGATTCTGAAATTCTTCCGCTAGTTAAAGAAAATTTCAAAAAATTAGTTTATGAAAAAAATGGCGCAATAGTTTCATTTGATAACTACTGGAACAATTCACTTCATGATGGTTTTGCTGTTATAAAAATTGAGGAAGAAGCAAAGGCTGATTTTAATTATGCTGTTTTAGAAAATATAAGCTTTGGTAAATCTGCTGGCGGCTTAACATTATTGCTTAAACCAAATCATTTTATTGGTGACAGCAGGTTTGCAAACAACGGATGGCTGCAGGAAATTCCTCATCCGGTATCAAAAGTTGCCTGGGATAATTACGCTGCTGTTTCGCCTAACACAGCCGATAAATATCAGCTTGTTAATAATGATGTTGTTGAAATTAAAAGCGGTGCAAAGGCAGTTAAGATTCCAATTTTAGTTCAGCCAGGTACAACAGACGATACTTTTGTTGTTGAACTTGGTTATGGAAGAACAAATTCCGGTGATGTTGTTAAGGACGTAGGATTTAATTTAAATAATATGATTTCATTAGACAGTGATTCGCCTTATTCTATTTCCGGGATCTCAGTTTCAAAAACCGGAGAAACTTATGAACTGGTTTCTACACAAGAACATCATGCGGTTGACGATTCTAAACTTAAGGATATTCATTTATCCCGTGGAATTATTAGAGAAGGAACTATAACTGAATATAAGAAAAACCCGGATTTTGTACATGAACATGATCATCCAATATTTAGTATTACAGATGAACATGAATATAAAGATCATAAATGGGCAATGGCAATTGACTTAAACAAATGTATTGGCTGTAGTTATTGTGTTGCTTCTTGTAATGTTGAAAATAATATTCCGGTGGTTGGTAAAGATCAGGTTGGTGTTGGCAGAGAAATGCACTGGATGAGAATTGACAGGTATTATTCTGGTTCTCCTGATAATCCTGAAGTAAGTACACAGCCAATGATATGTCAGCATTGTGATAACGCTCCTTGCGAAAATGTTTGTCCGGTTAATGCCACAAACCATAGTCCGGATGGGCTTAATCAAATGGCATATAATAGATGTGTTGGTACAAGGTATTGCGCAAATAACTGTCCTTATAAAGTTAGAAGATTTAATTTTTTCGATTTCAGAGATAATTTTGCTGATGCATTTTATGAAAATGATTCAACCGCGTTAGTTCATAATCCAGAAGTAACAGTACGTTCGCGCGGTGTAATGGAAAAATGTACTTTCTGTATTCAAAGAATTATGGATGCAAGATCTAAAGCCATTGCCGAAGGAAGGGAAGTTGCCGCAAATGAAATTAAAACTGCTTGTCAGCAATCTTGTCCAGCGGATGCAATTGTTTTTGGAGACAGCAATAATAAAGAATCGGAAGTTAATGTTTTTAGAGAACATAAACTTGGCTATCATGTATTAGAAGAGATAAATGTTAAACCGAATGTTACATATATTGCCAAACTAAGAAATACTGAGTCGGAGGATGTATAGTGAGTAGTGTTGATTACACTAAAGAATATTCAGTTGTAGAGGGTTCTCCTCGGTTAAGTGAGATCGAAGATATAATAATAAGACCCTTAAATGTAAAACCTGATAAAAAGTTTTACATGGCTATCTCAGTTACTTTAACAATGTTATTAATAGGAGTAATTTCCCTGGGAGTTTCTTTCTATTATGGAACAGGTATGTGGGGCAATAATAATCCGGTTGGCTGGGGATTCCCGATTGTTAACTTTGTATTCTGGGTTGGTATTGGTCATGCAGGAACTCTAATCTCAGCTATTTTGTTTTTGTTTAGGCAAAAATGGAGAAACGGTATAGCTCGTTTTGCTGAAGGTATGACTATCTTTGCGGTAATGACAGCCGGTATTTTTCCACTGATACACGTTGGTAGACCATGGTTAGCTGGTTATCTTTTTCCATATCCAAATCAGCACTCACTTTGGGTTAACTTTACATCACCATTACTCTGGGACGTTTTTGCAGTTTCAACTTATTTTACTGTTTCATTCATTTTCTGGTATGTTGGTTTAATACCGGATTTTGCTACAATGCGTGATAAAACAACAAACGCGCTTAAAAAAGTTATTTACTCTGTATTTAGTTTAGGATGGAGACATTCAAACCGACACTGGCAGAATTATGAAATGGTTTATTTAATACTTGCCGGATTTGCAACACCATTGGTTTTATCGGTTCATACAATTGTAAGTTTCGACTTTGCGGTTTCTGTATTGCCCGGATGGCACACAACAATCTTTCCTCCTTACTTTGTAGCTGGTGCGGTATTCTCTGGTTTTGCCATGGTTCAGAATGTTCTTATTTTTATTAGAAAAATATTTGATATGGAACACATAATAACACTTGATACGTTAGAGAAAATGAACAAGATTATGATGTTAACAGGTATGCTTGTAGGTTATGCTTATGCAATGGAGTTTTTCATAGCATGGTATGGCGGAGTAGAGGCTGAACAATTCGCTTTTGTAAATAGAGCATTTGGTCCTTACGCCTGGGCATATTGGATTATGGTTTCATGTAATGTATTATCTCCACAACTATTTTGGTTTAAGAAAGTTAGAAGAACAATACCGGCAATGTTTGCAATTGCTGTATTTATAAATGTTGGTATGTGGTTCGAAAGATTTGTTATTACCGTAACATCATTATCAAGAGATTTCTTACCTTCAAGCTGGGGATATTATAGTCCTACTTTAGTAGACTTTGGAATCTTGATTGGCAGTTTTGGTATGTTCTTTACCCTACTGTTATTATTTACAAAAACATTACCTGTTGTATCAATTGCTGAAGTTAAAGCTGTAGTTGATGGTGCACAACCAACTCATGGAGATCATTAATTATGAGTGAAAGGATTTTATACTCTTATACCGGATTGTTTGATACGCCTGATGAAATAATAGGAGCAGCGTCTAAGACTGCGGAGGCTGGTTATACAAAGTTTGATGTTAATACTCCATACCCGGTTCACGGAA
Source organism: Melioribacteraceae bacterium (assembly GCA_016342755.1). Lineage (GTDB taxonomy): Bacteria > Bacteroidota > Ignavibacteria > Ignavibacteriales > Melioribacteraceae > JAEINS01. Next base: position 59,007 of record JAEINS010000021.1, on the reverse strand, counting down.
TGGATGATGCAATGAAACTTCCTCCTTCAAAACTTGGTTATGCATCTCTTGTATTTGGGTTGTCTGGTACAATAGCCGCTATTTTATTAATTGTAATAACAACGGTAGTTGATTATCCCAATATAATTGGAGGTAAACCATTTTTCTCTTTACCGGCATTTATTCCAATTATGTTCGAAATAACAGTTCTATCAGCTTCAATAGCAACTGTTGTAACAATGATAATAGTATTTTTTAAGTTCCCTAATAATGCGCATCCTATGCATGATACTGATTATATGAAAGCTGTATCATCTTCCCGGTATGGAGTTTCAATTCAGGCTGATGATAAAATATTTAGCGAAGATCAGGTAAAGGATTTTTTAAATAGCATTGGTGCTAAAGATATTTCACCAATATATTATGACGATGAAGAAATAAATTTCAAACATAATGTTTTGGATCTCAAGTTTATAGGCGGATTATTTTTGCTTGCTATAATTGTTTCGGGAACAACATATTTTGCCTTAAATAAATTAATGTATATGACTCCCTTTAACTGGATGATGGAACAGGATAAAGCGATAGTTCAAAGCACAAGTAATTTCTTTGAAGATGGAACAAACATGAGAGTTCCGGTTGAGGCAACAATTGCAAGAAATACTAAACCATACAAGTTTAAAAATGATCCGGAAGGTGCTGCAAAGTTTTTAGTAAATCCGGTTCCTGGTAATGAAAAGAATTTAGAGCTAGGCAAAAAGAAATTCAATATATATTGCAGTCCGTGCCATGATAACTATGGAAAAGGAGAAAGCCGGTTAAGAGGGCAATTTCCAAATCCTCCGTCATTACATTCGCAAAAATTAAGAGACTGGAGTGATGGACGTATTTATCACGTTATTATGGAAGGACAAAATGTAATGCCGTCTTATTCATCTCAGATTAACGAGACGGAAAGATGGGCAATTATTAATTATGTAAGAGCTTTACAGAGATCTCTAAATGCTAAGGAGTCTGATTTACAATGAGCGATACCGTAGATAAGCAATACTATCAGAAAAAAGATTTACCAGACGGTGTAAAGAAAGCTGGTTATATTTTAACAGCTATCGGACTAATAATCTTAGTCTTAGCTTTTATGTTCGATAAAACACGAGCCTCCTTTAATGCGTTAATGTTATTAATGTTTTTAACCAGTATTGGAGTGGGGTCATTATTTCTTGTGGCTCTTGAATATTTGGGCGGTGCTGTCTGGAGCACACCATTTAGAAGAATAAGCGAGTTCCTCGCTTCTATTGTTTTAATATTACCTATTGTAGCTATTCCTGTTTACTTAGGTCTTCATGAGCTATATCACTGGACGCATTTAGATGTAGTTGCCGCTGATAAAATATTGTCTGGCAAAGCAGCTTATTTAAATGAAGGATTTTTTACAATTAGAGTGGCTGCCTATTTTTTAATATGGATTTTATTCTATTATCTAATTACTAATAACTCTAAAAAACAAGACACCAGCAGTGATCAAAAATTAACTAAAAAGAATATTAAGCTGTCTGCTGGGTTTATGCCTCTTTTTGCAATCTCAATTACATTTGGTTCAATTGACTGGATGATGAGTTTAGAACCTCACTGGTTCTCAACAATATATGGGGTTTACTATTTTTCCGGGACTGTATTAGCTTCTTTGGCTGCATTAACTTATGCAATGGTATATCTTAATGAGAAAGGATATTTCGGAGATAAAATTAAGAAAGATCATTACTACAGCTTTGGTGCTTTAATGTTCGGCTTTGTAAACTTCTGGGCTTATATTGCTTTTAGTCAGCTAATTTTAATCTGGTATGCAAATTTGCCTGAAGAAACATTCTGGTTTATGCAGCGTTGGGAAGGCGAGTGGATGTATGTTTCATTACTATTTATGGTAGCTCATTTTATAGTACCTTACTTTGGCTTACTTGCACAACCTTCGAAGATGAATCCTAAACGATTGAAATTTATGTCACTCTGGATTTTATTTGCTCATTATTTTGATATGTACTGGCTTGTGATGCCTACAATGAGTAAAGGTGAAGCGCCTTTTAGCTGGATTGAATTAGGATTCCCTTTATTGGCGGTTGGAATAATACTTATAGTATTTAATATAAAATCCTCAAAAAATAACTTAATGCCGGTTGGCGATCCAAAACTGAAAAGAGGTTTAGATTTTAGATTCTAAAAAGTGGAAAACATGGAAAATAAAAGATTAGAAGACGAAATTGATTATAAGAAATTAGCAAAAGATCCAATGAGATGGTTTGGATTAATTTATCCTTATTTTATTGGAGTTTTATTATTACTGGGTGTTTTTTATGTTAAAAACATGGATAAAGTTGCTTATAATTCTTTGCCTCCAAAAATAATACAAAAAATGCAATTTGAAGATATTGCTGTTAAGAAAGGCGGATTTGTACCTGCTGTTGATTTAATGTCGGTTGGTAAACCATCAGCTGAATTAGTTGCCAGCGGAAAAGAATTATTCGAAGCAAACTGTGTATCTTGCCATGGTTCTGAAGGTAACGGAGATGGAGCTGCCGGAGTAGCATTAAATCCGAAGCCGAGAAATTTTCATAATAAAGACGGCTGGACAAACGGACGCAAAGTTAGTGATATATTTAAAACTCTTAAAGAGGGTATTATAACTAACGGAATGGCCGCTTATGAATATCTTCCAGTTAAAGATAGATTTGCATTAGTACATTATATTAGAACTTTTGAAAGTGATTATCCAGAAGTAACCGATGATGAGTTAGCAACTCTCGATAAAAAATATAGTCTTTCTGCCGATGTATATGTTCCAAATGAAGTTCCGGTTGCTAAATCTATCAAGTTGATTTCATCGGAGAACGATACATTATTTAGTCAGTTGAAAACTAAGCTAGAAAACGCTGGTGAAGAAAATAAACAGTTCATAAATAAATATTCATCAAATCCAGTTTGTACAATTTCTTTGTTTATAGAAGAAAATTTAGATAGTAGAGATGAATTTATTAAACTGATTTCATTATCGCCTGCAGATTATAAATTAAAAAGATCGGTATTGGATTTTAGCAGCAAAGATTGGAATAAACTTTTTGATTTAATCAAAGAGTTAAAAACTATTTAAGGAATCAATAATGTCTCAGATTAATCAGTTAGTTTCAGAATCAGATATTAAAAAAGAAGATAATACTTTGAGAAAAAAAATACTCTTATTTTTCATTTCTGAATTACTATTATTTGGCGGATGGTTTGTTGTTTATGCGATTTATAAAAATCAATTTGCAACGGAATTCAATTATTATTCACTTAAATTGAATACAACTTTAGGAACTTTAAACACCGTCATTCTTATATCAAGCGGATTATTGGTTTCTTTATCCCTTACCTCGCTTAAAAAAGAAAATAAATTTTTATCTGAGATTTTGATTGTTCTTGCTGAAACATTTGCATTGATGTTTTTAGTTAATCTCTTTTTTGAATGGGGTGTTAAAATATCAGCGGGACTCTATCCAACATCCGAAATTTTAGCCGCGAAAGGCAGCGGTGAAGTGCTTTTTTATTATCTCTATTTTATAATGACTGGAATAATGGCTCTTCATTTAATTCTTGGAATTATAGTTTTAGCAAATATACTAATACAAATCTTTAAGGATAAAATTCTAAGCAGTGATCCTAATAAACTGGATGACGCAAACATGTATTGGAATTTTACAGTTCTAATTTGGCTGTTTGTTTTCCCATTATTCTATTTAATTCAGTAGGTAGCTTTATGAAAGAAGAAGTTCAGAATAATAACAAAAATAGTTACACTCAACAGATTTTATCATGGCTGGGTTTAATAGCATTAACTGCTTTGTTAGTTACGTTTTCTGGAATTAAATTAGGCGGATTTTCACTTTTTGTATTTTTTATAATTATCGCGTTACAATCCATATTGGTTATTAATAAGTTTATGCTAATAAAATGCCAGCAAAAAATATTCAAAGTATTTTTAACTTTTTTAGGTTGTGCATTAATAGTTGTTTTAATTATGAGCTTTGTTCTTAACTAATTGTTAATAATTGAATTTTAAAATTTTAAGGAAATATATAAATGGATTTTCTTGATAGTCTTGTAATTCCACAATCGCCGGATAATCTAATTCTCATTAAATTTTTGTTGGGATTATCATGGTTGTTATTAATCCCTTTTGTTAGTGTGCTGCTTGGAATTACAACTTATTCTATTTATATGAATAGAAAGGGTATTTCTGAAGATGATCAGCTAATTATAAGTGTATCAAACTCTATAATAGAGATAATAACAAAACATAAAATAGCATGGTTTGTTTTAGGAATAATTCCTCTGCTTTCAATTGGGTTTAGTTATGTGCAGTTATTACAGGGTCTTGCAACTGGAATTAGCTTATATATTGTAGTTGCGTTATTTCTTTTTATAGATTGTACTATTTTAATTTTTGCTTACCAGTATGCATTTAAATTAAAGGGACTTTTTGATAAAGTTGATTCCGGAATGTTTAATACAGATGGAGTTGATGAAGACAGTAAAAGAGATATTGGCGATTATAGAAAACGTTTAGGCTCTCTATACAGTACAGCAAGTAAAATTGGAGTAATCTGCTTAATTATAACGGTTTATTTATTGGCTGTTGTTATAGATGTTTCATACAATACTTCGAGCTGGAACGGAGCTTCTTTATTAAATAAAATGTTTTCTTTAGGAATAATATTTAACTTTATTCAATTTATAAGTGCTGCATTTGCCGCGGGGTCAATTGTTGTACTATATTATTTCTATCGAAATAATTCAAATTATAAAATTGAAAATGCTGAAGCCGCAAATACTGTCAGAAACTATTCGCTGGTAATAAGTATTGTCTTTTTATTAGTTCAGCCTATTTTAATTGTTCTTAAAATTATGGTTTTGCCACACGCAGCATTGTCCTATCATGTGTTTTTATTAGGTGTTATAAATCTGTCAGTTGTGTTTTTATTGGTTCATCTGGTTTACAGAATGCTTCAGGACAGATCGTTAAACTATAGCTCATCTCTACTTTTTGTTCTTATATTCTTTTTTACTTTTACTGTGCTGGGAGATCAAATTTCTTTTGCTACTGCCGCTAAAAAACAAGATAATGTATTACAAAAAGAGTATGAAGCTTATGCTGTTGAGCTGGATAAAAAACTTGGTCTTGGTGAAATAGTAGTTAATGGCGAAGAAGTTTATACAAGGGTATGTAGTGCCTGTCATCAATTTGATAAAGTAGTTGTTGGCCCGGCACATAAAGATGTGCTTCCTAAATATGAAGGCAAAATGGATGATCTTGTCGCGTATATTTTGGATCCGGTTAAAGTTGATCCTAAATTTACAGTAATGCCTAAACAGGCCATAAATAAAGAAGAAGCTGAAGCAGTAGCTGCTCACTTAATGGAATTGTACAACTCTAAGAAATAGTAATTAAATATCTAGTCATTCCAAACAGTCTCTCCGTGAGGAATCTGAAAAAAGATTTCTCACTTCGTTCGAAATGACAAAATTAGTTTAACTCATCAAATACATTGTTTTCAAAAACTAAAATTATTCTTATCTTACCTTTTTAACATTCACAAAAAAAATAAAATGATTGATTACTTAAAAAAGCATACAAATGCCTGGTTAGTTTCAATTATAGGTTGGACTGGCGCATTTTACCTTTATTTTATTATTTCATACTGGGGTTTATCAGGTAGTTTGAATAACAGTATTCTTGATGATTACCTTTCTTCCTGGCTCGCTCATTTGGAAATTATACTTGGAAGTTTTTTCTTCGGAATATTTTTTGGTGTAATAAATTCTTTAACCGATAATTCTAAACTTAGAAATAAACCGATCCTAATCATAGTTCTATTAAAAAGTTTTCTATATATAACCGCACTTTTAATTGCATCAGCAATAATATATTGGATATATAATTTTTTTGATTTACTGCCTCAGGAAACTTATAATCAGCTTCTGAATTTATTTTCGCCGTTCGCAATTGCCTCAATGTTGCTTTATCTAATAGTTGTTTTAGTATTTTTTAACTTTATAATAATCCTGAACAAAAAACTTGGTAAAGGGAATATAGTAAACTTACTGTTTGGCCGGTATCAAAAACCCAAAGTTGAAGAACGTATTTTTATGTTCCTCGATTTGAAAGATTCTACAACAATTGCAGAAAAACTTGGGCATAAAAAATATTCTAGTATGATAAGAGAGTGTTTTCATGATCTAACAGATATACTCATAAAGTATAATGGGGAAGTTTACCAATATGTTGGCGATGAAGTTGTTATAATGTGGAAACCGGGAGAAGGTTTTAGAAATTTTAATTGTGTAAGAACCTATTTTGATTATCAGAATAAACTAAACAATCTTAAAAATGAGTATATCTTAAAGTATGGTTCTGTTCCGTTTTTTAGAGCCGGAATGGATATGGGTACTGTTACTGTTGTTGAGATAGGTGATCTGAAACGTGAAATAGCTTATCATGGCGATGTTTTAAATACCGCTTCCAGAATTCAGGAACAGTGTAAAATGTTAAGTGAAAAAATCCTGGTTTCTAAAAATATAATTGATAATCTTAATTTTAATAATGGGTTTACTAAAAATTCACTAGGAGAATTTGTTCTTAAAGGCAAAAGAAATTCTGTTGAAGTGTTTTCGATAAGTTATAATTGAATATAGGAAAGATGACATCTTTTAAAATGATGTCATCTTTAATCTAAAAAATATGACTAAACAACTTATTGTTCCGGCGTAACTTTTTTACGGCGTTTTTTTACCTCAACATTATTGTCGTCAATAATTTTACCTATTGTATTAGTAATTTCACCATATGTCACTTCTTCCATAGTTGACATTGCACGCAAATAAACCACCAACTTTTTATTTAATATATCAGCAACATCCTGTTTTAATACAGTTGCACTTTTTTCTGACTTATCCTTTGCGGCATCTTTTTGGTATGCAAGTCTGGCAGTTTCAAACTCTGATTGTGCCGTCTGTAATTCAGTTATTAATTGGCTAAGACCCGGCAGAGCAGAAATGGATGTTTCTAAAGCGGCATCCAAAAGATCGGTAAGCAACGAACTAATAAACCCACTTTCTGCAGAATAACTCTCATCTATAATTTTTAGCCCATAACGCTCAAATACCTTATCAACATTCTCGGCTGAAGCTTTAATTGAAGTATCCGGATTATGCAGATAACCGGTAAGTGTGTAATAAATAGCTCTTACTTTTTCGTCTCTTACCTCGTCTTTCTCTTCTAAATCACTTATAGCTTTTTCATTATTAATCGATTTTTCCAGTTTCAGATTAGCCGGTTTTAGCTCATCAAATATGCTGGTTAATTTTGTTTCGCTACTCCAGTCTCCATCTTCAAATTCCCTGATCATTCTTTTTGCTGCCGAAAGTATTTCAGTCGCGCGACTGTTTGTCATTATTTTACTCAAGGTACTCATTAAAACCTCCGTTATTGGTAAAATTTTAACTATTTATAAAGAATCTATATATAATCATCAAATGATTATGAGCTTCCATAATTTTTAGGCTCGTAATTAAATGATTAAGGATAGTTTAAATAAGTTTTGCCGTAATTAAATGAATAAAGCCCCAACTGTTGATCTGGCAGCCAATGATTAAATAATTAAACCTAAAACCAGACTCCGGTGAATAGATAATTAAATGATTGAACCCTAAACTGTGCTCCGGTGGAGCCTTAATTAAATGATTATGGGTAAAACTATTGACAGGGGAGAGTTTAATTAAATGATTATGAGGGAAATTATTTGTTTTAATAGTAATTAAATAAAAATTAGAAGTGTTTTTTATTGTCCTTTTGTTTTTAATCATGATAAACACCCTTTTAAAATGATTTTTTTTTGATAATTTGTTTTGTATCCCCATACAAATCCTGGTAATAAAATAGAGAAATCAATTTTAAGTTACAACTGATTTTTAATGCTGTTGATAAAAATGGATAGAGACTTCTTTTTATTAGTTGTTAAATGCCATATAACAACCTACCCCCTTATATTAGATTACCTTAAGCGTTGCCGAATAACAAAATAGCAACAAGTTTAGCATGATTTTAATTTGTTTTTATAACTGTTTATTAGCGTGTTTTTAGAAATACTCATATTTTCTTATCAGTGGTTTGAATATGCGTAGTGCGGGATTTGGAAGCTCGAAGCTATCAAAATATGCTACCCCGTTTATTAAATGCTTTAATGTCCAAATTCAGTAGATCGCCCAGCATTACGTATATTTATTGTTTTGGTAGTTATTTTTTTCGCATCCATTTTCCTGATAATCCATTTAATCTTCCATCACAGTTGTCTTGAATTGGTTTAAATGTTAGTGTATCATTGTCAATGAAATATTTATATACTCCATTATTTTCACAAGCATTGCCTCCAATATCTTCAATTTCTATTTGATTACCGCTTGCGTAATAATAACCCCAAACGTCTATCTCAGGATTACCCATAAAATCTGATTGAACTTTACCATTTGGCATAAAAGTTCTTGTTTCATAGTTAATGCCCAGATGACTTCTTGAATTTGATGGTTTCTGCCATATACCTACAAGGGATTTTTTTTTGCTTGCTTTTATAAAAATGCTATCATGTATAGACTTACCCCAAGTTCCCCAACCTTCTTTTAATGCCATTTCAAGAAATGGTGCCCCACAATTATTCAGATTCTCTTTGTTTACTATGAATAAATTTTTTAACAATTCTATTCCTAACTGTAATGTGTTTTGGCTTTTATTATATGCTGAAATATTTGAAAGGATTACAATGCCTAACTGAGATTTTGTGTCCATTATAATGGCGGAACTATAACCTCCCATTCCTCCAGTTTTATAGTACCAATTTAAGTTAAATTTACCTCCACCAATTTTAAATACTTCCCAGCCTAAAGCGGTATGGTTATTCATTTTGCTAAATGTCATCTTGCGTTGCAAATCTAAAACCGAGTCATCCTTGAAGTTGAAAATTAAAAATTTAGATAAATCATTTACATTAGACAAAATTCCACCGGATGACTTTAGTGCATTACAATTCCAATGCGGTAAAATATGACCAGATGTATCAATACTGTGTACGGTTAACTTTTCAACCTTTATATAATCAGTTGACGAATATCTTAGATTGTATTTTTCACATACTAAATCCTGAAACAATGTTTCATATTCTTTTACAGTAAATGTTTCTAATAAATATCCAAGTAAACCATACCCCAAATTTGAATACTGATAGGTAGTCCCAGGAGTATTAAAAACAATCAATCCGTTTTGTAAATATTCATCAAATAATTTGTAATCATAAGCTTGATAGGGATTATTAGGATTCTTATCTGCCGATACATTTACATTACTTGGTTCAAACTCAAGACCAGATGTGTGATTTGCTAATGTTCTAAGTGTAATAGGGATTTTATCCTTTGATATCTGCTTTATTTTGTATGGTAATATTCCCTCAATTGATGCATCTAAATTAATTACGGAATCGATGGCCAAACGACTAAGAATAGTTGATGTGAAAATTTTTGTAATCGAACCTATCTCAAAAACGGAATCTTTGTTATCAATTAGTAAAAACTTTCCATGATTCTTTTTAGCTCCAATAAAGTTTATGTCATTTTTATTCACTATTGCAATTGATAATTGTGAATTATTTGGAAATTGTAGGATATAATCTGATATTAAATCAAGTTGAGAATTATAATAATCATCATGAGTTTTAATAGTCTGCGAATTAATACTATTCCCAAACACAGAGCAAAATAGCAATAATATTAATTTATAAATCAGTTTAGATTTCATAGTATAGTTTTATAGTGTTCTTTGTAATTACACACAACGTTCAATATAAGAATAGTGCCGACTTTCCTATCAAAATACAAGAAAGTTGGCGCAGGCTAAAACCCTTGAATTTACAGCTATTATTTTTATACATTGTTGTGTGCTGCGCATTATTGTTTTCCGGTCTTTATTGTTACCCAATTTTTTCCAGTCATGTATTTTACAAATTCAGTTTCTCCTTTTTCCTTTATCATCTCAATTCCTAATCTCCGATTTGTCCGTGTAATAGATTGTCCAAACCTAATCATGAATGGATTATATAATCTACAATCCTTAACTGACTCAAATTTATCACAGTCCGCACATGAATTATATCCGTTCTCAATGCAGCATGACCTTACTTGACAGGCTTTGTATCCTACTGCACATTTTGGATTATCTCCTTTGCATCCTTCACATTGTCCTTTTGTAAACTTTGGACATGCGCCACAATAAAAACCACAATAGGATACCTGATTAGTATTTGTTTTTTCCATTGCTTCTATTTTTTTGTCTTTTTAAATTTTGCTTTGTAGTCTTTATCAATTTTTTCAGTAGCATAATGAATAATCTTCCTTCCGCATTTATCTTTCCATTTTAGAAGAAATCTTTCTGCTATTTCAGGTTGTTTTTTCCAAATTTCTCTTAGAAGTGTACCTAACCCTTTTTGAACATCTTCTTCTTTATCTTCCATTAATTTCTCAATCACAGAAAAGACAGGCTCAGAACTGTGTCCTTTTTTAATTACTTCATAAAAGGTTACTGGAACCGCTCTTCTTTTCCATTTAGATTCAGATTTTGTCCAATTCATAAAATCTTTTGGTTCAATGATTTTGTGGTATATAAACTCGGGTAATACCAGCATACATAATACATCTGTATTAGCCCAGTTTTGAATTCCATTTTCTAACCAATTCCCAATTCTATCAAATGTTTCAGTTGAAAATTTATCTTTTTTTGATGCAATAAACTGGGTAGCGTAGTCTGCTTCTTCAAATTTACCAGTAGATATAAGCAAATCGCCTAAATCTAGATATTCAGAAATGGTCATTTCATCTTTCCATAAATCCAACCATTTAATTTTTTGCGATTCTAAAATTTTAGAATCAATACCATATCCATCATAACCTTCTTTAAAATATCTTGAATATTTTTTTATAATTGAATCGTCGGAGTTTGCTATGCAAAAGTTGATTATTTCTTCATGTTTTGATTCTAATTTGTTCATTTTTTTTTCTTTCTTTTTATTGCCAAAATAGTCTTTGCACAAATAAAAAAATTGTAAAAAATGGTCTTTATTTCCGAAAGTTAAAAAAAGCTTTTGGAGTAAGCCCTGTTAAACTTTTAAAATCATGAATAAAATGAGATTGGTCGTAATACCCGTTATCATAAGCTAATTGGGTCATACTTTTTTTATAATTACTTTTCATTTGTATGACATTTTGAAGGCGGACAATGCTTGCAAACTTTTTGGGATTAACACCAACGTATTTTGAAAAAGTCCTTTCAAACTGTTTTATTCCTAAACACACCTCATGTGCAATATCTTGAGCCTTAATTTGGCCTTTAGAATTCTCAATTATTTTTATGGCATGTTCAACTCGTTTAAATTCATTATTATGAATCAGTCTTTTAATAAAAAAGTTTTCTAAATGAATAACTCTTTGCTTATTATTTGGGGAGTTAAACAATTTGTCCTCTAATTCATTAGCTTCATTATTAGACAAATCCTGAAGAGAAAGGTTTTCATTTAATAATTCAGTAATTGGAAAATTGAAAAAAGATTTTACTCCGTGTGGTCTGAATACAATAAGTATCATACCTGTCTTTCCAGATAATGACAAGTCATAATAATTGGTTTGTTGACCGCATATAACCAAATTTGGTTCAATGCATTTGCCTGAATTCTTTTTCTGGAATTTTGATGGAGAACCATAATGAAAAACCATTGTTGCATATCCGCAGGGGTAAACTCTTTCTTTAGGCAAATAGTCTACTGAATTGTTTGTCTCAACAATTAAATAGTTTTTTATGTATTTGCTTAAAATCTTTATAGGTTCAATATAATCAATCATTCTGTTTCATTGTGATGGCTAATGTTGCACTACAACATCCCAATAAACGCATTGCGTGTATTGGGCAAATTAGGTATTTCGTTTATCATGGAATAGATTAATAATTTATTTTTTGTCATAAGTTATTTAATTTATATGATTTGTAATAAAAATACGAGTTTCCTAAAAGGTTCATAGAATGAAAAACGATTTGTTCTAACGATTCTATTATTGCAATTAAAATATAATATAAATGCGTTATTTTCAAGTTACGTATTCTCTTTTTAAAATAATTTTACCGGTCTAAAAAAAGCTCGTAACTCTCCTAATATCGTTCTCATAAGCTTTCCAAGGCAGAGGCTGTTTCAAAACTCGCAAAACTTGTGATTGAGATGAGTGAAGTGACGAAAGAATATGCCTTTTTAGTTTAAAAGACAAGATTCCTCACTTTGTTCGGAATGACAAATCATACTTTTGAGACAGCCACTCGCACCATGACCATCAATATCTGGTACAGTAATATAAACTAAAGGAAAGATGACATCTTTTTAAAAAGATGTCATCTTTAAAACTACTCCCTCATATCGTTCAAGCATAAAAGTTAAGAACAATATTTAGTAATTATTTCTCGCCAAGGATCCAAAGCAAATTTTGTTTTTCTGACTTTGTAATATCTCTCCAGTCTTTATTTTGTATTGCTCCTTCCAAAGCCCACAGAAAATTTAGGGAGGTATCCGGGAACTTCTTTTTAACTTCTACATAAACACTAATAGAATCAAATTGGAGGAGATCTTTATAATTAAAGATCCCAACTTCTTCTAATTTTTTACGAGATTCTGGGCCAAGATTTTTCATAATTTTTTTGGTTTATGTAATTCCGTTATTCTTTTCAGCCGGTATCTCAATTTAAAAGTTTTAGATGCAGGCTTAAAACCAGACCGGCATAACATAAAACTTTGTATAAAGAATTTTCACGCAAGCTTTGTCTGGTTCTAAATGACATGATTTAAATATAATCTTATTTACAACAGTTATGTTCAATTGCAGGCTCAATCATTTGTGTAGTATTCATCTTGGTTTCTGGATTTTTAGGACTAACAAACGGAATTCCTAAATTTAATCCTCTAAGTATAAACACAATTGCTAATATTACAGCCAAAACCGGAATAGCTTTGGAAATTTTACTTCTCACTTTAGGGGTAAAAAATTTACCAGCCATAGATGTAAATAACATAATCGGGACAGTTCCTAATCCGAACAGAATCATGTAAATCATTCCATCCAGAATACTACCCATTGTAAGAGCACCGGCAACACCAACGTAAACAAATCCGCATGGAAGAAAGCCGTTAATAATTCCAATTAACAACATCGAGGAATTAGAACCTTTATTAGCAAGTTTGCTAAAGCCGTATTTTATTTTTTTTGTAATTAGTGAAAATGGCGGAAGTTCTATAAACTTGTTTTTAATTTTTTGAGGTAAAAGAACAGACAATAAAATTATTACTCCAACGGCAATTGATGCTCCCTGCTGTAATCCAATTATAGATATGCTTTTACCGAGCAGACCAAATATTAACCCAATAATAGTGTACGAAATAACACGTCCGAGATTATAAATTATTCTTCCAATAAAGATAATTAGTCCCGATTCTGAATAAACTGGCAGTGCAATTGCAATTGGACCGCACATACCAATGCAATGTAAACTGCCAACTAAACCAATAATTAATCCTGTCCAGACTTCCATTTTTACTCCATAAAGAACGATTCTTCTATTAAATAGTTTTGATTATCATATTCCCAGCTTAGATGTATTTTCCAATACCCTATAGTTAATTTATCTGTTGATATTTTTTGTGTGAAATCAGTAGACAGATCTAACTCAATAGTAAAATCATTTTTACTGTTTGAAGGTCTATAGAAAAATATTTTCCCGGAAATTTTAGAATAATCTAAACTATCGGGAAATCCAATTTCAACAAGTTCTTTCTGTTTATTTATAATAGGTTTATAATTTAGTTTATTAGTTTTCTCAAGAATATTAATTTTATCCTGATATTCAATTTCCTCTTGATAATAATCATCGGTTACCAGGTTTACATCTTTTGTAAAACTAAAAAAAACAACTGCCATTACAGCAATAAAAAAAACAATATATGTAAGAGCAATTCCATAACCCCAAAAACTACTTTTCTTTTTTTGCATCCTTAATTCGTCCTAAAAATGATGTGCGAATCACATCTGATTTTTCACCGTCTAAATAAACACCAATTTCTATAATGGTATTCAATTGTTTAATTTGTTCTCTTTCCAAAAATACGAAAAATTTTGCTTCTTTAACTTCTTGTTCTCCAATAACTAACTTATCACCAAGAACCTTAATTTCACCTTCAATATTTTCTAACTTCAATGTTGCATGGAAAGTATCAAAAGTTTTGTTGATGATTTTCACATCATATATATTACTATATCTTCCATCAGGATGTTCTTGATGCATTATACCGGGAGTTCTTAAGATGCTTAACTCAACATCAGTTCTGTTTAACAGCAAAGTTGTTACAAGGGCTATTAAAATAGTTAATACAACCGTATACCCAATAATTCTAGTTGATATACCGGTTTTTTTACCTTCTTTAATTTCTGTCTGCGATGCGTAGCGAATCAACCCTTTAGGTCTATCCACTTTCTCCATAACAAAATTACAAGCATCTATACAGGCAGTACAGTTAACACATTCCAGCTGAGTACCGTTTCTAATATCTATTCCCGTTGGGCAAACATCTATACACTGTTTGCAATCAATACAATCACCTAAATCAGATCCAACTTTTTTATTGAATTTTCCTCTAGGTTCTCCTCTGTTATAATCATAAGCTATAACTATTGATTCGTTACCTAATAGAACTCCCTGTAGTCTGCCATAAGGGCAAACGAGAGTACAAGTCTGCTCTCTGAACCTGACAAAATTAAAATACAAAACTAAAGAAATGATTAGCATAATAATTAAGCCGGTAAGATGCTGATTTGGTGGATCTGTAATGATTACTAATAATTGATCAACACCAATTATCCATGAGAGTAATACATTAGCAATAATAAATGAAAGCGCGAAGTAGAGAATATACTTTAATCCTCTTTTTCTGATTTTATTAAAATTCCAGGGCAGTTTATTTAATTTTTGCTGTTCTTTTGGAGTTCCTTCAAGGAAATATTCAATCTTTCTAAAAACCATTTCAAGAAAAACTGTTTGCGGGCACAACCATCCGCAGAAAATCCTTCCATAACTAACTGTGAACAATATTATAAAAACCACAAAGGTTATCATTGAAAGTCCAAGCAGATGGAAATCGTGAGGGCCAAAGGCCAATCCGAAGATTATAAATTTTCTTTCGAGAATATTAAATAACATTAGTGGATGACCATTAATTTTTATAAATGGAACTCCGACCATAAATAGGATTAGAAATAAGCTTAGAAAATTTCGAAGATTATAAAATTTGCCTTTAGGTTTTTTTGGATAAATAAATTTTCTTTTACCTTCTGATGTGACTGTTGCCAGTGAATCCCGATAAGAGGAGTTTTCCTTTCCCATAAATTTTCTCAATATAAAAGTGAAAAATCAGATGCCTTATATAAATAAAACCACTATTCCATTTAGGAATAGTGGTTAGATGAGTTTAAATATTTTTAGATTCTTCTTTTACATATTTTTCACCTTCGGGCTGTTTACCGTTAGGCGGATTTGTGCCCTGTAAAGATTGAAGAATATAACTGGATACTTCCTGAATCTGTTTTGGATTTAACTGCTGTTCCCAGCTTATCATACCTTTTGAAGGAACACCATATTTAATGGTCTTAAATAAGTCTTTTACGCCGCCGCCGTGAATCCAGTATTCATCAGTCATATTTGGACCTACAAGTCCTTCGCCAGCTTGTCCGTGGCATGCAGCACAGTTTTTTGTGTAGACATCTTTTCCGCTTAAAAGGGAAGCGGCGTCAGTAACCAATGTAGCTGATTCCTCACTTATAAAAGCACCGGTTTTAATTAATATTTCTCTTTGTGCCGTTGCAACCGCTACTTCCTCATTATATTCTCTGGTTTGAATATTCCCGTCCTGAACAACATGATATTGTACCATGTAAAGGATTCCAAAAATAATTGTTCCATAAAATAAGAATGAGAACCATGGGGGGATTTTGTTATCTAATTCAAAAATTCCGTCATAATCATGATCAAGTAAAATTTCTTTCTCTTTTTCCATTGGAACTGTTGTATCAACTACATTTAGAACTGATTTCCAAACGGATAAGAAAGCTTTACCACGATTATCATTACGTTCTGAATAAACAAGTACTAACCACAAAACAAACAATAAAATTAGTACTGTTAAACCCAGCATAAATTTAATTACAGAATAAAATCCGTCAGAACTTTCTTCTGTAGAAGCTAAAAGATTATTTGAACTCACTAAAATAAATAACAGTATAGTCCAAATTTTATCTTTCGCGAAATTGTATTTTCTATTCATCTTCATTTCTTTTCTCTAATAAATTTGAATTATCTTCATTTAGATCCAACGGCATATTTCCCATTTTTATTAAGTAGTCCTTATCAGCCTTAAAAAACCAAATAATTACTAATACAAAAAATGAGAAGAACAATAAAAGCGTAATTATTGGATATATATCTACATTTTCTATTGATGATAAATATTTTGAAAACATGTTATTCCTTTTCAGTTTTAACTTTTATGTCTGTTCCTAATCTTTGTAGATAAGCTATTAAAGCAATAATATCAGTATCAGGTTCAACAACAACACCATTGTTTAATAAATCTTCGGCAATTACATTTGCCTGTTTAATTAATTCATCAACCGAAATATCTTCAAATCCTTCAGGATATGGAACTCCCAAAGTACGCATTGCAGATATTCTATCCGGCGTTGAATCGAGATCAAGTTTTGATGAAATTAACCATGGATATCTTGGCATAATTGATCCGGGCGACATTGATCGTGGATCTTCCATGTGCATATAATGCCAGAGATTAGAATACTTACCGCCAATTCTATGTAAATCCGGTCCTGTACGTTTTGAACCCCACAAGAAAGGATGATCGTAAACAAACTCGCCGGCCTTTGAATATTCTCCATATCGTTCAGTTTCAGATCTAAACGGACGAATCATTTGTGAGTGACATGAAACACAACCTTCTCTAATGTATATATCGCGCCCCTGCAGTTCGAGTGCTGAATATGGTTTAACACTTTCAATAGTAGGGATGTTGGATTTTACTAAGTATGTTGGAACAATTTCAATAACACTGCCTATTAAGATTGTAACAGTAGCTAAAATTGTAAATTTAATAGGACGTTTTTCTAGCCATCTGTGAATCATTCCCGGTTTAATTTTATCATTTTCCTTAACAAGCGCAGGGGCTTCATCATCTTCGTTAGCAACAAAAGTACCTTGTTTAGCTGTTTTGAATAAATTATAGACCATTACAAAAACACCGGTTATAAATAAAGTACCGCCTAAGGATCTAATAATATACATTGGTACAATTTGTAACACGGTTTCTAAGAAGTTAGGATATTTTAAAATACCTAATGGGGTAAACTCTTTCCACATTAGGGTTTGTGTTAATGCCGCCCAGTACATTGAAAGCACATAGAATACAATTCCCAGTGATCCAATCCAGAAATGGAAGTTGGCAAGTTTTTTTGAATATAAGTGAGTTTTAAATAATCTTGGTATCATCCAGTACATCATACCGAATGTTAAAAATCCGTTCCATCCTAAAGCTCCGACATGAACGTGTGCTACAATCCAGTCTGTATAGTGCATTAAAGAATTTACGTTTTTAAGTGCAAGCATAGGTCCTTCGAATGTTGCCATACCATAAGCCGTAATGGCAACAACCATAAACTTGAGAATAGGATCTTCGCGAACTTTATCCCAGGCTCCTCTTAAGGTTAGCAGCCCGTTAAGCATACCGCCCCAGGAAGGTGCAATAAGCATAATGGAAAAAGCAGTACCAAGTGACTGCGCCCAATCTGGAAGTGCGGTATATAAAAGGTGATGAGGACCAGCCCAAATATAAAGAAATACTAACGCCCAGAAATGGAGTATTGAAAGTCTATAAGAATATACTGGCCTTTTTGCGGCCTTGGGAAGATAGTAATACATCAATCCTAAATAAGGAGTTGTTAAAAAGAATGCTACAGCGTTATGACCATACCACCATTGAACTAAAGCATCCTGAACACCTGCATAAACAGAATAGCTTTTGAAAAGGCTGATTGGCAATTCAAATGAATTTACAATATGTAAGACCGCAACAGTTACAAATGTAGCTAAGTAAAACCAAATTGCTACATACATATGTTTTTCGCGTCTTTTAATAATTGTACCAATCATGTTAACACCAAAGGCAACCCAAATTAGAGCAATCATTATATCAATTGGCCATTCAAGTTCGGCATATTCCTTACTGGTAGTTAATCCTAATGGTAATGTAATTGCGGCTGATAAAATTATAGCCTGCCATCCCCAGAAGTTAATATTACTAAGCAGATCACTAAACATTCTGGCTTTACATAACCTTTGCAGCGAGTAGTAGATCCCGGCAAATATTGCATTACCAACAAAAGCAAAAATAACGGCATTGGTATGCAGAGGTCTTAATCTGCCAAAGGTGGTATAAGGTATTCCAAGGTTTAATTCAGGAAGATAAAGTTGTATGGCCAGAATAAGTCCTACCAGCATTCCAACAACACCCCAAACCACAGTTGCGATTGAGAACTTTCTTACAATCTCATTATCGTAACTGAATTTTTCTACATTCATAAATAATTCTCCTAATTAGATTTATATCGATGTTATATTAGCTTTCCACATCATTCTTCTTATTATCAAATAACATCCTAACAGATGGTGTATATTTATCATCGTATTGCCCGTTTTTTACAGCCCATAAATAAAGACCTAAAAAAATAAGTGCTACTAATAAACTAAATCCTATTAATATTAAAATTACAGACATCTATAATAGCCTTCTTTTTTTTGCAATTATATTTATTGAAACAGTAGTGAAAACAACAACAGTAATTGAACTTAAGGGCATTAATATAGCCGCAATTATTGGCGAAAGATTTCCAGTTATAGCAAATGAAAGTCCAATTAAATTATACAAAAATGAAATTACAAAACTTATTTTAATTATTTTTATACTTGTCTTAGAGAATGTAATGAAGTTTACTAACTCAATAAATTTCTTGCTGTCTAATATAGCATCGCACGATGGAGAAAAATTATTAATATCTTCTGAAATTGTTATTCCTACATTACTTTTTTTCAATGCTCCGGCATCATTTAAACCGTCACCAATCATAAGTACATTTTCTCTTCTGCTCTGCTTTTCTTTTATATAATCATATTTACTTTGCGGACTCTGATTAAAATTCAAGGTAATGTCATTTCCAAAAATATTTTCAAGATTATTTTTCTCTCCTTCATTATCACCAGACAAAACAGAAAGTTGGTAATCCTCTTTAAGATACGATATAATCTTGTTAATTCCATCTCTATATTTATTTTGATGTATGTAGTATCCTTTTATAACATTGTTAATTTTTATATAAACTTTGGTAACCATTTTATCAATATTATTATCAAGAATATCTTTTTCAAAAACAAAGCTTTCAGACCCAACCATTATTGCATTGTTATCTACAATTCCAGAAATCCCTTTCCCGGAAAGTTCGCTGAACTTTTTCAAATCATATATCTTCTCTGATTCTAAAAGACCGGAAAGCCTTTTACTTAATGGATGAGAGCTGTTGCGGACTAATGTTTTAACAAGTCCTTTTTCGTATGAAGATAAATCTTCTCCTACAAATGATATTGATGAAGTCCCAGTTTCAGTAAGTGTTCCGGTTTTATCAAAAACTATTGAAGTTATTTTAGAAAGTGCTTCAACAACTGATGTGTTTTTTAGATAGAATTGATTTTTACCAAATATTCTTAATGTACTTCCTAGTGTAAAAGGCGTTGATAAAGCAAGTGCACAAGGGCATGCAACAATTAGAACCGCTGTAAAAGAACTTATAGCTATACCTATATCAATTGTGAACCAAAAAAGAAATGTAGCAGCAGCAATTGCAAGAATAATAAAAGTAAAATATTTACTAACTACATTTACCATACTTGTCATTTTACTTTCAGCCGATTTTGTAAAAGCATCATTATTCCAAAGCTCGGTTAAATAACTTTGCGAAACATCTTTTACAACATCCAGCTCAATTGCTCCGCCATATTGTTTTCCGCCGGCATAAATCATTTCACCAACTTCTTTAGAAATTGGATCCGACTCTCCGGTAACAAAACTATAATCAATATGTGCGTCACCTTTAATTAAAACAGCATCGGCAGGAACTAATTCCTGATTTCTAATTACAATTCTGTTTCCTTTTTCCAGTTTGGAAACCGGAATCGATTTTTCAATGCCGTCTTTTTTTAAAGTAATAGAAATAGGGAAGTATGATTTATAATTTCTTTCAAAATTTAATGTTTCATAAGTTTTGCTCTGGAAAAGTTTTCCAAGTAAAAGGAAAAACACTAATCCGCTTAGAGAATCAAAATAACCTGTACCTGTCTGGCTAATAACCTCGTAAGCACTTCTTGCAAATAAAACCAGAATTCCCAAAGTGATAGGAACATCAATGTTAACCCATCCTTTTCTTAATCCCTTAAAAGCCGATATATAATACTCTGAAGAGCAATACAATAAAATTGGCAGTGCTAAAATAAAATTAAGTATTAAAAAAACATTTCCCATATTGTTAATATCAACACCGCTAAAGGATAGATATTCTGGGAAGCTTAATAGCATTATATTTCCGAAAGAAAATCCGGCAACACCTATTTTATAATAAAGGCTTTTGTTTGTTATTACAGACTCTTTGTTTTTATCAAGGTTTAATAATGGTTCATAACCTATCGAAGCAAGAAGCTCAACAACTTTTCTTAAAGTAGTTTCGCTATTGCTGTATTTAACAGTAACTTCTTTTTTTAGGAAATTAACTTGAGAGAATTTAACTCCGGGTGACAGATTGTAGAGGTTTTCTAAAAGCCAGATACAAGAACTGCAATGAATCTGCGGCATGTAAAAAGTTATCTTAGTAATTTTTCCATCAGTGAATTCAATTAATTCCTTAATTAAATCTTCATCATCCAGATATTCAAATTTATTTTTAACAATTGGTTTTAGCTGCGATATACCGGGAGTGTCTTCAATTTGATAATAATTGCATAAATTATTATCGCTTAATAATTCAAAAACAGTTTTACATCCATTGCAGCAAAAATACTTTTCTCCAATTGCTATGCTTTTATCAGCGCAATCTTCGCCGCAATGAAAACAACTTATTTTATTTAATTCCTTTCGAGGTTTAGTTTCTGTTAACAATATGAGTTCCGCTCTATTGTAGTTGTTAAATAAAGGACAAATTGTCCTAAATATGGAATCTTGAATGGAAATATATCAAAATTTATTTATATATGTTATAAAAAAGCACTTAATGTGTTTTTTATTTTTCTTTTATTTCCACCATAATAATTGATATTTGATTATATTTTGTAATCATTTTAAAGAATTTATAAGGACTTATTCCTTTGACTGTTTTAGAAGCTATTGAAAAATCTACCGCTTTTTTGGAAAAAAAAGGTATTGAGAGTGCAAGAATTAACGCAGAATTATTATTAGCTGATATATTGGAGTGTAAAAGACTCGATCTCTATTTACAATTTGAGAAACCGCTTGCTAATAAGGAAATTGATAAATACAGAGATTATATAAGCAGAAGAGGTGATTTTGAGCCGCTTCAATATGTTATTGGGAATGTTGAATTTTACGGATATAAGTTTAAAGTTTCGCCGGATGTTTTAATTCCCAGACAGGAAACCGAAACTTTAATTGAGACTGTTATCGATTTAATTAACAACGATCAGCATTTATCTATTCTTGATATTGGAACCGGAAGCGGGAATATTCCTATTTGCATAGCAAAGGGTTTTAAGAATTCTTCTGTAATATCAATCGATATTTCGGAGAATGCCATTAAAATTGCAAACCAAAATGTTATTGATCATGAATTATCCGAACGTGTTAAAATTTTTAAAAGAGATATTTTTGTCGATACAAAAGAGGGAGCAGCAAAATTTGATGTAATTATTTCAAATCCTCCTTATGTTTCAATTACTGAATATAAAACTTTGCAAAAAGAAATTATTAATTTTGAACCTAAAAATGCTGTGACTGATAATAATGATGGATATTTATTTTATAACCGGATTTGTCAGATTGCTCCGAAGCTTTTAAATAAAGACGGGTATTTGTTTTTTGAAACTGGTGAAGGGCAAAGTGAAGGCGTAAAAAAAATATTAGAACAAAACGGATTCAGGAATATTTCGTCAAGGAAAGATTATCTTGATATAGAAAGAGTAATATTTGGGCAATTATAACATGGATTTTATAGGTTAGATAATGAAAGCTGTTGTACAAAGGGTTTCTGAAGGCGGTGTTATAATCACTGAGGAAAATTATTCAGCCGGAATAAAAAAAGGTTTAGTTATTTTATTGGGGATTTCTATTAATGATTCTGAGGACGAAGTTAATTTTGTTGCGGATAAATGTTCTAACCTGCGAATATTTGAAGATGAAAATGAAAAAATGAATCTGTCTTTAAAAGATATTGACGGTGAAATTTTAATAATTTCTCAGTTCACAATTTATGGCGACGCAAAAAAAGGGAACAGACCAAGTTTCTCTATGGCTGCACGACCTGAACACGCAATACCTTTATATGAAAAATTTATACAGCGGTTAAAAGATAACATTGGTAAAGACAAAGTTAAAACCGGTATTTTTGGCGCAATGATGGAAGTGAAAATAATAAATGACGGTCCCGTAACAATTATTGTTGAATCAAAGTAAGGTATAACTTGAGTAAAACGCTACTTATATTTTTAGATGGTGTTGGAATTGGAGAAAAAGATTCTAAGAAAAATCCGTTTTTCAAAGATAATTGGAAATTGTTTTCTGAATATTTTAATGAAACTCCACACTTAGATAAACAATACTTAACTAAGAGCGGAACTTATCTTTTCCCGGCCGATGCCTGTATGGGAGTTAAGGGACTGCCTTTAAGCGGAACCGGACAGACATCAATTTTCTGCGGTGTTAATGCCCCAAAAATTATTGGTAAACATTTTGGTCCATATCCATACTCAACATTGGTTCCAATTATTGAAGAAAAAAATATATTTCGGAGATTTAAGGATCTTGGTAAAAATGTTGTTTTTGCAAATGCATATCCTAAAATATTTTTTGATTATATAAATTCTGGCAAAACCAGATTAAGTGTTACATCATTAAGTTGCCTTAAAAGTGATGTGAAATTAAAAAACGCAACTGATCTTAGAAGAGGAAACGCTTTAAGCGCAGAGATAGACAATAAAAGATGGGTTGAAAAACTATCTTATTTATTGCCGATTGTTAAACCGGAAACAGCAGCCCGAAGGCTTTTTAGATTAGTTGAGAAACATGATCTGACTGTTTTTGAATTTTTCTTAACAGATCATCTTGGACATGGAAGAATTGCGGACTGGTACGAAAACATAATTTTGAATCTGGATAGATTTTTGTTCTATGTGTTAAATAATCTGGACGAAAATGTGAGTCTGGTAATTTGTTCCGATCATGGGAACTTTGAAAATATTTTAGAGAAGGAACACACGAGGAATCCCGCGTTAACAATAACATCCGGGAAACATGCTATAGAATTAGCCGATAGAATAACGACTTTAGGAGACATTACCCCGGCAATTATGGAGTTTCAGAGTTGAGGAATTTCCCGGCAATTAAGTTAGCTCTTTTTTTTATGCTGGGAATTATATTCCAATATTATTTAGAACTTAAAATTGAAACCCTTCTTATCTCAATATCCATAATACTTATATTCACTTTAATTTCAAATCGGAGAAAATGGAATAGCAGTTCATTTGTGTTTACTTCACTCCTAATTTTCTTAATGGGGAGTATAAATTATGGCTTTTATAATTTTGATAAACTGACCTATCCTTTCGATAAACAGGTTATAAAAAATGCTTTAATATTTGGCGGGGTTACAGAATGTAATCTTCTTACTAAAGAGAAAGTTGACTTTACTTTAAATGTTGATTCAGTAAAGTATGATGACCAATTATTTGTCGGCAGTTTTATTGCTAAAGTTTCTGTTCGTGATAAATCCATAAGAAGATTAAGAACTTTCCACGGTACAATTGAAGCTGGCAATTATATTGAAGTGGAAACAACAATTCGTGAACCTAGGAATGAAAGAAATCCGGGTGAGTTTGATTACCAAAAATATCTGTTAACAAAAAATATTGTAGCTATTGCAAGTTGTAATTCTGTTGCCAAAGTTAAACTGATCAATAACAATGTGGATTATTTTAACAGCTTCATTTTCGGTATAAGAAAAAAAATGGCCGGTATAATTGAACGAAATCATGATCCTTTAACCTCCGGTTTTTTGAAAGGACTATTATTAGCTGATAGAAGTGAAATTGATGAAAAATTGAAAGAGAAATTTATTAACGCCGGTGTTGTTCATGTACTTGCTGTCTCCGGTTTACACGTTGGGTATATTGTCCTGATTTTTATTTTTTTGTTTGCGAGGTTTAATCTTAAACTAAGAATTATATTAACAATAATCGGTTTGCTCTTTTTTATGTTCCTTACCGGTGCGCATCCATCGGTGTTTCGTGCAACTGTAATGGCAATTGTAATTATTATATCCAAGTATTCCGGAAGACAAAACAACAACTATAACTCGCTTGCAATTGCATCACTTATAATTTTATTTCTAAATCCGAATGAACTTTTTAATCCGGGATTTCAACTTTCATTTTCTGCAGTGCTGGCTATAATAACTTTAACGCCAATTTTTCAAAAACAGATTTATGCATGG
Source organism: Melioribacteraceae bacterium (assembly GCA_016342755.1). GTDB lineage: Bacteria > Bacteroidota > Ignavibacteria > Ignavibacteriales > Melioribacteraceae > JAEINS01. The sequence goes on along the minus strand of JAEINS010000021.1, from coordinate 34,050 downwards.
AAGATAAATTCAAAATTTGTAAAATGGATTCTATTATTCTGCGCGGTTTCATTCAGTGCCCAGTTAGGAACGCTTCCATTTACATTAATTTATTTTAATAAACTATCGATAATTGCTTTGTTTGCTAATATAATTGTAATCCCAATGATTGGTTTTATTGTTGGTGTTGGAGTCTTTACAATTTTCCTTAGTTTTATTTCAGACTGGTTAACATCAATATATGCTTTATCAAATGATTTTTTAGTGAAAGCAGTTGCTGATTTTACCGATATAATGGGAAGTTCAAGCTTATCATACATTTATATCCCGCAGTTTTCAATCTACGATATAATTACATTCTACTTTATGTTAATAGCAGCATTTTATTTTTATCCAAAAATTAAGAATTCTAAAACGAAAATTATTTTTACCATACTATTATTAATAAACTCTTTTGTCTACTTCTCAATAGATGATGAGGATTTATTTAAGGAAGATGAATTAACTATTACCGCAATTGATATTGGTCAGGGTGACGCATTATTCATAAAATTCCCAAATGGGAAAACCGCATTGGTTGATGCAGGAAATGCTACCGAATATTTTGATAATGGAAGCAGAGTAATATTGCCTTTATTAAAACGGAATAATATTAATAAAATTGATTACGCTTTTATTTCGCATGTTGACGCAGATCATTATAAGGGGATTTATTCAATTATAGACGCAGGATTAGTTGATACAGTTTATAAACCGGAGATTGATACTACTCTTAAAAAAGATATTAGATTTGAAAACTTTTTAAATAAGAAGAATATTCCAATCCGTTATTATAAAAAGGGAATAAAGAATATTGGTAATTGCAGACTTTATATACTAAACGAACTAGATAATCCGCATTATCAAAATTTAGATGTTAATAATAAAAGCGGAATTATTAAATTGGTACACGGAAAAAATTCGTTCTTGTTTATTGGTGATGCCGAAGCCGAAATGGAAGGATTATTATGTGAATCTTATGGAAAATTCTTGAAGTGTAATGTACTGAAAGTTTCTCATCATGGTTCAAAAACCGGAAGCACTGAAGAATTTATTAACTTTACTAATCCGGAGATTGGAATTATTAGTGCCGGTATAGGTAATAAATTTGGTCATCCGGCTAAAGTTGTATTGGATAGACTAAAGAAAAATAAAATAAAAATAAGTAGAACGGATTTAAACGGAGCTGTTGTTATAAGTTCTGACGGAAGTTGTATTAAAGAAATTGATTGGAGAAATTAAGACTAAATTATAAAATAATGGAAGAACTCTCACAATGAAACTGTTCGGGATGACAAATCTGTATCATTTAGAAGTAGGAACGACTGAGAAATCTTTGTGTTTGTTATACTAACGGCTATTAGTATAAGCTAGTTGAAATTGAAATATTAATATGAAAATAAAAGAAAACTACTCACTGAAAAAACTAAATACATTTAACATCGATGTATCCGCAAAATATTTTATAGCGGTTAAAACCGAAAATGAGATACTGAAATTAATTAATGATGAAAGTTTAACCACGGAGAAAAAAGTAATTCTTGGCGGCGGAAGTAATATCCTTTTTACAAAAGATTTTGACGGCATTATTATTAAGAATGAAATACCCGGAATTGAAATTATTGAAGAATCCAATGGTGATGTTTTAGTAAAAGCAGGCGGCGGTGTAGTTTGGGATGATTTTGTTTCTTATGCGGTTGAAAATGGTTTTGGCGGAGTTGAAAATTTAACATACATTCCGGGAACAGTTGGTGCCGCACCAATTCAGAATATTGGCGCTTATGGTGTTGAGCAGCAAGATGTTTTTCATTCAGCAGAGGCATTATTTCTAAAGGATGGAATTAAAAAAACATTCAACAAAGATGAATCGAAATTTGGTTATAGAAGCAGTGTGTTTAAGTCGGCATATAGAAATAAGCTTATTATAACTAGTGTTATTTATAGACTCACAAAAAATCCTATTCCCAATATTAGTTACAGAGCTTTGGCTTCTGAATTTGAAAACAGAGATGTTAAAAGTATTACAATCAAAGAAATAAATGATACTGTAAAAAATATTAGAAAAAGTAAATTGCCTGAACCAAGTGTAATTGGTAATGCCGGAAGCTTTTTCAAGAATCCTGAAATAAATAAATTCAGATTTGACAGATTAAAAAAGGAATACAAGGATATTGTTTATTATAAGATTGATGATAATACAATTAAAATTCCTGCCGGCTGGCTTATTGAGAAATGTAAATTTAAGGGCAGGAAGTTTGGCAATACCGGAACATATAAGAATCAGGCCTTGGTTATTGTTAATTATGGAGATGCAACGGGGGAAGAAATAGTAGAATTTTCTAGAAAAATTCAACATGCGGTCTACGAAAAGTTTAACATTGATATTAGACCAGAAGTAAATATTATATAACAAAATAGGTGAATTATGAATGATCTTTTAATTGTTTTTATTGGACTGGCACTTATACTCTATATCTTTTTAGTATTAGGTACTGCTAGAATTGCCATTCTAAAAGGACAAAATGCAGTATTGATGTTTTTATTTTCTTTGGTGCTGCCAATAATTTCTTTCCCAATGGTTTTATTTTCAGAAAAAAAAGAAACTGAAGCCGAAGCAAAATCAAGTTTTTTCAAAGATACAATAATGGATTTAACACAGCCGTTTGTTGATCTTGCTCATACATCCAGAGCATTATTAGGACTAAATATATCTTATGTTCTTGAAGGATTAACATACTTTGGTGTTGTTGGATTGCTTGCAATTTTCTTCAACGATTATATAAGTCTGGATGATATTAGTGCCGGAAGAATGGTAGGTGTTTTAACTGCCGGTATAACTATCGCAATGTTATTCTTAGGTGCAACTGTCGACTGGATTGGATTAAGAAAATCTCTTTTGATTGCGCTAACATTAATGTTAGGCGGTCGTATTTTACTAACATTATCTCCAGATGTTGGTGCATCCGGATTATGGGGACCAGCTCATTTATTTTCAATGTTAGGAATTTTTGGAATCATTTTAGGTTACGGAATTTACCAGCCTGCTTGTTATGCGGGAGTAAAACAATTAACTAATAAAAAGACAGCCGCAATGGGTTACGCAATGTTGTATGCATTAATGAACCTTGGTGGATTTCTTCCCGGTATAATTTCTCCGCCGGTGCGTAAAGCAGCCGGTATTACTGGAGTATTTTGGGTTTACGCTGCACTTACTGTAGTTGGCATAGCCGCTGTATATTTTATTATCACTAAAAAAGCAATGGAGCAGGCAAAAAAGGATATTGCAATTGAAGATAATACTGAGGAGGAAGAAGTAGATGAATTGGCTGAAATGTCAGCTAAAGAAAAACTCAAGTTTTATTTGAAAAATTTCCCATTAAGGGATTTAAGATTCCTATATTTTGTGTTCATTTTAATATTTGTCCAGACACTTTTTGCGCATAACTGGTTAACAATTCCTCAGTACACAAGTCGGGCTTTTGGAGGATTTGTTCAAGAAAATTTCGAATTCTTTGTTAATCTTAATCCTATTTTAATTTTCATATTAACTCCAATGGTTACAGCTCTAACCGCAAAAAAAGATACTTATAATATGATGATTATCGGTACATTCATTATGGCGGCTCCAACATTTCTTTTAGCTATTGGACCAAGTTTAACAACTTTATTAGCATATTTATTTATTATGACTATTGGTGAAGCAATGTGGCAGCCAAGATTTTTACAATGGGTGGCAGAAATTGCTCCTAAGAATATGACTGGTATTTACATGGGAATAGGACAGTTTCCTTGGTTCTTAACTAAAGTAATAACTAGTTTATATTCCGGATGGTTTTTGATGAATTATTGTCCGGCGGAAACTTTACCAACTGAAATGAATACCGAAATGTTGTGGTTAATCTATGGCGCTATAGCAATGGTTTCTCCAATTGGATTATTCCTTGCTAAAGGCTGGATGCAAAAAGGTTTCAAAACCAAACATGAAGTTTAAATTAAACAGATTCTAAATTGTAGAGACGAGGCTTGCCTCGTCTTTTTTTAAAAAAATCCTTTCCTGTTGTAAATTTAGAGAATTAAAATTATTTTCATTTCAAAATAATGAAGTGAATTAAATTTGAAATAAATATTGGAGTATCATGAAGAAATTAGTTTTACTATTAGCAGTTGTTTTAATATCGAATCTTTTTATTTCATGTAGCACGGTTCCTTTAACGGGCAGATCACAATTAAGTATTATTCCAAGCTCACAATTGTTATCAATGAGTTTTTCAGAGTATGATCAGTTCTTAAATGCGAATCAGATTAGCCGTGATAAAAAAACTTCTGCAACTGTAAAAAATGTTGGCAAAAAAATTCAGCAGGCTGTTGAAACATTTTTCAAGCAGAAAGGAATGTCTGATAGATTAGCAGGTTATAACTGGGAATTTAATTTGGTTGATAGTAAAGATGTTAACGCATGGTGTATGCCTGGTGGAAAAGTTGTTATATATACTGGTATTCTACCGATAACTAAAGATGAAACCGGGCTTGCAGTTGTAATGGGACATGAAATTGCACACGCAATTGCGGAACATGGCGGTGAAAGAATGAGTCAGGGTTTGATAACAAATCTTGGCGGAATGGCTCTTGCAAAAGCCTTAGAATCTAAGCCTCAGGAAACTCAGACTTTATGGATGACTGCATTCGGACTAGGTTCACAAGTTGGTGTGATGCTGCCGTTTAGCAGAATGCACGAAAGTGAAGCAGATCATTTGGGATTAATCTTTATGGCGATGGCTGGATATGATCCTAACAAAGCTATTGATTTCTGGCAGAGAATGGCAGAATTAAAAGGTGGACAGACTCCGCCAGAATTCCTAAGCACACATCCGTCTGATGAAACAAGAATTAATGATATTAAAAAACTTTTACCTGAAGCGATGGAGTATTATAAAAAGTAGATAAAAATATCAACTATCTGTCAGTTTGAGCGGAGTCGAAAACTAAATATATTCATTGTATTTACACTTCGACTACGCTCAGTGTGACATCCGGGAAAGTTTACTATTCCTCTAAAATTACAGCCGTTCCGCTTGCGGAAACCATCAGCATTGAACCACCCTGTCCAATAGTTTCATAATCAAGGTCTACAGCTAAAACAGCGTTCCCGCCCAGCAGTCTTGCCTGTTCCTTCATTTCCTGAATTGCAATGTCTTTAGCCGATCTTAATTCTTTTTCATAAGCTGCCGAACGACCGCCAACTATATCTCTTATTCCGGCAAAAAAATCTTTAAATATATTGGCGCCTAAAATTGCTTCACCTGAAACCAGACCTAAATATTTCACTATTTTTTTACCTTCCAGGGTAGGAGTTGTTGTAACTATCATTTTAACCTCAATTAATAATTTAAGAGCTAAAGAAATGTAAGAAAAATTTATAAAATGAATGCAATTCAATCAAAAATAAGTGTTAATAAATGAACAAATTTCATTAAATTAGGTAATTCGAAAATGACATTTGAACAATTAAACTATTTAAGATATGCGACCTACTTTTGCAGAGATAAATCTATCACACCTAAAATTAAATTATCTTAATATTCGGAAAAAATGTAAATCAAAAGTAATGGCTGTAGTAAAGGCTGATGCTTATGGTCATGGGATGATTGAGTGTGCAAAAGCTTTATCAACTTTAGAAGAAAAGAAACCGGAATATTATGGAGTTGCTTTAACTGAAGAAGCAATTGAATTAAGAAAGGCAAAAGTTGTGAAAGAGCCAATTGTAGTATTTGGTCCATTTAACAACGATGAACTTAATGATTACCTAAAGTTTAATATTATTCCTACTGTTAGTACAAACGAACAGCTCGGTTTTCTAAAAAAATATAGCGGCAAAAAAACACTAAAAATCCATATAAACATTGATACCGGAATGGGAAGAGTCGGAATTCGGTTTAATGAAGCTGTGGATTTTATAAAAAAAATATCAGAACTTAATTCAGTTATTATTGATGGCATTTATACTCATTTTGCGACATCGGATGAAGCAGACAAAGAGTACGCTAATCTACAGTTGCAGAGATTTAAAAATGTTGTTTCTGAATTAAAACAAGCCGGCATTAATTACGGATTGGCACATTCTGCAAACAGCGGTGCAATACTGGATATGCCAAATGCTGTATTTGATATGGTTCGTCCCGGAATATCGCTGTATGGATATTATCCTTCGCTTGAAACAACAGAATCAATTAAGCTAAAACCTGTTATGTCATTGTATTCAAAAATAACTACAATAAGAGAAGTTGCTAAAGGTGAATCTGTAAGTTATGGCAGAAAGTTTATAGCAAAGAAAAAAACTCTTGCCGCAACTGTTCCTATTGGTTACGCGGATGGTTTTGTCCGTAATTTAACAAATGAATCTAAAGCAATTATAAAGGGTTGTTTTTGTAATCAGATTGGCAGAGTTACTATGGATAGGGTACTTTATGACGTAACAAATTCTAATGCAAAAGTTGGTGATAAAGTTATTATATTAGGGAAAAATAAAGATAAGAATGTTGATGCCTGGAATTGGTCTAAACTTTTGGATACAATTCCATACGAAATTACATGTAATATAAGTAAACGGGTTCCCAGAGTATATAAAAGATAGATGGAAATAGTAAAACAATATATTATTCAAAGTATCTCAAGAGCTGCTAATAATCTTAGAATTAGTTCGGAGAAAATAGAGGTAGTTGCTTTATTAAAAGAGCAGATAAAAACCTCGGAAAACCTGGAGCTTGAAATTGCTCACTTAAAAAAAATAACTGAATTTTCTAAACTTGCAATTAAGCTCTGGAGAATTTATCTCTTTATAGCTAAAGAAAATATCGATTTTTTAAAGTTATCAGATCAATTTAAAGAACATACTTCCAGTCTTGTCCGCGATCTAAGTAATTTTTTAGATGTAGTAACACCTTCAAAATTTATAGAGATTATTGAAAGTCATAAATATCTATTAAAAGAAGTTAATCTTGAAAATTTAGAAGCTGAAGCGGAAACCAGGAAAAGTATAAATGAATCAGTTAACAGTGCCGTTAGAGAGAATGAAATAGAGAGTCAAAAATTAAAAGAAGAAATGATTCTAAATGAAATAATTGAAAAAGACGAAAAAGAGTTTGAACAGTTTGAAGAAACTATTTTAGCACCTATAAAATCACTGGATTCATTTTTAGAGAGATTAAACAAAAATTCGTATAATGATGACGAACTTGTGAAATATGAAAATGTAATGAATAAGAATGCGGATTTAAGTGAATTACACGGTTTTGAAATATTAAAAAATATGCACCGCATATTTGCCCATTCAATTAAACTAATTAAGTATAAAGAGATAATTCCCGTTATTCCGGTTGTTGAAGGAATGCGTGCGTGTTTAATTGTAATAGTTGCTGTTGTGCGAAATAAAGATGTTGATATTTCTGCTTATCTAACCAGAGCAGAAAACTTTGGTAAAGAAATTAGATATACAATTAAAGAGGGGAAATAGATGGAAAAATTTGCTGTAATAATGGCCGGTGGTGTTGGTTCAAGATTTTGGCCAAGAAGTAAACAAGCAAAACCTAAGCAATTAATTAGAATCTTTGGTGAAAATACAATGATTCAGGATACAGTTGGAAGATTAGACGGTTTAATTAAACCTGATCATATATATGTAATTACTAATAAAATTCAGAGACCCAGAGTATTAGAACAATTACCTCAAATTCCAAAAGGAAATATAATTGCTGAGCCGTTTGGAAAAAATACCGCGCCCTGTATTGGATTAGCTGCCGCATTAGTAGAAGCTAAAAATAAAGATGCCATTATGATTACACTTCCGGCTGATCATTTAATTCAGGATACTAAGGGGTTCCAGGATACTATAAACACTGCTGTTGATTACGCCTATGAATCAAAAGGTCTATTAACAATAGGAATAAAACCAACTCATCCGGAAACCGGTTACGGTTATATTCAGGTTGATGATAATGTTGTTGCGGATGGAATTCATAAAGTTATGACTTTTGCTGAGAAGCCAAACATTGCAACAGCAAAAAGATTTATGGAAGTTGGTGATTTTATGTGGAATTCCGGGATGTTTATTTGGCGTACCGATGCAATTTTAAATGAAATTGAAAAATATATGCCTGAGCTGCACGAAGGTTTACAAGAGCTTAAACCTGCAATAGGAACTGATGATTTTGATGAAGTACTTACAAAGGTTTATGGTCAGGTTAAAAGTATTTCAATTGATTATGGCATAATGGAAAAATCCGATAAAGTTTTTCTTACTAAAGGGAAGTTCGATTGGAATGATGTTGGAAGCTGGGAAGCAGTTTATAGAATGACTGAAAAAGACGAAAATAAAAATGCTTGTATTGGTGATGTTTATACTGAAGACACAAAAAAATCTTATGTCTTTTCTCCTAAAAAGTTTACGGCTTTAATTGGTGTTAGCAATGTTGTTGTTATAGATACTGATGACGCGTTATTAATCTGTAAAAGAGATAAAGCACAGAACGTTAAAGAAGTAGTTGATTATTTAAAACTTCACAATAAAAGTAATCTTATATAAGGCCTTTAATGAAAAAAGTAATTACTGAATCTGATATTGTTAAACTTAATCTAAGTAATATTAAAAAGTTATATGTCACAGATAATACCATTATAACTCCGCTTGCCAAGGATTCAATTAAAGAGTCCGGGATTTCAGTTATTATAGGTGAAGATAATAAAGTTGAAGCAAATGCACAGCCTAATACAAATACTGTTGCGCTGGGTTGTGATCATACAGGACTAGATATAAAACTGATGCTGATAGATATTCTGAAAGAAAAAGGTTTTAAAACTCTGGATCTTGGTACTAATACTAAGGATTCTTGTGATTACCCGGATTTTGCGTTTGCTGTAGCGTCTAAAGTTGCTTTGAAAGAAGTTGACTTTGGGATTATAGTTGATGCTACCGGAATTCCTTCATCTATAACAGCCAATAAAGTCCCGACAGTTAGAGCCTGTACTTGTTATAATGAGTTTTCTGCAAGAAGTGCCAGAGAACATAACAATGGAAATGTTCTTGTTGTTGGCGCTAAATCATTGGGCGAAGAAACAATTAAATCAATTTTAGATGTCTGGTTATCTACAGAATTTGGCGGTGACAGGCACCAGAGAAGATTAGACAAGATTACCGAAATAGAAGAATTATTTTTAAAGAAGAGAGATTAAAAGTTGATTAAAGAAATTGCAAAGCTTGAAGAAAAGATCAGGTTAAATGAAAATACTTATTTAATAAAAGTACTTTCGTCAAAAATTGCAGAGGAAGGTGTTCCCGGACAATTCTGTAACATAAAAGTATCTGAATCAAATTTCCCGCTGCTGAGAAGACCATTCAGTATTAGCAATATTGAGGATGAATTTGTTTTCTTCATGTTTGATGTACAGGGTGAAGGAACTAAAATTTTATCGCAAAAAGAAAGTGGTGATGAATTAGATATACTTGGTCCATTAGGAAACGGTTTTGGTTTTGATGATGATTTTGATACCGCTGTGATAGTTGCCGGCGGAATTGGTGTTGCCGCATTTCCATTTCTAATAGATAACATCCCGGATGAAAAAGAGGTTTACTCTTTTATTGGCGGAAGAACTGATAAACATGTAATAACAAACGGAATGGAAAATATTCTAATTTCCACCGACGACGGTTCTCTTGGAATTAAAGGGAATGTGATTGATCTTCTTAAGAGAAATGAAAATTTGTTTGAAGGTAAAAAGATTAAAATGTTTGCCTGCGGACCAAATCCAATGTTAAAAGCATTACAGTCGTACGCAATTGAAAAAAAATATAATTGTGAACTTTCAATAGAGTGTGCTATGGCTTGCGGATTTGGTATTTGCCAAGGCTGTGTTGTTGAAGACAAAGAGAATGAAGACAAATTTAAATTAGTTTGTGTTGACGGACCAGTATTTGACGTTGAGGAAATTGAGTTATGAGTAAAGTAGATCTATCAGTTAAGTTGGGGAAACTTGAACTTAAAAATCCAATTATGTTTGCGTCCGGGACTGTTGGTTACGGAAATGAAATTTCAAAGTTTACTGATTTAAGTAAAATTGGTGCTATTGTAACTAAGTCTGTTTCGTTAAAGCCTAGAAAAGGTAATCCGCCACAAAGAATTTTTGAAACAGCTTCCGGAATGTTGAATGCAATTGGATTAGCAAATGTAGGAGTTGAAGCTTTTATTAAAGAGAAAATCCCTTTTCTCGAAGAAGTTAAATCAACTGTAATCTGTAATATTGCCGCAAGTACTATTGAAGAATATGTTGAGTGTACTAAAATTTTAACAAATGAATCTACTATAAAAGGATTTGAAATAAACGTGTCATGTCCTAATGTTAAAGAAGGCGGACTCCAATTTGGCAATGATGTAAATGCTGTTGGCAGAATAACTGAAAAAGTTAGAGCGGCTACTGATAAACCAGTTATAATAAAGCTATCGCCTAATAACTCGAATATAGTTGAGTTTGCAAAGACAGCGGAAAAAGAAGGTGCCGATGCAGTTTCGGCAATTAACACTTTAGTTGGAACCGCGTTTGATATTTATACGAGAAAACCTAAAATTAAAAATATAACGGGCGGACTTTCAGGTCCGGCAATTAAGCCAGTTGCATTAGCAAAAGTTTTAGACATCTCTAGAAATGTTGATATACCTATAATTGGTATTGGCGGTATTTCAAGCTGGAAAGATGTAATTGAATTTATGATAGCCGGTGCGAGTGCAGTTCAGTTAGGGACAATAAATTTTGTTAATCCTAATGCCGGAATAGAAATGCTTGATGAACTGGTTTCATATTGTAAGGAAAACCAGATTGAAAAACTTTCTGATTTAACTGCGAGCTACGTATTATAATGAAACTTGAAGAAGCATTACAAAAAATCTTTGGGATGCATCAGTTTAGTATAAAACTCGGTTTAGAAAACATTAACAAACTACTAGAGCATTTAGGCAACCCTCAAAAAAAGTTTAAGGCAATACATGTTGCCGGCTCAAATGGAAAAGGAAGTACTGCCTCATATCTTTCAAGTATACTTATGGAAGCCGGATATAAAACCGGTCTTTATACTTCTCCCCATTTTGTCAAATTCAATGAAAGAGTTAGAATCAATGGAGTTGAGATCCCGGACGATTACATTTCCGAATTTATTTCTGATCTTGATGAATATATAAAAAAAGAAGAGCCTACATTTTTTGAAATTACCACAGCTCTCGGGTTTAAATATTTCGCGGAAAATGATCTGGATATAGCTGTTATTGAAACCGGACTTGGCGGAAGACTGGACGCGACAAATACTATAGATCCACTGGCATCTTTAATTACATCAATCAGTTTAGAACACACAAATATACTGGGCGAATCTCTTGAACAGATTGCGGCAGAAAAAGCCGGAATAATAAAAAATAAGAGACCGGTATTTATTGGTAAAATGGAAACAGCAGCAGAAGGTGTTCTAAAAAAAGTTTCTTTAAATTGTACTTCTGATTTTTTTACAATTAAAAATTTTATTGAAGAGAATGAAGATTATATAAAACTGAATTTGGAAAATCAATCGTATACAATTTATGAAACAACGCTCAGAGGATATTACCAAAAGTATAATTCGGCTTTAGCTGTTTTAGCACTTCATAAATTATTTAATATTGAAGAAAAATATTTAACTCTTGGAATTAAAAATGTAGTTAAAAACAGCGGAATAATGGGGCGATTTGAAGTCGTAAATAGTAATCCCTTAGTTATATTTGATGCTGCTCATAATTTAGAAGGTGTTAACTGGTTTTGTGATGAATTTTCGAAAGTAAACATTAATAGTAGAAATACTACTTTAATATTTGGGGCAATGAAGGACAAAGCAATTGCTAATATGTTAATGAAGTTAAAACCGTTTTTTAATAAAATAATTTTCACCTCAATTGATTACGAAAGAGCGTCTACTCCGGAAGAACTGTTATTGATTTCCAGCCAATTAGGGTTTGAAGCTGTTTCTACCACTGAGCCCTGGAGTATAATAAAGGATTTTGTAGTTAATAAAAAAGATGAGGTGCTCTGCGTTTTAGGAAGTATTTACCTGCTAGGTAAAATAAAAGAAAATCTTAAAGTTTGAAAAAAAACTTGACTTTCTAAAAATAGAAAATTATGTTTGAATTGTTCCTCGTGTTCCTTTCAACAAAGCAGAGCAAAATCATTTAATCAACTAAGTCAAAAAGTTTAACCGAAATAGGAAATTTTGTTTTCCCCCAGATATGCAAATCTTGAAAATTCAAACATTAAATAATATTAATAAATAAATTAATTTGTAGGATCATATTATGCCGCAAGATATTAGCAAATTGCAAAAAATGAAGATTATTGATCTTCACAAACTTGCAAAGGACTTAAAAATTACTGGATTCAGTGATTTAAGAAAGCAAGAATTGGTAATTCATATTCTTGAAGAACAAACAAAAAAAGATGGATTAACATTTTCTAAAGGAGTTCTTGAAGTACTTCAGGACGGATATGGTTTTTTAAGATCAGCAGATTATAATTATTTACCTTCACCAGATGATATTTATGTTTCTCCATCACAAATAAAACGCTTTAACTTGAGGACTGGTGACTTTGTAAGTGGACAAGTAAGACCGCCAAAAGAAGGGGAAAGATTTTTTGCCCTGCTAAGAGTTGAAGCAGTAAACGGCAAAGATCCCGACAAAATTAGAAATAGAACACTTTTTGATAACTTAACACCTCTTTATCCAACCAAAAGATTGAACCTTGAATCATCCCCGGGCGAATATTCAATGCGTATTATGGATATGCTTTCTCCTGTTGGTAAAGGTCAGAGAGGGTTAATTGTATCGCCTCCAAAGAGCGGTAAAACAATTTTACTTCAAAAACTTGCAAACTCAATTGCAAGAAACCATCCTGAGGTTCGTTTAATAATGCTGCTTATTGATGAACGTCCTGAAGAAGTGACAGACATGCAGCGTTCTGTTAAAGCCGAAGTAATAAGTTCAACTTTTGATGAGCCGGCTGAACGCCACGTTCAGGTTGCAAACATGGTTAACGAAAAAGCTAAAAGACTTGTTGAAGCTGGTGAAGATGTTGTAATTCTGCTTGATAGTATTACCCGTCTTGCCCGCGCGCACAATACTGTTATACCTCACTCCGGTAGAATCCTTTCCGGCGGTGTTGATTCAAACGCGCTTCATAAGCCAAAAAGATTCTTCGGATCAGCCCGTAATACCGAAGATGGCGGTAGTTTAACTATTATTGCAACTGCGCTTATAGAAACCGGCAGCCGTATGGACGAAGTTATCTTTGAAGAATTTAAAGGAACTGGTAACATGGAATTAGTTCTAGACAGAGGTTTATCCGATAGAAGAATTTTCCCGGCAATTGATGTTAACAAATCTGGAACAAGAAGAGAAGAAATGTTAATGAAAGAAGAAGAATTAAATAAAATCTGGATCATGAGAAAAATCTTAAGTGATTTTGATTCGGTTGAAGCTATGGAATTCTTACTGGATAAAATGCGCGGTTCTATGAACAATAAAGAGTTTATGGCTAACATGCATAGTTAGTTTTAAGCCCCGTTTTATCGGGGCTTTTTTGTATCTGCATTTATCTGTTTATTTATTGACTTCAATTTCCTAATTTTAACTCCTTAATATCATTTCTAATTTAAAGACTGGTGTATTTTGAAAAATTTTATTCTCGCGATTATTTTAATACTTAATGTTGGTTTAGTTGCCCAGGTTCAGTATAACCCGATAAAAATTGAACATCATATTTTTAACAGAGGTGAAAAGTCCGATTGTTATATTGTATATAAAATTCCCTATAAAAATCTTGTTTTCATGAAAAAAGGCAAATCCTATTTTGGTGGTGTTAATTTAACATTCGAAGCAAAATTAATGAAGAAGGATTCTGATGTAATAATTAGAGATACAAAAGAAATTTCCATAAACATTGAATCTTATGATGATACAAAATCGGATAAAAAATATTTAGAAGGATTATCGAAACTTGAGTTAGATTCTGGCAAGTATTCAATTCTGCCTAGTTTTGTTTTACTAAATACAAAGGAATCGTATAAGTTATCGCCGTTTAATGTTGATGCGGCTGCGAATAAAATTATAATGACTCCCATTATAGTAGAGAGTAAAACTGATTCAGCAAATGGCGGATATAAACTTGTTAACTATAATGGTTCTATACCTCACTCATTAGAAAATTTTGATGTTATTTTATTAGCAGACAATAAAATTAAAAGTGATTTGAAATGTGAAGTTTACCAGAAATCAAAAAAAGTAACTGAGCGGAAGATTTCATTAGTAGAAAAAGATAAATATTTAATTGATAAATATAACGGCCAAATATTTTTAACAAAAAATGCTGATGGTTATTTCTTGAATTTGTATATGATAAAGGATATAAATAAAAGTTTATTCGAGGGTAAAGCTGCCATAAAAATCAGTTATCCGGATTCCGCTAAAACAATTTCAGAATTTGAACAAAAAGTTGAATGGATGGATAAGCCGCAATTCCTGGCTATGGGTGAGCCGGCAGCAGAGATTTTAGAAATTATAACTGATGAAAAAGATATCGATTTCATTCTTGATGAAGCAGAACTGCTTAATGAGAGGCTTACACAATTCTGGGAAAAATATGATCCTAATAAAGAAACCGCTTTTAATGAGTTAATGTCTGAGTTTTATAATCGTGCCGATTATGCGTTATTAAATTTCAACTCAGTTAATAAAAGAAACGGTGCTTTTTCTGATAGAGGCAAAACATATATTAAGTATGGCGCCCCCGATAAAATTGATCGTGTATATACAGAAAAAAATCAGACTAATGAAGTCTGGATATATTCAAAATTAAATAAAGAATTCATATTCCAGGATATGGATGGTTTAGGAAATTATACTCTACTGAAATAATATGAAAAATTTTGCATTTACCTGTGGCGATATAAACGGTATTGGTCCCGAAATTTGTATAAAAACTTTTAACATAATTGGGAATAATCCTAAAAAGAAATTACTGTTTTTTTGTCCCGGGAATATTTTTGAATCTGAGTTCGAAAAACAAGAAGCGAATTTTAATTTTGAGATTGTAAACAAATTAAAATCAGAAAATTTATTAAATCAGAATGTTACTGTTATTAACATTGGGAAAGCTGGACAGAAGTATGGCGCGCCAACCAAAACATCTGGCAAGATTTGTTACAAAAGCATTCATGAGGGTTTTAAATCAATTTCTAATGGAAATGCCAACGCTATTATTACTGCGCCTATTGCCAAAACCGCATTAAAACTGGCCGGGATCGATTTCCCGGGTCATACCGAAATGCTTGCTAATATGTCAGGTAGTAAAAATTTTGTGATGATGTTTTTATCGCAAAAAATGATTGCCGCAATGATAACAATACACGAATCAATTAAAAACGTTCCCAAACTAATTACTAAATCACATCTGAAGAATGTTCTAAATGTTGTTGAAGAAACACTTAAATATGATTTGGGAATTGCAGATCCGAAGATTGGAGTATTGGGATTAAATCCGCATGCCGGCGAAGGCGGACAAATAGGAGTTGAAGAAAGAGAGAAGATTATTCCCGTTATAAATAAATTAAATACTGCGCGTGTATCAGGTCCTTATGTTCCAGACGCGTTTTTTGGAAATAAACTTTATACAAATTTTGACGCAGTTGTAGGAATGTATCACGATCAGATTCTAATTCCTTTTAAATTATTAGCATTTGATAAAGGCGTAAACTATACAGCCGGTTTGCCAATTATACGAACTTCGCCCGATCATGGAACTGCGTTTGATATAGCCGGGAAAAATATTGCAGATCCTACAAGTATAATTGAAGCATTTAAATGGGCAGAAAGAATAATTAAAAATAGAGAAAAGTTAAATGGACGATAATCAGTATACTCATATTGCTGAGATATATTCGCACCTAATGTCAAGTATCGATTATTCTGAATGGGCTGATTATATTTATGATATTGGATTAGACTTTGTAGAAGGTGATAAAAAAGTATTAGAGCTTGGTTCCGGCACATGTGAGTTATCGGTTGAAGTATTAAAATACTTTAACAATACTGTGGCAAGCGATATTTCGAAGCAGATGCTTGATAACGCAATGCTAAAAAGGCTTTCCAGAGTTTGCTGCGATATGACATTACTGCCATTTAAAAAGAAATTCAATTATGTTTTTTGTGCTTTCGACAGTGTTAATTATTTATTAGAGTCAGAGCAGATAATAAAAATGTACGATCAGGTGGCTTCTGTTTTAACTGATGACGGTATATTTACTTTTGATGTCAGTTTGGAAAACAATAGTTTTAACAATACAAAATTCCTTAATAGAGAAGGGGATTATAAAGGTATAAAGTATAAACAGGTAAGTATATATAACGAAGAAACCAGAATTCATGAAAATCATTTTGAAATAGTACTTAGAGACGGGAAAAAAGTTGAAGAACTTCATAAACAAAGAATTTATCCTTTCTTTTCTTTTTTTGAATTAGCTGAGTATTCTGATCTATATGTATTAGACTGTTTCGATTCATTTTCGTTTGAACATGCCAGCGAAGAATCTGAGCGGGCACAATTTGTAATGAGGAAGAGATAATTATGTTAGATATTAGAAATGTAGATTTTAGTTATCCGACACAGCCGGTTTTTGAGAACTTAAATTTATCAGTTGATGAAGGAGAGTTTACCTTTTTGATTGGTAAAAGTGGTTCCGGTAAAAGTACACTTTTTCAGCTTATATACATGAATCTTATTCCTCAGGGTGGCAGTGTTAGCTTCGATGAATATTCAAGTTCCTATATTGATATTGATAAACTGCCCTTATTAAGGCGGAAAATGGGAATTGTATTTCAAGATTTTAAACTTCTTGATGATAGAAATGTTTTTCAGAATTTAGCATTTGTTCTAAGAGTAACCGGAGTTTCTAATAAGCAGATTAAAAAGAAGGTGATTCAGGTTCTTTCAGAAGTGGGACTTTCTCATAAACAGCAAAATATGCCTAATCAACTTTCCGGAGGCGAGAGACAGAGAATTGCTATTGCCAGAGCCATTATAAATGAACCAAAGCTATTATTAGCCGATGAGCCAACTGGTAATCTTGATCCCGATACATCGAAAGAAATTTTGGACTTGTTAAAAAAAATTAACTCGCGCGGAACTGCCGTTATTTTTGCGACACATAATTATGAACTGGTAAAAAGACTAGATGCCCGTATTGTTAAATTAAATGATGGTAAAGCTGTTAAGGTTGTTGTAAAAAAGAAAATGAGTGCTGAATAATTAAATTATGGTTTAATAGATTTTGGGAGATGAAAACCCAACTTTCTTATAAAGCTGGGTTTTTTGTATAATTACTTAACCTTTGCTAAAATATTTTTGGTCACTTTTTCAATTGGATCGGTTCCAAGCACTTCTATTATTTTTTCTCCTTCATCTTTAAAGAATTTAAGAACAGGAAAAGTTGTTTTAAAATAAACTTCTAATCTATTTTTAATTGTTTCCTCATTATCGTCGTCCCGTTTAAATAAAGAATTTTTAGCACCGCAATTTGGACAGCAATTATCTTTTACCGCAGTAATAATAACTATACTGCTGCATTCGGAACATTGCCGTCTGTTAGACAGTCTTTCTATTACAACTTTTTCATCTGCTGTTAAAAATAATATAATAGGCTTTTTAAAATTATTTTCCTTAAATATACCTTCCAACATTTTAGCCTGATCAACTGTACGCGGGAATCCATCGAGTATATAGCCGTCTTTGTTTTTAACGGATTTAATAGCAATGTTCAATAATTCACCAACTATATTATTTGGTACAAGTTCACCGGCATCAAGAATTTTTTTTATTACGTAACCGAGTTCGCTTTTGGTCTTAACTTCCTTTCTTAATAAATCACCAGTAGACAAATGGACAAGATTAAATCTTTCGCACAATATTTTAGATTGAGTTCCTTTACCTGCACCAGGGGCACCAAAAATAATTAATTGCATAATTTACTCGCTCAATTAAAATTTAAAAATTTACTTTCTACTTTGTTCTCTTTTGTTCAAAGAATGAACTTAGCAAATTCCGGCTTTCATCAGCATATATACCAGAATATACATTTGATTTATGATTACATTTCCCTTCTTCAGCAATATTATATAACGATCCGCATGCACCAAATTTTGGTTCAAAAGTAGAGAAAAAAACATTCTTTATTTTTGAAAGCATCAAAGCTCCGGTACACATAACACATGGTTCAACAGTTACGTAAAGATCACATTCATTTAAATTTTTTGATTTTAAATAATTTGATGCTGATGTTAAGGCAAGCATTTCGGCATGCGCGGTAGGATCTTTTAACATTTCCGTTTGATTATATCCGCGTCCGATAACCTTATTTTTATAAACAACAACGGCACCAATAGGAACCTCCTCATTATCCAAAGCTTTTTCAGCTTCAGTTAATGCTGCATACATAAACCGGTAAGAATCTTCAGAAAATAACATTTCAGCTAAAATTAAACTATAAAGTGGAAAACCTAAATATATTGAAACATTATTTTAATTTCACTTTAAGTTATAATAAAAGTTTTTATTTGTTAGAATAATCAGTAATTTAACTCTAATTATTACTGATCTGATTATGTTTTATATTAGATATTGCGAGTGATAACGGGTTGAATTTAATAAGAATATTTTTAGATAAATGAAATTTTTTGATGAAATAATTGTTAAAAATCCGATTCCTATTGTTGTATTTAGTAAGGACAGGGAGAGTATAGATTTTATTAATGAAAGTTTTACAAAATTTTTAGGTTACTTACCCGAAGATGTTTCCACAACAAAAGACTGGGCAAATAATTTATATCCCGATGAAAACTATAGGAATAAAGTTTATGATATTTGGATTGAGGATATTAATAAAATTGAAACTTCGGGTATCGGATCATTAGAAAGGGAATTTGATGTTGCCGCAAAGGATGGCTGTATTTATAATGTTGTGTTTAACCTTATGTTAACTGATGAAAATATAGTTTTAATATTGAAGGATGTTACAGATAAGAAAAAGCTTTATGAAGATAGGAAAGAAGCAGAAACGGAGTTGGATAAACTTAATAGAAAATTAGTTGAAAAAAATAAAGAGCTTGAACAGGTTGTTTATGTTACAAGTCACGATCTCCGTTCGCCGCTTATAAATATTCTTGGGTTCAGTAAAGAACTTTATATGTCGGCCGAAGAACTTAGAAATTGTTGTAAAAATTTAGAAGTTCCAGACGATAAACTGGAGAAAATGAAATATATTTTAGATGAAGAACTTCCTGAGACAACCCAGATTATTAGACAGAGTGCCATTAAAATGGATTCACTGCTTTCAGCTCTGCTTAAACTTTCACGTTCTGGCAGAGGCGCGCCTATTTTAAGAAATCTGGATGTGAATAAAATTATTGATGAAATTATTAAGGAAAACCAGTTTATACTTAGTAAAAATAATATAGTATTAAAAAAAGGCAATATAGACAACTGTTTTGGGGATTCTCTTCAAATCAATCAGATTTTTACTAACTTGCTGACAAACGCAATAAATTATTCGGATTCTTCGAAGGATGAAAAATTCATTTCTATCTACAGCTATAAAAAGAATAACTATGTTATTTATAAAGTTGAAGATAATGGAATTGGAATAAAGAAAGATGAGCAGAAAAATATATTCGAAATTTTTAAACGGATTAATGAAGTTGAGATAAATGGCGATGGACTCGGGTTAACAATTGTGAAAAAACTTGTAGACAGACACGATGGTGAAATCTGGGTTGAAAGTGAACATGGAACAGGCACAACATTTTTTATAAAGATACCGGCAGAAAAAGCGGAGTAATTAATTATGGTGTTACTAGAGTTTTCAATATTCCCTACAGATAAAGGTGAAAGTGTAAGTATTTATGTTTCAAAAATTATTGACTATATTGATAATTCTGGAATTACATATCAATTAACTCCCATGGGAACTATACTTGAAGGTGATTGGGATGAAACAATGAGAGTAGTATCCGGCTGTTTCAAAATTATGGCCGAAGATTGCGCCCGTATAAGTATGTCTCTGAAAGTTGATTATAGAAAAGGCAATGATAGCAGGATGAAAAGCAAGATTGAAAAGGTAGAAGCTTTAACCGATAAGACATTAAAGAAATGAAATCTGAATTAGAAATATTACCAAATATTGGAAAAGTTCTAGCCCGTAATCTTAATGAAGTTGGAATTCATAATTATGATGAGCTAAAGAAAATTGGTTCTGTAAAAGCTTTACATAAGATAAAATTGGAACTTGATGATGGTTGTGCAAACATGTTATTTGCTTTGGAAGGAGCAATAAGAGGAATTAGATGGCACGATATTCCAAAAGAGGAAAGAAGAAAATTGTACGATGATCTTAAACAAGAAATCGGGTAATTATATTAGTGATCTAATAATTGTTGATGGCGATTGTATACTTTGCAGCAGACTTGTTCAGTTTATAATTAAATATGATAATCAAAAATTTATGTTTACTTCCTTAAATTCTGAGTTTATAAAAGAACATAATTTAACAGTTCAGTCTGATTCTGTTATCCTGATAAAAGGAGATCAATTCTATTTTAAGTCGGATGCAGTTTTCGAAATTATTAAAGATTTAAAGTCACCAATAAAATATTTACGGTTCTTTAAACACTTTCCTAAATCGCTAAGAGATTACATTTATGATATAATAGCTAATAACAGATATAAGATATTTGGAAAAAAGAATGAGTGTTTAATAAACAAAGTTGATATATCCAGAATATTTAGATAATAATTATTGAGTAAAAAATGAATACAAAATCAAACATTGATGAATTTTTAGCGAAGAAAAATATTGCTCTGTTTGGTGTTTCTAGAAGCAAAAAGAAATTTGGCGATACAATTTTTAAAGAATTAAAATCGAAGAACTATAATATAATTCCCTTAAATCCCAATATTGAAACCTATAATGAGCAGAAATGTTTTTCCAATATTAAAGATATTAACACTGAAGTTGACGCTGCTGTTTTAGTAGTTAAACCGGAAGTTACAGAAAAAATAATTCCGGGGATTATTGAGTCGGGGATTAAAAATATTTGGATGCAGCAAGGTTCCGTTTCCGATAAAGCTGTTGCTTATTGCAGAGAGCATGAGGTGAATTTAGTTTATAACGAATGTATACTTATGTTTGCCGAGCCGGTTAAGTCTATCCATTGTTTCCATAGATGGTTGTGGAAACTTCTAAATAAATTACCAAAATAATTGAGAAAGAGATATATGTCATTCTATTCCGTAATTAGTAATTACTACGATGAGCTGTTTCCATATCAGGAAAAGACCTGTGAGTTTCTAAAACGTTATACAATTAAAAATTCGGGAGTTCTTGATCTTGGCTGTGGAACCGGATTATACTTAAATGAACTTTCCAATGATGTTGCTAAAGCGGCGGGTATTGATTTAGATGAAGAGATGATTAAAGTTGCTTCTTCAAAGTCAGTTAAAGCTGAGTTTAAGGTTCTAAATATTCTGGATATAGAAAAAGTAGAAGGGAAGTTTGATCTTATCTATTCAATCGGGAATGTATTATCGTACCTCGATCATCAGAATTTTGAATTATTAACAGAGAAGATTAGCAGCAAACTTAATGAAAATGGGAAATGGATTTTTCAGACTGTGAACTGGGATAAATTAAAATCGCAAAATAGTTTTGAGTTTCCTGTAAAAGAACTGAAAGAAAGGTTAGTTAAATTTTATAGGTCGTATGAAAGAATTGATAGTGAAAGTGTTTGGTTTAAAGTTAAAATAGAAGAAGATGAAAAAGTTGTTTTTGAAAATAGAGATCAGTTGTTTAATCTGTTATCGGAAGAAGTAATAAGTATTCATGAAAAACACCACCTGAAATTAGAATCACATTTTGGCGGGTTTAATTTTGCTGAATATGATGAGTCTAAAAGTCCGGCTAGTATTTATGTTTTTTCTAAATAAACGGACTTTGGGTTTTGCAAATAATATTTTCTCCATTATACATTGCAAAAAAAAGAATATAAGCTTATATTTGGAATCTAAAATTTATGCGCCCGTAGCTCAATTGGATAGAGTGCTTGACTACGGATCAGGAGGTTGAGGGTTCGAATCCTTCCGGGCGTACAAAGTTAAAGCCTTGTAACTAAATAAGTTGCGAGGCTTTTTTGTTTTTAAATACATCCCTTAAAAATACTAAAAATTCTTAGCTCACATGAAAGTTTACATGATTTTGAATTGAAATTTTTTGAAAAGTTTACATGAAATTACTCTGGACTTGAAAAAAGGGGAAGGACAAAACGAAGCCGATGGCGAAAAAATTGATTTAATAAATTTCATGACATCGTAAAATTATAGGAGTAGTTTATTTAGTGTTCACAATTTAAATTAAATTGTTTGTTAAGTTAAAAAATATAAAGTCATTCAACTCTCATATTATATTCTAAAATCCAATTATTTGAAAATTTCGATTTGCAAAACTAATTTAATTAAAAGATGTAAACGACCAGAATATATTTATCATAAATTGTTTCAAAAATTGATTTCTCATAATAAATTATTTAATTTGATATTATAATAAACTTGAAAAGTTTATAAATGTAAATATAATAGGGTTGGCAGAATGTTACATTATATAATCTCCGGGACCTTTCCTTAATGCATATTTTTATTACATAAATGAGCTTTAAAATAAAAAAGAGAGTCAGATTTTCTGAACTCTCTTTTAACACTTAGAATTATACTAATTCATTTTTTGAATCCTAATATTGCAGCAACGTGTTGTAATTAAAAGACTTAGCTCCGGGTAAGTTGTACAAAAATAAGTCAAATAACATTTTGAAAGCAAATCACAACCATTAACCTTAGAATCTAAAGCCAATTGTGGTTGTACAAAAATAAGTCAAATAACATTTTGAAAGCAAATCACAACTTAAACTGTTAAGAAGTTTTAATCAAGTTTTTCTAATTAAAATAATAACTGTCAAGGTAGAGCCGATTAAAAATAATTCTTTTACTTCCAATATTAATCGGAGCGAATCAAAAGATAGTTTACCAAGGGAACTAATTATAGATCTAATTTCCGTTGATTAGCATCATCCAATAAATATTTAAGATCAATACCAATCATGAAATTATCTGATCCGATATTTTTATTGGAATTAGTACTTATATTTATTGTCTATTTATATTTTGACCGGTCAATAAAAACTAATCAAAAATAATGTCTGTATACAAGCTTTTGCTTAGAACTTGGACTTTTCTTATGTTAAGGAGTGTTAATCAAAGTTATTAGATAATATTACAATTGATATTATTTTTTAATTTAGCGATATTTGGAACAATAAATTAAAATTTTGAACCGGTTTAATAAAATTAGTATTAAAATTTATAGTTAAATATATAGGAAGAAAATGAACGAATTAGATCTAAATTTAGCGAAGTTAGCTTCGAATACTATCAGGGTACTTTCTGCGGAAGGTGTTCAAAAAGCAAACTCCGGTCATCCCGGAATGCCGATGGGAATGGCGGATTGTGCTTTTGTTTTATGGAATCAGTTTTTAAAATTTAATCCTTCACAACCGGATTGGTCAAATCGCGACAGATTTGTGTTATCTCCCGGACATGGCTCCATGTTAATGTATTCACTGCTGCATCTTTATGGTTATGATATTTCTATAGATGACTTAAAAAACTTTAGACAATTAGGAAGCAAAACAGCCGGACATCCAGAGTATGGCGAAGTAAAGGGAATTGAAACTACAACCGGTCCTTTAGGACAAGGTTTTGTAAATGGTATTGGAATGGCAATCGGCGCAAAAATGACTGCGGCAAGATTTAATACCGAAGAGCATAAAATTTTTGGAACTCATAAAGTTTATGCTATTTGTAGCGATGGCGATTTAATGGAAGGTCTCAGTTCTGAAGCTGCCTCATTAGCAGGGCATTTAAAGTTAAACAACTTAATTTATCTTTATGATGATAATAATATTACCATTGAAGGAAGTACAGATTTAGCATTTACAGAATCAATTGAAAAAAGATTTGACGCGTTTAACTGGGAAACAAAAGTTATAGACGGTCATGATTACACTGCAATAAATAACGCGATTGAAGAAGCAAAAACAAATCAGACAAAACCAATATTAATTATCTGTAAAACTACAATTGGTAAAGGAAGTCCAAATAAGAAAAATACATCCGGAGTTCACGGTTCTCCGCTTGGTCTGGATGAACTAAAATTAACTAAAGAAAATTTAGGTTTCCCAACTGATAAAGAATTCTACGTTCCGGAAGAAGTTAGTGCTGAAACAAAAAAATCGGTTGAAAAAAAAATAAAAGAATTTGAAGTCTGGAACATTTTATTTGAAGAATGGAAAAGCAAAAATAGTGAGTTAGCAAAAGAATATGAAAAATTTGTTTCAGGAGTTATTCCTGAAAATTTAGAAGAAGAATTACTTTCCGTTCTGCCGGATTCTGTTAAAGCAACACGTGCGCTTTCCGGAATGGTAATGCAGAAAATTGCTGAATTAATACCGGGATTTGTAGGCGGTTCCGCTGACCTTAAACCTTCAACTAATACTTATCTTGATGCTTACGAATCAATTCAGAGTGATAGTTTTGGCGGCCGTAATTTCCATTATGGAATTAGAGAACACGCAATGGGATCAATAAATAATGGTCTTGCCCTGTACAGCAGCTTTATTCCGTTTGGCGCTACTTTTATGGTATTTGCCGATTATATGCGTCCGGCGGTAAGATTAGCGGCATTAATGAAATTGAAACAAATATTTATTTTCACACATGATAGTGTTTTTGTTGGTGAAGATGGTCCTACTCATCAGCCGGTAGAACATTTAGCTTCGTTAAGAATTATTCCTAATCTGCTGGTTCTTCGTCCGGCCGACGGCATTGAAACCGCTTTATGCTGGTCTATGGCAATTAGAAATGAAAATGGTCCTTCAACACTGCTATTAACAAGACAGGGTGTAAAACCAATTGTCAGGGAAAATGAATTTAGTAATTCTGATGTTGCTAAAGGCGGTTATTTAATTAGAAAGGAAAAGGCAGATGCTGCTAAAGTTGCAATATTAGCAAGCGGATCTGAAGTAAACACAGCTCTTGATGCACAGGAAATTCTGGAAGCTAAAGGAATTTCTACAAGAGTTATTTCTGTTCCATGTAAAGAATTTTTTGATAAACAAAGTGATGAATATAAACGCGGATTAATTCCGGTATCAGTTGAACGCACAGCAGTTGTAGAAGCCGGTATTTCATTTGGATGGGAAAGATATTTTGATATTCCTCAGGTTAGAGTAACTATTGATGAATATGGTGCTTCTGGACCATACGAAGAACTTGCTGAAAAATATTGTTTAACCGGTGAAAAAGTTGCGGAAAAAATAATTAGCAGTTTATAATAAAAATTGAAATAGAACATTTTTACTAAGCCCTTTAACCAAAGGGCTTTTTATATTATTCCATTTTAATCCAAATAATAAATTATATTTCTTTTTTTTGAATAAATTAAAAATGGTAAAACAATGAGCAAATGGGAATATAAAGTAATTGATTCTGTGATATTAAAAGAGAAAAAAATTATTTCTTCAACTGAATCGATGGAAAGTTTTGAAATCTTTTTAAATAAATTAGGAAAAGAAGGCTGGGAAATAATAGATCTTGAATTTGAAAAAATTGGAAATGATGTTGGCTCGTTTTACGGATTAGCGAAAAGAAAAATTGGATAATTCAAAATACAGTTTTCAGCAGGATTATGATGTCTGGCTTCAGTGGAATGTAACATCAGTCTGTAATTTACAATGCGAATATTGTTTTAGTCCTGCCCACAGAAATAAACTTGTTCCTTTTTTAATCAATATTAAAGAACTCCTTTCAACTCTTAAAAAATCAGAAAAAACTTTTAGGATCGGATTTACCGGAGGTGAACCTTTTTTGGTTCCAAATTTTATTGAAGCATGTAAGGAAATAACTAAATGCCATTTTATCTCCGTAAACACAAATCTGATTTTGAATAAAATTTCTGAATTTGTAAATGAAATTGATCCGGCAAGAGTGTTATTTATACATGCCTCATTACATTATGAAGAACTGATTAAAAAGAATCTTTTAGAAAAGTTCCATAAAAATTACCAATTATTAAAAGAGGCCGGATTTAATATTTATGCAGAGGGAGTTGCTTATCCCGGCTTGGCAAATATGATTGGCGAAATTAAACATTTTGTAGAAAGCAATAAGATCAAATTTGAGTTTGCTTCATTTTATGGGAAATATAATAATAAAGATTATCCCGAAAGTTACACGGACGAAGAAGTTAATAAGTTTAATTTGGATGAACATGAGTTAAAAAAATATAATCAGGACAATAGAATTTGTAATGCCGGATGTAACGCGGCGGTTGTTTTTGCAAATGGAAATGTGAAATCATGTTTTCAAATAAAAGATGATCTGGGTAATATTTATAATGAAATAAAATTCAAATCAGATACAATAATTTGTTCCTTCAAGAAGTGTGGATGTCCGCTAAATGAATATGATCAAAACCTTCTAAATAAATCGAAAAGTTAGTCATACCACAAAAATATTTACCCAAACTAAAAATATCCCCTTAGAATATTAGAATTTATGTAAGATTTTAATTATTTTAGGAATACAAAAGATCTGAGTATCCATGTTTTATGATATTGCTGTTTAAGTAAAATTTTTATCTATTCTGTGTAATAATTCCAAGATTATAAATTTCTATGGAGGAGATTCATATGAAAACCTACTTATATTTATCCCTGACTCCGGAAGCTCTAATAGCATCGATGCTGCCACCCGAGGAGTTTGGTAATTATTTAGCCGTCGGAACTAAAAAAAGAACAAGAGGCGAAGCAATCTTTTTCGAAGTTGATCCAGATTTTGAAAGTGATTTTTTCCCGCTTAAAACAATCGAGGAAAGATGTATTCCTCATTCTAACGGTGTTCCAAAAAGATCAGTGTACCTTTCAATTTATCAAGTATTAGAACATATTCCTTTAACACAACTTAAAAAATTGTACATCACAACGGATGATGGACGGGTTCTCGGTTTAGATAAAGCCGAATACAATCTGGAAAAGGAAGATGAATTACATCTTTATCAGGAATTATGTCCGGTAACTCCGCGCATTGCCAGTCAGTTAAGTCCAAGAGACTTTATAAAAACTGTTACTGACCGTAATCAACCGGTTTCGGTACCAAAATTAATTTTTGTCGATTTAAAATTAAATGATCTGGCTTCAGATCCAATTGCCGGTTCAACTGATGATTTGCCTTATGAAAACATAGATCACTTAAGAGATTGTCTTGCCGGGCTGCAGGCAAAGCCTGATAAACAGACCAAAACCGTAATCAGATTTTTTCAGGGAACATTATTTTACAGAACTATCAAAAATGGATTTTTCATTGGTGATCAGGAAAGTTTCATTTATTATCCATTCCCATCTAAAGATGAACTGGAAAATAAATATTATCCATGGTGGCGTTCTGCATTAACAATACATTTCTAACAAACTGTACGGTACTTAAGTACCAATAAATATGGAGATTAAGATGTTAAATAGTTTATTTTGGGTTGTACCAATATGTTCGGTGCTTGCATTGTCTTTTGCCTGGTTCTTTTTTAAGCAGGTAATGAAGGAGAGTGAAGGTACTGAGACAATGATTAAAATTGCTTCTCACGTACGTAAGGGTGCAATGGCGTATTTAAAACAACAATATAAGGTTGTAATAGTATTTTTTATTGTAATGACAATAATTTTTGCAATTATGGCATATGGATTTAATTTACAAAATCCGTGGGTTCCATTTGCATTTATCTCTGGTGGGTTTTTCTCTGGTTTAGCAGGTTTTTTTGGTATGAAGACGGCTACTTATGCTTCTGCCAGAACTGCAAGAGCTGCTCAGGAATCTCTTAACTACGGATTAAAAGTAGCTTTTAGAAGTGGTGCTGTAATGGGATTAGTAGTTGTTGGTTTAGGATTACTTGATATATCAGCATGGTTTATTGTACTAAATCATTTTGTTGTTGAAGATGGTGGTCATAAATTGATGGTTATTACAACAACAATGTTAACATTTGGAATGGGTGCTTCTGCACAGGCATTATTTGCAAGAGTTGGCGGCGGTATCTTTACAAAAGCTGCGGATGTTGGTGCTGATTTAGTAGGTAAAGTTGAAGCAGGTATTCCTGAAGATGATCCTAGAAATCCAGCTACAATAGCTGATAATGTTGGTGATAATGTTGGTGATGTTGCAGGAATGGGTGCTGATCTTTATGAATCTTATTGTGGATCTATTTTAGCAACTGCTGCTCTTGGTGCTTCAGCTTTTATGAGTGATGTTGAATTACAGTTCAAAGCAGTACTAGCTCCAATGCTAATTGCCGCAGTTGGTATTATACTTTCAATCATTGGAATCTATTTAGTTAAAACTAAAGAAGATGCAACGCAGAAAGATTTATTAAAATCATTGAGTAGAGGAGTTAATGTAAGCTCCATTTTAGTAATTATTGCTTCATATTTCATTTTAACTTTTTTAGATATTCAAAATGCAGTTGGAATTTGGGCTGCGATTATAGTTGGTTTAGTAGTTGGTTTTGTGATTGGCAAAGCTACAGAGTATTATACATCAGAAGAATACAGACCAACGCAAAAAATTGCAGAAAGTACTAATACTGGTCCGGCTACTGTAATTATTTCTGGTATCGGTATGGGTATGGTTTCGACTGTAGTTCCTGTGGTTGCTGTTGTAATTGGTATTATTGCTGCTTTTTTATTGGCCGCTGGTGGTGATCTTTCAAATATGGGAATGGGATTATACGGTATTGGTATAGCTGCTGTTGGTATGCT
This sequence comes from Melioribacteraceae bacterium, assembly GCA_016342755.1. GTDB lineage: Bacteria > Bacteroidota > Ignavibacteria > Ignavibacteriales > Melioribacteraceae > JAEINS01. The sequence continues at coordinate 5,014 of JAEINS010000021.1, read as the reverse complement.
TTCAACTTTAGGTATTACTTTAGCAACTGACGCATACGGTCCAATAGCAGATAATGCTGGTGGAAACGCTGAAATGAGCGGGCTTGGAGAAGAAGTTAGAAAAAGAACTGATGCGCTTGATTCACTAGGAAATACTACAGCTGCAACGGGTAAAGGTTTTGCCATTGGTTCTGCTGCCCTAACAGCTTTAGCATTATTAGCTTCATACATTGAAGAACTAAAAATTGGTTTGCTTAGAATTGGCGAAACTGTGATGGATCTTGGCAACGGAGTTATTGTAAATACCGCAGAGGCTGGTATTAAAGATTTCATGACTTTTTATGATGTTACACTTATGAATCCAATTGTTCTTGTAGGAATTTTTATTGGATCAATGATGGCTTTCTTATTCTGTGGATTAACAATGAACGCAGTTGGCAGAGCGGCTCAAAAAATGGTAGATGAAGTTCGTAGACAGTTTAGAGAAATTCCTGGTATTTTAGAAGGCAAAGCAGAACCTGATTACGCAAACTGTGTTTCAATATCTACAAAAGGTGCACAGAAAGAAATGTTAGTTCCTTCGTTATTAGCTATTGCTGCTCCAATTGTAGTTGGAGTTGTATTTGGAGTTGCTGGAACTATTGGTCTTTTAGTTGGTGGTCTTGGTGCCGGATTTGTTTTAGCTGTATTTATGTCAAATGCTGGTGGTGCCTGGGATAACGCAAAGAAATATATTGAAACCGGTAAATTAGGCGGTAAAGGTTCTGATGCGCATAAAGCCGCTGTAATTGGCGATACGGTTGGTGATCCTTTTAAAGATACATCTGGTCCAAGTTTAAATATTCTTATTAAACTTATGAGTATGGTAGCAATTGTAATGTCTGGTCTTACTGTTGCTTTTAGTATTTTTAATTGATGTTTATTAAAATTTAATCAAAAGAAAACCTCCTTAGTTTTATACTTCGGAGGTTTTTCTTTAAATATTTTTTCCATGTTACAAATCAAAACTTTACGAAAGGGGAAAATTTTAGGTTTGATAAAACAGAATAGATTAGTACCTTGTGTCCTAAATTAAAATTAAGTAGATGAATAAAAAAGCATCAAATATAACTTCAATATTATTAATTGTTTCTTTGTTACTAAGCACAGTTGGATTTGTTGTATATGATCATCATTGTGCTTGTAACGGAACGGAATCTCATTCAATTCTTGAAGAAACATGCTGTTCTTCTTCAAGTGAAATTGCTGAAAATATTTCTAGCTGTTGTGGCAAACTGGTAGAAAAAGAACTACCAAACTGCTGCGAATCTGATCAAGGAACTTCTCAAAAAATAATAAATGCCGAAAAAGTTTGTAATTGTTATTCAACTACTGACTATCATTCGTTTGATGAATATTTTGTTTTAACAAAAATACCTGATGAAATTAAATGTTTTCAAATTACAATCATTCATTATGATTTAGAAAATATTAAAATCACAAAAAATATTGATGATAGAAATCGGATTGTTGATTCAATATTACCGAATAATTCGGGGAAATCATTTCTAATTAAAACCCACCAACTAAAGATTCCAACCATAAGCTGATCTTAATTATTTAATTTTTATTAATAAGATTGGTGAAATTATGAAGAAGTTAATTATGATCTTCATGTTTCTTACTATATCAATTTTGAACGCACAAAGTTTAAAAGGATATATCACAGAAAATAATGAAGGTAATATTGTTCCTCTTGTTGGTGTTAACATTTTTTGGCAAGATACCAATATTGGAACAGCTACAGATGAAAATGGAATTTTCCAGATTGAGAAACCAAATGGAGACGGACTTACTCTAATAGTGAGTTATATTGGGTATAAATCTGATTCCATAAAAATTAATAAAGAAGATACTTTATTGGAATTAACACTTTCAGCCAGCAGAGAATTGGAAGAGGTTGTTGTTAATGGAGTTTCAAGATCAACTCAGGTTTTTGATGCTGAACCAATGCATATTCAGCATATTAGCGGAAAAGAGTTAACAAAAGCCGCATGTTGTACTTTGGCAGAAAGTTTTGAAACTAATGCTTCGGTTGATGTATCATTTACTGATGCACTTTCCGGCGCGAAGCAAATTCAGCTTTTAGGTTTGGCTGGTATTTATAGTCAGATTATGATTGAAAATATGCCTAGTATGAGAGGACTTGGAAGATCGTACGGAATAAACTATATACCTGGACCCTGGATGGAATCGATCCAAATATCTAAAGGAACTTCCTCGGTAATAAATGGATTTGAATCAGTTTCCGGGCAGATAAATGTTGAATATAAAAAGCCTGACGATTCAGAAAAATTTTATCTAAACTTATATCAGAATAATGAAATGAAGTCTGATATTAATATGAATTCTGCATACGAATTTAATGAAAATCTAAGTACTTCAGTTTTATTACACGGTGATTATTACAATAAAAATGTTGATGATAATGGAGATGGATTTTTAGATAAACCTAGATCAAAACAATATACTTTTATAAATCGTTGGAAATATAAATCAGAAAACCTATTTAGTCAGTTGAGTATCAATTACCTAAACGAAAATAAAGACGGTGGGCAAAAGTCATTTACTGATGATCAGGCTAGATCTGAATTCAATCCATACGGAATAAATATTAATGCTGATCGGTATGAAATATTTATGAAAATCGGATATATATTTGATCATGAAACAAATTCAAGTTTAGGTTTTCAAACTTCCTATACATCGCATAATCAGACCTCTTTCTTTGGATTAAATAATTATGATGCTGATCAGAGAAGTTTCTATGCTAACTTAATTTACAAATCGAATTTTGGAAGTGATACGCAAAATTATTTTTTAGGAGTTAGTTATATTGGAGATAAAATTGATGAAAATTTAAATGGTATTAGAACTGAAAGAATAGAAAAAATTCCAGGATTGTTTTTGCAAGCTGCGTTAAATCCAGTAGAAGACTTGAATCTAATTGCAGGTATAAGATCAGATTTTCATAATATACATGGTACTTTTTATACTCCAAGATTACATCTAAAATATGATTTTAATGCTCATACCATTTTTAGAGCTTCTGTGGGAAAAGGTTTTAGAACGGCAAATGTAATTGCTGAAAATAATAGCCTTCTTGCCACATCAAAAGAAATTCTTTTTATGGAAGATCTTGAAATGGAAGAGGCTTTTAATTTTGGATTTAATATTACCAGGTATTTTAATATTTGGGAAAAAGAACTCACGTTAAATTTAGAGTTTTACAGAACTGAGTTTATAAACCAAATAATTATTGATAGAGAAACCGATCTAAACAAAATTAAAGTCTCCAATCTTGAAGGTGATTCATACTCAAATAATTATCAATTAGAATTAAATTATATGCCGCTTCGGGGTTTAGACTTATTAGCCGCACTTAGATATTCTGATGTTAAGTATAGTATTGAAAATAAACTTTATGAAAAACCATTAATTAGTAAATACAAAGCACTTCTTAATCTTTCGTATATCTCAAACCTTAGATTATGGCAATACGATCTAACTATGCAATTTAATGGAGACGGGAGATTGCCGAATAATTCGGTAGTCGGCTATAATGATTTTTCTAGTTTTACAATAATCAACGCTCAGATCACAAGAAAATTTAGAGGATTTGATATTTATCTTGGTGGAGAGAACTTAACAGACTTCACGCAAGATAATCCAATCCTATCGGCAGAATCTCCATTCAGTAATAATTTTGATGCATCAATTATCTGGGGACCAATCATGGGAAGAAAAATTTATTTAGGAATAAAATACACATTAAACTAGAGGCTAAAATGAAAAATTTAATAAAAATATTTGTACTTGTAATTTTAACTTTAACAATAACTAATTGCAGCGGAGTTGCTGAAGAAAATACTTTAGAAAAAACTACTTTCTGGGCATCACTTGATTGTGAAAAATGCAAAACCAAATTGTTCAATAATATTCCTCATGAAGCTGGAGTTAAAGATTTAGCTGTGGATGTAAAAGCTCAAAAGGTTACAGTGGTTTATGACAAAACTAAAACTGATAAAGAAAAAATGAAAAAGGCAATTGAGAACTTAGGTTACGAAACTAAAGAACTTGAAAAGAAAAAGTAAATGAAAGGCCGGTTCTGCCGGACTTATTAAATAATAATATGAGTGAGTCTCAACAACCAAAAAATTTTGTAAATATTGTTAACCAACACTTTCAAGTGTTGGTTTTTATATGGTAAACAAATGTTATATTCCACGGCTGTTAAGAACCTCAATGGTGGTTTAATATCTTCATTCTGAGTAGAGAAGCGTCGTGAGAATTTCTATTCTTCGTTCAAAAACGAGATTTCTCTCCGTCAGCCGACGGAGAGAAATGACAAATTTTACTTTTGAGTCAGCCTCCAGATGCATGTTAACCAAACGATTTAAATCTTTGGTTTACTCTTAACTTTAAATCTTAATATTTCATCCATATCATTAAAAAAAGTAAAAGTTAATGGAAAGATATATGAAATAATTACAGTAAAATAATAGTAAAACTCACCATCATACATATTAATATTTATTAACAAATAGTTAGCGATTAGTAAAAAGAAATAAAATGTTAGTAAGAGATGAAAAAGGCTAATTGTTAAACTTTCGAACAAAATTCTTAAAAATTTACCAAGTAAATTTGAAAAGATTAGATAGCAGATACCAATCATTATAATATTTACACTAACATTTTGTATTAGTAAAAAGAGAGAAATAACTAAAACCAATATGTAAGATTTATTGAACTTGAATTTTCCGTCCGGACAGAAAAATAAAATCAGAAAGAGTCCTACCGTATTTGTAAATGAAGGAGAAATTGAAGTGTATTTGTAAAAGAATAAATTAATTGGATCACTTAATGCTAATATTATAAATATAAAAAAATAGTTACCCCTATATTGTTTATATAAGGGCAGTGATCTTCCCCATAAAAAGTAGACACAAAGTTAAGCAACATTTGTATTAAAATTGTCTGTAAAACATTCTTCAAA
>JAEINS010000044.1 GCA_016342755.1 Melioribacteraceae bacterium | reverse complement strand
GTATACGAGACCCGTACGTACAGTGGTGTGAGAGGTTCTCCGCTAGGCTAATGGCCTAGCGGCTGCCTACTCGATTGGCGGTTCGTTGTTTATTTATTTCTATTGTCATATTCTCATTTTTCGTAGTTTCTATAATTATTTTGTCTTTAAGTTCATCTTTAATCGGCAGTTTTTGATAATCAGCAGATTTTTCAGAATGGATTGGAATAATTCCTTTTGTCGGATTTACAAGATTGCAAACATCTGTAAGACAGTCAGCCGAAGCGTGTCCACTTGTATGAATTTTCCTTAGTCTTGGAAATTGTTCAACAAAATCTAAATATCTTTTATTACAATGCTTGCTTTTAGGATTGATATATTCTTTCCACATTGAATAAATCAAAACGGTGTTTTCTTTTTCAAGTAGTGGTAGTAAATGATTAGTGTAGTCATTGAATTTTTCAGTTGGACGAACCAACATACAGCAACCTTTATCCTGAATCCATTTTATTAGTTTACTATTTCCTTTCCAAAATGTATATGGCTCTTTGAAGTCAAATAGTGGACTAATTTTTCCTGCTGATTTAGAAAATATATCTAATACACTCTTTTGAAAGTCATCGCAAACATACGGTCTATTTTTTATTTCCTTGTTTGCAGCGTGAAATGTAGCCAACCTTTCCATATCTGTAGATGAGCATAACACAAACACATTTTTGTATTGTTTCATTAGCTCAATTACCTCTCTTTTTAACTCATTTTCGTGTCGTACTTTCTCGTCTAATCTTGAAAGCATTGTTCCCTCAGTAATTAAATAATCAATCCTGCCTTTATGAATTAGCTTTTCTATAGTTGGAAGTAAACCTTTACTCAAATAACCGTGCCCTCTAAAATCTCCAGTGTGTAAAATTCGTAATCCATCAGCCTCCATTAAAAACATATAAGCATCGTATGCAGAATGACTAACAAAATATGGTGTTATTTGAATATCTCCGATTTTAATTTTTTGCTTGGGTTCAAAGGATTGCATTGATTCAAGTTTTGCAATTTCTTTTTTTGAAAGTTCCTCACGACCTTTTATGTAGGCAAGTCGCTGGTGCTTACACAAGGCTACTTTTTTCGCAACCGTTCCAATATATTGAGAAATTGAATCAGGTACAAGGTGGAATAAACCAAAATGGTCGCCGTGATAATGAGTATATAAAACAGCATCAATATTTTTAGTAATTTCTCTGACTGCCTCTAAATTGGCAAAATTGTCATTTACATTACCGTCACCATCTGGCAGGTTTTGTCCCAAGTCAATAAAAATTCGGGACTTCTCAGTCGCAATCTCAGTTATGCAACCACCAATTTGGTCAATACCTCGATGGATAGAAATTTTCATAGAAGTTTGTAATTGCTATCGTTTACAATTATTAATTTATGTCGATTTCCAAGTTCTTTTGAAAAATCCTTAATTTGTGAATCATTGTCAGGGTGAAAAACGAAGACTAATTCAGGGGCTTGTTGGCTGTAAGAGTCAGAGAAATTTAAACCTTTTAGGATACCTAATTCCGTCTTGTTATTAATAATATTTTTAACGTCTTGAAGTAGATTTAGTCTAAATGTGTCGGAATTTTTTCCGAAAAGGTAATTTTCAAAATCACTTATATGCTCATCTATTCCTGATTTCCCTTTAGTTGCGCCCATTCCTTTTTTTACTTCAAAAAAGACTATTTTATTAGTCTCTCTTTCAATGCCTAATAAATCAAATACACCACGTTTTTCCCTGTCTTTTTTCTCTATTTGATTTTGCTCAAAGGCATATTCCATATCAAGAATAACATACCTGCTAATATTGTCTTGATTAAATTTTGCAATATTCTGTTGTGTGTCAAATTCGGCTCTCTGTTTATTGTCATTGAGCCAATTGTCAATTGACTGTTTTATTTGTTTAAAATATTCTTTCGGATTAGTAACTGCTAATTTTGTGAATGGAACATTGCCATATTTTGGGTCAACTTTCAATTTCTTAATTTCTAAAGCTTTCCCTTTTCGATAATAAACAAATGCATCACCTTTCTGTCTGACTTCTAAACGCAATTCATCATCAGATTTGATATAGTTTAATAAAGGCAATAAATCACCTTTTGTCAATCTATCTATAAGTTTAATATCAATTTTTCTCATTGTGTCTGTGCGTTTCTTTCAATGACCGCCAACGATCCTGCTATGAAGCGTTGGCTTGTGTTGCGCCTGCGGCAAGCCTATGCTTTATTAGCTTTTGTTGGCATGCGTTATTTATACTTTTTCATGTCATATGCACATAAAATCTTTCTGTACTCAGTATCATTTTTATTTTCAAAATCTCTTAAATAAATTTCAACGTTATCTAAGTCAAGTCTTTCCTCCATTACATTCCAGATTATTGCATTAGTTTTAAATGAAACAGCAATTGATGTATCCGATATTATATCTTCAATTGTACTATGTGCTAACTGTCTATTTTGTCCAGAAATTGCACTGTAAGCATTTGTTAAATTAGTTTCTTGCTGTTCTTTTAATTTGGCAATACAACTCAAACTATCATTGATTGTACTAAATCCGAATATTGGAAAATACTGTGCCTTCTGAATGGAATAATGTTCAATTAGGGTTAAGACTTGAGAGTTGGATTCGTCTATTATTTTAAAATAATTAGTCATCATTTCCGAAGAAGATTGATAATTATAACTAATAGTTTTAGAAGAACCAATAGCAAGTATTTTTGCTCCATTTCTTAATGTATCAAGGTCTTCAGTAATTGTCACCTTAATTTCTCCTCCTGAATATATTTCTTTTACTACACTCTGTACTTTTCTAACATCCATCGCAGATATTGGCAGGTGTATATTTGCTAAAGCTTCATAAATAGCTTTGTAATTATCAGTTTTTAATTTATTGATACGAACTGTCGAAAAACCCTCCATATCAATATCATGCTCTGAGATATCTAAATTTGTATTACCTGCATCATATTCTACAAGTAAAAAATTATCCCTAATACTGGATGCTAATTCTGAATTAGGTTGAACATAGGTAAAAATTGTTTTTAATATTTTCTTGATGTTTTCATCACCTACATTATACCCTAAGAATATTATAGGATTATGTATAAATAAAGAAAGCAATTGGGCACGAATCAAATCATACTTTTCATCAAATACGTCATAATCATTTTGGGTTATTATAATTTTATCGGCTTCATCAACGCATCCATGAATTTTATAAACAGACCCATAAGGATTACTTAATAATATATCATTTCCAATTAGTTTATTAAATTCAAAAACATCTTCAATCAACCTATCATAATTCGTAGTAATTATTGAACCAATATTCTTCCGAATTTTTTTTAATTCAATTAATTCGTCTTGCATTGCTTCTCGATGGTCTATTCCACCAAGTAGCATAGAAATGTAAATTTTAAATCGACTAACATTTATGCTTTCTTCTTTCATTTTAGCATAAAAAACATCGTTGATTTCTTTAAACTTTCCATTTCTCTCATTGATAAGAGTATTGTTAAATTCTTCTTCAAGTTTTAATGCTAATTTCTCAAAGCTGTACTTTCCACTACCATTTATCTGACATGATGCTTTGAGGTCAAAATAGTATTCTTCATTTTCTTTTAAGTCAAAAGCAATTTTGCTTAAAAGCCCATCCCATGTATACGAATTTGTCAGGTAACGTAAACTAAATCCTGTTCCAATAAAAAGAACTGGGTGATTTTAATATCTGGAAATAAAGTCTGATATATTCATATTGCTATTTATGTCTGTATGTTCGGTCTTCTAATGCATGCCAACGGTCTTGCTAAGTTGCGTGGGCGATTTCAAAGAGTTGCCTTATCATTGCGCCAAGTAAGCAAGCCGATTAAATTTACTTATTTATGTTTTGAGCAAGACAAGTTTAATTGGCTTGCTGGTGTTTATTAATTGAACTAAGATTTCAATTCGAGCATCACCGCCCATGAAATTTAGCTTTTGTTATGGGCTTCCTTTTTTGTTTCAATTCTGTCATACTACTCTCCCCATAAGTGATACATTTTCAACTCCGTTCCATCTGAGTTTAATATTACAAAACCATTATCAAAAGTCTCACGGGTATTTCCAGGTTCAACTGCCAACCAAGTTGTTTTAAAAATAAATATTTTATTGTCTTTGGGTTTTAGTTTTGATAAAATGCTTTCCTTTAATATATCAAGTGAGTAGTCGTCATTTTTTAGCTTAGAAAAACTAGTCCCTGTTAAAGTGTCTGCCGAAAATGAAGTGCTGTCAATAATCTCCCAATCATTCATTTCTGCAAAGTCAATTAATTCATTGTCACTAAATGTATTTTTAGCTTCACTTTTCCAATAAATTTCTCTGTAACCACCCCAAGGTCCTTGGTCACTATTTTTTGATAATATTAAATCCTTGTGAAAATTTGTCCAGAAACCTGCAGGAGTTGTCTTGTCACAAGAAGTTACTAAAACTGTCAAGGTCAAAATGGTCAATATATGTTTTAGTTTCTGTTGCAAAACTATCTGTCAATTTAGTTCGTGTTGTCTTTAAAGGTTGCCCATAACGGTATGGCGATATGTTTCGTCACTTGTTTTGAAATATATCCGCCTGTTATCATCTGTTGGGCTGTGAATACCACTTAGGATAAATTATTTCAGCCCATTTAAAAATAATTTGTCCTATTTAAAATTTCATTCCCTTTTGTATTGTCTATACACCCGTGTATGGATCTGTTCAATGAGGGAAGAAGAGATTGCAACACTCCAGGATTCTTACCATACTTGACTTTTATAAAAAAGTCTCGTAACTTCTCAAAGTCAAAAACGTTTTTACGTTCTGAATGTGTAACACTCACACGCTTCAAGCGTTGACTTTGAAGAACTTCGTTCTCAAGAATCCTTCCTTATCCCAATCCCTGAAATTTTATCTCAAACGCTCAAATTCACAGCACAATTGATGATTTAACTAATTTATAACAACAACATTGTTGTTATCCCTCCAATAGGGAATGCTAACTACAATTAAAAAAAATACTTAGCAGAATCAAATCTAACAATATATTCTTTTTAAATCAACAGTCGAACCTATTTTTGGAACTTTAACCCAGTTTATGGGACTTCGGAAAATCAACACCATTAGGATTGCACAAGCAAACAAGGTGATGCACATGTCAGCTACTGCTTATAATCTTAAAAAGATGTTGAAGTTTATGAGTAAAACAGCTGAAACAATGACCAATCAGGCGATTAGTCATTTCGCTATTTTAAAAAGCATATTTGGCTTACTCAAACCCGTTTTAAGCACTTAATAATTCAAAATCTACAACTTATTAACTGAAAAAGTAAAGCCTTAAAAGCTTGTGAATCCACAAACATTTAAGGCTTTTATCTTATTTCTTAGAAATATTAGTTGATTGTGCAACGGTTACTTTTGTTATGCCTTGTTATTCATCAGTATTCTGTGCTAAAAAAGGAATATTTGAGCCACTTGGCAGTTCTTCTGCTTTAGACTGTGTCCTCCAAACAATATCAGCAATTTCTTTAACTCTATCTACAATTGGTTTGGCGTCTTTTCCAAACTTTCCAATTGCCACTCCAGCATCACCAATTAATCCCCAAAATCTATCCATATCAGAAACTTTCTTATGTAATTCTGATTGTATTTTCTCTAGTCTTTTAAGTAGTCGTTGTTTGTGTTCAGCTGTAAAGAATTCACTACCTGATATATTCGTCCGCAATTCATTTAATAATTCTTGAATACGATTCAAATCTCCTGTAGTAAATTCATACACAAAGGATTTTCCAAACAATCTATTATATTTATCTCTTGATTGGGCAATCGAATTTGAGGTCAATGTCTTTTCAAATGTTCCTTGTACAGTAGAAATGTAAAGTTCTATTTGCTTAATATTCTCTTGCATTTCATCATTAAGAGTTAATGATTCAAAATCATATCCTTTATTTGATAAATAAACTTCAAGTAAAGCATAAAAATCAATCACTTCATTATGGTAATCTCTAAGAGATATATCAGGATTACTACCAGCATAATCTACATAGTTATTGTAGTTCTCAATAATATAAACTACAGCTTCAACATAATCTTCAGGTATTCCCTGTATAATAGTATCATTCATATATTCTCTTATTAATTGATTGACTTTTTAGTAGTATTTGCCATAATAAGGCATAACGGGCTTGCTATGTGTTTTGCGGGTCATAGTAGCATTTCACTTTCAAATCCGCACTTAGCCAAAACTTTGATTTACATTAATTCAAATTATAAATTGACAAATCAAAGATTTGGCGGTGTTGCAACGGAGAACTGCGGTTGATTTACCCGCTGAACCCGCATTACATATAGCTTTTGTTAGCCATAGTTTTTATTGCTCTCTTATCCAATCGTAAACAGGGTCAATCCCTTTTCTGAAATCGTCAAAACTTGGTTCCAATTGTACATCTGGTTTCAAAGAGTTCATCTCCTCATCTGTTTCTTTAAAATATTTAGTAGAATAAAGCACAGTAATGCCTGAATTAGGAAGTTTTAAATCCCAGAGCTCACCAAAATGGTTTGGCTTTCCAGAAGTTTCTTCCCCAAGATATACAGCATCCGTTAATCGTTTAAAATCCATTGCATTGATAATTGCAGCTGAAAATGTATGTCTTCCTAAAACAACGTATAATTTCATTTCAGGTTTCTGCTTTTGAATGGCTGATATCTTCTCAATTAATTTTGTTCCTTGATTAGAACTACCACCAGTATTAAAACGCATATCAAATACAAACTTTTTAATCGGCTTCGTATTTAGAACTTTCAATACATTAGTTGTAAATTCATTTATTGAAGGTTTTTCATCAGCATCCTTGCGTCCATACATTCTTTCACGTTCACTACTAGAACATTTATTGTATTGCACGTAGTATATTCCATCTTCTTTTTGATAATAATCAATGAAGAAGATTCTTTCATTCTTAAAACAGAGAGCCAATGAATCTGGCTTGAAGCTAATTCTGTTTTGTCGATTCATTTTATCTGGCTTAATATTCCAAAGTTTAGTTTCTCCCTTTGAATTCATAAGTTTTAATTCAATCTTATTATTTTTTACAACTCCGAAATATTTAAGCAATTGCACTGAAGGCAATAATTTAGGTATAGAGCTTTTTATTAATGCTCGATTGTCAACTGTAATTAGAGTACTTAAACTATTAACTATTTTTTTTATTTCGATGTTATTAATGGATAGGAGTTGATGTCCTAAAATATCCTTATTTTCATTTGTAGTATGTAGTATATAAATACCATCATTAAACCAGTACAAATGCAGTGGTAATAACTGTTTTTGGTCAATCAGTTGTCCCCATTTTACTTTGGTATGAGAATCTCCAAATCCTGCAATCAACTGCTGCAAACTTATAGCTATTTCAAAATCTGACAATTTACTCTTATTGTTTCTAATATTCTCAATTCCATTAAGGTACTCATCATTACTTTTCACTGTGAATAAATTGAAATGCTTTTCAGGTAACATCTTCGCAATGTAATCCAAGTCAGAATCCCAATCTATTTTTTTGTTGCTTTGTGAATAACCTGATAGAATTAACATCAATCCTATAAGTAAGAGGCTTATTTTTTTCATTTGTAGTGCTTTCATCTAAAATTATGGCTAACTTATATATAAACGTAACTTAGTTACGTTTATATTTCCTTTATCAGTAACATTTACACAAGTACACAAATAATAAGGGTGTGTCGTAAATGCAAAGTTTAAAATTCCTTTAATCCGACATAAATTTAGTTTTTGTTTACAAAACATCCGATAAAACATAGTAAATAATTTGAAAAGCATTTACAAACAAAACAAGAGGCCACCTCTTGTGAAGACGACCTCTTGTTTAAATTCAAAATATACCACCTATTATACCTTTTCTACCTGAGGTTCTTCTTCTTTCTTTTTTGCCTCGGCAGTTGGCGTTTGGGCTGCAACTGGTGGTGTAACTTTCTTTTGATTCACCGATTTAGTCGGAACTTTTCTCACTTTAGTAAGCACATTGGTCAACATGTAATCTTCGGCTTTCGCCTTATCTTTCCTCATTAGCAACTTACCCAATTTAGAAATATCAGTAAGCATATTCCAAAGCTTATCTAATTCAACATGGTTTTCGACCACCAACTGTTTTCTCTCACTCGTTTTATTCTCTTGTTTTAGGTTCAGATCATAAATATTCTTGGCCAATTTTTCAATTGCTGTACCCAATTCTTTTTTATAACCTTTCGCCTCTAGCGCTTCATAATTATTCTCAACATTTTGCAGAACCATTGTCGCTTTAATCGAAAATCCTTCCACATTTTTTTTGCGCAATTCTTTCTTACACTCTTTAACTCCAAAATCGGAACTCCTCACACGTAAGCTTTTATTTGCTCTTTGTGCATAAGCGCCTACCAAATCGAGCTTCGGCATAATCTCTTCCATATTGGCATACAAATCTTCAGTAATTTTCGAAATCTCGGCAGTTAATCGTGGCGCCAATATCAAATCCTGAACCTTTTCAATTTGAGCTTTTACCGATTTCGCATACTCATCATTATAATCTTCCGAAAATCCTTTGAATTGTTTGCGATCACGTTTAAATGATTGTAAAAGAATGTCTCCTACTACAGGCAATTCTTCCTGTCTGAATTTAAAATACGATGTACTCATCTTAAACTATTGGTTTTGTTTATACTATTAATAAAACTGTTTATTCCATTTCTAGTCTTTCTACACTTCCAACAACTATATTTAATTCTTATTTCTGATTTTACTTTCTTTGAGTCTGTTCAGTAAAGTGTGTCAAGTGAATATTAAATAAACATTTAATAACTTGAGCTTTATGGAAACGAATGAA
>JAEINS010000020.1 GCA_016342755.1 Melioribacteraceae bacterium | reverse complement strand
TAGGATGGCTAAAATTCCACTTTTTTCGGGAATTTTAATTGTCGTTTAAAAGGAATTATAAATGTCGTTAATCAATTGCCACTGTCAACAGAGGGAAACATCTTTGGTTTGTGCTATTGACAATGTCACTTCAGGTTTATAGGTAATTGGAAGTTTAAGAAAGACTTTTATAATCCGATAAGATTGCGGCCATTTTTTTTATTTTTCCGGCATCTGCAAAGTATTTGCAATTATCATTCTGAAGAGCGAAGAGAGAATCTTTGTTTTTGGTTCAAGAACGAGATTACTCATTTTGTTCGGAAGGACAGATTCTACTTTTGAGAGAGACTCGTGGCAATTTTGTTTTTCTTAAACTTTAGCTGTACCAAAACAGCTCCCAAAGCTGCTATTAACATTCCGGCACCTTCTTGCAAGGTTATCGATTCATCTAAAAAGTACCAAGCCAGAACAGCAATCTGAATTAACATTGTTCCATTAATAATACTCGATTCCATTGCAGTTAACGATCTAAGTGTAATGTTCCAAAGTGTAAAAGCAAATGCTGTATTTACAATTGCAAGCCAAAGAAGGTAAAGTGAGTTTTCTAAACTTATAGTTGGAATCCCATCCATAGCAATCCCGGAAGCCAATAAAATTACAGCACCAACACTCATGCTTATAAAAGTAATTACTAACGGACTAATCCTTTTATCACGATTTATATCACGCCCAATTATAGCTGCTCCGGAATTGGCAACTACTCCAATTCCCATTACTAACAAACCTAATCCTTGGTTTCCCTCAAATGATACCGGGAAGAAGTATACTAACACTCCTAAAATAAAAGCAACTCCGCCAATCCACTGTAATTTAGTAGGGATTTCGTTGATTAAGAATATTCCCATCACAGCTACGAATATTGGTGTAAAGTTTAATAATAAACTTACAGAGACCGAAGGAAGTAGAGATAAGCCAACAAACTGCGCGCCCTGTGTAAAAGTATAAAATACAAATCCAAGTAGAATAAGTTTTCTCCACTGAATAGTATTTAATTTTTTTATTTCATCCAGATAATTCTTTTTTAGCATAAATGGCATAAAACATAAAGCCGCAAGAAAATATCTTAATCCGGCAAAGGTAACTGGCGGTATTTCAAGAAGTCCCCATTTTATTATTATAAATGAGGTTGACCATAAAAACGTCACTAATAATGCCTGCAATATCGGGAGAAGATGAATTTTACTTTTCATTCAGTTTTAACCACTCATTTATTTTGTCACAACATTTATTAATTGCTATATCACGATGATCTCCTACTTGCAAAATTGAAGAATCTGATTTTGAAATCCTTTCCAATTTATCTGAAATAAAAATTCTTTGATATCCGTCACCATCTTCGCCAACCATCTTTTCAGAAATTGAACCAGGCTGTTCTCCAATAAAACTATGCTCAGTTCCATCCGGAAGTAAAAGTACAACCGCACTAATAAATTTTGCCCCTCGTTTTTCTTTTGGAATATATTTCATTTTTTCAAGCAGCAATCTACTTCTATCATCATCTGTTCCCGGTGCCCATCTAACAGTCTTCACTCCTGGAAAACCATTTATCGCATTAATACTAAGTACAGAATCTTCTCCGATAACAAAAGCGTTTTGCTGATTCCCAACTGCACGTACTTTTATTAAAGCATTATCAGTACAGGTATTTCCGGTTTCTTCAACATCTTCAATTTCAAAACCATTCAAGCTAGAAATTTCTAATCCTAATTTATCAAATCCAGTTGTGAGCCATTTTAACTTATTAGAATTCCATGTGGCAAGAATTATCTTCATTATAACTTAACTCCCATGCCTATTGAGAATTCATACTCATTGATTATATGGAATCCGTATTTTTTATAAAACCCTATTGCGTTCTCATTTTTCTTCCCAACTTCTAAATGCAGTGCCGATACTTCCAAATCCTTTAACTTGCTTATAAAAGTATTCATCAGCTTTTTACCAAATCCCTGTCCTTGTCCAATCGGGAGAATATCGATATGTAATTCAGCAGGATAATCTTTATAATCATCTTTAACTTTAAATCCATCATGAATTAATTTCCGAATCCAGACATCAGTTCCTTTTTCATTTTCATCAGGATAGGAATATTTTTTTCTTAACACATCGAACCACTCATTTTCACATCGTTCCGAAAACTTATAACAATTTTTTGTACCAAGAATATATCCGCATGGCTGTTCATCAGCGGTTGCAATAAAACATAATTCCGGTTCCATAACCGCATATGGAGCCGCAAAATATGAACCTAATAAATTTGGATCTTTGTATAAATAAGTTGCATCACTTCCGCTATCACCGGTTAACAAACAGATTTTGTATAATGATATTAAATCACTTTTATGGTAAGGACGAATTTTAAATTCCATTTTAAACTCTGACTTTTAATTTGAGTTTACTAAAATATAAAATATGATGGATAAAATGGTGATGAATTGACCGAAGAATAAATTTTCTCCGGTCAATATTTATTAAGAAATGATTCTCAGCAGCGATTTAGCGGATTCTTCCCATGTATATTTTTTCATAAATTCACCGGCATTTTTTCCAATTTGTTTTAACTGACTTCGGTTCTGATAGGCCCATTCAATTTTTTCAACTATTTCATCTAAAGATGGTTCAGTCCAATCGGCCCAAAGACTGTTATCATTATTGTAAATCCGGCTATCTCTCATATCTTCAAGCATAATTGAGTTTTTTTTGGTAAGAACATCTTTATGCCCCGAATTATACGAAGCGATAACAGGTTTCCCACAAGCCATGTATTCCATCATTACAAGATTTGTTCCACCCTCACACCTATTTGGAAAAAGTGCAAGATCAGTTATACCGTATATCTCACGCAATTTATCATTAGGAATAATTTCATGTGTCATTATTCTATTCTTGTCAATTCCATTAAGCTGATAAACATACTCCATCAATTCTATCCAGTTATTTCCCTTAATATCAAAATCAACATGTTGGGATCTACCCATTAACTTCATAGATTCAGGCCACATATTATACCAAGCATTTAGGAGTATGATATCGTTGTATTTTTTCTGAAGAATTTTTATTGCTTTAAGAACAAGATCCTGCCCTTTTCTATATTCAAACTTCCCTCCGGAAAAAATAATAAAAAGATCATTCGTTTTTTCTTTTTCGATGGGATAAAAAATACCCGGATCAATTCCCTGAATTAAAGTATCTACATTATTAATTCCGGCAGCCTTCATCTTTTCTGTACACCAGGTCGATCCGCCAAGTATAAGATCATATTTTTTAGAATTCTCAAGCGACTGAGGAATTAATTCATTTTCAAAAAATGTATATCCATAATTTTCACTTCCTCTAATTTTGGAAATACTTTCGAATTCTAATCCGGTAATTGCATGAACAACTTTTCCATCAACTTTCCTTTCACTGCCATCTTCCATACTGAAATCCCAAATTTCAGTTTCAGTCAATTTGGAAACTTCCTGCTTTAAGTATTTACTGCAAACACCCCAGCCAAAATTTTCACCGGATGATAAAGCCAGAACAATTTTTTTATTCTCTTTTTTTTCATTTCCCGACAGAACCTTCTTTAAAAGGAAACTATAGTAAACTTCTTCATTTTTCCCATCAGTAATTTCCAGATTTTTATCATCTATTATTTCAAATCCAACTTTTTCAAACAATGCCAACCACATTGTTTTTCCAAGAATACTATAATGATTCGGATTTTTTTCATGATAACAAAATGCTTCAGGAGCAGGAACTTCAATATAAAGTTTCCCATCTGGAGACAATACTCTTCTGAACTCACTCAATGTAAAATAAGGCATTAAACTATGCTCCAAAACATGCCTTGCCCAAATAAAATCAAACTCGCCATCTTCAAAATTTAAAAAGGATTGATCCATTTTATAAACTTCAAATCCTTTTTGGTTACATATATCTACATCTTCCTGACTTAATGTAACGCCAACTGCTTTATAACCCAGCTTTTTTACTTTTTCCAGAAACGGACCTTGTCCACATCCAACATCTAAAATTTTCATCCCTTTGGGGAAATCATTTGTAGTAAATATGTGATCTCCCATCTGATCGGTAATAGAATCGTGCAAAGGAGATGGATGTTCCGCATATACATCTTCACTTCTATCTTTCAAAAAATCAAAAAATCTTTGTGCGCTTTTTTGATTTATTACATCTGTACGGGTATCTATAGTAACTTTTGAATTGGACATTCTAACATCCTTTAATTTTAAAACTTAAACTATTTATAATTTACTTAATTTATTTTGAATTGAATTAACTACACTTTCCCAGTCACCAATTTTGGGCTGTCTAAATAATTTAACCGATGGATACCATGGATTATCATCTTTATTTAACATCCATCTCCAGTCCGGAACAAATGGAATCATTACCCAGGTTTCTTTATTCATTGCGGCAGACAGATGGGCAACAGAGGTATCAACAGAAAT
Organism: Melioribacteraceae bacterium; assembly: GCA_016342755.1. Classification (GTDB taxonomy): domain Bacteria; phylum Bacteroidota; class Ignavibacteria; order Ignavibacteriales; family Melioribacteraceae; genus JAEINS01. Next base: position 74,458 of record JAEINS010000020.1, on the reverse strand, counting down.
AACCAGATCTATATTATCTATTAATGCAGCTGTATCGTTAAAATCACTTATATTTGATGTATAATCAATTAGTTTTTCTTTAATGATTTTTTCAGATATACTAACATCAGTTTTATTTAACTGAAGATTATAAAATTGAATATTCTCTAACTTGAACAATTCTTTTATCAGTGTTAATTGGCATGATCTGTTTTTATCATTTTTATGATTAGGATTTCCAGACCAAACAATGCCAGCCTTTTTCTTTTTAGAATCATGAAAAATTTCACTCCACTTGTCACAAGCTTTTTTGGTTGGCCGAATATTTTTCCGCTGAACCGGAATTGTGCTGACTTCAGTTTCAAAGATTAATGGTAAACTTAAAAGTGGAATGTGATAATCATACTCACTGGTTACAGAAAGGTCAAAATTCATGGCAACAATTTCGGACCAAAATCCAAGAGGCTCTAGCAGATCGAATAATTCACGCTGACATTCAAATATTACTTTTGCACCAAGTTCTTGTACCTTTGGCAAGTACCTAATAAATTGAATGGTGTCTCCGAAGCCTTGATTAGAATAGATATATATTGACTTCCCATTTATATCTTCCCCTTTCCATCTTTCACCACGCAGATTCCGTTCTACTCTGTCACCCGACTTAAATCCCCACTCATAATTTTTCCACCCGTTTTTATAATCACCAAGAGTCAACTCTAACAAAGCCTTATTCATGTATGCTTGTGCAAAGTCATTTTTATAACTGATACATTTATTGTATGTATCAATTGCATTCTCCAACAAACCTAATTCTTTGTATGCCACAGCAAGATTATATAATGTGTCAATATTTTGCGGTGATAATTTTAACGCATGATTAAAATATTTTACAGCCTCTTCTTTTTCGTGTACTTGCGAAAGTAGAATTCCGATATTGCTGTATGTATCCGGAAAATTAGGATTTAACTTTACGGCTTTTTCAAACTCATTTAAAGCCTTTGGAATCTGCCCAATCATTGCATTACAAACACCTGACAAATTATACGCTTCATAATCATCATGGAAAAATTCAATAATAGCACGCAACAAATTTATTGCCATGCCAGGATTACCAGAGTTAACAAAGTTCTTAGCTTTATTATAATTTATATCTCTATCCTCTTTATTCATTATTGCTAAGTTTTTCTTTTAATGAATCCAGTACCTTTCCAAAAACACGATCCCAATTGCCTCTTTCTTTTTGCCTAAATATCTTAACGCTCGAATACCATTCCGTATTTCCTTTTTCTAAAAGCCATCTCCAATCCGGCATAAAAGCAAGTAATAACCAGGTCTCTTTTCCCATTGCTCCGGCAAGATGCGCCACAGCCGAATCAATTGTAATTATTAAATCCATACAGGTTATAATTGAAGCAGTATCATTAAAATCATTTATCTTATTACTAATCGGATTAAGCCAATTAACATCGTCCAGTTCTTGCTCAGCTCCAATTTGCAAGCTATATAATTGAACATTATTCAGGTTGGCAATACTCTTAAAATTTTCCAGTTCAGTATGCCTTTTTCTGTTATGAACAGGATAAGATTTTCCTTTCCATACTATTCCAATTTTAAGCTTTAATTCTTTTTCAAATTCTGTTTTCCATTTCCCGGTGTTTAGCGGAGATGCATTTAATAATCTTCTCTCAAAAAACAATTTATTAAAACTCGAAAAAAACAAGCGGGGCAATGATAATAACGGGATTGTATAATCAGCCTCAACTTCTATCGGTTCAGCAATATTTTCCATAAAGGGGAAATTGCTTTTGAAAAAGTTAAGAAGTTCTGGTCTTGTCTCAAAAATAATTTTTGTGTTAAGTTTTGTTAATTCATCCAAATAAAAAACAAAATTTATAATATCTCCAAATCCCTGTTCCGAAAAAACATATACCTTTTTATTTCTTAACTCATTTACAGAATCCGGCATTTTTATTTTTCTATTACTATACTCAGCCCGTTTTAGCCGCCACTCATATTCTTCAAATCCTCTTTTATAATTACCCTTTGTCAAATGGACTTCCGCTAAACCTAAATGCTGTTCGTAATTATTTGGATTTATTTGAATTGCTTTATTCAATAATATTTCAGCTTCATTTAATTTCCCAAGTTCATGATTTATAACTCCGAGACTATAATAAATTCGTTCATCATGAATATTATAATTTATCATCTCGTTGTATAAAGTCACAGCTTCATCAAACATTCCGTTTAGAAAATAAGCACTTCCTAAGTTTATATATGAGTCTATGTTTGAATTATTTACTTCTATAGATTTTAAATAATACTCAATCGCTTTATCATAATTTTCTCTAACTTTACAAATATTCCCTTTTATAAAATCCAAATCCGCAGACTCAACTCCACTTGCCTCAGCCTTTACAATAACGGTTTCAGCTTCATCAACCCTGTCTTCACTTAACAAAACCAGGGCTAAGTTATAATAAGCATCCTTATATTTAGAATTAGCATGAAGTGCTTTTTCAAAACAATCAATTGCCTGTAAGTTTTTCCTTTTTGCATAGTAGGTTATACCCAGATTATAATTGAGTTCAGGATCACTAGCATCTATTTTAAGCGCATCTAATAAGATCAATTCTGCTTCGGTATAATTATTTTTACCTGCCTTAATTATTGCCAGGTTACTATAAGCCTGAACATAGCTTTTATCAATCTCAATTGATTCTTTAAAACATTTCTCCGCTAACTCAAGTTCACTATTCTGCTGATAGATAAGACCAAGATTATTTTTTATAACCGGGTTATCCGGATTTAACTCAATTGCTTTTTCTATTTCTTTTATCGCTTCGGCAATATTTCCGTTATTAAATAATAACAAACCGCTTTCATAGATAGTCTGCCAGTCATTTACTACCGAGGTATTTAAATTAAAATTTAGATTTTTAATGATCATATCAAAAACTCCATCATAATCGCCTAATTTCTTTTGCCGATGAAGTTTCATTGCCGGATACCACTCAGTCACCGATTTTTCCAGCTGCCAGCGCCAATCCGGTTTTGCTGAAAGCAGAGTCCAGACTTCCTTTCCCAATGCTCCGGCTAAATGAGTTATAGACGTATCGACTGAAATTACCAAATCAAGATTAGCTATTATAGCAGCGGTATTTGGGAAATCGTTATCTAAATTTATCACACCCAATTTTTCTAATTCATTATTTGTTAAGTCAGTTTCACTAAGTTTCTGAAGACTGAACAATTGCACATTTTTTAGATTCAATATTTTTTTAAACTGATCAAAAGAACATGATCTATATTTATCATCCTTGTGATTTCTATTTCCCTGCCAGGCTATTCCAATTTTAAATTCATTAAACTTAGAAAAGTACTCTTCCCATTTTTTAGTTAACAACGAATCAACTTTTAAATATGGTTCATTAACAAAATTGTCGGGAAAATATTTTAAAAGGCTGAACAGCGGTATATAATAATGGTATTCGGGTTTCCTGTCTTCCTTGCTCACCAATAGATCTACATAATTAAGGTTTTCAAAAAATGGGAATAAAAACTTTTTGCATTCTAATATTACAAATGCACCTTCCGATTTTAATAATTTAAGATAACGAATAAACTGAAATAGATCTCCAATACCCTGCTCGCTATAAACAATTATTCTTTTGCCATTAAGATCTTCGCCATTCCATTTTTCATTTACAAAGTCACTCCTTGCAAATTCCGCTTTCTTCAATCTCCATTCATATTCTTCCCAGCCTTCATTATAATTGCCTGTTAACAATAGCAATATTGCTCTATTCCAATGCGCCTCAACGTTGTCCGGGTTTAATGAGATTGCTTTTTCATAACATGTTAATGCTTCAGAAAACTTTAACTGATTTTCTTTTACTACACCCAAATTGTAAACCGCATCCTCAAAAGTAGGATTTAGCTCCAATGCTTTTTTAAATGCTTTTTCGGCTTCACTATAATTTTCTAACTTACGATAAGAATTTCCCATGTTATAATAGGCTAATTCGAAAGTCGCATTTATTTCAACCGATTTCTGAAAGAGAATAATGGCCTCTACATACACTTCATTTTCAAACAACAATATTGCGTAGTTATAATAAGCTTCATATGAATTTGGGAAATCATTTATTATGCTCTTGTATAGCTTAATAGCTTCTTCTAATTTGTTGTTCTTTTTATATGAAAGAGCTAGCGCAAGATTAATTTCAAGGTTTGAATTGTTTTGATAATATATTATTTCTAATGTTTTTTCTGCCAAGTTATAATCTGATGCTGTAATGTGGATTTGTGAAGCAAGCAATAGAAAGTCAATGTTTAATGACTCCAGTGGCAGGTTATCTATTATTTTTTTAGCTTCCGCGATATTTCCATCTACGAATAAATTCCTTGCGGTTTCATATAGTTTATTTATTTCGCTCATGAGAAAATAATGATTTTATGAAAGTCTATTTTTTATTGCGGAAATTCTTTGACCAATCTCAGTATCATCAGCAAAAACCGATTCCGCATTATCTAACACAACTTTAAGTTTTTCAAATTCATTTAGCTGCGTATATAAGTTTATAAGCTGCAATATTGCTTGTTTATGACCGGGATTGATTTTTAATATCCCGGCAAATGCACTTATAGCTTGTCTTAAATCGTTTATATGAATTGAAAAACTTCCAAAATAATTAAGGTAATCCAGATCGTCTTTATAATATTTGTACAATTCCTTAATTACTGTATGTTTATCTTCTTCTAATTTATAACTGTTCAAAAGGTTTATTATCACCTTTGAATTATATTCTTTAATTGTTTCTGAAATAAGTCCTAATGAATTTTCATCAACAGGTTTCTGATTAAGCAATATCCCTAAAAAAGTAATTATATTAATTTGATTTTCATTTAATTGTGAAAGCTCATCACATCCCGCGAAATAATTATATAGTCCTGCATTATTAGAATATAAGCCAATATTTAATCCATGCAAAACAAGTTTAATGCTATCAACCAGTATATCAAAATAAGTTTGATTTTCTTTTGAGTTATATTGACTATTTAGTTCATAAGCTCTTCGGCTGTGATAATCGGCTTTTTCAGCTTCGTTTAAACTTAGGTAAACTTTTGAAGCAACTAGATTAAGTAAAATAACATCTTTCGAAATCTCCAATCCTCTTTCTACATAAGCCTTTGCGCCATCCAGACTTTTATAGTCGTTATAAATAGCGGCTAAATAACGGCATGCATGAGCACGATGATTTTTTTCAAGATTTATATCTTCGGCTGCCACCAAAAAATATTCTAGAGAATTTTCCAATTCATTTAACGTAACCAGAGACTGACCAATATGGAAAGCCTTATAACCGTTTGGTGAATGAACATAATCATGAACTAGCAGATCAAGATTTCTCTTTGCTTTCACTTTTAACTCATCTTGCGAAATATTATATCCAAGGTGAATAATTTCTATTTCAGAATTAATAATTTCACAATTTTGTTTTCTTAAGGAAGATTCAATCTGTTCATGAACTTTCCCTTCAAACTTCACTCCTTCAAGGTTGCGAAAAAGACGGACATAATTCATTATACTCGGTGTACCGCCTATTTCATCAATGCTGTTAACAACACAATTGATTCCAAGATTTTTGTTCTCAGAAGTTAATTCTTTTATAATATCGATTGAAGCAGAAGTTAATCTTTCATCGGCGTCCAAATATAAGATCCAATTACCAGTTGAATTTTGGAGCGCAAAATTTCTAGCGGCGGAAAAATCATTTATCCAACCGAAGTGAAAAATATTGGCATTAAAGCGTTTAGCAATTTCCAAAGATCTATCTGTAGAGCCCGTGTCAACAATTACAATTTCATCCACAGCGTTTTCAACTGACCGAAGACAATCTTCTAAATATTTTTCTTCGTTCTTTATAATCATGCTAAGAGTTATTTTACTCAATATAACTCCTAAACAGTTTCTTCTAATTGCGAATTATGGAGAGCTTCAAGACCCAGAGCTTTATTAACTTTTTCCAGTCCGGCAATGGCAAAAAGATTATCATGATTATATTTAACAGCCCATTCAAACATTTCCTTCGCGGCTTTATCATTGTTTTCAATAAATAAAACTTCCCCTAAACCGGCACATGCTTGTGATGATTCTGAATTAAACTTAAGTGATTTTTCAAAACAAGCTTTTGCTTTTGAATTTTTATCCAGTCCTAAATAATTGAATCCTTTAAAATTATTCAGACTAGATAGTGTTGTCCCGCTTTCTTCATCGGAATAATGCTGAACTATAAGTGATTCAGCGGCATCAAGTTTTTCTAATGATTCAATATATTTTTTCGCACTGTATAATGAATATCCAGTTGCAATCAGGCTGTCAATTTCACCCGATATTCCGGTCAAATTTCCTTTAACAAGTGTATTGTCTTCATCTTTCAGATTTAATGCTGCGTTCACCTTTTTTAATCCGCTTTTTGCAAACATATTATTTGCCTCATTTCTTAAAGCCCATTCAAACATTTTTTTAGCTTTCCCATCATCTCCTTCAAGATATAATATTTCTCCAAGACCGGCACACGCCTGTGATGAGTTAGGATTAAATTGAAGCGATTTCTCAAAAGCTTTTCTGGCTTCATCATTATCACTTAACGCTAAACAACAGAATCCTTTAAAATTAAGCACACTTGCAAGTGTCTTTTTAGTAGAGGGTTGCAGTGTATCGTGATCAATTAATTTTTCAACTTTGTTTAATTTGTTAACCGCTTCGCTAAACATTTTTTTATCAAATAAATTGTATGCTTCCGAAATTTCTGCATTAAACTCTTTATGAACTTCATCATCAATTCCCAAATCTAAGGTGTTATCATCTCCAGGAAGTCCAAGATTCAGATTAACTTTATTTAAGCCTTTCTTAGCATATTCATTTTTATTATTGTTTTTTACTGCCCATTCAAACATGGTTTTTGCATTTTCATCATCACCGTTTAAGTATAAAATTTCACCTAATCCGGCACAGGCCTGGGAACTGTTAGGATTTAATTTCAAAGATCCTTCAAACAAAGATTTAGCTTTTTCTAAATTATCAATTGCCAAATAATTAAATCCTTTGAAATTATTTAAACTTGCATGCATTCCGCTTTCATGATTTTCATTTTTATAATCTTGAGATTTTTCAAGATCCTCAATTATTTTTATGCTTTCAGTAAACTTTTTTTCATTAAATAGATTATAAGCTTCATCTATTACCTGACTGGTTTTTTCAGAAATATTCTTTTTCGAGAAAAAGTTTGTCAGACTATGAGTCGGGGATAATCCAAGTTCATGGTTTATTTCTGAAAGACCAAGTAACGCAAATTGATCGGATGGATTATATTCTAACGCGCATTCGAACATAGTTTTGGCATCTTCTTTTTTCCCTTGCATTAAAAACATTTCTGCTAATCCGTTACACGCTTCGCCTGATTTCGGATCAACTTCCAATATTTTTTCAAAAGCTTTTTTTGCTTTATCTAAAATATTCATTGCCAAATAAGTATTTCCTTTTAATAGATTTATTTCTTTTGTATAAACTTTTTCAATATTATCAATTGTTTTTAAGGTTTTTTCAAACTCATCATCCATAAATAGTTCGTATGCTTCATCAAAATATTCAGACAAATTTAACCTGTCCTCTTGTGTGGAGTTTTCCGAAATATGATCCACGTCATAACCAAGTTTTTCATTTACTAATTTTAATTGTTCTATTGCAAAATTATTTTCCGGACTCAGTTTAACAGCCCATTCGTACATTGTTTTAGACTGCCCCAGCATCTGGCTGGAAAAATAAACTTTCCCTAATCCTAGACATGCTTCAATTGAATTTTTATTTATATGCAAAGCCTGTTCAAAATACTTTTCAGCAGCAGCCATATTATTTGATGCATATTCAATACTAGCTTTCAGCACAAAAATATCTTCCTGGCTAATTTCATCCTTTTCATTTGGTTCTATATATTTTTTTTCCGCTTCAACTAAAGATTTGCGGGCGTCTTCTGTATTACCCTCTCTAAGGAATAAAACGGCTTGTTTATAAAGAGAATCAAATGATGACATTTCTGCCTCCGGGTTTTTTATTTGCATTTATTTGTCTTTTAATTTACTGTGCTGATTCTAATTTACTGATGATATTCTCTATTTCAGCTTTATCACTTTTATTCAGATCAGTATTAATTTCTAACACTCTATTTAATAAAGTATGCGCGCATAAGTAATTTTTTTCATTTATATAACTAAGTGCAATTTCCAACATCTTATGAGGTTGGAACATACTGTCTTTTCTAATTGCAACAATTATATACTGAAATATTTCGCTATCAAACTTAATTGCTTCATGATTCATACCAATTTCCTTAACAGCATTCAGCACCGTGTCTGGTATGGGCTCATCTTTTGTTACAGTACCCGCTAAATTGATCATCAGCAGATCAGCACCCTCAAACATTTTTAGTAAACTTTTTTTTGTGAAAAAGCGAATGTGTGTTCTGTCTAGTATTCCCCAATCCTGGTATTCCCATTCTCCTTGCAGCAAATCTTTAATAATTGACCAATGCCCGATATTTGGAATGCTTGCTACAATTTCTCCTTCTACTTTAAGTTTGGTTTTAATCTTCTTTAAAACCGTATAAGGATCGTACAGATGTTCTAACACATCCGCAAATATTATTATATCAAAATAATCATCAGGAAGTTCGTCTATTTTTTCTTCAACTTTTCCTATTAATACATTATCTATTTTTTTCTTTGCTTTAACGGCTGCATCTTCAATTAGCTCAATTCCCCAGACTTCGGCATTATTGCGTTTTTTAATTGTTGCAGCTAAACTACCGGCTCCACACCCAACATCAAGTATTTTTTTTGCCGAAATATTTAGATAAGGCATTAATTCATTACGTTCATTTTCGTAATATTCTAAATTCTTATTAGTCATTACTTAAGGTTCTCACTTTATTTAATAATATTTCTATTTTACTTTTATCAATACCGCGGTTATCAAATTTATCAAAATTGTTTAAACTTTTTTCCAGATATATCTTAGCCAAATCATATTCCTCTTCCTGCAGTAAAATATTAGCCCGTTCAAAATTTTCTATAAAAAGATTTTCATTAAGAGGGAAAGTTAAATTTCTCTCTCTAAATTTTTCTCCCTTCAGCCAAATTTGATCTGGATCTTTTCCCCATTTACTAATAAACTTTTGTCTATTAATTTTTAGTCGCTTATTATAGTTTTCTTCTCCATCAGCTTTAAAACTTTTAGAACCATAATGATGAATAAAAACATCTTGGGCAATTACAGTTTTAAATCCGGCTAACTGCGTGCGTAAACAAAAATCATCATCCTCAAAATTTCCCGGAGAAAATCTTTCATCCAGACCGCCAATTTTATCTATAACCTCTTTTTTTATTAATGTGCAGAGAAATGCTACACGAGGAAACTGAAAAAAGTTTCCTTTTTCTTCAACAATTTTTTTCTCAGAATATTCATGCATTTGTTCAATTGTAGAATATTGCGCACTTTTATCTAGTTGCATCCCACTTACTTCGTTGCTAATTGGACCAACAATTCCAATATCTTTTTCTCTTTCCGCATGATTTATTAAGTGATATAACCAATTTTTAGTAAAAATAATATCGCTATTGGCTATTACAATATATTTCCCTTCGGCTTTTTTTATTCCTTGATTAACAGCTTTTGGGAATCCTTCATTTACATCATTATAAATTAGTTTAATGTTTTTATAACCAGAAAGTTTATTTAAAACCGATTTTGTTTCTTCATCACTATTGTTATCAATTAGTATGGTTTCATAATTTACAGAGGTATTCTTATTTAAGGAAAGAATCATTCCAACAGTACATTCTACCTGATTATATATAGGTACAATAACCGAAGCAATATATTTGTCCTCTAATTCAAGTTCTTTTTTATCCAATTTTTCTTGAATTAAATTATTTGAAATATATTCTTTATAAATATCTGCCCCATAAGTTGTTTTAAAATATTTGTGTTTTTCTATCAAATGTTCCGGATAATCGACTTCTTCATTCCAGCCTAAGTGATATCCTACAATATTCTTAGCAAATCCAACTTTCCCACCTTTTCTTTTTATGTTTTCGCATGTTTGCCAATCAGTAACATAATTTCCATCAAAGTACTTTCTTTTTATAGACTGCATTACGGTTCCAACGTTAGATAAAACTATTTCTTCATTTAGTTCTTCTTTTGGACCAAGATAAACATCAGGTAATTTTTTTGGTAAATTTGATTTATCTAAATTAATTGCTAATAATCCTAAATCCTCATTTTCTTTATGTAGTAAAATCATTTTTTCAAGCCAGCATTTATCTTTTAGATCGGGAACCAAAATATCCGGATCACAGACAATAAATGGATCCGATGTTGAAATATCAATTCCTTTCTGGAATGCTCCGGTCCATTCATTCTGAGGGTTATAAATAACTTTGTGAAATTCATTTTCATGTTCTTTTAAGTATTCTACTACTTCATTATCACTTGCATTATCTACGACTGTAATACGATAAGGATAACGGGTATTAACCTTTAATGATTCAATTGTTTTTTTGAAATATTCTAATCTATTGTGAGTAAGAAAAATTATATCGATGGGATCTTTATTTGCTAATTCTTCTGCATTTCTATGTACGTTTTCATTCAAATTGCCAATGGTTAACAAAGCGCTTTTTACTTCAGTAAACGATTCGTATTTAGTAATTTTATTAATTGTTTTTATCAATAATGAATTTGCAAGATTGTATTTTTGGTCTTTGATAAGTAGGTTGAACAACTCCAAAAAGTTTTGATTTGAATTATCATTTATAATAAACTTTTCAAAATAATTTTCTGATTGATTAAAACCACCTAATTGGTAAAATTTAATTCCAATATTTAAATTAGCCATTGCTTCACATTCTTGCGGATGATTCTTCCAATCTAACTTTGGGAAAAAATCTTTGTAATTACAACGATCTAGTATACTTTTAAGTATTTTAACTTCATAAGAGAGATCTATTATACCAGAAGTATTTAGTGTTATGTTGCTATCATGAATTCTATATTTATATAAAAATTTATCAACATACTTAAGGTTGTATTTCTGCGTAATAAATAATCTTGAGTAGAATTCGTAATCATGTGCACGTTTGAATTCTGTGTTAAACTTTCCAACTTCATCATAGATAGTTTTTTTTACAAGTGTTCCGCCGTTTGGTATTGGTTGCCCTGTAAACAAGAATGTATATGCATCATTTGTGCGATTATAATAATCCTCATATTCAAAGACCCTTTTTTCATTACCCTTTTCATCAACTGCACGAAGTTTGCAATAAACAATTTGAACATCTTTATAATTATTTAGTGTGTTTAAATAGTCCTCTATAATTCCCGAATATAATTCATCATCACTATCAAGCCATAAAATGTATTCTCCAGAAGCTTTATCAATACATAGGTTCCTTGTAGCGGGTGTATTTGTGTGAGGTTTATAAAAATATCTAATTCGTGTATCACTAAAAGAATCTACTATCTCTTTTGTATTATCTGTCGAACCATCATCAACTACAATTACTTCATAGTTATTGTAGTTTTGATTTAAAGCACTATTGATAGCATACTTTATAAAATTTGCTCTGTTATATGTTGGAATACAAATCGAAATTTTTGGATTTACTGTGGTAAAGGCTTTTACAGATTTATCCTTTTCAAAAAAGTATTTAAGTAATTTTTCATTTTGTTTTTTAATATCAAATTCTGATTCTACCTTTACTCTGGCATTTTTACTTAACTCCATTCTCAAAGAACTATTATTAATCAGCTCACTTAAGTTTTTTGCAATTCCTTCAACATCCTTTTCTTCTGAGAGAAGACCGGTACTTCCATGCTCAACTAATTCAGGAATACCAGAGTGATATGTTGAAATAACTGGCAAACCCATCGCATGAGCTTCAGTTAAAGAAACCGGAATTCCTTCTTGATCTCCGCTTTGTGCTGTAATGCTCGGCAGAATAAATATATCAGCATTTAACATTTCTTCAATCACTCCGTCTCTATCAACAAATGGAACAATTTCGATAACATCATTTAACTTCAAACTATTTATTAAACCAATTAAATCATTTTTTAATGGACCTTCACCAACAATTTTATATCGAATATTTTTTAGCTTTTCAAGTTTTATAATCGCAGATATAGCGTACTCGATTCCTTTTTTCTCAACTAAGCGGCAAATAGATAAGAGTTTTATTATTCTGTTTTTTCCAACATTATATTTATTTTGAAATAGGTCTAAATCTATTCCATATCTATGGATTTTTATTTTTTCTTCAAAACAGCCAATACATGTTAATTTATTTTTCATGTATTGACTTGGTGTTGTAATTAAGTTTGCCCTTTGGAAAAGAAAATTATAACAATTATCTCCAGCTTCCTTAATAAACATAGAGGCATCATATCCATGAAAGGAGACTATTACTTTAGAATTTTGATCACTATAAAACAACTGTGCCAAACTATTAAAACAGGTTCCATAATGAACATGAATTTTTCCTATGTCTTCTGTTCTAGAAACTTCATTTATTTGATAAAATCGATTTGTCCATTCAGATATATCGGAATAATTTGATTCGGGTAATTTAATCTCTGTAACTAGCTTCATTAAATTGTACTTAATTACAGAAGGATGAACTTTATCCTGATCCATCAACCTCAAAGTCCAAATTTCAACATCAACACCATTATCAATATATCCCGTTATTTGATCAAGAATAAAAGTTTCTGATAAAGCCGGAAAACCTTCGGTAATTATAATTAGTTTGTTAGTTTGCGACTGAGAAAAATTCTCTGCGGAATTTGGGTTAACTTGAGCGAAAAGCGTATTTTTATTTGTTTTTTGAGGAATAGCAAATGCGTGTGCAGGAATATCGTTTTTATCCGAAAAAAGTTTTTTTATTTCTGGTTGACTAATAAGAGTATTAATGAATCTTCCTGTATCAAGAATGTTTTTAACGCCATACTTTGTAGAATCAATACTTAAAACTCTATTTATCTCATCAACGTATAATGGCGGTTCTTTACGTGGTTCTATATGAACATAGGGATGTTTTTTAATTTCCTCCTCAGCAAAGCTTTCTAAGTTATTAATCTCTGCTACCATTCTAATATCTTCTATAACAGAATCATATATTTCTTTGGGTCTTTTTCTCCACAAACACTCAGTTGATCTTTTGATAACATTTTTAAAATCTATTTCGGGAATATTTTTATTATGCCTACGAACCTTTATAAATTGATCTGCTATAATTATTGGATGTGTTAATGATCGGGTAAGAATTTTACCTTTTTCAACTAATCTTTCATCAAATTGATATTTGTTTTCTACAAAAAAACGTTTTACTTCTTTTGATTTTTCATTAAAAAAATTTTTATTCGCAACTCCATTACTAAATTTACCCATAGCATTTATTGTTACAGGCCTATGAACAAGTACATATTCATCTATTTCTGATGATATTGCAACTGCACTATATAAATCTGGGAAAGAAGAGAGAAAAAATTTATTATTTTTTTCTCTGATTTTTTTTAATAATTCAAAATTCACAAAACTTTGGTATACTGTTGGCAAATCGAGAAAATATGGATGATAAAATTCTAATTTCTCAAAAACTGCCCTTTGAAATGATTGACAATCAATAATTTCATAATCATCCCTAATTGGTAAATTACCAATACTCCCAGCAATATTCTCATCGCAGATATCCGGCCAATAATGAGTAATATTTGGAGTTCTATATGCCAGTTTGTTAGTTTTTGAAATTATTTCGACTAATTTAGATAATGAGTTCTGAACTAGACCATCATCGTCACCAAGATAACATACAAATCCTTCACTTATTTGTTCTAGAGCAAATTCCCAATTTTCACTCATAGATACTCTTTGAGGAGTGCGAATATAAGTAACCTTATCACTTTTAATTTTTTTTACAATTTTTTCAGTTTCATCTTCGCTACAATTATCGCTAACAACAATTCTAAAATTTTCATAATCTTGTTCTAAGCAACTTAAAATTGTCCAGTAAAGAGTTTCTGCTCTTTCCCTTGTTGGAATAATTATATTAATTAGTGGATTCACTATTAACCTCAAACTTTATAATCATTTTATTCTCTTAATAAAAGCATTTGGCCAATAAGTAACCCTTTTGTTAATTGCTCCTTCATTAAAAGGAAATGCAGGTTCTTCTACTTCAAAATTTGAATTTTGTTTAACAAATTCAAAAATTGCTTCTTGAGGATTATTCCAACTCCAATCAGGCTTTGTTCTCGGAGCACCCACAATATCTTTCATTATACCATCCATAGCAACTATATAAGAATCTTTTGTGACAAATTTGGAATATGCGAGTAATTCATTAAGTACATGTTCTTTTGTGTGATTAGAATCTAAAAAAACAATCACAGTATCATTTGGTTTAATTGTATCGCCTACTTTTTTTACAATTTCACTATCGATGGAATCGCCTTCAAAAATACTTATGTATTTAAACATTTCATGTTCTTCAATTGCTTTTCTGTTATGTAATCTTATATCTACATCAACACCAACTACTTTTCCTTTACCCATTGCCCTACATAAAGATGCGTAAAAAATAAGTCCTCCACCATGTGCAATACCAGTTTCAATTATAACATCAGGTTTAACTTGAAAAATTACTTCCTGTATTCTTATTAAATCCTCTGGTAATTGAATAATGGGTCTTCCTAACCAAGTAAATGAATAGACATATTTCGTGTCCCACCCTAAGCGTAGCCATAAATTTGAAATTAAATTAAAAGCTTCGGGAGAATTAAATGTTATTGTATTTTCCTTGTCATTGTTTAATATAATATTTTCATTTTCGATATCTATATTTATACTTTTGATTGATTTAGTAACTAATGCCATAGTATCCTCATTTTTTTTGGAATAACATTGCTTTGAGTGGGCCATAATTACCAATTTGAGGTAATTTTGAAGCGATTTCATGAATTTGATGAGTATAATCTATCTTTTCTTGATTTTCTTTCGCCATTTTTGAATACAATAATCTTGTAACTAGGTAATAAGATGAGGCTAAAAATGTTTCGGAAATAAATTGTAGTTTCGATGAAACATAACTATCAAATTCCTCATCTAATAAAGTTAGATGTTTATGAATTGGCAACCCTTCTAAACCAAGTTCTTCTCTATCTTTATTCAATAGTTCATAATATTTTTCATAGGATTCTATATATAATAGTTTCCCACCATCATTTAACATTTCAATTAGAATGTTAGTAATGTTTTTCTGTTTTTCTTGAGATTCAATATTTTGAATTGCCCTAACACAATAAATAAAATCATATTTTTCAGAGATTTTTCCCTTGTTAAGTAAATCTTTAACAAGATAATTTAACTTACCCTCCATGCTTTCATCAATATTGTTTTTTGCTAGTTCAATCATTTCTTTATTTATATCAATGCCGGTTATAGTTAGGCTAGGATTTAACTTAAATAACTTGGTAGTTGTATATCCATTAGCACACCCAAAATCTAGTATTGAATTAAAGGAGTTTTTTGATATTATTTGGTTAATATACTTTATTTCAAGTTCTCTCAACCAAATATCATTAGTATTTGCACGAGGATCGTTCTTATATTGATTTGCTCTTTTGGACCAAAATTCTATCATTTGTTCTTGTTTATTCATCATCGTTCATCGTTTATTGAAAAAGAATTTAATCGCATTAATAATTATGTCAACTGTTTCCAGGCTCATATCTGAATGCAATGGAAGAGATAATATTTCTTCTCCAATTTTATTTGTAATTGATAAATCACTCTTGCGACAATTTTTTAATAATGAAAACCAGTGTCCCGGTTGCCAGTGAATTCCAGTATCTATTCCGTTTGAATATAAATAGTTTCTCAGTTCATCTCTCGATTCTGCTGGAACTCTTATATAATATAGAAATGGTGTTATTCCTTGAAAATCTGTTTTAGGAATTATTATTTCTGGAATATTCTTTAACTTTTTAGAGTAGTAATTACATAAATTAAATCTATTTCGGGAAATTTCATCAAACTTTTCTAATTGTGATAATCCGATAGCGGCATGAAGATTTGCCATATGATAACGATATCCAACTCTCTGAACATCATAAGTCCAGGCTCGTTTATTCTCATACATTATATCTGCTGGTTGCATCATTCCCACCAATCTCATCTCATGAAGAATTTTTTTTTCTTCTTCTGATTTTACTACTATTGCTCCGCCATCAATACAGGTAATTGTTTTTACTGGATCAAAACTAAATGTTGTAATATCGGAGAAACTACCAACCATTTTTCCTTTGTACTTTGAACCAAAAGAATGTGATGCATCATGTATTACACGTAAGTTGTATTTTTTAGCCAATTCACCTAACTTATCATGTTCACATAAAACACAGTCATAATCCATTGCAATAATTGCCTTAGTTTTGCTGGTTATCAGTTTTTCTGCGCTTTCTAGATCAATACATAATGAATTTTCATCAATATCGCAAAAAACAACTTCTGCTCCAGTAGTTAATATTGACTGAAAATCGCAAACATTATTAAAGGAGGGAGTAATTACTTCATCACCAGGACCAATTCCAGCAATCAATAACGCCAAATGTATTGCAGCCGTACCAGTTCCAACAGCAATTACTTCCCTATCATCTGCACCGATAATTTGTTTTATTTTATTTTCAAATTCGTTTACAAATTTGCCCATTCCTAGCCAACCCATTTCTAACGCACCAACAGCTGCATCTATTTCTTCTTTCTCTATTAAAGGCTTAAAGACCGGTATCATTTTTATTCTCCAATGGATTTCTCTTTAATTTAATACAGTTAAATCAGGAATAGCAATTACAAATTTGCCACCCCATTCTTCTATATATGAATGTTCTGTCATAATTTCATCTTTCAGATTCCATGGTAAAATTAAGACATAATCAGGCTTGGTTTTTGTTATCATGCTTCTATCGTAAACCGGAATATGGGAAGCAGGTAAAAATAATCCTACTTTATGAGGAGAAGCATCAACAACATAATTTAGTAAGTCTTTTTTTATACCACAATAATTTATTAATGTATTACCTTTTGCAGCGGCACCGTATCCAATTACTGAATGATTATTGTTTTTTGTCGTAATAAGAAAGGCTAATAATTTATTTTTGATATCATTAACTCTTAATTGAAATCCTTGATAATACTCAAGTCTATTAATTCCAATCTGTTCTTCTTTTTTCAACAACTTTTTAAATCTTTCTGTAGCTGCATAAGTTTTATTACTTTTGTTTTTAGCAAAAACTCGTAACGATCCTCCATGTGAGGTCAGGCATTGAATATCAAAAATTTCGAGATCATTCTTAAGAAAAATCTTGTTCAGCGTTATAAGAGAGTGATAATAATAATGCTCATGGTATATTGTATCAAATTGAATTTCTGATATTATATTAACAAGGTGCTGGAATTCGAGCGTAATAATTCCCTCTTCCTTTAATACATATTTAAATCCTGATACAAAATCATTAATATCAGGAATATGAGCAATTACATTATTGGCAACTATCAAATCACTCTGCACACCTTTAGCTTTTAATTTTTTTGCACATGCTGATCCGAAAAAAGTAATTTCAGTTGGAATTCCTTTAGATAAAGCAATTTCTGCGGGACCAGATGAAGGTTCAATTCCTAAAACCGGAATTCCGCTATTAGCAAAATATTGTAACAAATAACCATCGTTTGAAGCAACTTCCAAAACAAAAGATTCACTTGATAAATGAAATCTATTAATCATGTATTCAGTATATTTTTTAGACTGACTCAACCAATTCTTTGAATAAGACGAATAATACACATAGTCTTTATTAAATATTTCGCTAGAATTATGTGTTGTGCTGGATTGCACTAGATAACACTTTTCACAAACAAATACCCTTAGTGGATAATGAATCTCAGGCTCATTAAGTTGTTTCAAATTTAAGAATGCATTAGATGGAGGAGAATAGCCTAAGTCTAAAAAAACATGTTTTAATTCATTATTACAAAATCTACATTTCAATTTTTAGTCACCAAATAATTATTATTCACTATGCATTTAAATCTTTTTCGGAGATTTTTGTTACTGTCATTGGCCAGCCAATATTCAATTTCAAATCATTATAAAAGATACTCTTTTCTAACTCTTTGCAATAATACTGTGTATGAAAATAAATAAGTTCACAATTATTCACTAATGTCTGAAATCCATGTGCGCATCCTTCCGGAATGTAAATCATTTTTCTATTTTTATCGCTAAGTTCAACAGCTATCCACTGAAAATAAGTTGGGCTATTTGCCCTAACATCTACTACAACATCAAAAATTTTACCACGAATACACTTAACTATTTTTCGTTCCTTTTTGGGTGGCAATTGATAATGTAATCCACGTATTGTACCTTTTTCTTTTGTAAAAGAATGATTAAACTGAACAAATTCTTTGGGATCTACAATATTAGAGAATTCCTTTTTACAATAAATACGTTCAAAAAAACCACGTTCGTCAATAAATGGTTCAGTGGTTATTATAAAAACTCCGTCTATAATGGTTTTTTCAAAATTCATTATTTATCCATCGCAGTTTTTTATCGATTTTTTTTTGATCGATCAGCAATTCAATTTGTTTTAGTCTTGTGTAAAGAGAAGATTCAAAGATTGCTTTATTCAGCATAATTTTTTCATAACATGATGCATTTATTGCAATTCCTTCTTCAAGAGAAATTTCAGAATTAAATCCCAACTCAGAATTCAATTTATTGAATGAAACAGAGTAGTTTCTTGTATCACTAGCCATTTTTTGCATTATTCTAACTTCACAATTACTATATTGTTTTTTAACACATTCGGCTATTGTTTTTATTTGATAATTCTCTTTATTTGAGCCAACATTAAAAGCCTGATTATGAATAACGCTCTTTGATGCCCGCAAAACAGTTATTATTGCGTTACTAATATCATTTACATGAACTAAAGGTCTCCAGGGTGTACCATCGCCTAATATTCTAATTTCATTTTTTGTTTTTGCAAAACCGGTTAGACTGTTTACAACTAAATCAAATCGCATTCTCGGAGAAATTCCAAAAGCTGTTGCGTTTCTTAAAAAAACAGGACTAAAATGATCATCAGCCAATTTTGATATTTCTCGTTCTGCCATTATTTTCGATTTACCATAAGCAGTTTGTGGATTTGGTATATCTTTCTCAGTTAAAACATTATTAGAATATCCATATAAAGAACATGAACTTGAAAAAACAAATCTTTTTACACCCACTTTTCGAGCCATTTTTGCCAGTTCTAACGATGCGGTATAGTTAATATCAAAAGTTAGTTTTTCATCTAACATACCAAGTGGATCGTTGCTTAGAGCAGCCAAATGTATAACTGCATCAAAGTTTTCAAGAGTATCTTCAGAAATATCTCTAATATCTTTCTTCAGTAAATTGTAATTAACATTTAATTTTTTGTCGAAATTTCCAGCCGAATAAAAGCAGGTATCCAATCCGGTTATTTCATATCCTTTTTCAACTAGTAGTGGCATCAAAACTGATCCAATATATCCCTCGGAACCAGTAACTAAAATTTTGCGAATGTCTATTTTTGAATTCATTTTTCCCATATGGCCCATGGTCTTTTATTCTTTCCCCACATATCATTTAAAAATAAATAATCGCGATATGTATCCATGCAATACCATTCATCACGGTGTTTATAGATCATAACTTCTCCATCCAATGAAGCCTTTTCTAAAGGCCCATTTTCCAGAATACAATTAGCTGAGGTGTCTAAGTAGTTTAGAAATCGCTTCTTCATGAAAAAATATCCACCATTAATAATAGAACTATTTACCTGTGGCTTTTCACTAAAATTCATTACCTGATCACCGTCAATAACTAGTTCTCCAAATTTGGATAATGGATTAACACCTAACATTGTTACGGCTTTATTATGATCTACATGGAATTGAAATTCTTTCTCTAAATTTACATTCGAAACTCCATCTCCATAAGTTACTGCAAAATTTTCTGTATTAATATACTTTGAACAATTTTTTATTCTGGCACCGGTCATGGAATTTTCTCCAGTATCCACAAATGTTATTGTCCAATTTTTTTCTGAAGTCCCATTTTTTTCGTGCAACGTAAAACCATTTTTGCCCATATCAAGTGTAAAGTCATTATTATAATATTTATAATTCAAGAAATAATTTTTGATCAAATATCCTTTGTATCCTAATGCAAGTATAAAGTTATTGAAACCATAGAAAGAATATATTTTCATTATATGCCAAAGAATCGGCTTTCCTCCAATTTCCACCATAGGCTTGGGTTTGTATTCTGTTTCCTCTCTTAGTCGTGTACCTTGCCCACCGCAAAGTATAATAACGGATATTTTTTTCTTTTCAGAATTCATTGTGGCAACCATTAGAGATTATAAGTAATAGTTCTTATAGTCCACTTTTATGCCAAAAAAGGGTCTTATACAGAGCCATTATTTGTTACTGAATGAATTAAGTTATACTTATGGATAATATTAACCAAAACATTATGATTAAAATTGCTGAGCCAATAGCAGTCACCTGATCATTTAAGATGTATCTTTATTGTGTTTCAATAGGAATATTTATACATGTGATTGGATTAACGGATTACCCAAATAAATTTGCATTTTTCGGTTCGAAAGTTATTTCGGAACTATTAGGTAACTAGTTTTAATCTGAGGGTATAAAAAATCTTTGAGGATTATAGAAAATTTAAAATAAAAAGAGCTCCGCAAAACGGAGCTCCATAAATCTATACATGAAGAAAAACTATTTTAACAAAGTCATCTTCTTAACATCTATGAAGTTAGAACCATCATTTCCTCTTGCTTCCAGTCTGTAGAAATAAATTCCACTTGAAAGACTAATAGCATTGAAATTAACAGTTTTAACACCAACTGCCATATCTTCATTAACTAAGTTAGCTACTTGCTCACCAAGCACATTATAAATGCTTAATGTTACTTTAGAGTCAACTTTTAGCGCAAATTTGATATTTGTAGTCGGGTTGAATGGGTTTGGATAGTTTTGATCCAAAGCAAATTCAACAGGTAATGTTTCACTTTCATCTTGATCATTTATATCAGTAATATC
Organism: Melioribacteraceae bacterium; assembly: GCA_016342755.1. Classification (GTDB taxonomy): domain Bacteria; phylum Bacteroidota; class Ignavibacteria; order Ignavibacteriales; family Melioribacteraceae; genus JAEINS01. Next base: position 53,204 of record JAEINS010000020.1, on the reverse strand, counting down.
AGAACCTTCACCAGAACGGTAAAGAATTTTGAAGTTATTAAATGAATAATCAACAACACCAATAATATCATAGAATTCATCAACAACAAATGGGAAAGCATCAGTTAACAAATCATCAGTCATAACAGAACCAGATCCATCATCAAATTTTGCTTCACCATAATTATTGTTACCTTCTATACATTGTGCACTTTGAATAGAAACAAGAACACCTTCATACATTTCATTATTAACATCAGCAGTATTAGCTAAAGCAACAGCTTCAGGTAAAGCAATACCACTTGCAACTATTCTTAAACCACTAACAAGTTTAAGTTCAGTTTTGTCATAATACTCATCAACCATACCTTGGAAATATAGTGAATCTCCAACTGCAACAGTTGATTGATCATATACTAAAACACCATTCCATGCACCAGGTGCATCTTGAATGAAATATTGCTTAACATTTCCGTCGCCATCCAATTCAACAGCAGTAACAATACCACCAGTAATTACGTATTCACCTTTAAGTTGAGAATCGCCAGTTGAATCAGCAGGAGTCTGAACATCAGCAATAGAATATTCTAATTGTTTATTTTCAGCAACTGTAAAGTTATCAAAATCAACATAACCATTAGCAGTATTATATACGTAGATACCAGGCATACCTTTAGTTAAGAATGCTTCTGCTTCAGTAAGCTGAATAGGACTTCCGGCTAATAACTGGTTATCCATATAAACATATAATTTACTTCCATCAACAGCTACTTTAAAATTATGCCATCCAGTTTCTAATTGATCAATTTCAGTTCCAACATTCCAGGTTTTAGAAATGTGCCAGCTAGCACCATCATAACCCTGAAGTTTTAACTGACCCATATCAGTAGAAGAATTTCTATAGATGAATCTATAATATTTTAATTCATCAACAGCAGATTTAATAGCAATTCCAGTATATAATGGGAATGTTTCAGAAACTTCGCCTTCTAGATATATATCAGAAGAAACTGTATAACTTTCCTCAAATGTTTTTTTGATAAGCGCTAATCCAGTATAACCAGCATCGTCATAACGAACAATATGGCTACCCCATGCGCTAGCAGTAGAGTCAACAACTGTTAAAGTTATATCACCACCAAGTGCATTCGATGTCCATTCTTGATCTAATGTTCCATCTGTCGCAGCTTCAATCAATGGCAACTCAGCATCAGGATAACTCGCAATAAATTGCGAAATCATGTTATCGCCACCAAAATGATTAATGTAAGCAAGTCCATTTTCGTAATCAAATGCGGCTCCATCAGGGTTAGTAATAGATATTTCCTGAATAAGAGTTTTATCTAAACCATATATCAGAACTCTATTATTACCATAATCAGAAATCCACATTCTGCCAAATGGATCAATTTCACATGCTTTAGGATCAGTTAATCCAGAATTTTTGAAATCTTCACCAGCAACAAATGCACATGAATCAGAAGAAACAATGCCACCTTCAAACATAGCAATTTTATCACTGCTTTCGTCAGCTAAGAATACTTTAGATCCATCACGAGTAACACTAAGTCCTCTGTTAATATGCCATCCGGCAACACCAACTGGTGAACCTTTATATTCAATACCTTCGCTGTTGAAAACACTAAACATTGCAGCAACTTTATTTCCAACGTATATATTTCCAGAAACATCTATATCAAGATCACCAGGACTAAATGCAAGAGTCCATCCATTTAATGGTGTACCATCAGCCGCATTATATTTAACAACTGTTTTGGTTGCATAAGAAATAGCATATATAACACCATCAGAATATGCAACACCACCAACCTGGGAAAGCTCAATAACTTCACCATTTTCATTAAGACCAGTAGTAATAGGACTAAAAGATGCCTGTGTTGTATCTGAATTAAATACATACAAACCAACTTCACCAGGAACACCATAATTAGTAGCCCATACTTTGCCTTCACCATCAACAGCAGAATATTGAACTGATTGACCTGACATACCAAATGAAACAGTTTTTTTCCAGTAATCTATAGCTTTAGGAGCCATATATTCTGTAACATTAACTGTTGTAACAGCAGTATCAGTTGCCATACCGTCACTAACAACTAAAGTGAAAGTATAAGAACCGGCACTTACGCCCGCATTATTAATAAATAATGCTGTTGGAGAAATTGAACTACCTTCAGGTAAATCTTCAATAGCTGTAACAGTTAATACATCACTATTTATATCGCTTGTTGTTAATGGAACTAAAACATTAGCACCTTCAACAAAACTCATTGATTCTGGAGCTGTAATAACAGGAGCAACGTTAGGATTTAACATAACACTACCGTCAACTAAAGTAATAGCTAATGAAGCACCATTAATATCAGTGATTTGTGCAGCTTCTAAATCAAGAGCAGAAGTTCCACTTTTATAATTGAAAACTAAATCAGCAAATTTACCTTCAGTTTCAGCATAAGGAGTTGTATCAAACCAGGCTAAATTCAAAATACCATTTTCAGCATTTGCAACTAATGTTCCAGCAGCAACATTCTGAACTTCAACAAAGCTTACAACTGCTGTATCAAATGCTATAGTCATAGTAAAAGAAGCTAAATCCTCAATAGCAACCGCATTCATTGGTACAACAACATCTGAACCCAGATTAGCTAAAACTTTACCTAAAATTAAACTAGGAACCAACGCTGGAGGAACATCTTCAGTGATTTTTCCATTTGTTGGTACCAAAGCTAAAACATTATTTTCTGTATCAGTTATTTCAGTGGGAGCAACAAATGTTAAATCTGTTGTACCAGCCTTAATAACAAAATTTAAATTAACTAAAACACCCTCTTCTAAAGTAAAAGGAGTCCCAGTAATTGAAATCCAGGTTAAAATAACCTGACCATCTGCAGTTTCCATTGGAGTAGCAGTAAAACCGACTATATCATCAGTTAAACCAACATACTCAACAGCTGCAGTATCATAATTTATATAAAATCCCATTGAACCAATGCCTTCTAAATTAACAGCATTAAATGGAACCTTAACTGTATCTCCACTTTCACCAGTTACTTCACCAAGACCTAAAGCAGCAGGTACTGAACCCACACTTCCATTCACAAAATTAACTGTATATGGAATATTATTAAGATCTGTTATTTCGTTTGAACCCGTGAACTGAACGGCACTTGAACCACTTTTGTATTGAAATTTAAGGTCAAATAATTTATCTGTAACTTCAACTGCATCAGTACCAAACCAGCCAATATAAAGAACACCGGCATCGGTTGTATCATTAACAATAAAAGTTCCAGTTGTAAATACATTATTTTCTATACCCTTATATTCAACTGCAGTAGTATCAAAAGCAATATTCAAACTAAATGATCCAACTTCAGCAAGAGCGCCGGATTTTACTGGAAGTAAAACTTCGACATTCTCAGCCACAGTTGTATCAGGAATACTCACGGTGGTTTGGCCACTAATAGTACAAGTGAAGAACAATAATATAATGCTCAGCAATGAGATGAATTTTTTCATATACTTTTTCCTCACATGATAAAAATTTAATTAAAAAAGAAAAGAAGAAGGGTTAATTTCTTAACCCTTACTTCCATTTATGATAATTGAATTACTTCAATAATACCATTTTCTTAGTTTGTACAAAGTTCTTTGTACCTTCCACCGTAATGTTGAAGAAGTAGATACCACTTGCCATGTTAGTAGCATTAAATATAGCTTTGTGAGTTCCAGCTTCTCTAACTTCATTTACTATAGTAGAAACTTCCTGACCTAAGGTATTGAATACTTTAAGAGTTACTTTACCAGCAATCGGCATATCGTATGCAATAGTAGTAGTTGGATTGAATGGGTTAGGATAGTTTTGGTTTAATGCAAAGTTTTCAGGTATTGCTATTTCAGCACCCTGTAATGAAATATTTGCACTTACATCTTTACCTAACTTGTTAACTACTTCACCTAGTTCAAGTGTTAATCCAGCAGTTTCAGATTTTGCAAATTCTTCAGTCGCTTTGAAAGTAAGAACTACAACAGCATCATCTTCTAATACTAGAGCTTTATTACCGCTTAAGTCAGCCCATGCTAGAGAAATAACACCATCTTTTGCAGAAGACATAAGACCTTGAGCTTTAGATGCAACAGAAACTAATTCCATTTTGTCAGACTGGTAAGCTAATCTAAATGTGAACGCGCTTACTTCAGAAACCGCATCTAATTTAATTGGTAATTCAAATTCAGCTTTAGGAGCAATTCTTAAAGCTTCTTCTTCAACTACAGTTACATTTTCTTTTGCTAAAGCACCAGCCATTGTATAACTTTTGTTAACATCACCAGCAGCAATTGCTAAGAAATCTTTATTTACGTTTGATGTACCAACTGTAAATGCAGCTTTAGTTTCAAACTGCCAGTCAGCTACAGCAAACTTGTCAACCATTTTAACAACTCTTTGTAGAATTTTAAGAGCGTCAAAAGCGTTAACAGCAGTATCATCAGTTACATCACCAGCTAATTTTTGCATATCAGTTAACATAACAGTTGTATCAACAGAACTGCGTGCAGCTAATAAAGCGTCAGACGCTAATACTGCAGAAGTAGGCCATACAGCTTCTGAAGAAACCATTATAGAATACTCACCGCCATTTACTTCTGTAAATTTATATGCACCAGTTGAATCTGTAGTAGTTGAATCAACTACCACTGAACCTTGCATTAACTTAACAGTTGCATCTTTTATTGGGTCAGTACCAGCATTTTCATAAGTTACAACACCAGCAACTTCAACAGTAGTAACTTCGATAGTTATTTCTGCCTGAGTATTTATTGTTGTAATACCGTCTGTAACAGATACTTTAATTAAAACAGGGAATGTAGAAGCTGTTTTAGGAGCCCAGCTAAATTCACCAGTTGCGGCATCTAAAGTCGCGTCTGCTGGGAAATTTCCAACAAATGCATAAGTTAAAGCATCCATGTCTAAATCTTCAGCATCGTAATTGAATGTTAATGTATCACCAACATATACTGTTTGTGTAGGCAGTACAGCTACCCATACAGGAGCTACGTTAAGATCATTAACCGTAACCATAACTGTATCTTTCACAGCAAGTAAACTATCATCAGTGGCAGTAACAACTAATTCATAAATACCAGCTTGATTATATTTTGGAACCCATGTATAAACACCTGCTGCAATAGCACCACTATCAGCAACTACAACACCACCTTTAGTTAAACTGAATGCAAATGTTACAGCATCACCATCAGGCTCAGTTGTATTTGCAGCAAAGTTTAATTCTAAAGTTGCGCCTTCGTCAACAGTAGTATCAGCCATTTCAACCATAACAGGAGCTCTATTTGTATTAGAAACAACAAATGTTAAAGTTGTGTCAACAAATAATGCACCACCAACTGGAACATCTGTAATTCTTAAAGTTACTTCATAAGAATTGCCATCTGTACCATATGCAGGAGCAAATGCTAAAGAATCTCCAACTAAAGTAATATCACCAGTTGCAGGTACAACAGTTTGTAATGCATATACAAAACCACCATTATCAATATCCATATCAGTAGCAGCTAATATCCAACTTTGTGTTGAACCTTCGGCAACAAATGATGTATCACTAGGAACAACGCCAGCTACAGGAACTCTATTTACGTCAGTAACAGTAATTGTATCCATAACTGTTACAAATGATAATGAATCAGTTGCTTTTGTAGCTTTTACTGTAAATTCATACATTGTACCAGCTACAGAACCTAAATCATAATTAGGTTTGAAAGTTAATTTACCAGTTTCATCAATTGAATATGTAGAATCTGGAATAACAGGAGTAACAGCTTCAACAGAATACAGAATTGCAGAAGCAATTGCATCTTGATCTTCAGCTACAAATTGTGCATCTACACTATCAGCTTCAGCAACAACAGCATTTGCAGGAACAGTTGTAAATATAGGAGCTTGTGTAGGAATACCAATTGTAAAGAATCCTTTTTGAGGAACTAATCCACCAGTAGAACCAACATTTCTAACAGTAATTAGAGTATCGTCTGGAGTAGGATTATTTTCTTCTAATATATTTGTATAATTATCATTACTTCCGTGTAAGAACCACGCATTTGCAGTAACTTCACCATCAAATCTCTTAATGATTCTTAAATCATTAACTTCTTGGAATGGTCTTGCAAATTCAGTTCCAACTAATTCTAAGTCATAAGCTTGAGAAGCACCTAAACTAGGAGTTGCACTTATTGACCATGAATAAGGAGCTTTTCCACCAATTTGGTTTTCTACTGGTGGTACTACATTATATTTAAAACCGCCATCTACTGGTAAACCTTTAATACCAGCTGGTTCGCCATCAACATGACCAACAGATAATCTTGTTCCAGTAATAGTTGCGTTTCCAGCTGTAAATGTAATTGCAACTGGTCTGTAATCTCCATTTGTAGCACCAACTGGCCATTCAATTCTACCAATTGAAGCAACAGGAATATTTACTCCTAAATTACCAACTACATGCGATATATGTGTAGGATGAGCAAGTGCTCTGTTAACACCAGTACCAGTAATAATTCCAGCACCATTTACAGTTAAATTAACAGATACATTATTATCACCAGCATCTAAAATACCGCGTGTTAAGTTTAATGTACCATCAATTACTAAGTTACCACCAGTTACTTCAACAATATTTTTTGTAACATTTGGAGGAACTACAGCAGATGTTTGGTTCATTGTAAAATCGTGAACTGTTACACCAGCAGTAGGTATAGTAACATCTTGATCTGCGTCAAGTGCGTTAAATACTACGTCAAGATTATTGCCATTTGCAACAGTTCCAGTAATATTTAAGTTACCTGAAGTAGTTAAAGTAGCAAATACTAAGTTAGCAGCAACAGCAGCAGCATTAAAATCTAATGCACCACCTAATACAGCATTACCAGTCATGTTAATTGCAGAACCATCTTCTAAATTAACTGTACCAGCAGTTACTAAAGAATCAGCGTTTAATACATCAGTACCTGTACCAGTATAAACAGCAGAAGTACCCATTGTTAAACCACCAACAGTAGTAATAACTTCGTTATTATTAATCATACCATTGTTAGTAATACCAGCAGCAGTAACATTAGCTAAACCATTAGTTACAGTTAAGTTACCACCTAAAGGAGCAACAGCACCAGCATCTGGAGAAATAATAATACCAGCTGGGAAAGTTGCAGTAGCACTTGCAGGAGCAACAACATTAGCACCTACATCTACTAAAGAGCCATCTGGAATTGTTAATACTTGTGTAAATGTTGTATTTGCATCTACATTGATTCCTGACCCAAGAGCTAATGTAACAACTCCATCAATTGAAGGAGTAACACCAACTGTTGATCTCGGACTAACAATATCAATTACAGAAGCAGCAGTTAATAATTCAAAATTATTAACCTCAAGAGGTAAAGAATACTCAATATCAGTATCATATGCACCTTGGTATTCTAAGTTAACTAAAGGAGCAGTTAATGTACCAACTACAGCATTTGCATTTGCATTTCTATCTAACATACCATTAACTCTCTTAATAGTACTTCCACTTGCAATTTCCAATACATCAGGATTATCCCAAGTAAGAACACCATCTAAAAGATCAAGGTCTCCACCAATATATCTGCTATCAGTTAAAGTTAAAACAGTACCAGCAGCAACCATATCAACAGTTACGTCTCTTGCAACCATACCATCAGCAGTTGAAGCTTCTGGCCAAATGTTAGTTGCAACAGTAAATGCAGCACCTTCAAATACAAAGTCAGCGTTAGCATTAGCAAATGTTAACTGATTAGAACTAACATCAGCACCAGCACCAATAGCTTTAACTGTAGGAACAGTTGTAGCATCACCAACAGTAATTAAACTAGCACTAGCAGCAACTTGGTTATCTACATCAACATTATCAATTGTTAAGTTTTCAACAACAATAAGTTGTGCACCAGCATTTTGCATTGTAATACCAGCTTCAAATTCTAGGTTATTAATAACCATGTTTGTTGGACTTGCAAAATTAGCATGTTTAAAGTTTGCAACAGGAACAGTGTTATCAATAAGTAAAACACCATCACCATTATATGTACCATCGCCTGTTCTATCAAACAAATTAGTAACTACTAAATCAGCAGTACCAAATGTTAATAAACCGTCAGAGTGTGTAAAATTATAAACTGTTAAATCACTACCAACTACAGCACCAGCTAAAGTTACATCATCAGCAACTTCTAAGTTAGCAACTGAAGTATTAGCAGCTGTTGTATAAGTTAATAATGTATTAGGAACAGCAACGTTTAATACAAGTAAACCTGTACCAACACCAGCACCACCAGTTACAGTGAAATTAGAATTGGCAGCAACATCAACGTTTGTACCAGCTAATGTTAAAGTTTTACCGTTACCAATTTCAACAGTAGTACCATTATTATCATTACTTGTAGCGTCATCTTGAAGAGTAACATTACCAGTAATTGTTAAGCTATTTTGTCCAGCATTACCAACATCAAAAGTAACTGTACCGTTACTATTTGGAGCAGCCGCAGTTTCAGGAACATCAAAAATAACATTAGCAGCAACAGTAGCAGCAGATGTTGTTACCTGAATATCTGTAGCAGTTGTAACAAATTCTAATGTACCATTACCAACTGTAGAAGTACCATCAAATGTAGGAGCTGTACCTTGGTGTTGTAATGTAAATGTACCAAGATCAGTTGTACCATGGAAAGTTGCATCACCCATCATTGCAGCATTAGAACCTAATGTAAATGTTTCAAATTCATCTGCCATTGTTAAATTAGCAAAATGATACTGAGGAGCAGGAGCAGCAGCTAATGCAGGGAATGTGATTGTTAAATCAGATGCATCACCAGCAACAGCACCACCACCAGCATAAGTGATAGAAGCATCAGGAGTTGTATCATCATTATTATTTCTATCATTATCGCCATTAAGTAAATCATCTACTAAACCGGCAATATTTTCTGTAATTACGTTACCAACAGAACCGTTAGCAACTTCAACGTTTGGTAAATAACCAGCACCATCAATAGTAGTACCAGCAGTAGCAGCTAAAATAACTTTATCACCAGCAGCACCAGCAATATCACCAGTTAATACAACTGTAGAACCGGCTAAAGTTAAATCAAAAGTGTTTAAGTCTAAAGTTTGCTTCTCTTTAACAGTTAAAGTACCATTAACCTGTGCATTAGCACCTAAAGAAACAACACCGTATCCAGCTTGTGCACCACCAGCAGTATGATTAGTTGTCTGGATTGTCATGTTATTTAATACAGTAACTGTAGTAGGAACTTCAGACGCAGTAGTTTTTTCTGTACCAATATAAGTTATGTTAACTTTAGAAACCCATGTTGGTTCAACTAAAAAAGTACCGTTATTTCTTACTATTGTAGGATAAGGTAAAGCACCATTAAAAGAAATATCAGCACCTTCAACAGAACCTTCAGCTAAATAGAAGAAATCATCAAATACAGCATTTGCTTCATTAGTTGCCTGAGCACCAATATAAACGTCAGCATTAGCAGGACCAGCAGTTCCAGCATTGTTATCAACTTCGAAACCACCAAATACAACAGCACCACCACCGTGTGTTACTTGCTGAGCTTGACTACCACTCATTACAACACGACCATCGTTTACAGTTGTATAACCTGTTGTATTTGCAAAAGTACCACCAGTTGCAGGTTGATTATTATCACCTATATATATTTTTGCACCATCAATTTGAATTGCATTTAAAACACTATTAGTATTAAATGTAACATCTTCAAGCACAGTTAAATTTCCACCAGTAAATCTAACTACAGTAGAAATATTTGCAGGGTTAGCTACATTTAAATCACCAGGCCATTCTGGGAAATTATCACCAATAGTCATAGTTTGAAGAACGTTTGGAATTGGTTCATCAAATACTATAGCAGTAGTGGCACCACCTAATGTAACAGTAGGGTTAGTAGAAACACCACCATAAACTAAAGAAGTACCAGAAACTGTTATGTTTTGGATATCAGTTAAAACTACAGTACCGCCAGTTAAACTAAAACCGTTAGCAACTAATAAATCTTCATCAGCACCAGCATTAACACCAGTTAAATTAAGAGTTCCACCATCCATTGTAAATGAATTAGTTGAAAAATCTACACCAGTTGCAGCAGTTGCATCTAAAGTACCATCAGTGATAGTAAGAACACCAAAACTAGGAGCAACAGTATGAGATGCAGATAAATCAAGAACTGCACCAGTACCGTTTACAGTAGTTGTAGATGCTGTAAAAGAACCTGTATGTGCAACAGCTAAAATGTCACCAGAACCGGTTAAACTTACACTATTGGCAGAAATACCACCACCAATTGAAGCGAAAGTTATATTACCAGCACCTGAAGACTGAATAGCATAAGTAACAGTAACAGGATTAGCAGTAGCATCAAAAGATATAAGAGCTGCACCACTATTTATTAAACTACCCTGTATTGCTGTAGTACCAAGACCAAATACAATATCTGCACCAGCAACAGTACGAGAGTTAGTTACAGTACCAGTAGCAGAAGGATTTCTAACTATAGTAACTGTACCATCTGTAATTATAATATTACCACCATCTGTAGAACCAGATGTTGTAATTGAGTTAGCAGTGAAATCACCTGTAGCAGTTCCACCAAAATCAATTAAACCACTAGCAGCAATAGTTGTGTTAGATGTATTTAATACATCTTCAACTACAATAGGGTCAACAGTTGTACCACTAAATTGAATATTACCAGAAGCACTAGCAACGTTGCTAGCAGAAGAAGAGTTTGTAATATCTTTAGCAGTAAATGTTGCACCACCACCAGCACCAGCAGCATCAAAATCGAATTCTATAATACCATTATTATCAGAAGTACTTCCTCCATCAACAACAACATTGTTTGTTGATTCGTTTACAACATTACCAAGAGTAACATCACCAGAAGCATCAGTTTCAAATAATATAATACCATTATCATTATCATTATCACCAGCATTTTCAGTAGTACCGGTAATATCAAAACTATTTGTTACATCACCAGTAACAACAACAGGAACATCTATAAAGGTAATTAAAGCTAAACCAGTTTCATTACCAGCAGCAGAAACATCAACTTGAGTTGTTAAATCTACATTACCGCCAACGTTAATAGCATTAATGTTATCAAGAACACCATCATTCCAAGTTAAAGTACCAGTACCGGAAACTAAAATATTTCCACCGATATCTGATGCATTTGCACCTGCGGCATCTAGAGTAATATTACCAGCACCAGTTAATGTAACGTTTCCAACGATATCACCATCATTAGCAGTAGTCATATCACCGGAACTATTATTAGTTAAGTTACCAAGAATATCACCAGTGTTGTTTAAGTCAGTAACAACATTGTTATTAGCAGTTACATTATTAATTTCAACAACAGTGTTAACAGCTAAAGTTCTAGCAACCGCAGGAGTTTCAGTAGAACCAACTACTAAATTATCTAAATCAAAAGCTCCAGTAATAGTTGCGTTACCACCATCAAGGTCAAAATCAACAGTACCGTTAGTAACATCTCCACCTATAGCATGTGCAACTGAGTTACCAGCTATAAATAATGTATTAGTACCTAAATCAACTGCACCAGCAGTAGTTAAAACACCATTGATAGTTTTATCTTCATTTAATTCAAGAGTAACAGCACCTGCACCAGTTTTTGTTAAATCAAGATTAGTAACAACACCAGTACTTGCAGTTACAGGAAACTCATCACCAGTTACAAAATCAATCGCAGCGGCAGTTGTGTTTTCATATTCAAAGTTGATAACACCAACATAATTTAACTGACCACTTAAAGTCCAAGTATCATTTAATAAATGAACACTTTCTTCTATTGTTAAATTATCAGCACCTGTTAAATCACCCACTTGCATATCAAGTCCAAGGTTTGCAACACCGTCAGCTTCAAAATGAAAGGGACCAATAAATTCAACATCATCGCCAGCAGCAACTTGGTTAATTATTAAACCACCTGTAAATACAGGAGTACCTGCACCGGTAGATGTGAAAGTTAATTCTTTTGTTACAGTAATATCACCTTCGGCATACTTATTTAAAGCAGAATAAGCAACAGAAATAATATCACCGTCAACAGCACCGTTCATAGCATCAGTTACGGTCAATTTAGGACCAGTAACACCATCATCAGGCACAAGTAAGGTTGCTTGCGAACCATCACGCCCGTCAGAACCTATGTCTCTGTTGACATAAAAAGTGGTTTGAGCAAAAGTACTACCGGCTAACACCACCAGTAGAACAAGCAGGAAACCAAACTTTTTAGTAAGCTTGTGTAGATTCATGTTTTTCTCCATGTTGATTGAAAAATTGTTAATTTGATTTGATTGTAAAACTTTTTTAAAAAATAATTCGCCCCCATTTATGGCGGTAAATTTCTTCTCATGAAAGCTCTCCTTATTTTTTTTGTTAATTCTCAGTTCCTTTTCCCTTTTCAATTTAGTGATAAATGTTGATAGTTTAATAATTTATCTCAAATAATTTAGTGCTTTACTTTAATAAGAACAAATTTATGTATATATAGAATACACCAAAAAGTATAAGAATACATAACATCAAGCCAAAAATATAAATTTGTCAAGTTCTTGTCAATATATATTTTCTTTAAATTTGAATTTAAATTCAACTTAACAGTATATTTTTTAACATCATTTTATATATACACCTAAAAACATTGCTATTTTACTATAACTAAACTTAATTCTATTTTAAAATTCTTTTCCAAGTATAAAGAATTTTCTTCGTTTAAACCTCAATAACCCAGCTTTTTAAAACCGGCAAATACTATATTCGTAAAACCTAATAATAAAGATACTTTTGGGATACTACCTATGGAAAGCCTATATCTGGAAATAGAATTCCTCAATACGTTTTGCCACCCTTCACGACTTGCAAGCTCAAAATTGAAAATTATTACATTCATATCCGCACAATAGATTTTACAATTTATGATAATACTAAATTTATACATTTTTATGAAAAAAAAAAATAAAAGTAATTTTTTTTACCACTTGAAATAAAACATTTATTTTTATACCTAAATAAAACATTTTCAAAAAATTTTAGAACAAATTAAAATAACTAGAATTTAAGTAAAAATATAACACACTATGTAACTTAGCAATTAACATTCCAACTATAAAACAGTTTAAATATTACTAATAGTATTTACGTTTACTGCACTAAAATGAATCAAATATCTCATAAAGGTAAATTTGCGCTAATTCAGCCTCTAATATATAACAATACTATTTTACAAGTAAGTTTTACTTTTATTTATTTTCTAAAGTAAAAATTCCTTTTTCTTCCGAAGCAACAATTACTTTAGAAGCTAACTCAATAAACAATCCGTGCCCTACAATTCCGGCTCTTTCGTTTAACTGTTTGTTTAAATCAGCCGGTTCATTTATACTGCCAAATGTACAATCGAGAATAATATTGTTTTCATCTGTTTTAAAAATTTTATTTTCTATGTCTCTTCTAATCTTAACTAACGCGCCCAGTTCTTGTAAAAACTTTTTTTCCGGTTCAAGCGCATATTCCAAAACTTCTACTGGAACAAAGAAATTATCGCCTAGATTTTCAGAAAGTTTAGACTCATCAACAACAATAATATTTTTCTTTGTAGACTGCGCTACAACTTTTTCTCTTAGCAAAGCACCGCCGCCGCCTTTAATTAAATTCAGTTTCCGGTCAACTTCATCCGCTCCGTCAATAGTAATATCAATACAAGAGCTTTCAGCAAATGTGGTTAAGGGTATATTATTTTCTCTGGCTAATTCTTCAGTCTGCTTCGAAGTAGGAATAGCTTTTATATTTTTAAGTCTTCCCTCTTTAATTAATTCCGCAATTTTTATAATCGCAAAATAAGCTGTTGAACCTGTTCCCAATCCTATTGTCATCCCCGATTCAATTTCTTCTACTGCTTTTTCCGCAGCGGCTTTTTTTAATGTGTCCTTATTCATGCCGATATTTTTTTATTTAAAAAATTCATAATTGCTAAGACCGAAACATAAACCTGCGTATCATAAATTCCAAATTATCAGATAATTAATTTTTACTCTTTTAACATACTTTATTTTACATCTGTAAAGTCATTATCCGCTCCACAAAAAAATCTCTATATTGTAAAAGATATATCTTCTTCATAGCTTTGTAGGTTAGTTAATTTCACTTAACCATTTTTGGATGAAATGTTTAAAAAAAATTTTAATGATAATGACATCACTCGTGACAGAAAAAGATCGAGCAGAATAATATTAATACTATTATTCATTTTAGGATTTATAGCTTTTAATTATTTGATGTATCTTTTTACCACACTGTAATAAAACCGACTTAGTCAGAAAGAAGAAAAGAATGAGTATTAACAAAGTATATATAGAAACATACGGGTGCCAGATGAATGTAGCTGACTCTGAACTTGTTATGGGAATATTAAAAAATAAAGGTTACAGAATTACTGAAGTTGCTGAAGAAGCAAATGTAATTTTATTAAATACATGCAGTATTAGAGAAAATGCGGAAGTAAGAATTCATGGAAGACTTGGCAATTTAAAAAAGTTAAAAGAAAATAGAGCCGATACTGTAATTGGTGTTCTTGGCTGCATGGCCGAAAGATTAAGAAAAAGATTAATGGACGAACAAAAAATGGTTGATCTTGTTGTTGGTCCTGATGAATATAGAAGACTGCCGGAATTTATTGATAACGCCTTTACCGGTGAAAAAGGAATTGGTGTAAAACTTTCGCGGACTGAAACATACGATGATATAGAACCATTTCGTGAAGAAGGAATTTCCGCATGGATTTCTATAATGCGCGGCTGCAATAATTTTTGTTCGTATTGTGTAGTGCCTTATACAAGGGGTCGTGAAAGAAGTGTTGATTTAGAATCGGTTGTAGCCGACGTTAAAAAACTTTCTGAAAGAGGTTTTAGAGAAATTACCCTTCTCGGTCAAAATGTAAACTCGTATAATTCTGAAGGAAATGATTTCGCGGATCTGTTAGCTTCATGCGCGGTTATTGACAGATCAATGAGAATCAGGTTTTCTACATCACATCCTAAAGATATTTCTGAAAAACTTCTTCAGACAATTGCTGATCACGAAAACATTTGCAATTACATTCATCTGCCCGTACAGTCTGGCTCTAATAAAGTTCTGGATGAGATGAAGAGAACTTACACAATTGAACACTATAACAGTATTATAGATAAAGCTAAAGAATTAATTCCTAATGTTAGTTTTTCAACTGATATAATTGCAGGCTTCCCAAATGAATCGGATGAAGATCATGACGCAACTTTAGAGGTTATAAAAAGAAGCCGATTTAATGGTGCTTATATGTTCAAGTACTCACCAAGAGAAGGTACAAAAGCGTATAATCTTGAAGACAATGTTTCCGAAGCGATAAAAACAAAACGCTTAAGTGAAATTATTGATCTTCAACATAAAATCTCTTTTGAAAATAATCAGGAATTAATTGGTAAAGAACAAATTCTTCTTGTAGAAGGATCTAGTAAAAAGTCTGACCAGTTTTTGGCAGGACGGACAGATTCAAACAAAGTAGCAATTTTCCCTTATTCAGAAGATGCCGGTGTTGGCTCGTATGTAAAGGTTAAAATTAATAGAGCTACATCAGCAACACTTTTTGCTGATTTAATTGAAATAGTTTTACCTGGTAATGAAAAGATTAATTTAACTGCTTAAATTCACTTTGTAATTTCACGAAAAAAATTATTGTTATGAAAAAAACTGCATTATTAATATTACTCGGTTTTACTTTAACCACATCCGCCTTTGCGCAGGAAGTTGATATTGATGTTTATCTATCGATGGTTGAGAAAGGTGATGTTGTTGAAGCAAACAATAGCTTATTAAAATTGATTAAAAACAATCCGGATGATCTTAACGTATTATATCTTGATGCAGTGTTAACCACCGACGGCGAAGAATCTTTACAGAAGTATTTAAGTATACTTGAGAAAAGCAAAAATTTTACATACGCGGATGCGGTTCTTTATAAAATATTCTCATATTATTATTCTTTAGGTATCTATAAAAAAGCTGGAACTTATTTAGACAAACTGAAATCTGAATTCCCGAATTCGCAATATATAAAAGCCGCTGACCGTACTATACCTGATCAGGATTTGGCAGAAACTGCTGCTCATGTTATTAAAACTGAAACTCACAAAACTGCAGTGAAACAAGAAACAGAAAAACAAAGCTATAAATTCACAATTCAGGCCGGTGCTTTTCTTAGTGAAAAAAACGCGAAAAACTTAAAACAAAAATTTGAATCCGAAAACCAGTACGCCGAAATACATATTAAAGATGTTGGCGGAAGTTTATTGAATGTTGTTACTGTTGGTCAGTTTGAAAATAAATCATCAGCCCAAAACTATCTCGATCATATTAAGAAAATCTTTAAGCTGAATGGAAGAATTATAGAGATTGATTAAACTGCAGATTAAAAACAGCAAAAGAAATACGAATTCCAAAACAATAAACTACAATTCTAAAAACAAGAACACTGTTGATATTTGTATTTTGTTATTTGCAATTTCATTTTTTTATCCGGAGTAATTTTGAAACTTACATTTGTCGGAACCGGCTCAGGTAAAACTTCATTAAAACGATTTCACTCTTCACTGTTAGTTGAAAAAAACAGAACAACCCTTTTAATAGATTGTGGCGATAGTGTTTCGCGAGCTTTATTAAACAGCGGTATTAATTTCAATTCAATTACAGATATAATAGTTAGTCATAATCATGCTGATCACTACACAGGTTTACCATCGTTAATTACTCAGATGAAATTATGTAATAGAACTGAACCGTTGAAAATATATTTGTATAAAATGTTTGCTCATGATATTTGGAATTTTTTGAACGCTTGTTATTTGTTCAAAGAAACTATTGCTTTTCAAATAGATATAATTGGCTTTGAGAATAACACACAAATTAATATAAATGATAACTTAGTAATTATGCCGCGTAAAAATTCGCATATTAAAAAGAAGGATGAAGTTAGAGAGCAAAATATTCCATGGAATTCATCAAGCTTTCTAATTTCTTCAAAAGATACAAATCTGGTTTATACTTCCGATGTAGGCAGTTCCGATGATCTCAGCTTATTTGATGATTCCGGGTTTGGATATTTCATTACCGAAACAACTCACATATCAGTGTCAGAATTTGATAATTTTTTACTCAGCCGCCCAAATGTAAAATTATACCTTTCTCATATAGATGATGAAGATGAACAGACTATTTTTAGCTGGCACCAGAATTTACCGCCGCTGATAAAACAAAATGTAATTATAACAGATGACGGATTAATTGAAAATTTATGATCAGTAGTGTAAAGTTTTAATCACAAATTTTTATTTCTTATTTGTTATATTTTAAAGTTCAATTTCAATTTAGTTTAATATTTATGACAATCTCAGAATTTAAGAATCAATACGGTATAATTAGTAAATCAAAAGAAATTAATGATTTAGTTGATATTACTATGCAGGTTGCTAAATCAGATATTTCTGTTCTATTATTTGGTGAAAGCGGTGTTGGCAAAGAAGTATTTACAAGAGCCCTTCACGAATATAGCGACAGAGGCAATAAAAAACTTGTTAGCGTAAACTGTGGTGCCATTCCAGAAGGAATTTTAGAGAGCGAATTGTTTGGACACAAAAAAGGTTCTTTCACAGGTGCTATGGATGATAGAAAAGGTTATTTTGAAATAGCTGACGGCGGAACACTTTTTTTGGATGAAATAGCGGAAATGCCTTTAACAACTCAGGTTAAACTGCTTCGGGTTTTAGAAACAAAAGAGTTTATGAAAATTGGCAGTGAGACTGTAACCAAGGTTGATGTTAGAATTTTAGCCGCAGCTAATAAAGATCTTCAAAAAGAAGTTGATGTTAAACGATTTAGAAATGATCTTTATTTCAGATTAAAAGCAGTTACTTTAAATATTCCTCCTTTAAGAGACCGTGTTGAAGACATTGGGATTTTGGCGGATTATTTTTTAGAGCTTTATGCAAAAAAGAATAACATCGATATTCCCAGAATAACACAAAACGCATACGCTTTAATGTACCAGTATAAATGGCCCGGGAACATACGTGAGTTAAAAAATGTTATTGAGACAGCATCGGCATTAAGCAGAACCGGTATAATAGAACATGATTCAATTATACCTTTGTTATCAAGTTCAGTAGGATTAGATGAAAATAGAAACCTGCCGATACACTTAAATAAATCGCCCGAAGCATTAGACCGGGAGATGATATACCGGGCTTTAATAGAGATTAAAAAAGATTTATTGGATTTAAAACAATTGGCTTTCAAAAACCAAAATGAGATGCAAACTTACAATAATGGCTCAATGGAAGTTGAAGATGTAATTCCGATGGATGATATGGAGCGGAGAGCTATAATTAATGCGCTCAATTATACAAAGCAAAATAAGCGTAAAGCCGCCAGGTTATTAAATATAAGTGAGCGGACTTTATATAGAAAGATTAATGAATATGGCTTATAAAAAATATATCTACTTAGTTTTGGTTCCTTTAGCAATTTTTTTAAAAGGATGCAGCTATTCATTTACCGGAGCTTCTGTTCCGCCGCATCTTAATTCAATTGCTATAATTGATTTTAAGGACAAAAGCGGTTCTGGTGAACCTGAACTTAGAGACAAATTTACTTCTGAATTAATTCAGAACTTCCTTGATGACAATACACTTTTTGTTACCGAAAAAGAAAATGCCGACGCTCTTTTAGAATGTACTGTAACTTCTATTAAAGATGCTCCGGACATTGTTAGTCAAAATGATCAGGACGGCGGCGAATCAATATCCTCGCGAAGACTTACTATTACAGTTAAAGTAATGTACAGAGATATGGTTAAACGCAAAACAATATTTGACAAACAATTTTCTGATTACAGTAATTACCAAACTGATGAAGATCCTTTTGCGGCCAGACAAACTGCTATTGATGACACTATAACTAAGATTTGTGAAGATATACTACTTGGAGTAGTTTCTAACTGGTAGTTATTATGTACTTCTCCGAAATTATATTGTGCGTTTATGTAATTGCGCTATTATTACTTCTCTTTTGGGGATTGCATGGTTTAATCATGTTATTCTATCGGGGTAAATATAATTCTGATATTAATCTCCCGATTTTACAAGACAAATTCCCGTTCATAACAATTCAACTGCCAATTTACAACGAAATAAATGTTGTGGAAAGATTGATAAACGCTGTTTGTAAATTGAATTATCCGATTGATAAATTTGAAATTCAGATACTTGATGATTCTACTGACACAACAAGTTCAATTGTTAAACGTTTAGTTGCCAGTAAAACAATTGCCGGATTTAATATAAGTCAGATAATCAGAAAGGACAGAGATGGTTTTAAAGCCGGAGCGTTAAAAGAAGGTTTACTAAAGGCTGATGGTGAGTTTATCGCTATATTTGATGCCGATTTTATTCCTTCAGAAAATTTTCTGTTAGACACTCTTCCTTATTTTAATGATTCTAAAATTGGAATGGTACAAACACGATGGGATCATATAAATGAAGATTATTCTGTTTTAACAAAACTTCAGGCACTTTCCTTAAACAGTCATTTTGTAATTGATCAGACAGTTAAAAATAAATCCGGTTTTTTTATAAACTTCAATGGCACCGGTGGTATTTGGAGAAAAAGCTGTATTGAAGATGCCGGGAATTGGCACTCTGATACTTTAACAGAAGATCTTGATCTCAGTTATAGAGCGCAGTTAAAAGGATGGAAATTTAAATTCCTTAATAATATAACCAGTCCGGGTGAACTACCGGCTGAAATGAATTCGCTTAAAGCCCAGCAGTTTAGATGGACTAAAGGAACAATTGAAACCGCGCGGAAAATTATTCCTCTTCTCTGGAGATCGGATATACCGGCTAAAATAAAGCTTCAATCTACTTACCAGTTGCTAAGTAATTTATCGTTCCCAATATTACTGGTTGTATCTCTGCTTAATCTGCCGCTTGTTTTTGTAAAAAATAATATCGCCGATCATTCAATATTTAACTTTATGTCGGTTTTTGTACTTGGTCTTATTAGTTCCTTTTTATATTTCCTTTATTCGCAAAAAGACATTTCAAAAGACTGGGTTAAAAAAACCTTATATTTCCCTTTATTTATGGCCGGCAGCATTGGACTTGCTGTTAATAACTCACTTGCTGTTTTCGAAGGACTTTTTAATAAACGTTCCGATTTTATCAGAACCCCAAAGTTCATGATACAGAATAAATCAAGTTCAATTAAAAAGAAGAAATACTTAAACGAAATAAAACTAAGTAAAGTAACTTTAGTTGAAATGTTTTTTGCCGTCTATTGTTCACTTGGTGTTGCGGCTTCAATTTATTTTAACGAAATTGCGTCGTTACCCTTCCATATAATTTTTACTTTTGGTTTTGGAAGTGTATCTTTGTTATCACTAAAACATTCTTTAATTAAATAGTAATAACTCATGGATAAATTTTCACTTATATATGAATTTAATACCAACTCGCCTTTATTTGCTAAAGTAGCGGAAACAGAGCTAGAGAAAAAGCATATTGATAAGGCTCTAAATATTTTAGAGAAGGGATTGGAGATTTATCCGGACTATTCTACCGCTTATATAATTTATTCTCAGGCTTTAGCGGCAGTTGGTGATTTTGATAAAGCAGAAGAAATTTTGAGAAAGGGATGCGATTTAATCGATTCCAAAAGTACTTACAAATATTATGTAGGTAAACTTTATTCAATTAAAGAACGCCATTCATTATTATCAGAAAGTAAACGCGCCTCATTTATTCCCAATAATATTGATGATATAGAAGTTGAACCAGACGAACAAAAGCCTTTATCTTTTGAAGACAACCTTGATGATTTAGCGAGCAAACTGAACAGTGCTAAGATTTCCTCAAATGGTTTATCGGAGGAATATATATCTGGTGACGATACGTACAATGATCTTGAAGATGAAGAAGAAATTGTTTCTGAAACTGTTGCCGGAATATATGTTGCGCAGGGCAATCTTAATAAAGCTATATCAGTTTATAAGAAACTAATGGAACAGAATCCTGAAAAGTCCGATATTCTAACCAGACAGATAAGTGACCTCGAAGCTAAATTAGATTCGCAATTTAAATAACAGCCGGTTCAAATGGCTATTGGGACTTCCTTAAATAAACTCACCAAAGAATTTTATACGCAAGATGTTTTAACTGTCGCAAAAGAATTGTTAGGGAAATCCTTTTGCAAAGTGAACGAAGACGGCACATTTTTATCAGGTAAAATTGTTGAAGTTGAAGCCTATAATAAAATTAATGATGAAGCCGCACACTCATTTAAAGGTGTAACAAAGCGCAACGAAGTAATGTTTATGGGCGGCGGGCATTTGTACATCTACTTTATTTATGGAATGTACTTTTGCGCAAATGTTATAACCGGCTATCAAGATTCGGGAAGTGCTGTATTAATTAGGGGAATTGAGCCTCTAACTGGAATTGATGCTATGGGAACTAATCGGTTTGGCCATTCTGATTTATCAAAAAAAGAATTCAATAATTTAACAAACGGACCGGGGAAAATTTGCCTGGCATATAATCTTTCTAAAAATAATAATGGCGAAAATCTTTTAAGCGATAGAATTTTTATTTCCGATGCCCAAAATATTTCATCACAAAAAATTGTAGTAACTACACGTATCGGGATTAAAAAATCGGTAGAATTACCCTGGCGCTTTTTTATAAAAGATAATCCCTTTGTTTCCGGGAAATAATTAAGTTGTGTAGAATTTAATATACAATTTGATTCTTAAAATGGTCATAAAATATTAAATTATAATTCAAAGTTTATGATTTCAACTATTTTAAGCCAATCTAAATCTGGCATAAGAGTTGGAACAAATATCCAAATATTCAGTTCAAGAAAAGATTTTATAGGAATTGAGTAATTATGTTCGATAAACTATTGGAAACTCTGCGGAGGTTATGATGAAAAAGACAATCTTAATGGTAATAATCGCGTTTACATTTGTACTAAAATTAAATGCGCAAAAAGTTGAGTTTAGACAACTTGAAAATAAAGCCTTTGGCGTTGGCGAAAAACTTACTTTCGATGTAAAGTATGGTTTTGTTACTGCCGGAATAGCAACAATGGAAATTCCTAAAATTAAAAGGATTTCCGGACGTGACTCTTATTATATTGCCTTTAAAGTAAACTCTGTTCCCAGCTTCGATCCTTTTTATAAAGTACGCGATAGTTATATAACCTACTTAGATACTGCCGGACTTTTCCCATGGCGTTTTGAACAGCACATTCGTGAAGGAAAATTTAAAAAAGATTTTTCAGCTTTTTTCGATCAGAGAAAGGAAAAAGTGAAAACTAGTAAAGGTCAGTATGAAATTAACCGATATGTAAACGATATTGTTTCAGCATTCTATTATTTCAGAACTCTGGATTACAAGGATAAGGAAATTGGTCATACATTTATTCTGGAAAATTTTTATCAGAATAAAACATATCCGCTAAAAGTAGTTTACCATGGTAGAGAAACTGTTAGTGTTGAAGCCGGTACTTTCGATTGTATTATGATTGAACCGGTAATTGAAGAAGGCGGATTATTCAAAAGTGAAGGAACAATTGTTGTTTGGATGACTGATGATGATTTACGAATGCCGGTTAAAGTGAAAACTAAAATTCTTATCGGATCTATTGATGCTGAGCTTACAAAATATGAAGGTTTAAAAAACCCGACTTTATCACTTCATAAAGATTAAATAAAATGGATAATCATCGGGATAGTAATAAAGTATCATCCCAAATAAATTTAACTCTGAGTTTGTTGATAAACTTATTACGGGAAAAAATTGGAAATAATATCAGCCGGAATAACAGCTTTGTATTACTCATAATGTCCGCAAATATTAAAATCATCACACTCTGTTTTAATTAGATCAAATTTGTTATTTTGGCGGCTATGGAAAATTTCGACAATAACAATCAAGACAACAACGAACCCGACCTGAACGAAAATAAATCCGGTTCTTTAAATGAATTAACTCCGGCCATACCGCCGTTAACAGCCGGTTTCTTTGGACTAATAGCAATATTTATACTTTACCAGATTGGCGGCGGACTTTTAACATTAATGATTTTCGGAATGGACGTTGAGAATGCTGATGTAAACCTTGTGCGGCTGTTAACAATGGGCGGACAAGTTATGTTTATACTTTTCCCGGCATTACTACTCACTAAATTAGTTTATCAGGATGTTACCCGCGTTATCAGATTAAAAATCCCTTCAATTGGCGAAATACTTTTTTTCACAATCGGATTAATTATTTTAACGCCATTGCTTCAAAATCTTATTTATATTCAGGATTATATATTTAAACAGTTAGCTGATGCTGTTCCAATAATAAATAGTTTAAAAGAATTATTAGATCAATTTGGCGAACTTGTGGAAAAAACTTATACAAAGATGCTTTCGAGCAGTTCGTTTGTAGAATCTGCCTTTATTGTGCTGGTTGTAGCTGTAACTCCGGCAATTTGCGAGGAAGTTTTTTTTAGAGGTTATCTGCAAAAAAGCTTTGAGTTAAAAACCGGTAAATTCCTTGGAGCATTAATAACGGCAATATTCTTTGGTTTATATCATTTTAACCCTTATGGTTTTATAGGACTCACAATTCTTGGATTATACTTTGGATTTGTGACTTATACAAGCAATTCAATACTAATAGCTGTTGTTTTACACTTCCTCAATAATTTTATTGCTATAGTTGCTTATTTAACTTTTGGAACTGAGGATATCCTTAGTTCTGAGATTGCAAATACAGATTCCATTGGGCTAAATGTGATAAGCTTTTTCTTGCTTTTGTCAATATTTTTCACGTTTATATACTACGCTAAGAAGAAGTACAATGATCCACTCACAAACAAATAGGAGGACAAAATGATTTGCCCAAGCTGTGAGTATGAATATGTTGATGGTATTAAAATATGTCCGGATTGTAAAACTGAACTGATAACTGTTGATGCGTTCGAAGGGAATCTTGTTAATCCTTCCGACTGGGTAATTCTTTGCACTTGTAAAACCGATTATGAAGCGCAAATGTTAAAATCGAATCTTGAAGGAGCGGAAATTGAAACGCTTATTTTAGATCAGAAAGACAGAAACTTCCCAACTGATGGAGACTTAACAGTAATTAAAGTTTTAGTTAGAAAATCTGATGCGGAAACTGCGGTAGAAATTACAAATGATATTTCGGAACAATCTAAAAATTTAGAAGAGGATTAATACATAATATGCCTAAAAACAATACTGCTAAAAGAATTCTAGTTGCATTAGTAGCTGTTCCCTTAATTATAGCGGTATGTTTATTGGGGAATGAATTCTTTATGACTTTTACACTTGGAATAGGTCTTTTGGCTTTTTATGAGTTTTACTCATTTACTCAAAACAAAAAATTCTATCCCAATTTATTTATTGGATTAGCTTCAGTTGGAGCAATTATACTAAATAATTATTATGGATTTATAGAGTTTCAAAATTTATCGATTATAATTGTTTTTCTTCTTTTGCTAATTGAACTATTTAGAAACAAATCCTCAGCAATTGCCAATACCGGCGCCTCATTGCTGGGGATCTTTTATATTGGGCTTTTCTCGGCATCAATTCTGGCACTTAGAGAATTGTACAGCGAATTTACAACAATCTATATTAATGGCGGATATATTATTATATCACTATTAATTACACTCTGGGTTTGTGATTCTGCCGCGTTCTTTTTAGGAATCAAGTTTGGTAAAAACAAATTATTCCCGCGGGTAAGTCCCAAGAAAAGCTGGGAAGGTGCAATTGCCGGTTTTGTGTTTTCAATTATCGCAATGCTGATTCTAAATTATACAATTCTTGATTTCATTCATTGGTCAAAAGCACTTATACTAGGTTTGATTATCGGAATTATTGGTCAGATGGGTGATCTTGTTGAAAGCCTTTTTAAACGAGACGCAAATATAAAAGATTCCTCTGCCCTTATTCCCGGTCATGGAGGAGTTTTAGACCGTTTCGATTCTCTTTTATTTACAGCACCAGTTGTCTATTTGTATTTCTATTATTTTGTGAAGTAAAAAAAAAGCCCGACTTTTTTGAAAAGTCGGGCTTTTTATATTATTCTTTATTTCCTTTCATACCAAATGTATCACTAAGCGGAATGAATCTGGTAATTATAAACGCCGGAACGGTTGCTATAATAACCCAGATAAAGAAATGCTGATAACCAATTAATTCCTGAAGCCATCCGCTTATCATTCCCGGAATCATCATTCCTAAAGCCATAAAACCAGTTGTTATTGCAAAGTGTGCTGTTTTATGTTCACCATCCGAAATATAAATCATATAAAGCATATAAGCTGTAAAACCAAATCCATAACCAAACTGCTCAACTGCAACAGCCAGGTTTATCATAAAAAATGATTCAGGCATTACATACGATAAATAAATGTAAACTGTATTTGGCAAGTTGATGGCAATAAGCATCCACCACAGCCATTTTTTTAACCCATGTCTGGCAGCTAAAATTCCGCCTAAAATTCCGCCTAATGTTAACGCAATAATTCCGACTGTTCCATATACAAGTCCTACTTCGCCGGTTGTAAGACCAAGTCCGCCAATCTCTCTTGCATCCAGTAAAAATGGTGATGCCAACTTAACTAACTGTGATTCACCAAGTCTGTAAACAAGTAAAAACGCAATCGCGATTCCAATTTTATCTTTTTTAAAGAAGAGCACAAATGTATCTATAAATTCTTTAAATACTGACTTTTCTCCATTGGAAATGGATGGTTTATCACTTGGAGAATATGGCAGCATAAATTTATGATAAACAAAGAAACATAAAAAGAGTCCTGTTAAAATTGAAAATGTAATTACCCATGATAATTTAACATTACCCGCACGGGCTTCAAACTTAGCCATGGAAGCAAATTTAAGTTTTGGATCTAACTGAATAACAGCAAACGCAGGTTTATTCCAATTCGATTTGTTGAAAGTAATTCTTGTTCCTTCAATAAGAGCAATACTATTATCACCGCCGCTTGAACCAAAGTTAACAACAATTTCCTCTTCCGGAATGTTTGAAAGATGGAAATAAATAAGTCCGACATTACCAGCAACATTAGTTGATGAAACAACTTCTTTCTGCACACCAAATGTATTTTGAATGAATCTTTCGAATCCGCTCATTTCATTTTTCTTTGCTTCTATGGTTTGCGCTCTTTTTTCTTCACTGTAAAAGCCATTTGTTATATTCCATGTTTTTGCCATTGCAATGATAGAATCAGCTTCAGTTCTTGAAATACTTTTTGTGCTTATCTCTAAATCCTCTGCACTAGTTATTATTCTTAACTCACCTTCCATTTTTTCAAAAGAAAGTGAATCGGGATTAATAACCTGAACCCGGGCACTCGGATTTGAATAAACTCCTAAATCAACAGGAGGAAGTCCGGTTGTACTTTCAAAATATCCGGCAAGAATAATTAAAAGTCCCTGTCCGGTTATCATTGCCAGCCGATAAAATGTTGATCTGATCCCAACAAAATAAGCCTGTTTATGTTCAGACAAACCCAGCATATAAAATCCATCCGCGGCAATATCATGCGTGGCGGAACTAAACGCGAGCAGCCAGAAAAACATTAACGTATATTGAAAAAAGCCCGGGACGGGAATTGTTAATGCAACACCGGCAAGTCCGGCTCCTACAAAGAGCTGCATTATAATAATCCAGAATCGTTTTGTTTTGAATATATCTACAATTGGCGACCACAATGGTTTTATAACCCACGGCAGATAAAGCCAGCTTGTATAAAGTGCTATATCAGTGTTCGATATCCCAAGACGTTTATACATAATAACAGAAACAGTCATAACTATTATGTACGGTATTCCCTCAGCGTAGTAAAGAGAAGGAACCCAAGCCCACGGATTTCTACTTGTTTTTTTTTCGTTAGCCATTAAAATTTAAACTCCTATCAACATTAGTACAATAATTTTAGTAAATACATTTGTTGTCAACTATCTTCTGTTATCTCGAACAGATTTATCGTGGGAGATCTTTTCAGAAAAAGATTTCTCCCTTCGGTCGAAATGACAAATTTTCAAATCACAATGTAAGGTTCATCGAACAGCGCCGAGATAAACAGCATCTCGAGGTCTCACCATTTTATTCAACAACATGTAATTTTTTTTTTGCCATAATTACTGCACCAAGTTCAGGCGGATAATCGGCATCTTTTATAAATACATCCGGGAATAACTTAAATACTTTTTCTTTAAATAAGCGTGCGTAATAATTATCCGTTGTAATTGTTCCGCCAATTAATGAGAGATAAAATCTTTTCTCTGTAATTTTTTCTTTCATCGCTCTAATGTGAAGAACCAATTCTTCAACTTCATGATCAACAATTTCTGAGCAGATTTCATCTTCTTTTTCAGCAGCTTCAATAACCAAAGGAGCTACACTCGCTATATCAAAATTATTTTTGTAGATCTCAATTATCAATTGTGGTGCTTCAGTAATTCCAAACTGAGCGGCAATCATCTTCGTTAACATTGTAGAAATTCCGCGGCCGTCAAGCTCTTTTGCAACAGCGGTTAAACCAAGTTTGCCAAGCATGTAACCGCTTCCTTCATCACCAATAAATCTTCCAAATCCGCCAACACGATGAATTTCACCTTCAATATCTTTACCAAACATTATAGATCCGGTTCCGGCAATAAAAATACTTCCAGGCTTCCCGGAAAAAGCTCCTTCAAGAGCAATCCTCGCGTCACTTTCAACACTGAAATTCTTAAGCTCAACACCTTTATTATCGCAGTATAATTTAAAAGCGTTTTCCATTCTTTCAGCGTCCGATCTGCGCCCGGCACCTGTTGTACCTAACACAATCGATTTAATATCCGAAAAGCCGATACTCAGTTTTTCTTTACATTCTGTAATTAACTTATACAATGTTTCTGAAACTGTTTCAGTTCCATTGATTAGAAATGTGGATGGACCTCCGGTACATTCGTGCTGTACATTATACTCAAAATCTGTAATAACACATTTTGTTTTTGTACCGCCTCCGTCCATTCCAATTAGGTATGACATATAATCCCCATAATTATAAAAAAACTCATAACTTCTTGTAATGATATATTGCTCTCACACCGGGTTTATCAAAGTGTGAAAACTTAACATTTTAGAAATGTTAATATATTGATTTTATGAATGTTATGCCATTTGAGAGAGCTATTTTATATGTCTTATAATTATAGAATATTTACTCTATTGCTTTGATTATTTGCACTTACTGCTCTCAAAAAATTCAGACATATAATTCCCTTTTCTATTTGATTTAACTTTTCTATCTTAACGAGATGTTATATATTTAGAGTTCAAAAAAAATACTTTAGGATATAAATGAATAACATCATAAAAGCTGTTTTATTCGGTCTAATGTCGTTTGTAATTATTGGCGGAATATCGTTCCCTATTGTTGAAACTCCGGCAAACTGGTACGAATTCCCTATAATCCGCGGACTGGAAGAAAAAGCTAAAATAATATTTTTTCATGTACCAACCGCGTGGATAACAGTAATCGCGTTTTTATCGGCAATGATTTCGGGTGTAAAATATTTACGCAAGAAGGATTTAGATGATGACGCAAAGTCTTTAGCGGCTCTTCAGCTTGGCTTTCTATTCTGTGTTCTTGCAACTGTAACCGGAGCAATCTGGGCAAAATTTAACTGGGGAACTTACTGGAACTGGGATCCAAGGCAGACAAGTATTTTTATATTAATGCTTATTTACGGTTCTTTATTTGCTTTAAGATCGGCAATTGAAAATGAAGATAAAAAAGCTCGGCTCTCTGCGGTCTATTCAATTTTTGCATTTCTTACAGTTCCATTTTTTGTTTTTATAATGCCAAGAATTATGGTCGGACTCCATCCGGGTTCATCGGATAGTGATTCTATGGGACCTGTTGTAAATTTTCACATGAACGGAAATATGCTTCTGATTTTCTTCCTTTCGCTAATAGCATTTACTATACTATATTTTTGGATGTGGAAGATCAGTTATAAATCATTAATCATCAAAGACAAAGTTTTTAAAAAGTTAATTTGAGGTGAATTTTGGAAGGTTTTTATACTTTTCTGGAAAACAATTCTATTTATATAGTTCTTTTAATTGTGCTTGTTGTCTGGGCGGGAATCTTCTTATTCCTGAATAAAACCGATAAAAGGCTTAAATCGATTGAACTGGAACTGGAAGGAGAAAAAAGTAATGAAGAATAAATATATAATAGGCGGATTTATTATTGTTATTTTCATGAGCATTATGGGTTATTTATTAACTCAGACAAGTGTTGCTTATGAAAACAATTTTGAGATGATAAAATCTTCCAATAAAACTATAAAGGCAACCGGAGCCTGGGTAAAAGAAAAGAAATATAATATTGATATGGAGAAAAATATTTTCTCGTTCTATATGGTTGATGACAGAGGTACTGAACTTAAGGTTATTTACAAAGGAACTATTCCTAATAATTTTGAATCCTCAACATCAGTTGTTGTTACCGGAAAATACAGAGATGGATTATTCCTTGCTTCGGATATCTTAACTAAGTGTCCATCTAAATATGAAGAAACTTACGAACAAAGTACTCAGAGCAGAACTTCGTAGACTTAATACTTCTAACTAACAATTAAAAAACAAAATATTCCATTGGAGATTTTTTAATGGCAGGAAATATATTACTTACATTAGCTTTACTTACTGGTATTTTTTCATCAGTAATGTATTATTACACATATAAAGGTAAATCGAATACTCTGCAGCTTGCAAGGATTGGTTATCATTTAATGACTGTCTTTATTATTGCTGCGTCTGCATTGTTATTGTACGCAATCCTGACTCACCAGTTTCATTATCAATATATATTCAGCTACAGCGGCGAAGATCTTTCTACCGGACTTTTAATGTCTACCTTTTTTGCCGGTCAGGAGGGAAGTTTTTTACTCTGGACATTATTCTCGGCTATTATTGGAATTATACTTTTAGACTTCAGTTCTAAACGCGGCGATCTTGAACCAAGAGTAATGGCTGTATTTACTTTAACAATTGTGTTTTTACTTATCATGATCAACCCGTTATTGAAAAGTCCTTTTGCGTATTTATGGACAAACCCAACCTACGTTGATCTTAAATTTTTAAATCAGAATTTTCTGAATATTCCGGCTCTTGATAGTTTTATATTTACCGATACTCGATCAAACGCCACTCTGCTTCAGGTTAACAGCGATTTAATAGGAGTTCTTGCCGCTAACGGAATTGAGGCCAAAGATTTCTTTATTCATGGAAAAGGATTAAATCCATTATTGCAAAATTTCTGGATGCAGATTCATCCTCCAATTTTATTTGTTGGATTTGCAATGTCAACAGTTCCATTTGCTTTAGCATTTGCGGCACTGTTAAAAAATGAATATCGTACATGGATTAAACATGCTTTCCCATGGATGTTAGCTGGTTCTATGGTTCTTGGATTAGCAATTATGCTTGGCGGTTACTGGGCTTACGGAGTTCTTGGCTGGGGCGGTTACTGGGGCTGGGATCCGGTAGAAAACTCAAGTCTTGTTCCATGGCTGGTTAGTGTTGCCGCAATTCATACTTTAATTGTTCAAAAGAAAACTCAGAAAGAGGGTGGTAACGGTACTTTTATAAAGACAAATCTTCTTCTGGCTATGTTTACTTATCTTTTTGTGTTGTACAGCACATTCTTAACCAGAAGCGGAATTTTAGGCGAAGCGTCAGTTCATTCGTTTGTTGATCCCGGAATGACTGCTTATTTATTTCTTTTATCGTTCATTCTAACTTTCACAATTTTAGGATTTGCGGCTTTTTCATGGAGATGGAAATCGCTTGAAAGTATTACTAAAAATAACGAATCTTTTCTTTCGAGAGAATTATCACTTTTCTCAGCAGCCGTTGTAATTCTTGCTTCAGCATTAATTATTCTTGCCGGTACATCAATGCCTATCTTTGGCAAAACGGTAGAAATAAGTTTCTATAACGAAATGAATCTTCCAATAGTTATTATTATCGGTATTTTCAACGGATTAAGCATTTACTTAAAATGGCGGGAATCTGAAAGTAATTCTCTAATTAAAAGCATGATCCCGGCTTTAGGACTTTCAGTATTATTAACCGCGGCAATTGTATTTATTAGTAGCTTATATGATTTTATGCTTGTTCTATTTTTATTTTCCGCTGTCTTTGCATTAGTTGTGAATTTAGAATTTTTAATAAAAATTATGCGGGGAAGAAAACTATTTACCGGCGGTTATATTTCTCATATTGGAATGGCTATTTTCTTTTTAGGCGTAATTGCTTCCGGAAATTTTTCTAAAGACAAGCAAATGGATTTGGTTAAAGACGTTCCTACACAAGCTCACGGTTACGAACTAACTTTTACCGGATACACACCAATACAAAATGGTACAAGATTTGCTTTTAACGTAAATATAAAAAATGGCTCAGAAGAAGTTGGTGTTATATCGCCTGTAATGTTTAGAAGCGAATTTAATAATAGTATGATGCGCGAACCTGATATTCTGAACATGCTTACATCCGACTTCTATATTTCGCCTATTGGTTTTGATGACGGCTCAAAAGCGCATGCCGCTGAAGGCCAGACAGAAACTCTTAAAAAAGGTAATTCAGCTGAATTTGAAGGACGAAAGATTTTATTCGAAGCCTTCAATTTTAACCGTGACGCTATGTCGGCAATGCAAACCGGTGCCGCTTTCAGAATCGGGGCAGTTTTAAAGATTGCTTACAATAGTAAAACTTATCAGGCTGAACCAGTAATGGAACTTGTAAACGGAGAAAAAAGTTTTAGCACAGTTGAAATAAAAGAAGCTAATCTTAGAATAAACATGACCAACCTGGATGCCGGCGGAACTATCCAGATTCAGTTATCAAATTTAGATCAGCCTGAAACTGATGTTCATGATCATAAAGAAGTGTTCACTATTGAAGCAAGTACCAAACCATTTATAGGACTTGTATGGCTGGGCGTTTTAGTTATGGTATTTGGATTTACGGTTTCTACAATAAGACGGGCTAAAGCTCAATAAATTTTAACAGGGACGTTAAAAATAACGTCCCTGCTTTCCCAAATTATCCTCTGTTCCATAAAAACATTATTTCAGTCTGTCTATTTCTTTTCTTTCCCGTTGTCAAATCACATCACTAAAATATAATTTTGAATTTTATTAAGGATTATATTAATTTTGGTATGAGGATTTTTTTCTCTAATAAACGGATATATTATCCTTTCTGAACAAATTGACGTCTGGTGCGTCTAAGTTTTTGATATTACATTTTGGAAATATAATAGGCCAATATTTTCAAAATCTTAATTAATTATTTTTAATTTTAAATTATAGGGATTTATGTTATGAAGGCGCTAAAAACAACCATTATTTTGTTTACACTTTTCTTATTTTCAACTTCCTTAATGGCAGGCAATTTTGATAAAGCTGCTGAAGAAGCGATTGTTAAAAAGACAATTGAAAACTATGTACAAAGCATGAACAAAAGAAATGCTGACGATTTAAAAGATGTACTTTATTCAAAATCAAATTTCATTAAATTAAATGCTATTGTTAATAAAGTTACAGAATCGTCTGCTTCTGATTTCTTAAAATCATTAGCAAGCGGAAGACTGGGTTTCTGGAAAGAAGTTGCTATTTCTTCTGTTGAAGTTACTGAGCAAATGGCACATGCAACTTTAAATGTTGCTACTTCAAACTTAAAACAGATTGAATATATTTCATTGTTCAAAGTTGATGGAACCTGGAAAATTGTTAGTGTTCTTTCTACTTTAGAAAAAGAATAAGTTTTATATGTTTCAATAAAAAACCGGCTATCACTAGCCGGTTTTTTTGTTTCAGACAATTCATTCAATTTTAAACTGACCTTCTTATTTCATCAGTACACACTTTCTTATCTTATTAAATTTTTCTGATGAAACACTTATTAGATAAACTCCTGATGAAACTTTTTCCCCTGTTAAATTGTCACCATTCCAGCTTACTTTATGAGTACCGGCATTATAGAATTGTTTATTTACAATCCGGTTTATTAGTTCTCCTTTTATATTATAAATATTAATAGATAATACATGTTGTTCCGGAAGTAAAAATTGAATGTTTGTATTTGGATTGAAAGGATTTGGATAATTCGCCAGTTCAAAATATTCAGGTATAACAGGTTGCTCATCTACATCAGTAACTTTCCCGTAAGTAGTTCTACTTGAATTCACAGATATATTATTTAATGGATCCCATAACTGCTCAATGCTTTGATATAGAAGGTCATCATTATATGTGTGAGATATTTGACTTGTTTTAAAAGTATAATAATCATTTGTTATAAAATCCCAATCATAATTTTCTTCCAAAACTACTTTATGATTTTCGTATGTGTAAACTGTTTTATCTTTTATAACAAAGCCAGGCATAATTTCGCCTCCATACTCTTCTTCAACCATATCACCATTTACATCATAAGCCTTTGTTGTAGTGCTAAAAGCTGTCCAGGCTGCACCATCCCAGTTTTCCATTGCACTGCTTGTTTCCCTGTTTTGATTATCGTATGTATACA
This sequence comes from Melioribacteraceae bacterium, assembly GCA_016342755.1. GTDB lineage: Bacteria > Bacteroidota > Ignavibacteria > Ignavibacteriales > Melioribacteraceae > JAEINS01. Next base: position 19,330 of record JAEINS010000020.1, on the reverse strand, counting down.
TATATCTTGTTGCGTTTATCCAGCCCGATCCGTCCCAATCCTGCCAAAGCTGTTCCGCTAAGTTATCGCCGCTATAATTATAGGTTACCAGATATTCATTTTCCCAGCTTACTATCATATTTTCCTCGGTAAGCATTTGTGTAAGTTTATCACCAGAATATGTATATGTATCTCTCGAATTATCAAACCATTCCCCGTCTTCCCAGGTTTGCGATAACGCACCTGTGTTTTTGCCACCAGTATAAGTCATTATTTCTTTTGATGTATAAACAAAATTTCCGGTTCCATCTTCATCCACTTCACTTATCCATTCACTTATCTCACTATCACCATTGTAATTGAAAGTCCATCTTGTAGCATAAATAACAGCTCCGTCTTCCCAGGCTTCAGTTACCACTCTATTCACTTTTCCGCTGGTTTCGGTAACAATTGTTTTGCTTGAAATAACCCATTCTCCGTCAATCCAGTCTTCAATTATCTGATCTCTAAAAAAATCTGTGAGTGTAGAATTTGGTTTTTGAAGTTTTTCCTTTAATGAATTTTCTTTACAGTAATTGGTAATGCTTCCCATTAAAAAAATAATGATAAATGATAATAATGTAATTTTTAGTTTCATGTTTTCCTCCGATTATAATTTGTATAACTAATTCCTCTCATAATTTTTATTTGAAATTTTGAATCACTTCATCAATTGAATTAACAATATTCTTAATATTATTTTGTTCAATTATTTCTTGATTTTTTTCACTGAGACTAAACGCGAGAACAAAAACATTATCTGAAATTCCAGAAGTTATGATCTGCTTATAAAGTTCAAGATCATTTTTACAGCACATTGCAAAGTCTAAAACAACACAGTCATATTTTTTTTCACTGATAAGAATTGCCGCTTTTGTATACGATGAAGGAGCACTTACGCTTGAAAAATATGGAAAGAAAGAGAGAGCAATTCCTTTGCGAAGACTGTTATCTTCTGTTATAACTAAAACTGAATCATATTTTTTTGTGTCATTCATCAAAACTTCAATTTTGAATATGTTTTGCAATTTATGTACCAGCAAACAACCTTTTATTACTGCCCGGTTTTTAATTTTTTTTATCTGTCTGCTGTTAAGTCTGCTTAACATAGTTTAGATGAATTGTGTGAAAAATGTTGTTTTTATTATCACTTTGAACATTTTTTAGTTATTAAGAGAAGTTATCACTTTAACCGGAGTTTACATAAATAGACAATTTATCCTAATTCATTTGATTATAAATTAGCGGTACATTCTTAATTCTTGAAATTCCGAAGAGTAAATACCTGCTGAAAACCATTTTCAATAAATAGATAAAATGTTTATTTTAATTTTCATTTCATAAATTTTTGGGAAACCTAAATGCTTACATGTGAAAAATGCGATTTTGAACTTGATGAAAAAAGTGAATACTGTCCAAACTGCGGATCTCTGTTTGTAGAAAAAACATGTGCTAATCATTCAGATAAAGAAGCTGAAGGTACATGCATAATTTGCGCAAAAGAATTTTGCCCCGATTGCGGACAAGATGTTAATGATAAATTTTTGTGCAACGAACATTCTGATCTCGAAATTTATCAGTCGATGGTGCGTGTTTACGGATCGAGTGATTCTGTTGAAATTGATTATTTGGTTACACTGCTTAATCAGGAAGGTTTTCATCCTTTTAGATTCGATAGAAAAGCAAATCCAATTTCGCTTGGCGGTGTCGATTATTCATTGTTCAGAGCCTCCGGCGATTACGACGGACATATTGTTAACGAAATTAAACTTATGGTTCCGCTAAACGAATACCTTGAAACAAAAGTTACAATAGAACAAATTTTAGATCAGGAAGGAAATGAATAATGTCAGATAATAGATCATCAATTAGCGAAATTACACCTTACATTTATGGAACAACAAGATTAGGCGACGACAAAATTCCGCGGGAACAGCGCTTAAAAACAGCTTACGCCGCAATGGAATCGGGAGTATGGTTTCACACCGCAAGAATGTATGGCGATGCTTTAGAAGTACTTGGAGAAACTTTTAGGAATAAGCAAAACAATATCCCTAAAATAATAATTAAAATGGGATGGGAGAATATTCCCCAGCTTAGAGAATCAATTCTGGAAAATATAAATCCTTTAGGAATTGATGGTGTACAGTTAGGTCAGCTCTGTTTAAGCGGCGGACTTGAACAAGATTTTGCAAACGGCGGTAACTGTTTTAAGGTTTTTGAAGAATTAAAAAATGAAGGATTGGTTAAAGGATTTGTTGTAGAAGTTTTTCCATGGACATCTGATGCGCCTTTAAAAGCTCTGCGGGCCGGGTATTTAGAAGGAATTATTGATGGATTTATATTTTATCTTAATCCGTTACAAAGATTTGCGGCAAACGAACTTTGGAATGAAATTGCAACCAGAAATTATCCTGTTATTGCAATGCGTACAGTTTCCGGGGGACCGGTTCACAGTCTAAGAGATATTCCTGGTTTTGCGTGGAAAGATTATTTACAGAAAAGAGCTGTTGAAATGGCTCCAATATTTGAGAGATCCGGCATAAAAAACTGGACGGAATTCTGTATGCGATTTGCTCATAGTTTTCCTATGGTTAAAGCAACTGTTGGCTCTTCCAGTAAAATTGAAAACTTAAATCAATTCTTAAAAGCCAAAGAAAATATTAAAATACTTCCTTCCGATATTTTGGATGAAATAAGTTCTCTGCAAAAAAGATGGTCAGATGAAACCGATATAAAAGCAGAACGCTGGAGTATGTAGTTTATGAAAAATAATATTTAATGACCGGGGTTTTCGTGAAATTAAAATGTCCTGTATGTAAAAAACCGTTTTCAAATTCTCAAATATTCAATTCATCTTTATACAAAAAATTTATTTGTGAACATTGTGAATCCGAATTAACATTTACACTGTTTAGAGCTTTATGTATTTGGATCGGCGGTCTGTTTACAAGTTATTTAACTATACTTTTTCTAATAGATAATTTGAATCCTGTTTATCCGCTGATTTCATTGCTGATTTATTTTATTTCTATATTTGTAGATTTCCCGCGGCAGGTAAGAATTTATACTGTTCATAAAAAATAAAATAATTTTGTTTTGATGCGGCTTCTCATTTAAAAGAATTATTTACTACTTTTATTTTCAAATCAAATAATGGAATAATAAGATGCAGTATAAAAATTTTGGTAAAACCGGTCACCAAAGCAGCAGAACAATATTCGGAGCATTTGCCCTTAGCGAATGCAGTCAGGCTGAAGCCGATAAAACTCTTGATCTAATATTAGAATATGGAATAAATCATATTGACACAGCCGCTAGTTATGGTAATTCTGAACTGCGGATTGGCCCCTGGATGAAAGAACATCGCAAAGATTTTTTTCTGGCTACAAAATCTGAAAACCGCACATATAAAGAAGCTAAAGAACAACTGCATCAATCTTTGGATAGATTAAAAACAGACAGTATCGATTTATGGCAGATGCATTATTTAGTAAATCCGGCGCAATGGGAAACAGCGTTTAGTGATGACGGTGCAATCCACGCTTTTATTGAAGCCCGTGATGAAGGATTAGTTAAATATATTGGAGTAACCGGACATGGTTTAGCGGCACCAAGAATGCATATTAAAAGTCTGGAAAAATTTGACTTTGATTCAGTTCTGGTTCCTTACAATTTTGTGTTAATGCAAAATCCACTGTATACTGAAGAATTCAATAAACTATTAAATATATGTGTGGAAAAAGAAATTGCCGTTCAGACTATAAAATCTTTGGCCAAAGGATTATTAACATCGGAACAAGCTAAACACAACGTCTGGTACAATCCTATTACGGATGATAATGCGATTAGTAATTCGGTTAACTGGGTTTTAGGTAATCCAAATGTTTTTCTTAATACGCCCGGAGATATAAATCTGTTAACAAAAGTTTTGGATACCGCTTCAAAGCTTACCTCTAAACCGGATGATTCTATTATGTTAAAAGATGTTGAGAAACATAATATTACTTCCCTTTTTAAGGGCGATGAAGAATAAACTTAATTTGAATTTTTGTATGAAGGAAGTATGTTTTACGCAGCGGAATTTCTTAATAGTTTTAATTTAATTAACCCATGGTTAAAACCATGGGTTAATTAGCAAAGTTTTACAACAAACCTTTTCTTTTTAATAGTGCATCAACTTTTGGTTCTTCTCCACGGAAATTTCTATAGAGAGTCATAGCCTCTTCAGTTCCGCCTTTTGCAAGAACATTTTCTCTAAAAGCTTTTGCAGTTTCTTGATCAAAAATTCCTTTTTCTTTAAAAGCAGCAAATGCGTCCGCGTCAAGAACTTCCGCCCAGACATAACTGTAATAACCGGAAGCATATCCGCCGCTAAATATATGTTTGAAATAAGGACTTCTGTATCTGACAGCTATTTCCGGGATCAGTCCAATTCCATTTAATGAATTATTTTCAAATTCATTTGCGGAAAGCTCTTCTGCTTTATCCAAAGTGTGCCAGTCCATATCTAAAAATGCTGCTGATAAATATTCAACTGTTATAAATCCCTGATTAAAATGAGAAGCGTTTTCCAACTTTTCAATTAACTCATCAGGAATCACTTCTCCGGTTTTATAATGTTTAGCATACATTCTTAATACTTCTGGTTCAGATGCCCAGTTTTCCATTATCTGTGACGGCAGTTCCACAAAATCTCTTGCAACTGATGTACCCGATAAAGTTCTATACTGGCATTTTGAAAGTAATCCGTGAAGAGCATGTCCAAACTCATGGAAAAGAGTTGATACTTCATCAAAACTTAATAATGAAGGTTTATCAGCTGTGGGTTTTGAAAAATTACCAACATTATAAATAATCGGGGTAAACTCTTTTCCATCAATTGTATACTGCTTTCTAAATGCATCCATCCAGGCACCACTCTGTTTACTTGCGCGCGGAAAATAATCAGTATAAAGAATACCAATATGTTTTCCATCGGCTTCTTTTACTTCATAAACCTTAACCTCGGGATTATAAACCGGAATATCTGTTCTCTCAGTTAATGTAATTCCCCAAAGTTTATTTGCAACATCAAATGCACCTTTTCTAACATTTTCCAATTGAAAATATGGTCTTAAAACTTCATCATCAATTGCATATTTTTCTTTCTTTAATTTTTCCGCATAAAACCACCAGTCCCAGGCTTTAAGCTCAAAATCATTTCCTTCTTTATTAATCAGTTTCTGAAGTTCTTTAACCTCTTTTTTAGCATTTACCAGAGCTGGTTTCCAAAGATCGTTTAATAATTTGTAAACATTTTTGGGCTCTTTTGCCATATTGATATCGAGCACAAAATCAGCATAAGTTTTGAATCCAAGTAAATTTGCCTTTGTTACTCTTAAAGCAGCTATTTTTGATAATACTTTTTTATTATCAGTATTGTTATTGTTATCGCCTTTATTTATGTAACCTTTGTACATTTTTTCTCTTAAATCTCTTTTTGATGAATACATCAAAAACGGAATTAAACTCGGTTTATCAATTGTAAATAACCACTTTCCTTCAAGTTTATTTGCTTTAGCAGCTTCTGAAGAAGCATCAATTACCGATTGAGGAAGTCCTTCAAGATCATCTTTATTATCAATAACTAATTGAAAGGCGTTATTATCTTCAAGAACGTTATCGCCAAATTTTAATGTTAATAACGATAATTCTTTGTTGACGACTCTTAACTCATTTTTTTGGGTTTCATCTAAATTTGCGCCGCCCCGTACAAAATCAGAATAAAATTCTTCAAGCAGTAATTCCTGCTCTCTATTAAGATTTAAACTGTCTTTTTTATCGTAAACAGATTTAATTCTTGCAAATAATTTTTCGTTTAACTTTATATCATCATTATGCGCCGATAACATAGGAGCTATTTCTTTAGATATTTTTTGTAATACCGGATTTGTATCTGTTCCCTTAACACCATTATAAACAGCGCTTACATTGTCTAATAGTAAACCGGATTCATCCAGAGCTTCTATAGTATTCTTGAATGTTGGTTCTTCACTATTAGTAACTATTTCAGCAATTTCCTTTTTCTGATCTTCAATGCCCTTTTTATAAGCCGGTAAATAGTGCTCATCTTTTATTTTAGTAAAATCGGGTGTGTTAAAAGGAGTTTCAAACTTACTGAAAAACGGATTCTTTTCTTCTGTACATGACATTAATATTAATCCTAAAAATGTTAAAAATATTAAACTTCTTTTCATTCTTTCCTCATTTATATGAACTTTAACAAACGGGTTAAATATAAGGAAATAAGAGGTTAATCTCATGCAATTATTAAAATGATAAAATATTTCCGGATTTATTTTATCATTATGATAAAACAGATTTATGTCAGCCTGCTTTTATCGAAAAATAGGATGATTTCGCCTTATTATTTTGGTACAATTCATGCTAAATTTACAGATTATTCTCAACTTAAAGGATTAAAATGACTCTTCATTTTATTGATGTATTTATTATACTACTGTACTTAGCCGCAACAATTTTTATAGGTACTTTTCTCTCAAGAAGAGCAACAAAAAATAAAGAAAGTTATTTTCTGGGTGGAAATACCCTACCCTGGTATATGTTGGGATTATCAAATGCTTCAGGAATGTTTGATATTTCTGGTACTATGTGGTTAGTTACCCTGGCATTTGTTTATGGATTAAAAAGTATTTGGATACCCTGGTTATGGCCTGTATTTAACCAAATATTTTTAATGGTTTTTCTTTCAGCATGGTTACGAAGATCTAATGTTACAACTGGTGCCCAATGGATAGAAACAAGATTTGGCATTGGAACCGGAAGTTCACTCTCGCACGGAATTGTTGTGGTTTTTGCCCTCATAAGCGGATTGGGATTTTTGGCTTATGGATTTATCGGGCTTGGAAAATTTATGATGATCTTTATTCCATGGGAATATGTTAATTCGTTTTTGCAATTAGACATTTCTCTTGAATATGTTCCTCATTTATACGGAGTTGTTTTTACAATGTTTGCTGTATTCTATACTGTCCTCGGGGGGATGACAAGTATAGTCTGGGCAGATGTACTTCAATATACAATTATGACAATTGCTTCTATTGCAATTGCAATTATTGCCTACAACGCAGTTGGAGCAGAAGGATTAAATGTACCCGAAGGCTGGATGAATCCGTTTTTTGGTGGAAGTCTGGATATTAATTGGGGTAACTATATTACTGAGGTAAATAACAAAATTGCCGAAGACGGATATTCACTTTTTTCAGCAATGTTTATGATGATGTTGTTTAAAGGTGTTCTTATAAGTATTGCCGGACCGGCTCCAAACTACGATATGCAGAAAATCTTAGCAACAAAATCACCTTCCGAAGCTGCTAAAATGAGCGGTTTTGTTTCTGCAATCTTAATGCCTGTACGTTATTTAATGATTGCCGGTTTTGCTGCCTTGGCTATTATATATTACGATCAGCTAAACTTATTAGTTGCCGGAAAAATAGACTTCGAACAAATTCTTCCTTCTACAATTGATAAATTTGTTCCTACCGGATTATTAGGATTATTACTTGCCGGATTGATAGCGGCATTTATGTCAACTTTTGCCGGAACACTTAACGCGGCTCAGGCTTATGTAACAAATGATATTTACTTAAAATATATAAACCCTGACTCCTCAACAAATTCAGTTAAAATTACAAACTATGTAGTTGGTATCATCGTTGTTGTTGTTAGCATATTTTTAGGCATACAGGCTAAAAATGTTAACCAGGTTTTACAGATAATTGTTTCGGCACTTTGGGGAGGTTATACTGCTTCTAACGTATTAAAATGGTATTGGTGGAGATTTAATTCTAATGGTTATTTCTGGGGAATGTTAAGTGGAATTATTGTTGCCGCATGCCCAATGATCTTTCCAGATCTGTTACCGTCACTCTTCCCGAATTTTGCTCCTGATATAAGGATTCTATATTACTTCCCAGTAATACTTATAATATCTACAGTTGGCAGTATAGCAGCAACATTATTAACTGATCCTACAGATGAGGAAACATTAAAGGCATTCTATAAAAATGTTAGACCATGGGGATTCTGGAAACCGATACATGAAAAAGTTATTGCTGAGAATCCTGCCTTTGTGAGAAATAAAAATTTCAAAATGGATATGATAAACGTTGCAATTGGTACAGTCTGGCAGACTGCCTTAGTAGCTTTACCTATGTTTTTAGTTTTTCACGAATTTTTATACGGATTTATTTGCGCAGTTATAGCCTGCGCTTTAACATTAGTCCTTAAAAAAACCTGGTGGAATAAACTATCTGAACAAGATGCTTAGATTTAATTATAAATAAAAAGAGAGAAATATGAAATTTGGATATTTTGATGATGAGAAAAGAGAATATGTAATTACTGATCCTAAGACTCCATATCCGTGGATCAACTATTTAGGAAGCGAAGAATTCTTTTCAATAATTACAAATACAGGCGGCGGATACAGTTTTTATAAAGATGCCAGATTAAGAAGAATAACCAGATACAGATATAATAACGTTCCGGTAGATGACGGTGGAAAATATTTTTATATAAACGACAACGGAACTTTGTGGTCCCCGGGATGGAAACCATGCAAAACTGAACTTGATAGTTATGAATGCCGGCATGGATTAGGCTACACAAAAATTTCTGGCGAAAAAAACTTTATTGAAGCTGAAGTACTTTCATTTGTTCCGTTAAAAGACCACTGCGAAATACAAAAAGTTAAACTGAAAAATACTTCTGTTGAAAAAAAATCGGTAAAGCTTTTTTCTTTTGCCGAATTCTGTTTATGGAATGCTTTGGATGATATGACAAACTTTCAGCGTAATTTTAATACAGGCGAAGTTGAAATTAAAAATTCTGTGATCTATCATAAAACAGAATATAAAGAACGAAGAGATCATTATGCCTTCTACTCTGTTAACTCAGCTATAAATGGTTACGATACCGATAGAGATACATTCATAGGGCTTTATAATGGCTTTGATAAACCTCAGGTAGTTGAAAGCGGAATACCAGCTAATTCAGAGGCTCACGGCTGGTCGCCTATTGCATCACATTATATAGAAGTAGAATTAAACCCTGGTGAAGAGAAAGAATTCGTTTTTATACTTGGTTATATTGAAAATGAAGAAGATCAAAAATGGGAATCTTATGGAATAATTAATAAAACAAAAGCTGAAAAATTAATTGAAAAATACTCCACAGTTGTAAATGTTGATCTGGCATTAAATGATTTAATTGATCACTGGACAAACCTATTATCAGTCTACCAGGTTAAGAGTAATGACGAAAAGCTAGACAGAATGGTGAATATATGGAACCAGTATCAGTGTATGGTTACATTTAACATGTCTAGAAGTGCTTCTTATTTCGAATCCGGAATAGGACGGGGAATGGGATTTCGAGACTCTAACCAGGATCTAATTGGTTTTGTGCATCAGATACCCGAAAAAGCTAAAGAAAGAATTTTAGATATAGCCGCTACTCAGTTTGAAGATGGCGGTGCTTATCATCAATATCAGCCGTTAACAAAAAAAGGGAACTTTGAGGTTGGCGGAAATTTTAACGATGATCCGCTTTGGTTAATTCTTTCAACTACCGCATATATAAAAGAAACCGGCGACTGGTCAATTCTAAAGGAACAGGTTCCGTTTGATAATGATGTTAGTAAAGCTAAAAGTTTGTTCGAACATCTTAAACTTTCATTCTATCATGTAGTTAATAATTTAGGACCGCATAAACTTCCTTTAATTGGCCGTGCTGACTGGAACGATTGTCTAAACCTAAACTGCTTCTCAAATAATCCGGATGAATCTTTCCAGACAACAGAGAACCAGGAAGGCGGTGTTGCTGAATCCTTAATGATAGCAGGGTTATTTGTTCTTTACGGAAATGAATTTGCCGATCTGTGTAATAAACTTGATAAAAACGAAGAAGCTGACGAAGCTAGAAAACACGTAGATAAAATGATTGAAGCTATAAACAAACATGGCTGGGATGGCAAATGGTTCTTGCGTGCTTACGATTTTTACGGTGAAAAAATTGGCAGCAGCGAAAACGAAGAAGGAAAAATATTTATTGAATCTCAGGGTTTCTGCGTAATGGCAGGAATTGGTGTTGAAGACGGACGTGCAAGAACAGCGTTAGATTCTGTTAAAAAATATCTTGACTGTGATTACGGTATTGTTCTTAATAATCCGGCGTTTACAAAATACTATATTAACATGGGTGAAATTTCTACTTATCCAAAAGGTTACAAAGAGAACGCGGGTATTTTCTGCCATAATAATCCATGGATAATGATTGGTGAAACTTTATTGGGTAATGGAGATGCTGCTTTTGATTACTACAAAAAAATAGCGCCTTCTTACTTAGAAGAAATAAGCGATCTTCATAGAACCGAACCTTATGTATATTCTCAAATGATAGCAGGTAAAGATGCTTTCAAACCAGGCGAAGCAAAGAACTCATGGTTAACAGGAACCGCAGCCTGGAACTTTTACACTATAACCCAATATATTCTAGGTATAAAGCCGGATTATGATGGGTTGTTAGTTGATCCTTGTATTCCATCGGATTGGAAAGAGTTTGAAGTTCAGAGAATTTTTAGAGGTGCTAAATATAATATTGCAATCAAAAATCCTTCTTCAGTTTGTAAAGGTGTTAAAGAAGTATACTCAGACGGAGTTAAATTAGATAGTAATGTTCTTCCGGTTTATGAATCGGGCACAGAGCATAATATTGAAATTATTTTAGGTTAACCAAAACCCTGGAGGTTTTAAAAACCTCCAGGGTTTTAATTTGAGATTCATTCCGGGCAGCAAAGCGTATCGAGGAATACATTATAATATTTTCACATCTAGCGACCTTAAACTTCATCAAAAATTTGATGTAACAAAGCTTTATTTCATTACACTCCGATACGATCTTCTTTGGAGATCTGCACAGTAGTATGATAGAAATTATTAAAACTGTTTAAAAAAGGACGACCTGCAGTCGAGGGCGCAACTACAGGTCGTATTCTCGTAAAAGAGATTTGTGTGGTCAATTAAATTATCGGTATCCACACACAAAAGTTTAGTTCCATTTTTTATTTTTTCAAATTAAAATTCAAAATTATATTTAATTCCGGTTTTTATCCATCTGCCTGGCAATTCCGCAAAAAGATGCTTTTTATATTTTCTATCAAGCAGGTTTGAAGCTGAAATGTATACCTTAAAATCGGAAATTTGTCTCGAGAATTTTACATCAACTAAAAATAACTCGTTAAAATTTGCGCGTTTTTCATAACGGAAAGACCAGGACTGTGAAATATCATAAAACGAATTATTGATAAAAGTTAAAACTGCCTGATGTTTTAAATGCTCTAAATAATCGCGCGATAGTTTTCCATTTGTACTTTTATCAGAATCCAAATAAACATAACCTAAGTTTATATTAGTGTTTGGTAAAATATCATTAAGTGTTATATCGGCCTCAACTCCGTTTGTATTAACTTCTGCAAAGTTTGAAGCAATCCAAAATGTTTCCTCTGCAACCCAGTCAATGTTATTTTTACCTTCTTTTCTAAACAGGCTAATTGAACTTGATATTTTTGAATTTGAGAATACCAGACCTAATTCATAATTGGTTGTTTCTTCATGTCTTAAATCCGAATTCCCTTTTGAATCATTTCCAAGGTAATACAATTCAGTATACGAAGGAACTCTAAAAGCCTTGCCAATTGAAGAATACAGCTTATAGTTTTCATTTATTTTATAGGCAAAATCAATTCCCGGCCATACTTTCCAGCCGATTTTATCATAATCGTATGCAAAGGCTCCGGTGTTTATTGATAATTTTTCACCAATTTTAAACTGATGTTCCAGGAAAAATCCTTTATTCTGCCGCTCATGTAATCCTAACCTATTGCTGTTTAAGCTGTCACTTGTAAATTCTCCGCCAATTGATGTAACACCATAATCTGAATAATATGAGCCCTGTAATTCAAATCCATATGTTTTTGAAGTGTGATTATTTCTGTACAATTCCGGATGCTGGCGATTCCAGATGTAATCATCATTATTTTTTCTAATATAAAATTTTGGAGTAACAATAAACTTGCTGCTTCCAAAAGTACCTTTAACATTAAAGAATTTTGTTGTTGTATGCTCCCATTCATTGTTGCCCGAATAAAAACCGCTCGCCCCAAATTTTTTATCGTTGTATCCAAACATCGAATTTATTGTACCAATCTTAGTATTTAAAGTAATACCGGCTGAAAAATTTTCTACATCAAAATCAGTATTTGGCTGAAATCCATCCGACTTATTTTTACTTGCTGAAACTCTTGCGGAGATAAAATCGTAATTGTATGCTGCCGATAAAAATGATTTATAATAAGCGTTCTGACCGCCGTCTAATCCAACTGAAACAGAATTTGATCTCTGTGATTTAGTGATAATATTTATAACACCGCTTACTGCATTTGCGCCGTATATTTTTGAACCCTGACCTTTTAAAACCTCGATCCTGTCGATGTCTTCGAGAGTTACCGGCAAATTCATGTTATGGTGTCCGGTTTGCGGATCGGTAATTTTTATTCCGTCTATAAGAACAAGAACCTGCTCAAACGATCCGCCTCTAATACTTACATCTGATTGAATTCCTTCCGTTCCGCGCTGGCGTACATCCACACCCGGAATAAACTGAAGCAAGTCCTGAATTGAATTAACCGGAGCATTCCCAATTTTAACCGGATCGAGAATTACAACATTTCTGGAAATTTCGGAAAATTCTGACGGAACTCGTCCGGCTGTTACAACTACATTTTCCAGCTCATGCTCCATTGTTTCCTGAGCTGTTAGACTAACTGATAATACTAAAAAAAGTAAACAAACTAATTTTTTCATTTTCGCACCATTTCTTCTCCATACTTCGGTAGGCTAAGTATGAATTTCATTTTCTATGTCATTTCGAACCCAACTTGTAAAGTTTGCGTGAGAAATCTTATAAGAATAAGATTATTTAAACTTTTCAATTTTCTGAATGACTTTTCTAAACTGTTAATTATGATTTTTTTTGATTTGTTTCTGTATGAATCCGATTTGTGGTGTTCGGTAATCACACTTTTGAAAATTACTTTTTGCGGGCTGCTTAAAAAGAACTGATGCAAATGTAACGATATTTTTTAATTCCGCAAAATTTCTTTTAAAAAGATGGTTTCAAATAATATTATATTTACCAATTGATTATTTATTATGTGGGTTAAAATGCGACGATTAATATTAGCAATTCTCTTATTTCCAATATTCATTTCCGCGCAGCAAAAATTTGCTGATTTAGGAAACTTCAAATTAGAAAGCAATTCTGTAATTGAACACTGTAAACTTGGCTATCGTACATTTGGTAGACTTAATAAAGATAAATCTAATGTAATAATATTTCCAACCTGGTTTGGCGGAACTAGTGAACATGTTTCATCATTGGTTGGTGAAAATGATAAGCTTGTTGACAGCACAAAATTTTTCGTTATTATTTTTGATGCTTTCGGGAACGGAATTTCTTCTTCTCCCTCTAACAGCGGTTCTCAGCCGGACACATTATTTCCCCGATTTTCTATTGCCGATATGATTGAAGCACAGCATAAAATGATGATTGAAACTTTAGATATTCACCATGTCTACGGTGCAATTGGCGGATCGATGGGAAGTATGCAGATTTTTGAATGGATTGTGAAATATCCTAATTTTATTGAAAAAGCCTTGCCTTATGTTTGTTCTCCTTTTAGAAGTAGCAATGATTTACTTTATCAAAAAACACAGCTACAAATAATTGAATCTGGTAGAAAAGCTGGAATGTGTAAAAAAGAAATTATGAAATCGTTAAAAATGATGCAATTGCTTTTAGCAAGAACGCCAAAATATGTTGTAGAAAATGTAGATCGTTTAGACTTTAATAATTACCTGAAAAAATTTGATACTCCGGCACAAGAAAACTTTCCACTGGCAAATTGGGAATATCAATTAAGAGCTATGTATAATCAGGATATTACAAAATACTTTGATTATGATATTTCAAAAACCGCGAAAGCAATAAAAACAAAATTGCTAATGATTGTTTCCAAAACTGATCATTTATTAAATCCGTCATCTGCAATTGAGTTATCAAAAGCTTTAGGAAATGAGATTATAATTTTAGATAATAATTGCGGGCATTTAGCAATCGGCTGTGAGATGGAAAAAGTTGTAAAAATTGCGCATGAATTTTTCAGAAAAAATTAGGTCAATTTTTTATTCACTTATATTTTTATTTGAATATTAGTAATTTTATGATTATAAAATTTAATGGGGGTTGCATGTTCAAGAAAATATTTATTCCGTTTTTTTCAATTTTGCTAATTGCAAGCTGTGATAATTCAACTAATCCACAAAAAGACGGCTCGGTTCAAGTAGATTTACCGCTTGGCAAAAAAGCTGTTTATGCCACCGCAACTTATATTGGTGATGACAATAAAACTTTAATGGGATTAGAAATCTATTCAATCATCTTTAATAGTGCTACAGAGACAGTTGGTACAAACGAACTTGTTGGAATTGTTGAGGCGGATTATAAATTTGTTAATTCTACTGGTACTGTAAATCATCAATTTTATTTGGAATCAGGACCAATCACTGTTTCAGTTAGTGATTCCTGGATTGAATTCCAGCAAAGTGATGTTATGTTGGCTATAAATATTTTCATGAAAAAAAATATTATATATAAAGATACTACTAGAGTTCCAGACAAATTTCATTCTCATTTTCCAGCCTATCCCAGAATCATTGAATCGAATAAAGAATATTCAATTTTACGTCCTGAACAAAGTGATGATGACTTTAGTTACATAGCTCTAGGCAGAAAATTTAGTGCTCATGGTATTGTTGATTGGAAAGATAATTATGGGAATTGTGAAGGAATATATATGACAAAAGATCACAATCTATATATTGGGAATACAAACTCTATTAAGTTCAAAACTATTGTTGATGAAGAGGGAATAATCATTTCTCAATATAAAACTACTTCTGCATCGGTATCAGGAACAGTTACTGCCAATATTGTTACAAGAAGAATTGTTGATTTTACTGAGCCGGAAAATGTAAAAGATTTAAGTTATTACGTTGACCTTGTATATTCTAGAGGAATTAAACTTATTGATTTTTAATATAGGAAAATTGCCTTGTTTAGAAAACCTTATAGGCTTTAGTTGTTCCACATTGTTTTAGGCGAGATAGATCTAAGATAGAAATATAAGCCCAGATTTGTCATTAGAGGAGACTGTAAATTATTTTCTGAACACCAATTCTTCCAAGTTCTAATGCCTTGTTAAAATCCTTAGTGGCTTTTTCTCTTTCATTCATTTTAAGATAAACTTTCCCTCTCCAACTATAGGATTCGTCATTTTCTGGTTGCACACCTATAATAACTGAAAACGCACGTATAGCTTTATTATATTGATTCGAATGGTAAAACTCAATCCCCTGATTAATAATTTTAGTTATTTCATATGGATTATCTTTAGTTAGAAACTCAATATCTTTAATTCCATCTTCCCAATTCCCCATTTTTATTTTTACAAACCCTCTTGCTTTCAATGCTTCTGGAAATCCATGTTCTTTACATAGAGCAATTGCGGTGGTAAATTCTTCAATTGCTTTCAAATAATTTTGATTTTCGGTTTCTTCAATTCCTTTGTTATAATGTCCCCATATTTTATTATATGCTGTTTTTGCCTGTTTGTTGTCATTAATTTCCTCTTGAGTTTTTTCTCGAATAGTTCCATGAAATAGTGACATTTGGAATTTAACTATTTCATTATTCGGTGATATCTCTAGTGCTTTAAGTAAATACCTAAGCTCACTTTTCTTATCTTTTAGTTTTTGATAAACATGTGCAAGCTCTAAATAAATCTTAACGTTTTTATCATCATTTGCTAGAGCTTTCTCAAAAGTTTCTATAGCCTTTGAATAATCTTTAGAATTATAATAAGCCAATCCAAGATTAATAATTGCTTCAATATTTTTAGGGTTTAACTCTACTAGTTCTTGAAAGTAATTAATCTCCTCATCTTTAGGTAAGCTCAAACTTGGACTTTCAACAATTAGTTTATACTTAATATCTTTGGGTAATGAAGAATTTAAAAGAAAATCTGTCAATTTAATTTTGGAATCTTTTTCTCCATAATACTTTGTAAAAACTGGTAGCAAACTGTATTCAACAAAATAATCACCAGAAATATTATTTGAAATTAGGTAGATGCAATAGTCAAAGAAGCCCTCATAATCTTCTAACTTTTCATAGCACAAGAGAATCGAATTATAAAAGTCAAACCAATAGTTATCATTAAAGTGGTATTTTAAGCACTCAAGAGCTTTTTTATATTGTTTTGAATCAATTAGACTTTGGCAAGGATTTATAAATTCTTCTTCCTCGTACTCCTCATCATCTTCATAATCAAAATCTTCTTCGTTAGTCATTCTACGCCTAATTTTTTCTGTCTAAATTTTTGTCTAAAACTTTAAGTTTAGATCTTATTTTTAAGAGATTCTTCTTTCGTTTTTTTTGTGTAATGAATCAAATACCTAAAACCAACTATTGGAAGATAGAATTGAAGGATAAATACGAAATGTATTAATAGAAAAATAAATACTGGTTCTATCTCATTGTTGGGTGCTTCATTTATCGATGATAAATGATTATACATTCCAATTGCTGGAATCAATCCTAATATCAGCCCAATTAATAAAGCAATAAAATAATAAAGTCCAAATAATTTATTTGAAGAAGCTTTTCTTTTCCAAATCCGATTGATTAATGCAATAATTATAGGAATGATGATACTAAATAACCAGAGTGCTAAAATTTCAAAGTACTCTAATAATGACTTAACTTCATTACTAATCCAATAACTAATACATGGAATTATAAAAGAAAAAAATAGGAACATGATCCATTTTAGTCCTGGTTTATAAATAAATTTCTTTTTAATGGTAATTTCTTTGTTAGCTTCATTATTAATGAGTTCCATATTATGATCCCTCTTTTTTAATAATTAGTCGCACTTTTAGCAAGAATTCTTTCAATTACTATTTATTATTAAATTATATAGCATAAATTGTATATATAGTCATTATTGTTATTGCCAATAAGATGATGATGGGATGTATTAATTTTGATTTTTCTATCTTCCATCTTAGTTTGTTTGGAAAGGATTCTATTATCATCATGAAAATAGTACCAATTGCATAATAAAGAAAACCACTTCCAAATATGAAATAAATTATGATTGCAGGTATTTTGTCATATGAGTCCATGATATTATAACCAATCTTTTGCAACATTATCTGCTACAAATGAAAATTTAATTTATATTCAATGCTTCACCAATAGTGTGTCCATCAACATCTTTTTTTTGTATTAAATTTTCTTCATAATCCATGATTTTATGAAAAGTGGCTCTATTTTCTGATGATATAATTTTTTTTCTTCTAAATTGTTCCAATTGTTCCAAGGCATCTTTAAACATCCCCGCTCTACGTAATACATCAATTAATAATTGTTCAGATTGACCTTCTTCTGTCCCAACTTGCTTACCATTTTTAATTGCACTCTTTATATAATTACTAGCTAAAATTCTACAAAGTTTAGCACTTTCCACATCTCCTCTATCATCATAAATCCACGTACAATATACAATGTCAATAGCTGCTAAGGCAGTTTTACCTAATTGAGTATAAATTTCAGCAGAAGCTAAGAAGGATGCTACTTTTTCATCTAAATCACTAATTATAATAGTTTTATATTTCTCTGTGGTTATAATTTGCTTAACTTCATCAATCCCTTTTGAGATATTTTGTGAGCAATAAAAACAATTCGGACATCTTTGAATATCAAATTCAATTGTATAACGTTTTAGTGGTGGAAATCTAAAATCTAAATCTGCATACCCTACAGAACTTGTACTTAAAACAATATCTTGTTCACTTTCTTTTTGACAAACAAAACATTTAATTTTTCTTTTACTCAACATGGTCATATTATTCTCAAATTAGATGGCTGTTTATTTACAAAGTTTTACCCTTAAAATTTCTCCACCTAACGTATATAAGAGGAATACTGAGTAATAAAATTATTCCTAAGTGTGATAAAAAATTATTAAAAAAGTATTCACCTCTGAATATTCTTAGTTTTTCGTGTTTATTAATAAATATGAAAACATAATAGAATAGCTGAGAAAAGATAATTATTTGATATGCAACAGAATAAAATTCTTTAATAGAACATTTCCAATCTTCTGCATGAGAATAAATAAAAAAGACTATTATCAAAATTATTATCACCCCTGGTGAAAACGAGATTATCCACTCTGAAAAAACTTCAATATATTTATCTCTCCCAAAGGCTCCTACAATATTGGGCAAAATAAATGTGGCTAATAATAATAATTGCCATTTGAAACAATAGAATAAACCTTTAATAATTTCTTCATAATAATATTTCAATATGAAAAGATAATACCAGTAACACCATAGAGGAAAAATGATTATTAAAAATGATACTAATGTAAACCTATGAGAAATCTCCAATAATGAATATAATACTATGAATAACCAGAGAATCGATACACCTGTTAATAATAGAGTTTTTTTTCTGAGCATATCTTGCGATTCATTGGTCCTAATTTGTTCTCTTAATTTAATCTGATTTATCAAATCCTCAATGCTTATGATTTGACTTTTCTCTTTATAAATATCTGATTTGACAATAAAATAATTTTCAAAAAAATCGCCTTTAATCCATTTAATAATCCATACAGCTATTATTGGAAATGAATAAATCAAATAAGCAAAAAGGAAATGAGATGATCTGTGTCTAAAACCAAAACTGTTTTCAGTAACTGCAAAAATTATGATTAACCAAATAATTGATAATACAAGAATCACTTTCGATTTAGGATCCGATAAATCCATTATTTGCCTCTCCTACAAGTAAACTTCTCATTCTAAAATAGAAAGACTTTTTATGAAATAAGTTTTTCACCCTATATTTGGAAATAAATTTCTCCCTTAAATATATAATTGATGCCATATTATATATAATAAATTGTTATAGAGTATAATGAAAAAGTATATAATATACAAACTAACTTAGTTTGAAAATATGAACCATGTCTCAAGTTTTATTTTTTCTCTTAAGGCAATTCTTGATGTTTTTCTTTTTATCCATGCATAATAGCCTGAGCGATTTACACACATTA
>JAEINS010000019.1 GCA_016342755.1 Melioribacteraceae bacterium | reverse complement strand
TTATCTGAAGCTACGCTGCGTAAACTCCGCTCCGATTCAGATAAATTATTCCATTTACACAAAACTTTTTACACTACTTCATGATTATTAATTTCTTCCAAAAATTTAAGCAAACATAATTCAACTTCATTATATTCATGATACTTCATTAGTTCCTGCCTGGTTTTAGATGCGTTATACATCCCTTTTAGATAACCGGAATAAAACTTCCTAAATTCTATTAAAGCCTTTTTCTCACCTTTATATTTTACAGATAGCCCTAAATGTTTTAAGGCAGTTTTAATTCTCTTTTCGTTAGAAATATTGTTATCATATTCACCAGTGTTTAAATAGCTTTTAGATTGTTCAAACAGCCATGGATTCTGAATAGCTCCACGGGCAAGCATAATACCATCCGCGTCAGTTTCATCAAACGCTTTTTTTACATCTTCCGGTGTAAAAATTCCGCCATTTAAAATAATTGGGATCGAAACTTTCTCTTTAATCCTATTAATCCAGGACCACTCAGGAATTCCATCATGCGCCTGACTTCTTGTTCTGCAATGTACAGTTAATGCCTTTATTCCAACATCTTCAAGCATTTGAGCTAATTCAACTATTTGAATGCTTTTTTCATCCCAGCCAATTCTGGTTTTAACTGTAACCGGAGTTTTAACTGTATTAACAATTTCCTTTACCATACTTGTTAAATATGGCAAATCCTTTAATAACCCGGCACCGGCACCTCTTCCGGCAACTTTCTTAACCCAGCATCCCGCATTTATATCAATTATATCGGGATTTTCAGATTCAGCAATTACTGCGGCTCCTACCATTGATTTTATATTATCGCCATAAATCTGAATTCCGACAGGGCGTTCTTCTTCTCTGAGTCTTAATTTATTATGAGTTTTTTCGTTTTGGCGGACAAGTCCCTCGCTATTAACAAACTCCGTATAAACAATATCGGCACCAAGTTCCTTACAAATCAATCTGAAAGGAATATCAGTTATATCCTCCATTGGTGCTAATAAAAGTGATTTTTCTAGTTTTATTTTATCTGTTATTTGCTTCATATATTTTACGTTTCAAGTTTTTTCATAAATATTAAATAAAAAATAATTGTAATAAAAGTAAAGAATGCACCGGTTATAAAAGGAAAATCAAATCCAATATACTCAAATGCAAAACCTCCCCAAATTGGGCCAAGTACCCTTGCCAGTGAAGCTAATGATTGATTAACACCCAATATGGCTCCTTGTTCAATATCGGACGAATATTTTGAAACCATACTTAAAACAACAGGCTGTAAAATTCCAGTTCCTATTGCCAGCAGTGAAACAACAACAGCAACTCCAATAAAATTTCCGCCGTATGGAATGCCGCCAAGCCCGATCATAAGAAATAGAAGTCCGGCTATAACTAGTTTTGTTTCCTTAAATCTATTAGTTAAGATATTAATAAATCCGCCTTGTATAATTGCACCGACTAAACCAATAACACCAAACTGATAACCAATTTCCTGATCGGTGAATCCAAATCTTTTATATCCAATAATTGAAAAAGTACCATAAATATTTGCAAAAGAGAAAACTACTATGAAGAATAATATAATTGACATTCCAACTTTGGGTATTGATAATATTCTTAATGTATTTTTAATATCAAATATTTTAAAACTTAATTTAGAGTTTTTCTTTTTCTTAACTAACGATTCTTTTAAGTATATAAATGCGAAAATAAATGCCAGGAATGAAAAGAATGAAGCAACATATCCGGCAACCTGATATCCGTAATTTGATAATAACCCGCCAAGTAATGGTCCAAACACAAACCCTAACCCAAATGCCGCTCCAACTAACCCCATCCCTTTAGAGCGCTCCTCTCTAGACGTAATATCAGCTATATATGCTTGAGCAACGGCAATATTACTTCCTCCAATACCCGCTAATAAACGGGAAATAAAGAGAATTAAAAATGAGTTTGAAAAACTAAAAATTATATATGAAAGAGATGTAATCAGTAAAGTAACTAATATAATTGGTCTTCTCCCAATACGGTCAGAAAACCGCCCTAAAATAGGACTAATAATAAACTGCATCATTGAAAATACCGCTATTAAAAAGCCGATCTCAAAATCAGAAATACTTAAATTTTTTGAGGCAAATGTTGGAAGAATCGGAATTAAAATACCGAAACCCAGCAGATCAATAAAAATTGTAAAAAATATAATTGAGAGTGATGCTTTTTTATTCATTAACTTTTAGGGAAATTTGAAAAGATAAAAATACAAAAATTATTTGTATTCAGATTGGAATTGTTTTGTAATTACTTTTGAGTAAGTTTTTAAATTATTGGAAGAATCCATTACGCTCAAAAGTTTAACTGACTTATCAAGTTTGTTTACTATTTCTTTTGTATCAAAATAGCTTTCGTACATCAGTAAACTATCATTAGCAGTTATATAATTTGGCAGACCTTTATTTAGCGCCATTTCGGAAGGCAGAATTACATATTCTTTTTTATTATTAACTTTACCTTTAAAAACCCATGTTGGTATGTAAGATAAATCATTTAACAAAATCTTATTATTTCTTAAATCTTTTGATAATTGAAAATTTAAAATAACCCCGGCATCAGAATATCTCCATCTCTGGTTCGAAATAAAATTACCCAGTGAATGCGCGGCAAAACCAATATTTAATTTTGAATTAACCAGCTCCCTTTTTTCAACAGGCAAAATAACATGAGGATGACTTGCTAAAACAATATCAGCACCAAAGTAAAAAGTACTATCCATTAAGGCTTTGTGTTTTTTTGAAATATCACGAGAGTACTCTAAACCAGTGTGGTAGTACACAATTATAATATCCGGATTAGCAGATTTAATCTTTTTTAGATCGTTTTTAATATTTTCAAGGTTTATTAAATTAATCAAGTATTCTTTTCCATTAGGAATATGTACACCGTTTGTTCCGTAGGAATATGCTGCAAAAGCTAGTTTAATGCCATTAACATTGATGGTTTTAATTTTTTCTTTCTCTGATTTTGAATTATATGTGCCAAAGGAAAATAAGTTGTTTTCACTAAAAGCATTCAATGTACGTAAAACACCTTTTTCATTTTGATCTAGTGAATGGTTATTTGCTGTAAATAAAACGTCAAAACCATTTTTTTTAAGCGAGGTTAAGAAATTAACCGGGGAATTAAAATAGGGATAACCTTTATAGTTGCCATCTCGTTTAGCTATAACTGTCTCAAAGTTGCCAATCATTAAATCAGGCGATAAAAAATAGTCTCTTAAATAATTATATACCGGATTAAAATTAAAACTATCGTTTTTAACGTAAGCATAATTATACTGCGTTGAATGACACATTAAGTCGCCAACTACAGATATATTAACAGAAACAATGGAATCTCTTTCGGGACTTTCTATAACTTTATTTTCAATCGGTGGATTTAAAAAAAAGTACGCACTAAATACAGTTAATAATAATATGAGAGTTAAAAATATTTTTTTCATAATATAAAAAAAGCTGCTCTTGTAGGAGCAGCTTTAAACCTTAAAGATTATTTTCTTATTCAGAATCTTTTCTATCAGATTTTAAAGTCTGAACTTCATTACGTACATCCTGAGCCATATTTTTTAATTCACTCATAGCTTTACGAATTCTTGTTCCAGCAGCAGCCTGACCTTTATCATAAAATTTTTCTACGTCTGTCTCTAAACTTTTTAGAAACTCAATCATGTTGTTATACTTTTCACTCATTTTGTTCTCCTTTTTTAGAATGAATATGCAATATTAAAAATTAGAATTAAAAAACTCAAAAGTTTTATTTAAAATGTTCTCAAATTTATCATTAGTTCCATTAAATGGATGCTGAACACCAAACGTATGCCCGGTATTTTTAACGATAAACTTTTGACTATTCCCATTTATACTCCATGAATCAAGATCTTCGGCTTCCTTTACAGAGACAACTAAATCTTGCGATCCATGTACTATTAAATGAGGGATATTTATTTTATTTAATGCTTTCTCAATACTTAAAGAACTATCTTTATTAATTTCAATATCATCAAGTAGTTCTAGTCCTAAATTCATTTCTTGTTTAGTTCTAGAATTAAAATTAATCAAATTCCCGTTTTTTCGCCATTCTTTTTTCTGTCTTTCTGTATATCTGTCAATTTTTGATATTGATGCCCACGTACATAATGCATCCACATTATTTAGTGTCGCTGCTAAAATAGCAATTACACCACCTCTACTATGACCAATCAAACCAATTTTATTTATTGAACTATCACTTTTTAGAATGTCTATTATTTCGTATAATTCACTAACTTCTCTTGAATATGTATTTTTACTGAACTTATCCAATTCAGTAAATTCTAAATTATTATTTCCAATTCCATTATGAGAAAAATTAAAGGTGAAAACAAAAAATCCTTTTTTAGCAAAATATTCGCCAATAAAAGGACCAAAACCCCAATCTTTAAAACCCTTGAATCCGTGTATAAAAAGAATACAATCCTTAACCTCTTTTTCACCAGTTTTATATGTTGATACCTGAATACTTTCAGAGCTACTTAAATTAAGGATATAATCTTCTCTCATGTTCGCAAATATGCTTATAATGGTCTGAAAAGTCAAGTTGTCTGTGTGATTTTGTTATCATCAAATATTATTAATTAAATTAATGTTTTATCAAGAGTAATTTTTATTTAGTTTTATAGTTCGATGTTTTTTTAATAATTGTGTGAATATGAATAACTTACTTATTATACCTTCTATAGATATAAAAAATGGGAAAACAGTACGTGTTGTACAAGGTATTCCTGAACTGCATTGTAAAGATTATGGAAATAATCCAATTGATATGGCTCTAATTTGGAGAGCTGAAAACGCTAAATGTATTCATGTTGTTGATTTTAATTGTTCTCAACAGAAATCTCACAAAAACTTTGAACTTATTGAAAATATTTGTGATTCTGTAGTAATTCCAGTTGAAGTTGGCGGCGGTGTATCTACTTATGAAGATGCCAAACAACTTATGAATTTGGGAGTTTATAGATTAATAATTGGAACAATGGCTCATGATAATCCTAAAGAATTTGCAAAAGTATTAGATCATTACGGACCTAAAAGAATTGCTGCGGCTATTGATGTAATTGATAATAACGTGGTTACACACGCAAGAGGAACTAATACAGGTTTAGCTCCTGCTGATTATGCGGTTAAATTAAAAACATTGGGAACTGAGCGATTTATTGTAACGGATGTAAAAAGAAACGGGATGCTTCAGGGACCAAACGTTGAGCTTTCAAAATCCATAGCTGAAAAAACCGGAGCAAAAGTTACTCATTCGGGAGGAATTTCCGGAATTAAAGATTTGCAAAAGATCATGGAATATCAGAAATTTGGAATAGACTCTGTTATTATTGGGCGTGCACTCTACGAAAACAAATTCCAATGTCAAAGAGTCTGGCGTGTAGCTGAATCCGGATTATTTAATTGAGGTTAAAATGTCTAGAACATCTGATCTAATTCGTAATAGCAGTTTTTGGTCAAATTTATTTAAAACTCCTGCAAATAAAAATGATCTGGAGAATATTCTTCAATCAATTCCCCTTTTTGATAAGTTAAGTTATAAACAATTGAAAGACATTACAAAACTAATTCATCACAGAGCTTATCAACCAGATGAAGTTATATTTATGCAGGATGATCCGGGTATTGCGTTATATATAATTCTTGAAGGGAATGTTGAGATACAGATGAATTTTGATCAGCAAACAATTAAATTAACTGAATTTAATGAATGTGATTTTTTTGGTGAACTTGCTTTATTAGAGAATGAAATTCGTTCCGCATCCGCCGTTTCAAAAACAAATACAAAACTTGCTGTAATATTTAAACCGGATTTTGATGAATTTATTGATAAACATCCTTCAGAAGGTGTAAAAATATTACGTGGTTTTACTAAAATTTTATCTGTCCGGTTAAAAGAACTTAATAACGATTATATAGGTTCAATGAAAAATTAATAGCAAATAACCAGCTAATGACAATTTATTATTATTGACTTTTAATAAGTTATTTAACATTTTATACCCACTTCACTAAGTAATCCTTTACATTTGTTCTATAAAAGGAGGTGTAAAATGACTGACATCAAAAAAATCCTTGTCCCAATTGATTTTTCAGATTACTCAATAAGCGCACTAAAATATGCAATAAACTTTGCTAAAAAGTTTAATGCAGAAATTCTTTTAACTTACGTAGTTGAACCATTTATTTATGCCGCTGATTTTACAATGTCTCAGGCCGCAATTCCTGATGTTGATACTGACACACGCGAAAGAGCTTATAATGAATTAAAAAGGCTAATTGCCGCGGAAATACACGAAGAGCTGCCATCTGAAATAATAATAAGAACCGGCAAACCGTTTTTCGAAATCAATGAGGTTGCTTCAGAAAAGAATGTTGATCTTATTATAATTGCGACTCATGGACATACAGGTGTTGAGCATCTTTTATTTGGCAGTACTGCCGAAAAAGTTGTTAGAAAAGCACCTTGTCCGGTATTAACACTTCGCGAACCAATTAAAGGTTTTAAATACAAGAATTAAAACAAGTTGTATTTTTTTTATAAGATTTTTTATTTTCGGTTTCTGAATTTTCATATATTTCGGAATGCATTAGTAATAATAGTGTAGTGTTTATCGTTACCTTTTAAAGTAACCTCTATTATTGCCGATAATAAGTAATTAAATAACAACTTGTGTTTTTGGTCTTATTATGGATAAGTTAGCATTTTTACCACAAAAATATAAATTTAAAATTCTTATATTGGAAGATTCCCCCAACAGGCAAGAGGCATTTCTAGAAAGGTTTTCAGGAAGCCTGTTTGCGGTAACTATTTGTGAACATGCCCAGGAATGTATTTCCTTATTAAAAAAAGACGAATATGAAGTAGTTTTTCTTGATCATGATCTAAACGGAAAGTTTATTGATTTTGATAAATATGATTGTGGAACTGTTGTTGCCGAATGGATTAATAAGAATCCTATAAGTGCTCAAATAGTTATTCACAGTCTAAATATTAAAGCGGTTAGAAATATGCAGCGATTGTTGCCGGATTCTATGCATCTTCCTTTAATCTGGGAGGAAGATAACTTTAAAAAACGAATGAAACTGTTTGGACTGCGCGGCAATTACTCTGATATCTAGAATATTGATTTTAATAAGACTTTTACTTCATTTTCAATTTTATAATTATCAATAGTATTTCGCAGTTTGTCTATTATATACTTTGCCCCTTTAATTTCTTCCATTAAATTTTTAATATCGGAGAATTGAGTTGAACCGCTGGCATCTATATTTGTAATTATCCCCTCTTTAATTTCTATTTCAAATAAAATTACTTCGTCCCTAAACTTAACTTCGCGCTTAATTTTTGATTTTGGCGATCTTCCAAAATTCCATTCCCACAAATTATATTTTTTATTTTGGATTTTTAATATCCCATTATAATCCGATTCAGATAGTTCAACCAGACTGATGTTTTTATTAAAGATCGAATTTGTCAATTCATCTTTAAGCATATCAATTGTAAAATCTTTTTTAAGATATTCCTTTATAGTATTAACACCGCTTCTAACAGATTTTGTACTTTTAGAATCACTATTTACTTTAGATACATCAAGGCTATTTCTAAGATGATTTATATCCGCATCAAACAGCAAAGTACTGTGAGTACACAGAATATCTTTTGATGAAAACCGTGCATTGCCCGAAATCTTTTTACCATCCAGATAAATATCATTTCTTTTATTTTGAACAGCCGGGACTCCAAGTTTATTTAAACAGCCAACAACTTCTTTATTAAACCCGGATAGTGAATCGAGGGTATATTCCCCGGACTTACTGATCAAACTGTAATTAAGATTCCCATGATCGTGATAAACAGCTCCGCCGCCGCTAATTCTTCTCACAACCTCAATCTTATTTAAGTTTGCATAGTTAAGATTAACTTCTTCAAAAACATTTTGATTTTTCCCTATTATAACAGAAGGATTATTTATGTAAAATAAGACATAATCTTCTCCGGTTGGAAAATTTCTAATTACATATTCTTCTATTGCCAGATTTAATCTTGGATCTCTATTTTCACCAATGTTAACTAGCTTCATTTATGTCGGCAAGTTTTTCATTTTGTTTAAATACTTTTAAAAAGTTTTCACTCCAGATTTTTCTTATTTGGTTTTTATTGTAACCTCTTTTCAAAAGTTCAATTGTTATATTTTTCATCTGACTAACATCATAACAGTCTTCAATTCCGCCACCGCCGTCAAAGTCAGTACCAATGCCTACATGATCGATCCCGGCAATTTTAACAATGTGATCAATATGATCTACAACATCTTTAACCTTTGCTAATTTGCCTGGGAATTTATTCTGAATCTCGCGCCATCCTTTTCTTGCTGCTTTGCTCTCTTCGTCAGAAAGATCTTTAAAGTCGTTATACTTTTCTCTTAGATCAGCCATAGCTTTATCTTTCGCCGGATTTGGTTCGGGTGTTTTTACATAATCACTTAAAATACACATTTGAATAACACCGTCTTTTTCTGCCAGTGCTTTCAGCATTTCATCATTTAAGTTTCTGGGATTATCGCACAAGGCTCTGGCACAAGAATGTGAAGCTATAACTGGTGATTTTGAAAGTCTCAATACATCATAAAACGCACTGTCTGAAATATGGGAAACATCTATCAGCATACCAAGTCTATTCATCTCTGTAATAACTTTTTCTCCAAACTCTGAAACACCATTATGCTCTTCACCTTTTTTATCTGTTGATGAATCACAAATATCGTTATTCTTTGTATGACACAAAGTTATATACCTGGCACCTAACTGATAAAATTTTTCTATCAGCGAAATATCTTTCCCAACCGGATATCCATTCTCAATGCCAATATATACCGCTCTTTTATCACTCTTTTTAATTCTATAAACGTCTTCCGAAGTTTTTGCAATCTCAGCAATATTCGAATTTGCAGTTACACTTTCGTGAATTTTATTGAAGATTTTTAATGCTTTGTTCCTGGCTTGTTCGTTGCCTTTGTTATCTCTATTTCCCTGACCAATAAATACCGCAAAAAACATTGCGTCTAAACCGCCTTCTTTCATTCTTGGAAAATCAACTTTGCTTCCGGTTTTATACGGATCATGTTTTTCTGCCAAGTTAAATTCATCATCAAGTAATCTAAGCGGTGTATCGGAATGTGTATCAATTGATACAATGTCTTTGTGAATTTCATCGGCTAGTTTAATATAATCTTCTTCAGTTAATTTAGACTGACATGCAAAAAGTAGAATTGAGGATATGGTAGTGATAATTATAAGTTTCAAAGCAGCTCCGTTTTTTGTCCCTAAATATAAACAAATCTTTAATAGGTATAAAACGGAGTGTTTTATAAAATGTTATATAGCAAACATTTTATATTGCTGATACATTGTTATTGCATCATCAAATGAGAATCGTGCTCTAATCATAAATGCTTCGTCTCTATTTGAAGTTGGCGGTTCTTCTTCCCACTCCAAATTTGAGTTTAGAACCTGATTTGTAGACGTATCCACTATTGCCCATTTAGCTTCGCCATTTACTTTTGATTTCATTACTAAATGGATTTTCCCATCAAGTCCAAATCTCATTGCACTATCAAACCATTTAGCTTTTTCTTCGTCAGTCATAATTTCCTACAAGTTTAATAACGGCTTATTATCGAATTCAAAAATTATTTTTTAATACCAGCTTCGTAATTATTTTTAATGTCTTCAAGTTCATCCCATCTTGTATATAACTTAGAAACATATTTTTTTGCTTCTTCAAACTGCGAATTTAATTCTTCAGTTTTGTCAGCATACTTTTCGTAAAAGTCCGGTGCGGAAAATATACTTTCTATCTCACTAACTTTTACTTCAGCTTCTTCAATTTGTTCTTCAATAACTTCAAGTTCCCGTTCTTCTTTCCATTTAAGCTTTCGGGGTCTGTTTGCTTTAACTTCAACTTTCTCTTTTTTAACTACAGTTTTTTCAACTACTTTTTCATTTGCCTTTTTCTTCTCGATGTAATAATCGTAATCGCCTTCCGATAAAACCAGCTTCCCGTCATCCTCAAAGGCTAAAATTTCATTACAAACTCTATTCAGAAAATATCTATCATGACTTACAACAATCACACAGCCGGCAAATTCCATTAAAGCTTCCTCAAGAACTCTGAGAGTTGGCAGATCCAGATCATTTGTCGGTTCATCAAGTATTATAAAATTGCCGCCTTCTTTTAAAATTTTCGCAATAGTTAATCGTCCTTTTTCACCTCCTGAAAGCTGTCCCACTTTTGTATTTATGCGTTCCTCTGTAAACAGAAATCTTTTTAAATAAGTCCAAACATTTACCTTTTGCTCACCAAATAGAACGTAATCTCTTCCTTCGGCAATTGTTTCAAAAACAGTTTCATCGTCATTAAGCTGTAATCTGTTCTGATCAATGTAATTAAATTTTGTATTTTCACCCAGATCAATATTACCTTTATTAGGTTTTAAATCACCCAGAATTATCTTTAATAAGCTTGTTTTACCAGTTCCGTTTTTGCCAATTATGCCAAGTTTTGTACCAGCTTTAAATTTTAGATTCAAAGCTTCAAATAATAATTTTCCGTCTAATTCCATTTTTATATCATAAAGATCTAAAACTTTATTTGAAAGTCTATCGGCTGGCGGAATTAGAAAATCAACATCGGCTTCCTTTTCGTAACCCTTCTGAGATTCAGTTTCAAAATATTTATCAAGTCTGCTTTTTGATTTACTTGTACGGGCTTTTGGACCGCGCCTTACCCATTCTAATTCTTTCCTGATAAAACTTTGCCTTTTCTTTTCATTACTTTCTTTTAAGGCGGTTCTTTCGGCTTTGGCCAATAAATAAGCGGTATAGTTACCTTTATACGAATAAAACTGCCCTTCATATAATTCAACAATTCTGTTGGCTATCCTATCAAGAAAATATCTGTCGTGTGTAACAAATAAACATGCTCCGGAATATGAGGCTAAAAATTCTTCTGTCCATTCTATTGAAGCAGTATCTAAATGATTAGTTGGTTCATCTAAAATAAGAATATCCGGTTTAGAAGTTAAAGCTCTGCAAATTGAAACTCTTCTTAATTCGCCACCCGAAAGTGTTCTTAATTCTTTGTCCTTATCCGGACAATTTAACGAAACCATTATTGTCTTAATCAGATTCTCAATATTCCAGCCGTCGACCTGCTTT
Source organism: Melioribacteraceae bacterium (assembly GCA_016342755.1). Classification (GTDB taxonomy): domain Bacteria; phylum Bacteroidota; class Ignavibacteria; order Ignavibacteriales; family Melioribacteraceae; genus JAEINS01. The sequence goes on along the minus strand of JAEINS010000019.1, from coordinate 68,702 downwards.
ATTTTTTCTTCAAGTAAAATTCTTTTTGGCGAATCATAAGCAAGCGATTCATATTCACTTATTAATTCTAATGTTGTAGAAGCTCCTTCAAGAATGTTATCGTAAACATTTTTAGAATAATCTAATTCAAAATCCTGCGGAAGATAACCCACTGTTAAATCTTTTCTGTAAGTAACTTCTCCGCTGTCAGGCATCATACATTTAGAAATTATTTTTAGGAAAGTCGATTTACCCGCTCCGTTCCTGCCTATAAGACCAATGCGGTCTCCATCATGTATTGATAATGAAGCTTCTTCTAATATAACTTGTTCACCAAAATGAACGTTTAATTCATTTGCAGATATTATTACCGGATCTATTTTCATTTCACTTAGATTTAATTGGATTGTAAAGATAAGAATATAAAGGAAGTATTAAAAACCAAACAGATAATTCTAGCTCTATCATTTTATAATTTATTTAATATCGGGAATAATTAAAGAGTTATTATTGTCTAAACTGATATTGAATGAACTTATTTAAGATTTCAATATATTGTTTTTTGAATTTTATGCGGGATTAACAAATATGAAGATAAAAAGTATATTTATTGCGGCTGGCTTGTTATTATTAATTACAAGCTGTTCAGGATCAAAAATTATAAACAGCGGATTTAATAATCTTAAAATTGATATTGACGGGAATAGAAACGACTGGAAAGATAAAATCTATTATCAGGAAGATGGCAATTACGGATTGGGTGTTACAAACAATGATAAGTTCCTAAATTTAATTTTTATAACTTCGGATAGAAGCACAATAAATAAAATTGTCAGGATGGGTTTTACTGTTTGGTTCGAAGCAGAAAACGGCTCTGATAAATTTGGACTAAGATTTCCAATTAATGAGTTGCCTGATAAAAACATGATACATGATTTTAATTTGAAAAAATCGAAAGATAATGATCAGCCGGAATTTATAAATAATGCGTTATCACACAAGAATGAATTTCTGATTATAAACGAAAAGGAATTCCCTCTCTATTCTTATCCTGTTCATAATAATATTGGAATTGATTTATGTATGCAATACACTACCGGGCAGCTTATATATGAGTTAAAAATACCTACCACAAATAATAATAATGTTCCGTTTGTATTGGATGCTTCTTCCGGTGAAATTGTAGAAATTGGATTTGAAACAACCGAAATAGAAAAATCTGAAAATGGTGCAGGAATGAAAATGGGCGGAGATCAGGGCGGTCGCGGCAGAGGAATGGGTAAACAAGGTGGCGGTCGAAGAGGCGGCGGCGATAAAATTGGTGGTACAAATAACCAGGATATGAAGTCACAATTTGAACATTCTGTTAGAATTAAGTTATAGATAACTATTACTTCTCTGATTACCCACGACTTAAGTCAGGGGTAAAACCAGAATCAAATCAATTTTTACATGGATGCCATATAAAAGTTTAATAAAAAATCTTCATAACATAATCCCGACTTTTTTCGAAAAGCCGGGATTATAATAATACTAATCACCGTCAATCAAATCGCCAATTGATCCAAGGATTGAACCTTCACCTTTTCTTGATCCGCCATTTGACGGAGCGTGCTGTAAGATTCTATCGGCCATTCTTGAGAAAGGCAGACTTTGCAGATAAACAGTTCCGGTTCCTTTTAAAGTAGCTAAAAATAAACCTTCACCACCAAAAAACATCGATTTAAGATTCCCGGCTTTTTCAATAGAATAATCTATTCCGTTTGTAAACGCGGCTAAACATCCGGTATCAACACGAAGAGTTTCATTATTTAATTCTTTTTTAATTACAGTTCCTCCAACATGTATAAACGACATTCCGTCTCCTCTTAATCTCTGAAGAATAAATCCTTCACCACCAAAGAAGCCTGCGCCTAATCGTTTTGTAAATGTAATTCCAATTTCAGTTCCGTGAGCAGCGCATAAAAATGCATCCTTTTGGCAGATCAATTCGTTATTGATTGTAGAAAGATCTATTGGAATAATTTTACCTGGATACGGAGCAGCAAAAGCTACTTTGCGTTTACCATGACCAGTATTCGAAAAATGAGTCATGAAAATTGACTCACCGGTTAAAACTCTTTTACCAACACTTAATAATTTCCCAAACACACCTTGATCCGGATCAGAACCGTCACCCATTTTAGACTCGAATGAAATTCCTTCTTCCATGTAATTCATTGCGCCGGCTTCTGCAATTACAGTTTCGCCCGGATCTAACTCAACCTCAACAAGTTGTAAATCATCACCAATTAATTCATAATCAACTTCATGACACTTCATGTTTACCCCTAAAATTTTTGAACAATTATTATACATTAACCTAACTAGGCAGGCAGAAAAAGTTTTAATAAATTAACTACTAATCAATATTGCACCGTACAATCAATTAATTTTTCGTTATAGAATTTTTTAACTTTTTCTTTTATCTCATTTTCAGTCCGTAAGCTTAAACACTCTTCAGCCAGCAAACGAACTTCGGAATAATTTAGACTTCTAATAATCTTTTTTGTCTGAGGAATTGCGGCAGCCGATACACTTAAAGTATCGAGTCCAATCCCTACTAATAATGGCACTGCAAGCGGATCGGCAGCCATTTCGCCACATATAGAGACATCAATCTTGCTTTCTATTTTCACATCATTAATAATATTGTTAAGAACTCTAATTACCGCCGGATGAAATTCCTGATATAATTTTTGTACAATATCATTACCTCTATCAACCGCTAATAAATACTGAATTAAATCATTTGTCCCGATGCTTATAAAATCCACCTCGGATGCATATTCCTTAGCCATAACAGCAGCAGACGGCACTTCAATCATTATCCCGATTTTTATATCTTCATCAAACTGAAGACCTTCCTTTTTTAATTCTTTTTTACACAGTTCAATCAGATTTTTTGTATTTATAATTTCTTCCATCGAGGTAATCATCGGTATCATTAGTCTAATATTCTTATGATTACTAGCTCTTAAAATCGCACGAATCTGGGTTTTGAATAATGGCACATTATCCTCGAGAAAACGAATTCCTCTCCAGCCTAAAAACGGGTTAGGCTCTTTAACATCAACAGGTAAAACTTTATCTCCGCCAATATCAAGAACTCTTATGGTCATAGTTTTAGGATACAATTTTTCAGCTAAAGCATTATAAATTTTCAACTGCTCTTCTTCGCCTGGAAATTCTTCATATTCCTCGGTTATTTGTTCAGTTCTTACTAAACCAATACCTTCGGCACCATTACTAATCATCAATTCAAGTTCTTCACGAAGATCTAAGTTGCCATGAATATTTATTCTTCTGCCATCTTTTGTAACAGCTTTAACCTTTTTAAGTTTGTCTAACTCTTTATCAAAAAGTTCAAGTTTTTTAATTCTCTCTCTAAAATGCTCTAATCTTTCCTCAGTAGGATTTACATAAACCAAACCGTGAAAACCGTCAATTACAACTATATCTTCAGGTTCAATCTGTGAAGTTGCATCATGAACACCCAGAACAGCCGGAATACTTAAAGACCTTGCTAAAATGGCAGCGTGCGAAGTTAATCCGCCAAAATTTGTTACATATCCTGAAACGTTTTCACGAGAGAATAAAATTGTATCTGCCGGAGTTAGAGACTCGGTTACTACAACAACTTCACTATCAATTCGTGATTTCCACTTTTTCTTTTTCAGATTTCTAATAATCCGGTATTTAATATCTTCTATATCTCTGGAACGTTCTTTCATATAGGATTCATCAGAATCGTTCAATATTTTTTGATATTTAGAAATCTCATTATCTACAATATATTCAGGGTTTATTTTTTCCGCGGAAATTCTATTTTTTATCTTATCTATTAAAAACGGATCATCGAGAATCATAATCTGAGCTTCAAAAATTGCTCCCCGTTTTTTACCCAGTTTATCAACTGCAAGACTTAGAACTTTGTTTAGTTCTTTTTTCGATTTTTCCCTGGCAAATTCAAAATTCTCCAGAGCTTCATCAACATCTTCAACTTTTTCGTTATTCGCGCTTTCAACTTCTTTTTTGTACAGATAAGCCTTAGAAATTGAAATGCCGGGTGCGGCAGCAATTCCTTTTAAAATCAATTCAGATTTTGTTTCAATACTCACAGTTCGTCAAATCCTCTATTAAAGAAATCCAGTATAATTTCAGAAGCCTCTTTTTCATCAGGACCTTCAAAAGTAAGAGTAACTTCCGAACCTTTTTCGGCTGCCAAAGTCATTACTCCAATAATACTTTTCCCGTTTATATTAAATCCATCTTTAGAAATAAAAAATTCGCATTGAAATTTAGCAGCATGTTTTACAATTGTTGCTGCAGGTCTTGTATGCATACCAGCGTTATTTATAATTTTTACAGTAGTTTCTATCATTATTTGCTTCTTTTAATTAAAAAATTTGCCAACCATATTAATGTATTTTTTGCTTCAGAATCTTTTAGAATATTTAGAGAATTAAGAGCTTTGTTTGTGTAATTCTTAATCTCTTTTTCAGCAATTTCAATAATCTTCAGCTTAATATATAAATTTTTATATTTTTTTATCTGATTTTTCTTTATTCCGTTATTATTTACAAGTTTTTTTAACAGTTCCAGATCATCATCTTTCGCTTTTTCAAGAGCTGTTAAAAATAGAAATGTCTTTTTACCATCAACTAAATCAATTCCTACACTCTTGCCAAACTCCTCTTCATTGCCCATTATATCTAAGAGATCATCCTGAATTTGAAAAGCTAAACCTAAATTTTTACCGAATTGAGAAAGAGCCTTTACCTCTTCTTTAGTTCCGTTTGCAATTTGAGCACCAATAGAACATGAAGCTTCTAACAATGCGGCAGTTTTATCATGTATCATTGTTTTATATTCTGATAGATTTACATCTTTCCTGATTTCAAATTCTTTATCTAAACTTTGTCCTTCACAAACTTTTATAATGCAATCAGTAAAAGTTGAAACTACTTCTTTATGATTTTCATTACAATCTTTAAGAAGACTTTCATAAGCTACCGCAAACAGAGTATCGCCGGCAAGTATTGCTGTACTTAGATCATTTCTAACATGAAGTGTTGTTCTGCCTCTTCTTTTATCGGCATTATCCATAATATCATCATGGACTAATGTAAAATTATGCAGTATCTCAACCGCCATTGCCGCATTATAAGCGTTCTTAAATTCACCGCCAACAGATTTAGCCGCAACCAAAAGCAAATAAGGTCGTAATCTTTTTCCACCGCTCGATAATATATAATTACAAGGCTCATACAAAGAAACCGGTTTTTTCTTTTCTAATAACTTCGAAAACTTTTTGTCTAATTTTATAACTTCCTTTTCAAGCTTAACTAAAAACTTATCTTTTTTATTCAGGCTCAATATATATCTCCACTTTTTATCATATTCACATTTTTAAATTCTTTAAGAGTCTGGCAGCCTGTTAAGTACATTATTTCTTTAAGAGTTTTAAACCAATTCTCAATTAATAACACAGTTTTGTCAACTCCGGTTTCAGCCAAAGTTTTTAAAACAATCCTTGCTGAGGCGGTAACATCGGCTCCCAACGCAATTGCTTTTGCAATTTCAGTTCCCGAATTAACACCGCCAGAACCGATTAACATAAAATCGAATTCAACTTTTAGCTCTCTAACCTTTCTTAAACAATACGAAGTTGGCAAACCCCAATCCCAATAAGGCGTTTCCTTCTTACCGTTTCGTAAATATTCAACTCCCGCCCAGCTGGTTCCGCCTGCTCCGGCAACATCAATTCCTTTTACACCAATATTTAAGAATTTATTAGCAACACTTTTACTAATTCCGGAACCGACTTCTTTTATAACAATCGGGATTTCAATTTCCTTAACTAAATTTTCAATTTCATCGGCCAACCCTTTGAAATATATATTCCCGTCTTTTTGAATTAATTCTTGCAGCGGATTAAGATGAATGATAAGGGCATCCGCTTCAATTATGTTTAATATCAGATCAATTTCTTTTTTGGCTAAACCTTTTGCAACCTGCGCAGCTCCTATATTAGCAATAATTGGAACTTTGCCGGACACTTCTTTTATTATTTTATAAGAATCGTGATGAAACTTATTTTCCAGTGCTTGTCTCTGACTTCCGACACCAATTGGAATATTTAATTTATTGGCAACAACAGCAAGATCCTCATTTATTTTAAAACTTCCATTAGCACCGCCAGTCATAGACGAAATCATGAACGGAAGATCAATTGTCTTTCCAAAGAAATCCGTTTCCAGATCTATACTATGAATATCAACTTCCGTGGAAGCATCATGTTCAAAACTATATTTATCGAAACCGTTGCTTTTGTTTTTAAAAGCGACATCTTCGTTCAGACATAAACGAATATGATCTATTTTTCTATCGGTTGTATCTTGATTATGTGCCATAAAGATTAAAATAATTTTTTTTAAAAGATATGAAAATTTAAGATAACAATCTTTAACTAATCCAGTTTATTTAAACATTTAGCTATATATGAGTATTTCTTGGTCAGAAATTTTAAGTTCGCTAACAGAGATGGTTTTTCTAACTGAGTTTGTTAAAAATATTTCTTTAGCTGATCTCAAGTCATCAATTGTAAGAACTTTTTCTGAATACGTTTTATTTTGTTCAAGCAAAAATTTTCTGAATACTCCATTAAGAATACCCGAAGAAATTTGAGGGGTAAAAACACCATTTTCTTGTTTGATAAATATATTTGTAAAACTGCCTTCTGCTACTTCTCCTTTTTCATTCAGGAAAATCACTTCATCGTAATTATTCAATTTGGCTAACTGAAATTCGCCATTATATAATTGGCGATTTGTAGTTTTGAAATATTGAAACTTGTTATCCGAATCTGTTCTTTTGTCTGACAGTAGTACTTTAACCCCACTCATATTTACCAATATAGGTGATGACTCGATATTTATTAGTCCCCACTTATTGAGAATCAGTTTTAATTTATATTTACTTCCGCCATTAAGAGAATTGATTTTCTTGTTTATTGCATCAATAATTTTTTTTTCTTCAAATCTGAATAAAAAATAATCAGCCGTATCTTTAAGTCTCTCTATGTGTTTCTCAAGTAAAAAAACTGTCCCGTTTTCCAAAAGCATAGATTCAAATATTTCGAAATAACTGTTAGGAGAAGTAAGAAATTTCGCTTTTAATTTTGCTTCCTCATATTCCTCTAATGGATCACTATCCCAAATAACACCGCTGCCAATACCCATTTCTCCCAAGCCGTTTATATTAATTTTGATAGTACGGATAGCAACGTTAAAATGGGAACTTTCAGCATCTGTAATTCCAATTGCTCCGGTATAAATACCTCTGTCACGATTTTCTAATTTGCGTATAATTTTCATTGTACTAATTTTAGGAGCTCCGGTAATTGATCCGCAAGGGAAAGTATTTTCAAAAATAGATTTTAGGCTTTTGTCTTGCAGCTCCCCTTTTACTGTAGATGTCATTTGATAAAGAGATTCATATTTTTCAATTCTAAAAATATTTTCAGCCAACACTTTATTGAATTTTGATATCCGTCCAAAATCATTTCTAAGCAGATCAACAATCATAATATTTTCTGCTTTATTTTTACTGCTTTCTTCTAATTCAACTTTCCGTTTAAAGTCTTCTTCTAAACATTTCCCTCTTTTAATGGTTCCTTTCATTGGTCGTGTAATAATTGTGCTGCCAGACTGGTGGAAAAACAGTTCTGGTGAAGCCGATAAAATCATCTCATCTTCATTGTTTATAAAAGCACAATAGGATGCCGATTGATTAAACAAAAGGTGAAGAAATAAGTGGCTAGTGTTACCATTAAAAACGAACTGACTATTTGCGGTATAATTAACCTGATAAGTATTTCCCTCAGCTATCTCTCTCTTAATCTTCTTAATATCTTCAGTATATTTTTTTTGAGAAGTACTTAATTTAAAATCCGAAATATCATATTTCAGATTTCTTAAAATATCGGGAGCGTTTGAAAAGTCAATATCATTCTTACTAAAAAACGAAACATCTTTTTTATCAAAAAAACAAAATTTCAGTAAAGGTTTAATAAACTTATCATCAACTAATTCACTAAGAGTATTTTCGAAGGCATAACCGGATTCATAACAAATAAAACCATATCCAATAAATCCTTTCTTTACTTTCTCTTCAACTTCGTGCAATGCTTCAGCTATATCACTTAATCTGTATGATTCAATCTTTACGGCTTTGCCATTAAATAATATTGATTTGCCGGCACTATTATTTTGAGAAGTGTAAAAGAATGCTGAATTCTCTTTAGAGCTAACTATATTTAATATTTCGTCAATTTTCATATTTTTTATAAAGTAAATTTAACAAGTTATTGCCTTATTAAAAACAATAAGCGGATATTATTGCTTTTAAGAAGTTCTAAATCTTAATTCACAATTCAGCACTATATTTTCAACTTTTAACAATGGTACATTTTATGTTATAAATATTGTTTTAAAACTGTGTTAACAAGGATTAAAAAATGCAAAAATCAAAATTAAGTTTTTGGCAAATATGGAATATGAGTTTTGGATTTCTCGGAATTCAATTTGGATTTGCTCTTCAGAATGCAAACGTAAGTAGAATTTTTGAAACTCTTGGTGCAAACATTGATGAAATCCCTATTTTATGGATTGCGGCTCCCGTTACCGGACTAATTATACAGCCAATTATAGGATACATGAGTGATAGAACCTGGAATAGATTAGGAAGAAGAAGACCTTATTTTCTTGCCGGTGCAATTCTGGCATCTATTGCCCTTTTTATAATGCCAAACTCGCCCGTTCTTTGGGTTGCTGCCGGAATGCTTTGGATAATGGATGCATCTATAAATATATCTATGGAACCTTTCCGCGCGTTTGTTGGCGATATGCTTCCATCCGAACAGCGCACAGTAGGATTTTCGATGCAGAGTTTTTTCATTGGCATAGGTGCAATTGTTGCTTCCGCATTACCATGGATGATGACTAACTGGTTTAACATTAGTAATACTGCACCGGAAGGCGAAATACCCGAGTCGGTTAAACTTGCGTTTTATATTGGAGGAGCTGTTTTCTTTTTAGCTGTATTATGGACGGTTATAAGTTCTAAAGAATATTCGCCAGAAGAACTTAAACAGTTCGCACAAGATGAGAATTCAGATCCGAATAGCAATAATTCTGATAATGAACTAATTTCTGAAAACAAGCTTTTTAAGAATGGTATAATTTGGTCTTTAACCGGAATTATTTTATTTGCTCTATTTTACTTTTTCATTTTTATGGATTTCGGACTTGGTACTTTTTTCGGCGGGATCATCCTTTTCGGAGCGGTTCAGATTATCGTCGGACTTTTAACAAAAAATAATAAAACTGAAAATGGATTAGTTGAAGTACTTAACGACCTTTATAAAATGCCTAAAACCATGATTCAACTTTCATACGTACAATTCTTTTCATGGTTTGCTTTGTTTGCAATGTGGATATATACAACTTCTGCTGTTACCAGACACATTTACGGAGCTACAGATACTTCATCAGCTCTTTATAATGAAGGTGCCGACTGGGTTGGTGTTCTTATGTCTGTTTATAATGGGTTTGCCGCAGTGATGGCATTTTTTATAATGTGGCTTGCAAGCAGGACAAGCAGAAAACTAGTTCATTCAATAAGTTTAGTTGTCGGCGGAATTGGATTATTATCGTTCTATGTTATAAAAGATCCCAATTTACTTTTAATTTCAGAACTTGGAATTGGATTAGCATGGGCTTCAATTTTGGCTATGCCTTATGCAATTCTTACTGGATCTATCCCGTCGCACAAGATGGGAGTTTATATGGGAATATTCAATTTCTTTATTGTAATTCCTCAGATAACAGCCGCCGCTATATTAGGCTTTTTTGTGAAAAACATATTCGCTGGCGAAGCTATTTATGCACTCATGCTGGGTGGAATATCTATGTTTATTGCCGCTATATTAGTTATAAAAGTAGACGATAAGAATTAACTCTGCTTTGTTAATGCCGTTAACCCATGACTTTAGTCGTGGGTTTTAGAAAACTTACAACCGTACAAAACCGATTGAACCCGTTAGGAATTAAGTTTGTATTACTTCAAAAACCAAGAACTGAAGTTATTGGTTAACGCAAAAAGATCAGTTAAAACAGCAGAGCCCTACAACATTTTGTAAGGCTCTTTTAAAATTTAATAAACAAAGAAAAGATTCATCTTCTCTTTTGAGTTTATTTTTTACTTATTTTTTTCTTTTCAGCAGTTTTAGAATCTGACAACTTTTTAACAACAGCATATTTTGCAGCCGCTAAAGTTTCCCTGTTTACCTTTTCAGTAATTCTGCCTTTAGTTAAATCTTCAATAGTTAAATAACCATTAAGCAGAAGCAATTGCAGAATCATATTATTTTCAATAGTTGCTTTGTTGTAACCTTCTGCAACATATAATTTATCTGTGTTCTGATAAAACTCTTCAGCAAACTCAATATTACCCGGAAGGCTCATTAGTTGTTCGTAAGTTTCTGTAAAGCCGTTTAGCTCTACGTTTATATTTGGAGTAACTAATAACGGGCTAAACTCCTTACCAGCATCAACCTGAACAAAACCTTTTATATTTGATAAATCAACACTCTCTTTCAGATTATCCATTCTAACAAATTTAGCTTTTCTCATTTGTTCTAATTGAAATAAGTAAAAGTTATTTCTACATACTTCGGAGTTATGCTGATTCTCTTTAAACACATGTTCATATTTTTCATAAACAGCTTTTTGAACAAGATTTTTATTCGCGTTAATTTCAGGCTTAGCAATTCTAACTTCCTGAATCATTTTAATCATATCCTGCGCCGCTGCCTGAGGACCTGTAATCTCTTTACCTTTCCTGCCAAGATCAGTTGATAAAATACCAAGCTGGATATGTTTTCCGTGCCCTTTTTCTTTATCACCGCCTTTTAAGATATTTACAAGACTCTTAGTAATTTCATACTGACCTTCTTCAGCAATAAAAGGCTGACCGGCAGGTGTACTTGCTAATGAATTAAATATTCCGCTAAATAAAGCTCTTGTAATCTGAATTTCTGTAGCAACAGATTCTTCTTCATCAACCGGAGTTGATTTTACCGAAGCAAGGAATCTGTTTTTAATAATATCGAATTTAACATCTTTAATTTTATATTTTTTACCGTTAGTATGAACAAATTCCTTCTTGTTAAAAATTTGATTTACAACTTCTTCAACATCAATTCTGTCCATCAGTTTATATGAAGAACATAAATAGAACATATTTGTAAATTCATCTTTTTCCCAATCAAGAATATCATCAAGATAATTTCCATGTTTATCAAGAACTTCAACAATATCTTTATCACCAGAATATCTCAACAATGTTCTTTGGAAATGAGGATTATCAGAACTTGTTGCTTTCTCTTTTCTTTCGCCATGCGAATCACGATACAACAAGAAATTTTCCGGATTTTTATATCTGGTAATACCAGCTTCTTCACGGCCATAATTGCTCGCAGTAAGCATTATATCAATCTTATACGGCATCTTAATATCACAAAGTCCGCTAATTGTACTTCTCGAATTAAGATCTTCAACGTTGCTGTCGGCTGCGCTTTCAAACAGCGAATTGTAATACTTAATAAAGTCCGGATCAAAATCAGTTACTCTTGAAAAATCACCGTCTTCAGTTCCAACACCATAAAGATTTCCATCTTTATCCGGGAATACAAAAAACATATCTCCGGCAATCAGTTTTATCGATCTAATACCAGGCAAATCATTACGAAGCCATTTAAGCATCATAGCCGCAAGCATTTCAGATTTACCAACACCGCTGTCACCTTCTATCTGAACAACAAATACACTTCCGTCTTCTTCTTCAATTGCAAATAAAGAACCGTGAACAGGCATTCCTCCCATTTCCTTAACTTTTTCATTTATCATCGTAAGCCAGGGTTTCTTTATATCGCCAAAATAATCCACTTTCTTTTTAAGCGGTGTAACTAAAGTTTTAATATTTCCAAAAGGTCCTTTTAAATCGAAGTATCCAATTTGCGGATAAGAAATAACCTTTTCAGGAGCACCGTAGAACAAGATTACATCCGGCACAAAATCTTTAAGATCATCCAGCGATAATTCATCGGCAGTTAATAATCTGTAGTTATCAGTAAGATATTTTATGTACGACTTCTGAATAACGTATAGTACCTTAACTAAACCATGCTTAATTACTTTACATCTATAATCATTCGGATCCATGTGCTCAACAAAATTAGCAACTCTGCGCCCAAAAAATCCCGAACGAAGTTTGGTATCTAAATTCTTAATATAATCATTTCTATTCTGATCAACATTTTCTTTACAGGTTTCTTTCCTGTCAATTTTGTGGAAAGGATATTCACGTTTCTTTGCATCAGTTACAATGCGTGTATGAGTTTGTACAGGTTGTTCAGACCCAATTACACCGCACTTTTTCATAACATCGTCAATCCACTTAAGTGAACCGTCTTCAAATTTTTCAAGCGTATCTAATCTGTTGTCTAAATTACTATGAATGGTTAAGCCGTGCTGAATCATTTCATTCAGGTATGAGTTCTGCTCTCTGAAACTTGTTTCAACAAACTTAATTAATGTGTGATTATACTTATCATAATATTCTGTCGATTTAGTTTTGTTCATTAATCCTATAAAAAACAGAACAACATCACGAACATTTTTGTGTACCTGATCTTCTGTTATTTTAAGATCCTTCAAAATAATTATATCATTTATAATCTGTTCAATTTCACTTTCAACAATATTAAAAACAAATTGTTCGTTGAACATTTTAACTTCAAGTTCATCTGTCTTCGCAAACTCTTTATACCACTTGCTTATTTTAGGCTGAAGTCTGTTTACAAAGTTATTATTGAGCTTTAACATATAGAACTTCAATAATCTATTTGCAGTAGAATCAGAAGATTCCATAACAGCATCGTTTAATACTTTACGGACATAACCGTCAATCTTTGATGTAAAGGATTCATCGCCCGCGTTAAAACTAATTTTGTTTACAAACCCGTGCAGATACTGAACTAAATTAAATTCGCTTACACTTGCACCAACAACATCTTTAAAGACAACAACCGATTTGTTAATAATATCTTCTATTGTAGGTTCCTGTGACGGCTGCTCAAAAGGAAGATTAAAATGAATAAGTAATTCCTGAATATATTTTCGAAGAATTATATTTGTTCCTTCAAGTTTTGCTTTATCGGAAGCAATATCATCACTGGCATTTAACGCCATTATCTTTACTTTAGCGTCAGAGAAAAGAATTTTTTCAAGCTCAATTAAAATCTCTGTCATTATGTTCCTTTCATCAGGATCATCAAGTACAAAATCATTTGGCTTAAACGACATCTTATTATTTATATATTTTAGTATAGTTGGTTTACCATACTTAGATATAACCGTGTTATAATCAAGGTTTTTGATCTGAGGAATATTTTTATAAATCTGAGGCAGCAAGTTTTCGTATACTTTTGTGAAGGCTTTACTTTCTATAAAACTGTTAAGGTCTCTGCATTTTCCAACGTTTTCATAAAACTCAAAAACTGAATTTTTAGAATCGGCAATTGTATTTATACTTACACCACAGTCTTTTGGGAAGGCGTGATATAAAGTCATAATATTACTTATTGCCAGACTTCCCTTTCCTTTTTTCTTAATGTTTTTAACAATATTAAAGTCTGTTAAAACATTATTTATAAATTCTTTGTCAGATACAGTTGCAAAAATTTCTTTAAGAATATCTTCAGAACGTTTCTCTTTGTTTTCATTTTTCGATTTTACTGAATAAAACTCCTCCCAATATTTGAGAACTATATTGAGAGCATTCTCTAGTTCTTTTTCAAAAACCTCATAACTCTGACTTGTCCCTTCAATATAATCACCAAGTGAAAAACGTAAAAAGCCAGTCTGGTAAGGTATTACAGCAATTCCTCTTTCCCGGGCAAGTACTTTAGTAAACTTTTCAAGATCCTGATAGGAGAAAAATTCTTTTAATTGAATATTAAATAAATAAGAACCATCCGAAGGAAGTATTTCTCCAAACTGTTCAAATCTGTCTTCAATAACTTTTGCCGCAACTTTTTTCGATAGCTTCAAACGTTTTAAAGATTCACTTCTAAAATTTTTATTAACTCTAAATTTATTTATCTCTTTTACTAAATGGCTTTGATAATACTTAAAGAAAGGTTCTCCTTTATACTTAAAATCATCCGGTAAATCTAAAACATCCAGTTTATCCAGGCTCGATAATTCTTCAAGCAAGAAAAGATGCAACGGACTTCCTTCGAACGGCGAGAATCTTTTAATTGCTTTTCCCTGCTTAACTATAGCTTTGTTATCGTTGAAACTCTCAATTTCATCAATTATATATTTTTCAATTCTGGCTTTAATTTTAAATCTTGAAGCTTCTTTTGGAAGTTCAGATTCCATTCTGTCTTTAATTTTCTTAGCTAACTGAGCGGCTTCAATAGTGTTAACCAGCATATAAAGAGAATTTGTATTCCCTTTCTCAGTTCCATTTTGTTTCTTTGCAAAGTTAATAACATCAGTTCTGGCCGGAGTTGCAACAATAGATCCTAATCTGCTTCCGGTTGCGCCTAAGTTTTTTGTTGTTGATAATGAAGAAACTACACTAATGTTTGTTAACGAACTAATATTGTTCATTATATATCTGGAAATGGTTCTCCATTTTGGTTCGTCCGGATCATCAACTTTAATCGCGTCATTGTAAGCTTCATCAAGTAAAAGCGTTATTTTACTGTTGTTTAAGAACTTCAAGAATTTGATAAGCGAAACATCATTAAAATCGGTATAACCGGAAGGGTTAGACGGATCATTGATAATTATAGTTAAGTTTTCGCAGAATCTATCCCAAAGGTTTCCAGTATCATCAAATAATTGGAATGTATTTTTCATTCTGCTTAAACGATGATGCAGTCTTTCAAAATCGATGTGTTTGCTGGCATTCAATCCTATTTCAAGATCAAACGGATTTATATCAAATCTGTCTTCCGGGAAAAGATCTTTATATTCCCAGGATGCTTCCTGATTAAAAAGAATGTACGGCATTAAAACACTATCAGAAAGGATGTCACGGATTATCATCTGCACATCATCAGCTATAGACGTTATTTCCAGATTGCTAAGATTACTTACAAAGTCCTTAATAATATTTTGTTCATCAGCTGATTTCTTATCATAAGCCTCTTTAATACCAAGATCAATCAGCAGATTCTTAAATCTGCCTTTGTTATCGGCTTCATTTTCAACTTTAGTTATATACTCTTTATATTTTTCTAAGAATAAATTGATTCCAAAATTTTTATGAAAATGATTATTTAAAGTTCTCTGATAGTTATCCGGTATAATATCAATTATAGTCTGGCATTTTTCAATAATCTTAGGATTTAGTGCTTTTAACTTTCTTTGCAGTAAATATTTTCCGTAAGTTCTAATCTGACTTCTACCACCGCCTTCTACAATGGTAGCAATCTTAACCTGTTCTATATTCGAATAAAAATAAGCTTTGGTTCTGGTTTCAAATTCATTTATTAATTCAGAATTCTGTTTCTTCAGCTTTTTAGGATCTTTACAGTTCTGAACCAGCACTATATAATCATGCAGTTTTGTTATTGCATATTTATCTTTTATAATTTGCTTTGCAAACTCATTGAACTTGAACAGGTTTATATCTTTAAGAAGATTTTTATCTTCACCCAACTGCTCAGTTTTAAGTTCTTTAAGTTCCTCTTCGTAATCCGCAATTTTAGATTCAGTACATTTTCTAAAAGTTTCAAGATTATCTAAATTAACTTTGTCCAGTATCAATCGTAAGTTAAGCTGACTATTAGCTAACGCGCCTAATTTTTTTGTATGAACTTTATTAAGTGTGTTTATAATTTTATTATGAAAACAAAATACCAGCGATGTATTTGTACTTCCCGATTCCGGTGAATCATCAACTATAACTAATCTGGTTAAATACGGGAACCATTTTTTCTCATTAAAAATGTTAGTGCGCATATTTTTAACCTTAACAATAAATATGCTTGTTCTATCAGTTTTAATCTTATTAAATAAGTCTTCACCATTTTTAAATTCAATTACTTTAACCGCACTTTCATCAAATACTTCTTCACTTAACAATCCAATTACTGTATCCGATCCACCACCGACAACTGTTTTTATAAATCCGTTAAGACCCTTAAAATTAACCGTCAGATTGGTTCTATTTAAGAAATCAGTTTTTTCAGCGGCAGTTGTATAATGCGAAGACTGAATTATCATTTGCTCAAGAACATCCATAAAATAGTTCCACTGAGCTTCTTCAACATCGCCTATAACACCAATTACATCACGGAATTTTCTTAATTCCTGAACATCATCACCAAGACATAGTTTGTACATCAGATCCAAATGTGCCTGACTTACAGGCGGAGTCCCGACAGAATAATCATGTGTATTCAAAATATTTATAGTCTGCTCTTTAGTTTTATCATCAACCGATTCGGTATCAATGAAATACTTCAGCCTGTTTTCAAAACTTTGTTTCTTAGAACGATATTGAAAAGCTTTAGAATCCTCGTGCGGAAACAGCATTAACGAAACATCTGTGTACCCGGGAATTAGTTCTTTAAGCTCAAGAATATATTTATTTATCTCAGCCTGCTGTTTTGCCGGATCAATTGGTTCTTCATGACAAATCCTGACAAAATTCTTTAAACTGCTTAAAATATGGTCTGGAATAAAGTTTTCGGCTCTTCCGCCTAAAGAAGCATAAAGGTTAATAAAATCTTTTGCATCTACGCGTAGACTGGATATTTGTTTTCCTGTTATCTGCATAATTTTATCATGTAATTGTTGTTAAGTACATTGTTTAATTTTATCGCATAAATTTTGAGACAAACGTATAAATATTTATATATTAACGTAATATCTAATTTTTGAATTACAAATTTAATATTTTATACATTAAAAGTTAAGTTTTTAAAGAGGATATAAAAACTTTTTTCCTAATTTTCAAAATACAAGGATTTGAAATAATTTTCATTTTGCGAACTAACAATTTCGTTCTCTAAAATGAAGAGAATCTCCCCATTCATCAAAAGCCACTTTTTCCCCAATCATTTCAATCCGTTTTCCCACACAATCGAGACATTCTGTTGAAGTTTCATCAATACATGGTTTATTATCGTATAACTGATAACTTGGTCTATATTCGCCTTCAGAAATATTAGGCATAAAAACATTAGCACCGCAGAGAATTCCCTTTTCTCTTCCAAAACTATTTAACGCTTGCAGAGCAGTTGTTGCGGCTATATTTATTGTTGGCATTGTTAATCTTAAAACAGAAATCATTCTTAATCCAAGATGATAAAGTTCCTCTTTATTCTTAACAATTATTGTATCTTTATCAGGCAGCGGTGTATCTTTGTGTTCAAGATACGGACCCATCCCAACCATATCAACATCAAGTTTTTTGAAAAACAGAATATCATTCGCTAAATCTTCGTAAGTCTGGTGCGGAAGTCCTATCATAACACCGGTTCCAAGCTGATAACCGATTTCTTTCAGATTATTCAGACATTCTAATCTTTTCTCAAATGAATATTCCTTTGGATGAATAAAGTGATATAGATCTTTATTTGATGATTCAATTCTTAACAAATATCTATGGGCACCCAGATTATACCAGCATTTATAAACTTCTTTTTCCTGTTCGCCAAGCGAAAGTGTTACTCTAAGTTTTCCGTCCGAAAGTTTTTTAATTTCTTTTAATACATCACTAATAGTTCTAACAAATTTATCGTCGGTTCTCTCACCAGACTGAAGTACAATTGAAGCATAACCGGCTTTATATGCCCACTCAGCCGATTTAAGAATTTCATCTTCTATCATTAAATATCTGTTAACATTTTTATTTGATTTCCTAATTCCGCAGTAATAACAATCTTTCTGGCAAATATTACTCAGCTCAATAATTCCGCGTAAATAAACATTTTTTCCTAACAGATTGGTCTTAACCTGGCTGGCTTTTTCGAAAAGTTCTTTTTGAGATTCTTCATCAGAAGTTTGCAGATACGCAATGATTTCTTCTTTTGTTAACACTTCAAATCCTAAGTTTTATTAACTTAAAATATACGACATAATATCTTAATTGGGAAATGGTTCTATTGTATTGAGGAGAGAGTTTTGTAGAACATTACAAAAAAACAAGATGACATCACTTTTGAACTGAGACAAATCCTTTTATTGTAGAGACGAGGCATGCCTCGTCTCTACGTGATAAACGTATATTTAATCCAAGGTCTTAAAAACCTCCGGGGTTAAAAATATTAAACTATTTATTCTTTCAACCGGCTAAACCACTTATATGTTTGTGTCTTTAATTCGTAAATTTAATGGCGTTTTTTTTAACGTGATCTTTATTCAGGAGTTGGATCTCTTGCTGATATATGTCATCTTTCCTTAGTCTAGAAAACTTACAACCAGACAAACCCAATTAATTCCAATAATATAATTTAACTTTTTGTTATACTTCTTTATTCAATAAAAAATATTAGAGTCATATATGAAACGTTTTGCACCAATAATTATTATTCTAACATTATTATCAACTAATTACACAATTGCCCAGATAGAAATATTCTCATTCGAAGCAACTGCCGATATGAGAAATTACGCTGAACCGGAATATCAAAATTCACAATATTTCTATGGAACTTGTGAAGCGATTAAAAAACTTGGGCAAGGGAAATTTATGATAAGTCCCGGAGATATTGATCCTCCATGGCATGTTTATAACACAATAAAAAGCGTTATTGGCGAAGATTACCCCTGGTATCCTGTTGTTGGTAATCATGAATCAGAAACTGATGAGGATATGGAATGGCTGCGAAATTTTGGGAAAGATTCACTAAAAAACATAATTAACCGCGGCCCAAAAAACTGTGAAGAAACTACTTATTCATTCGATTTTGAGAATGTACATTTTGCTGTAATTAATCAGTATTTTAATGATACTTCGGATGTTGGTACAAACGGCGATGTTCGGGATTCAGTCTATTACTGGCTTAAAAACGATTTGCAAAATTCCGATAAACAAATAAAACTTGTAATTGGACACGAACCTATAGTTTCACTTCCGGATCATGATAACGGCAGACACCGTCATAAAGGCGATAATTTAGACGCTCATGCCGAAACTAGTCACAGATTCCAAATGTTACTCCGGCAAGAAAATGTATTAGCGTACATTTGCGGACATACACATAACTTCTCTTTTGCAAAGATAAACGGTGTAAATCAGATTGATGTTGGACATAGCCGTGGAGTTGGCGATAAAGGTGCTCCGAGTACTTTTCTTAAATTTCATGTATTTAAAGATTATCTTACTTTTGATGTTTACAGAGATGATTCAAATGGCGGCGAATATAAACTTGAACATTCTTTTGAGTTGAAATAGTATTGCAAAAAAAGATGACATCGGTTTTGAGCTGAAACAAATCCTTCTATTGTAGAGACGAGGCATGCCTCGTCTCTACATGATAAACGTATATTTAAATTAACAACACAAATTTAACGTCGCTACAGTTTTAATTTTTATAAAATCATATTTTTACTTATCAAAAACACAATTACTCGGGGAATCTTTGTCTAACTCCCATTTTAACGGATTTTGTGAAATATATTTTCTGATATTAAATAATTCTCTTTCGTTGCGGATAATTCTATCATAAAATCGTGTCTGCCATGAGAAATTTAAATGACAATTTTTATAAATATTTTTTGTTACTGCTGATTTGAATGACCCAATTATGTTACCTAATGTAATTGTCCTTTTAATCCGTAGAGACGGGGCATGCCCCGTCTCTACATTATTAATATTTTTTTTATGTTTTACCTCAACATTACTTTGTTCATTCAAAATAATAATTGCATGAAAATGATCTGGCATAACGACAAATTCATCCAATTCAACAAAATTATAATGATCTGGTATTTCTTTCCAAAACAATTCAACAATTTCACCAATGTTATTTAACTTAACATTATAGTCATCAACTGCTCCGAAACAATTTTTGTTATCCTTAACACAAATTGTCACAAAATACCAACCTGGTGTAGAATAATCCCACGATTTTAATCTTGATGATTCAACTCTGAATTCACCTTTGAATTTTGCCACTCTTGCCCTTAACAATTATTCAAAAATCATTTATCCGTAGAGACGAGGCATGCCTCGTCTCTACAATAGAAAATCAGTCTAAATTTTGAAAAGCTTTATCAGATATATCTTTTCTAAAATAAATACCATCAAATTTTATTTTATCTATTCCTTCGTAAGCTTTTGTTTTACATGCTTTTAAATCATTTTCTTTAGATACTGCCGTAACACCTAAAACTCGCCCGCCAGAAGTAACAATATCATTTCCCTCTTTTTTTGTTCCGGCATGGTATACAACAATTTCCTCAGATTCTGCGTCCTCAATTCCAGTAATTTTTAAACCTTTTTTGTATGAACCCGGATAACCTTTTGAAGATGCCACCACACAAATTGCTGCTCCGCCGGAATATTTAACCGAGTTCTTATCAATTTTACCAGCAGCAGCGGAATATAATAATTGTAAAAAATCGCCTTCTAAAAGGGGTAAAACTACCTGTGTTTCCGGATCACCAAATCTGCAGTTAAATTCAACAACTTTCGGACCTTCTGATGTAATCATTAATCCGCAATATAAACAACCGACAAACGGAGCATTTTCAGATTTCATTGCGTCAAGAGTCGGCTGTATTATTATCTTTTCAACTTCTTCCTGAAGCTTTGAATCAACCAACGGTGCCGGAGCATATGCTCCCATTCCGCCGGTATTTTTCCCGGTATCCCCGTCACCAATTCTTTTATGATCCTGGGCAATCGGGAGTGATATAAAATCGGTTCCATCTGTAATCGCGAAAAGTGACGCTTCAAATCCGTACATAAATTCTTCAACAACAACTTTATCTCCGGCTGCTCCAAATGCTCCGTCTTTAAAACATTCTTTTATCGCCGAGACGGCTGAATTCTGGTCTTCACAAATTAGAACACCTTTACCGGCAGCTAAACCCGATGCTTTAACAACTAACGGATACTTTGCTGTTTTTACATAAGTTAAAGCATTCTCATAATCTTCTTTATCAAACACTTCAAAGGATGCGGTCGGGATTCCATAATTCTTCATTAAGTTTTTAGAGAAAGATTTATCACCTTCAATTTGCGCGGCTGCCTTAGTCGGACCAAAAACCTTTAATCCTTTTTCTATCAGAAAATCTCCAAGTCCATCAACCAATGGCTGCTCCGGACCAATAATTACAAAAGAAATTTCATTTTCAAAACAGAAATTATAAGTTTCATCAAAGTTGGAAACATCAACATTTACATTTTCGCCTAATGCTCCCGTACCAGGATTGCCAGGCAAAATATATAATTTTGATAAAGATTTACTCTTAGATATTTTACGGGCAAGAGCATGCTCCCTTCCGCCTGATCCAATTAAAACTACATTCATATTAATACTTCTTCCTTAATAAAAAATTGAAATTCAGTTGTTAACCTTTCTGTCAAATTTTTTCTGTCTAAACTTTCTATAAACTCTTCATTTGGCTTGGGAAGTTCTCCGGCTTTATAAAGCGTATGGACTTTAATTATTGCTTCTTTAATTTCTGTTATATTATCCGGTTCCGTTATAAAAGACGCACCATATTCATTAGCATTAAATTTTGAAGCTCCTTCCGGGACAGAAACAATTATCGGTTTTCTGGTGCCAAAATACTCAAAAAGCTTTCCGGCAGTAACTGTATCGGTGTTTTTGCTTTTTCCAATCATCATCCATAAGACATCGCTCATTACAAGTCTGCGCAGCATTTCTTTATGATCCATGTAGCCATGGTCTTTTACAAACTGCTGAAGACCCAGTTTCTTAACAAGTTTATGATTTTCTTTTCTAAAATGACCGATAAAATTTAGTTCAATATTAGCAGCAATATCAGGTCTTTCTTTAGTTATTTCTTTAAAAGCCTTTAAGAAATATTTTGGAGTAATCATTTCATAGAAAATACCGGAATAAGTTAACTGCATTTTTTTATTTGTTTTGGGTAATTTTACCAGGTTTTCAAAATCAGCCGAATCATACCCGTGAGAAATAATTACAACATCATCATGTTTTAAAAACGGATAATATTCTAAAAGCTTCTCTTTAATTTTCCTATTTACCACAATAGTTTTATCGCATAATCTTAGAGAATTAGCTTCAAGTTTCTTGTGTTTTACTCTGTGATACGGAGTTGGATAAAAGGCAAAATGATTTCCATACCATAAATCACGGTAATCTACAAACAAGGGTATTCCAAATTCTTGTTTCAACTTTGCAGCCGAAACAAAGGACGAATATGGAGGGATTGTTGTAAAAATAGCATCATATTTTTCAGTCTGTAAAAGTTCTTTTGCTTTTTTATAAGCTTTATTAGCCCAGGAAATCTTGTTATCGGGTATTAAAACAGTTTTGCTTATTTTGCTGAGAGTTTTACGGACAATCTCCCGGGGCATTGTAATAGTTCCATACTTCTTCAATAAAGAATTTGGATCGAATGATTCTGTTCTAATAATTCTAATCCCGGCATCTTCTGCTTCTTTAAGAAGTGAATAATCGTGCGCAAAATATCCGGTATTTCCGCATGTAATTACAGTTGGCTCCCAATTGAACTGTTTCATATACTTAGTGAATTTCAACGTACGCTGAACTCCGCTTAGCCCCATGGGAGGGAAATAATATGCCAGTACTAATACTTTAAACATACTATTAATAACTCATCTTAGATTGATAATTAGGAGATTCTTTTGTTATAATAACATCATGCGGATGACTCTCTCTTAAACTTGCACTACTTATTTTAACAAACTTTGCGTTATCCTGCATCTCTTTTATAGTTCTAACACCGCAATAACCCATTGCGGCTCTTAATCCGCCAATAAACTGATAAACAGTGTCACTCAATAATCCTTTATACGGAACTCTTCCTTCAACACCTTCAGGAACTAATTTTTTAATATCTTCTTCTGCATCCTGGAAATATCTATCAGAACTTCCCTGCTTCATAGCACCAAGAGATCCCATACCGCGATAAACTTTAAAACTTCTTCCTTCAAATAAAACTTTTTCGCCAGGTGTTTCATCAACACCGGCAAGCATTCCGCCAATCATAATTGTATCAGCTCCGGCAGCAATTGCTTTAGGAATATCACCAGTCAGTTTAACACCGCCATCAGCTATAACAGGAATTTCCATTCCTTTAAGAGCTTCAGCAACTTCCATAACAGCACTTATTTGGGGAACACCAACACCGGCAACAACACGGGTTGTACAGATTGATCCGGCGCCAATTCCAACTTTAACCGCGTTAACACCAGCTTCAACTAATTCCAAAGCTGCTTCTTTAGTTACTATATTACCGGCAACTAACTGAATATCTTTATATTTCTGACGGATTTGTTTAACCATATTAATAACACCCACAGAATGTCCGTGTGCAGTATCAACTACAATAACATCAGCCTTATTATTCACTAAAGCCTCAACTCTGTCCATTGTATCAGGAGTTACTCCAACACCCGCTCCGACTCTTAATCTGCCTAAATCATCTTTGCACGCATTTGGGAATTTCTTTTTCTTTGAAATATCCTTGAATGTTATTAATCCTTTTAGAACTCCATTATCATCAACAACCGGAAGTTTTTCAATTCTATGTTTCTGTAAAAGGATTTCAGCCTGTTCTAAAGTAGTTCCCTGCGGAGCTGTTATAAGATTATCCTTTGTCATAATATCTCTAACTGCCTGCTTAACATTCAGCTCAAATCTTAGATCACGATTTGTTAAAATCCCAATTAATTTATGAGCGTCATCAATAATCGGGATTCCGGAAATTCTATATTTTCTCATTATCTGAAGTGCTTCCGAAACAGTTATATCAGGTGAAATTGTTATTGGGTCTACAATCATTCCACTTTCTGATCTTTTAACTTTATCTACCTCTTCAGCTTGTCTTTCAATAGACATATTTTTGTGGATTATACCTAAACCACCCTGGGCAGCCATAGCAATTGCCATTCTCGATTCAGTTACAGTATCCATTGCGGCAGATAAAATGGGAATATTTAACTTTATTTCTTTTGTTAAATAAGCCGAAACATCAGTATCCCTTGGTAATACTTCCGATCTTGCCGGAATTAAAAGAATATCATCGAAGGTTAATCCTTCATAAACTATTTTGTTTTTCATAAGAACCTCATATTTATGAAAAAAGATCACGCATGGTGATCTCCTAATTATTCAAACGCAGGCATTCCTGTTATGTCTTCTCCTAAAATAAGAGTATGCATCTCATGAGTACCTTCATAGGTTTTAACCGATTCCAGGTTGGCGGCATGCCTCATAACAGGATATTCACTTAAAATTCCATTAGCTCCTAAAATTTCTCTTGCTTCCCTGGCAACAATAAGTGACTGTTCACAATTATTACGTTTAGCTAACGAAACTTGTGGATATTTTAATTTATTATCATCTTTAAGTTTTGCTAAACGCCAATTTAAAAGCTGTGCTTTTGTAATTTCGTTTAGCATATTTACTAATTTCTGCTGGGTTATCTGAAATGAAGAAATTGGCTTATTAAATTGAATTCGGGATTTAGAATAATCTAACGCGCAATTATAACATTCCATCATTGATCCGACAACACCCCAGGCAATTCCAAATCTTGCCTGATTTAAACACATAAGCGCTGATTTTAATCCCGAAGTATTTGGTAATTTATTTTCATCCGGGACAAAAACATCATCCAAAACAAGCTCGGAAGTAATAGAAGCTTTTAATGAATGTTTCTCTTTCATTTCCGGGGAAGAAAAACCATCAAATTCTTTTTCAACAATAAATCCATGAATTAAATTATCCAATTTTGCCCAGACTATTGCAATATCAGCAATTGAACCATTTGTAATCCACATTTTGGCGCCATTAAGTTTATAACCGCCATCAACCTTTTCAGCTTTAGTTACTAATCCGCCGGGATTAGATCCAAAGTCAGGTTCAGTTAATCCGAAACAGCCAATTACTTCAGCAGATGCTAATTTAGGAAGCCACTTCTGTTTTTGCTTTTCAGAACCAAATTGGTAGATTGGATACATAACCAATGCACTTTGGACTGAAGCAAAACTTCTAACTCCGCTGTCTCCTCTTTCCAATTCCTGCATAACAAGTCCGTAAGACATATTATTCATTTCAGCACAACCATATTTTTCGGGTAATGTCATACCAAAAATTCCAAGTTCTGCTAGTTTGGGAATTAAATCTTTAGGAAAAGCTGATTTTTGATAGTTAATCTCAATTATTGGAAGTACTTCTGAAGTTACAAATTCACGGACGGAATCCCTTACCATTATTTCTTCTTCAGAAAAAAGTTCTTCCGTATTATAGTAATCAACTCCGGGAAATCTGCTCATTTATTTCACCAAATTGAAAAAATTTTTAGCCATAAAGTTACGTATATTTTTTTGTATTGGCAAAACTAAAATATTGAAAAATGAACCTTTTAACTAATTTGTTTTTAGTGTAAAATAAAAAGTTGTACCGCTGTTCTCTTTACTTTCGACCCAAATCTTACCGCCATTTTTTTCTACAAACTCCCGGCACATAGTAAGTCCTAATCCAGTTCCTTTTTCATTCATTGTTCCAATCCGCGATTTTCTTACATCAAGCTTAAAAATATCAATCAGATCTTCATCATTTATTCCTATTCCGGAATCCTGAACAACTACTTTAATAAATTTATCTTCTATAATTGATGAGATATAAATATAATCATTATTTTTTGAAAATTTTATAGCATTGGTTAGCAAATTTCTCAAGATCGAATTTAGCATATTTTTATCAGCAATTACAATATGTTTCGGATTTATATCTGAATCAACATTAATCCCTTTAGTTTCAGCAGTTCTTTTTGTCAGATCAATTACATTCTCAACTATTTCTTTAAGAACTAATTCTTTTGGAAAGAAATCAACTTTACCAGTCTGTGTATTTGCCCATGAAAGCAGATCTTCAATTAATTGATAAACATTTTTAATACCCGAATACATTGAAGAAACAATATCCTGAATTTCTTCTTTGTTAAAATCCACATAATTTTCACTTAGTAATTTAGAATAACCCAATAAAGATGTAAACGGACTTTTTAGATCATGAGAAATTATTGAGAAAAATTTATCTTTTTCCGCATTACTTTCGGTAAGTTTAGTAGCAATTTCTAAAAGTTCTTTATTTTTACTATCTAACTCTTCTTTTTGTTTATCAATCTCAGCATTAGCCGTTTTCTGATTTCTATACTTAGAATAAAACAAAATAACCAAAACAATAATAGATAGAGTTATAACCAATAATAAATTGCTATAAACTCTTTCTTCATTTATTTCAAGCTCTTTAATCCTGTTTTCGGCTCTTAACGCCTGGTTCTCTTCTTCTTTTTTATGAGATTTATATTCAATTTCCTTAATTAAAATCTTTCTCGAGTTTTCATCACTAAAAATACTGTCTTTGTAAGTCATAAATAATTTATTCATTTCCAAAGATTTTTTGTATAAACCCCGTTTTTCATATATTTCAGAATAAGTCTGATATATATCCTGCAAATTTAATAATGAATTAGACTGTGAAGCTTTTTCAAGAGCAATTGCTAAATATTGATCACCCTTTTTTAACTCGTTATTTTTTAATGCGATAAGAGCTAAATATCTTAAGATAATCGCCATCCCGTTATTATCATTCGATTCAATTTTATATTGATAACCTTCTTCTAAATATTTTTTTGCTATATCAATATTACCAATATCAAAATATATTCTTCCAAGATTACTATATTCTTCGGCAATTACGGATTTTATTCCAGATTCTAATCTAAAATTTAGAGCTTTCTCTCCAATCTCAATTGCTTTTTCAAAATTCCCTAATTTTCTTTCAACACTTGCAAGCTGCGAATAACACATTGCAATGCCGTTTTTATTATCAACAGCAGATTTATCATTTAATTCTGTGTACTTATTAAGCGCTCGTGTTAAATAAGTATGAGCCTTTAGATGGTTTTGACTTTTTTTATAAAGTACCCCGATGTTAAAATCAATCCAGGCTACTCCTTCTTCAAAATTCATTCGTTTGTATAAATCCAGTGCTTCTAAGTAAAGATCAATTGCCCCGGAATAATTATCAAATACTCTATAAATATTGGCAATTGCCGAAAGAGATGCAGCAATTTCCCTTTCACTATTACCAATTTCTTCCCATAAAGTAATCGATTGCTGAAAAAATTCTATAGCCTCAGAAAAATTAGTATCATATTTATAAGAGAAACCTAAATTCTGATAGCAAATTGCCAGTGTGTTATAGTCCTCAATGTCTGCGGCAATATTTTTGCCTCTGGTTAAATAATCTATTGCCTTCGAATTTTCCTGAAGCAGAAAATACGATGAACCCAAATTAGCAAGGGCTTTTCCTTGTTCTTCTAAATTACTAGATTTTATTGCCAAATCGAGAGCTATATCCCCAAATACAATTGCCGTCCTCGGATCATCACGTCTATATTTATTTGCAAGTTTATTTGATTCAGTTAATTTCTCCGAGTCTGAAAGCTTAGATATTTGAACTAATAAACTATCTCTATAAAATTGCCCAAAAATATTACCCGCATAGATCATTAAAAGAAATAGGATTATAATGTAGTTTTTATTTTTAAAAAAAATCTTCAAAAGAAATTCCATTTAATTGCGAGTTAATTAAATTATAAAACTTAAGGTAAAAAACTATTTGGTAATTTTAAAGGTGAATATCATTCCAATATATAAACGTAACTAAACTCTTTTAACAGATAAAACACATTTTGAGATATTGTCGTCTTTTTATTTTAATTGCTTAATCCAATCCAAAAACACATTAAAATATTTTTTATTTTTTCGCTAAAGTTTTTTAATTAGCTGCCGATAATTTGTTAGGAAAGTTATACCTAATAATATTGCATTTTGCAAGGAGGCAAAAATGGGAATAGGAAATGTTACTGGACAGGGAAGTTTAAATCCGGCAGGGAAACCGGTCACAAATCAATCCAGAAAAACCGAAACTAAACAAGAGCCAAAAGCCAACGTTCTTGTTGATAAAAAAGACTTAATGTCAGGTGCTGAAGAACTTCAGATTAAATCAGAAGCTATTGATTCAGGGAAAAACAACCCTATTTCTAGCTATGATGAGGCACTGCAAACATTGCAAGAGGCAATGGTTGCTATGTTAAATGATGGAAAAACAGCAGAAAAATCTCAGGTTAATTTATCACCAGATCAGGTATTAAAGTTATTAGAAGCTTAGTTGTCTTGTTAAACTGATTGGGATATAAATTTTTCTTTAACTACTACCCCTATGGGTTCAAATAAAACAGAGTTGTTTTGTTGGGGGTGAAGTCTGTTATGTTCAAAATCTCCGAATAAAATTTCATTAGGGATTTTATCTGGGAACGCTGCGCACTTAAAAACATCCGAAGTTTTTGAATACTTAAAATGTCTGCAGGCAAAACATTTTGTACACATCGATGGCATATTCTTTCCTTTCACATTATATAAATAATAAACTAATAAAATATATATCAAAATAAAGTGATATTTTAACCTCTTCAATTCGGAATATATAGGAATTGTTAAAAGATTATTATTTAATTATACAGTAATGTAACATTTCTAGTGTAATTTTAATATTTTTGTTTCTTTTAATTTGAATTATTATGTCAGAAAAAATAGTAGAAAAAAATATTACAGTAAATCGGAAAGCACGGCACGATTACTTTGTTATACAAAGTTATGAAGCCGGTATTGTTTTACTTGGTACTGAAGTTAAAGCTTTACGACAAAATAAAGCAAACCTTTCCGATGCTTATGCTTCTATAAAAAACAACGAAGTATGGTTAAACAGCGCTCACATTGGAGTTTATGATTTTGGCAATATCAATAATCATGATCCTCTTCGTATAAGAAAATTACTTCTAAACAAACGTGAAATCAAAAAACTCAGTTCAAAAATAAATGAGAAAGGCCATACTCTGGTTCCCTTGCGTTTATATTTTTTGAATGGGAAAGTTAAAGTTGAATTAGGTTTGTGTAAAGGTAAAAAATCTTATGATAAACGTGACGATATAAAAGAACGCGATGTAAAAAGAGATCTTGACAGGTATCTAAAAAACTAACCTAAATCTAAAATTTACAAAGTTTTAATTATTGGAGAAATAAATTGAGTGATAAAATTTTATTCCCCTCTGTAAACGAACAGATGGATTTTATTAAAAGAGGAACTTCTGAAATTATTCCCGAAGAGGAATTAGCAAAGAAACTTGAAAAATCTCTAAAAGAAAATAAACCGCTAAATATTAAGTTAGGATGCGACCCGACACGGCCCGATTTACATCTTGGTCACTCTGTTGTTCTTAGAAAATTAGCACAGTTCCAAAAATTAGGTCATCAGGCAATTTTATTAATTGGTGATTTTACCGGAATGATTGGCGATCCGACTGGAAGAAACAGTACACGTCCGCCTCTTACTTTTGAACAAAGTAGAGAAAACGCAAAGTCTTATGTTGAACAGGCCTCAAAAATTTTAGATAATGAAAAAACTAAGCTGGTTTATAATTCCGATTGGCTTGGGAAAATGAGTTTTGAAGATGTTATTAAATTAGCTTCGAGATATACAGTTGCCAGAATGCTGGAACGCGATGATTTTACAAAACGTTACAAAGGCGGAGTTCCAATTAGTATGCACGAAATTCTTTATCCGCTTGCTCAGGCATACGATTCAGTAGCAATTGAAGCTGATGTGGAACTTGGCGGAACTGATCAGAAATTTAATTTACTTGTCGGCCGTGATATTCAGCGCGAATATGGAATGGAACCCCAGGTTATTTTAACAATGCCTATTTTGGTTGGAACTGACGGTGTTGAGAAAATGAGTAAATCGTATGATAATTACATTGGTCTTGATGACGCACCAAACGATATGTTCGGAAAAACTCTTTCAATACCAGACAATTTAATTTATACATATTACGAATTGGCGACAGACATTACCAATGAAGAATTAGCAAGTTTGAAATCAAATTTAGAGAATGATTCAGTAAATCCAAGAAATATTAAGCGTGATCTTGCTCGTAAACTTGTGGATATGTACCATGGTGAAGGAAAAGGTTTGGAAGCTCAGGAAGCCTTCGATAAAATTTTTATTAAAAAGGATATTCCAGATGATATCCCAGAATATACTCCAACTTTAGAAGAAATTGGTTTATTAGATTTAATTGTTGAAATTAAATTCTCCCTTTCTAAAGGTGAAGCTCGCAGGTTAGTTCAACAAGGTGGAGTAACATTAGACAGTGAAAAAATAACGGATTTTAAATCAGTAGTTAAATTTGATTCTGAGAAAATCCTTAAGGTTGGCAAGAGAAAATTTATAAAGTTACTTGTAAAATAATTTTGTGTGATTATTGTTATTTAAAGATGACATCTTTTTAAAAGATGTCATCTTTACTTTTTACCTTAGAAATCTTTTTTCAGAATACCAGTAAGATGCACAACTCCCGCTGCTGCTAATCCAACTATCATAGGCTCTATTTCATATATTATCTGTATCCCAATAAACTGAGGACGTAAAAAATACCAGACTGAACTTGAAATACTTCCAGCTAAAATTTCAGCAATAGCGTAATTATTATTAATTCTAAGTTTTGAATAATATGCGCCAAAGATTAGAAATATAATTCCCGGAATACATATGCTTCCAACTGTGTACCAAAGTTCAATTACCGATGGAAATAAAAGTGCCATTATAACAGCAATTACAGCAGTTATTGCTAAACCTATACGGGTATAATTAGGGATTTTACTTTCATCTTTTGCTTTTGTGTACTTGAATATAAAATCGCGCCCAAACGTTGTTGCACTTAAAAATAAAAAACTGTTTAGGGTTGATATAATTGTAGCAAAAAGCGCCGCATAAAAAATTCCTTTTAATCCCGGGCTCAGAATTTTCTCAGCCAGCATTGGGAAAGCATTTACAGGATTTTCAAGATTAGGTAATATTGCAACTGTGTATAAACCGGTTGTATTTGTAAGGAAATCAAATAAAATCCATAGCCCGACTGAAATTATAATACCTTTTTTTGCAACGCCTCCATTCTTTGCAGAATAACATCTCTGATGAAAACCCGGATCGGTAAAGGTCCATAATGCAATAAAAAACCAGACCAGAATAAAGGTGAATGAGTTTCCGCCGGATAATGTTAGATGCTGCGCAGGTAAATTTGCAGAAAGAAATTTAATTCCGCCAAAATTAGAAACGGCAACAATACAAATAATTATAAAACCAATAAACATTACAAAAAATTGAAAGACATCAGTATAAAGATCCGCTTTATAACCGCTTTTCAATAAATAAACTATTGAAATTAGTAGTCCTAAAATAAGACTTATAAAAATCGGGATGTCAAATATTAGTGTAAGAAGATTTCCAACCATCAGTAAATAAGGTGCCGGGGAGACAAGAATAAAAATTAAAATTGCCGTTAACAATCCCGCAGTTTTGCCGTATGTTTCTTCAATTTTATCCGGGATTGTATAAAGTTTAGATTTGTTTATCTTTTTCGCAAATAATAAGGCAAAAATAATGGCAAATACATAATATGGAAATCCCTGTGTAAACCAGCTTGCGACTCCGTATCTATAAGAAAATTCACCAACTCCGAGAATTCCGCCATACCATGTTGAAACCGTAGTAAGAATAAAAAGAGTTAATCCCACTTTCCTTCCAGAGAGTAAAAACCCGTCGGCCGAATCTTTATCATTTCTTCCGGCAAAAAAACCAATTAAGATAACAATAAGAAAAAACAGTATAATAATTACAATATCAAGAACCGCAAATGAAACCATTTTCCCTCATAGTTTTATAATCCCTAATTATAAAAATCTTTCCGCCTTTTATTGAAAGTTTAACTTTATCAGAACTGGCAACATTACTAGTGCTTTCTTTTTCTCCAAACGGAAGCGATATATTTTTGAGGGGATATTTTAATCCGGATGATTTTATTTTTGTTCCTGAATCAAAGCCATAAAGAGAGATAGTTTCGTTAGCAACTGCGTTAAATTCTATTTTCCCCTTAACAGCTTCAAGATATGATTTTTCATGAATGATTCTGATTTTAACTTTTTCAAAAAATTTAAGTACAATACCAAGATTACAAAAAGAATGATCTAAGCGGTTGCCGGTTGCACCAAGTAAAATAATTTCATTAAATTTCTTCTTTATTGCAAACTTCAGACACTTCTCAACATCAGTATCATTTTGTCTTTCATATCTAATAATTTCGCATTTATCAGAATAATATTCTAATGTTTTTTCTGAAACAGAATCTAAATCCCCAATAATATAATCAGGGATTAATTTTAATTTAAAAGCGGAATCCGCACCGCCATCTGCACAGATAAGCGTGTTATATCCTATACTTTCCAAATACTTTATAACACTTTTCTTAGGTGTTTTACCATTTGCAAGTATAATGCACTTTTTCATATATAATCCAGTTTCTTTCTTCAAACATTCAGGGTTTAAAAACCTTGGAAGTTTGTAAATATTTGTTTGTCATCTCGAACATCTTTTTGTGAGAGATCTGTTTTTTTAGATTTCTCAGTCATTCCTAATTCGAAATGGCACACCATAATTTTAAATAATTATAAACCTATCTGAATACCAGTACTAATGTTTCTTTCGGCAGCCGGGAAAAATTCTTCTCCTACCGCATAAGCCGCATATAATTCATCTAAAACGTTATTTACCTGAACAAATAATTTAACATTCTGTAAAGCCGGGTTCAAGTTCATTTCAAAACTGGTATAGAAATTCACAACAAAATATGAATCAACTTTGTTGTCGTCATAACCAATAATGCCGGGATATTTTGAAAGTATTGAAGTTAATTTATCATCATAATTATCGCTTCTAAAATCGCCCATATATTTTACGGTTAATTCAGATGAAAAGTTTTCGTAATCAAACTTTAAGATTCCGTTAAACATTAATTCCGGAAATCCGCTAATTGCATTATCTTTAAGATCAATTTCTACACCTTGTGCATCAGGACCATCATGAATAGGTGAATACCATTTTAAGTAAGCAGATCCTTCAGAAATATAATTTTTACTATAAGTACCATTAGCAATAAATGTAAAATATTTACCAAGTTTAACCGATCCACTTAACTCAATTCCAGTATGAATTGTTTTATCAACATTACCAGTTATTGGCTGACCAAATCTATCTAGCTGACCTTTTTTTACAATTTCATCACTAAAGTTCATATAAAACAAATTAGCCGATAAACTATAATCTTTTTTAGTTAAAGTCGCGCCAAGCTCAATATCCAGCATACTTTCAGGCTTAACTAACGGATCTTCAAAATCAAATGTTCCGTCATTGTTTTTATTAAACTGGGGAACCGCACCTCCGCTTGATTCCGCCGCATCATAATAATTTTTCAACCGTGGCTCACGGGTAATATAAGCAGCGGTTATAAACGAATTAATTGTTTCATTAACTTTATAGTTTATACCAAATTTAGGATTTAAGTATAAGCCATCAATATCAAATTCATTGCCCACATATTTTTCATCAAAAATTTTATAGTTATGATAAGCTATTTGAGCTTCTGCTAAAACTGAAAGTTTTTCATTTAACTCATAATTCTCATTCACAAAAAAGTTTATTATATCTTTTCCGCCTTTGTAATAATAATATTTATATTCCTGATCGACACCAGAAGGCAGATTCTCCGCGTACTGAATACTTCCCCAATGAACTGAACGATGTTTTCTTAATTCTAATCCCGCAATAAACTGTCCGTTACCATGATTCCAGCTCATCCTTGGTATCCAGCCAAATTGTGTATTTTCAACCATTGCTCTTATAATTGCATTCTGGGGAATCTGATCCTCGCCGTAACCATTCTGGTTAAGTCTATAATAATCATTTTCCCATATTGTCCATGAACCATCATAATCAAAATAGCCATCGCCAAATACTAAAAATAATGCTGAATTAAATTTAAGATCATCATTAACCTTGTATTCATTTAATAATTCATAATGCGGCTGCGAAAACGCTTCTTTTTCTTCCGGTTTTCTTGGTGTTGTCCATGTATATTCGCCATTTTGCTGAGTCCAGTACGAATAGTTCTTTTTTCTTAAATCTTTATCCTTAACGGCAAATTTTGCAATTCCTGTATAAACTAATCCGTCTTCAAACGGACCGCCGTAAATGTTTATTTGTGATGTAAGATTTTCATCATAACGGACCGCCGAAATATGATATGACTTTGCATTCATCCAGTTTTCATCTTTATATCCGTCAGACATTAAATGTGATACATCGACTGAGAATGAATATTTTTTATCAATTAAACCGCTTGAAAATGCAGCACGGTATTTTCTGGTATTGTATGATCCGTACAAAGTACTTAGTTCAAATTTCGGTTTATCGGAAAAGTTAGATGTAACAATGTTTATAGCACCGCCAATTGAAGGATACCCTATTACACCGGCTCCGGCTCCTCTTTGTACCTGAATAAGTTCTGTGTTATTTAATAGACCGGGTAAGTTCACCCAATATAAATTATTATCTTCAGGATCATTCTGGGGAATACCGTTTACAGCAACTGAAATTCTTCTCTGGTCAAATCCGCGGATACTTAAATAATTGTAGCCAATGTTTGTTCCGCCTTCGGAATAAAATGATGTTGATGGGAAATAACTCAAATATTCCGGGACTTCCTGCTTAACATAATTTTTTTCAATCTGTCTGCGGGTAACATTTGCCGTGTTAGGTTTGGAAACTCGGTCTTTGCCAAATGAAGCTTCTATTAAAACAGTCTGACTAGAAATAACTTTACTTCGCAATTTAATTTCATTATTACCGGACGAAAGGAAATCACTTACTAAGATTTTGTCCGATTCATATCCAACAAAACTAATTGTTAAAATATCATTGTTTTCAATTTTGCCCTCTAAAATAAATTGGCCATTCTTATTTGTAGAAACACCAATCCCCTCTTTCTCTAAATAAACATTTGCATATTGCAGCGGATGATTATCCATTGCATCTAAAACAAATCCGTTTATAGACTTATTTTGCGCAATTAGATACGAACTAAACAACACCAATAATAAAACAATTTTTCTCATTTTTTTCTCCAATTTGTTTAAAAGTAAAAAGCCGTTTCTCCAAAAAAGGAAAACGGCAATAACAAATTAGATTCGTTTTCCTACGCCGGTATTATCCGGATCAGGTTCAAGGGTATATTCTCAGCCTCACAAAGAAGCACCCCTACGGCATAATTTAGATATGTAACTTAGCTATTATATCTGATTTTTCAAAATCCTAATTTTTTGTCCGATTCTTATCTTATTACTTTTAAGATCGTTCCACTCTTTAATTTCAGAAACTCTGACTTTATATTTTTTTGCTATTAAGATTAAAGAATCTCCACTCTGAACTCTGTGAATTTTTACATCGGCGGTAATTGTATTGTTCGAGGATTTTTTATTTGGATAAATTTTTAATCTTTGTCCGACTTTTATATTACTTCCTCTAATACCGTTCCATCTGCGAATATCTCTAGCTCTAATATTGTATAATTCAGCTATATGACCAAGAGTATCATTCTTTTTAACCGTATATGAAATTTCATCGGCATCCGTTGTTTCAACTTTTGTATCAGCTTTTACAACTTCATTTCTTGGGGAATTATTTTCAACATTTGTATCTTCTTCAATATTAGAATAAATAGTTAAAGTTTTACCAACTACAATATTATTCCCTTTAAGATTGTTCCAGGCTCTCAGATTTTTTGTTGAAACTTTATAATTTTCAGCAATTTCGCTAATTGTATCGCCGCGTTTAATTTTATACTTAAAAGCATTACTGTTTGCAGAATTATCGGCTGATGCAACAGACTTTGTTTTATTTGTAACAGCCAGAGTTTTGCCAGCAATAATTTTATTAGACGTTAAATTATTCAATTCCTTTAAATTGCTGATAGTTGTTCCAAACTTCTTAGCAATCTTTTCTAATGAATCTCCGCTTCTGACTTTATATTTCCCATTTGCCGGAACATCGGATGAAGTGCTTTCAGAACCCGATGCCGCTAAACCGCTTCCAGAACCGGCAAATATTCTAATCTTTTTGCCTTTATAAATCCTGCTGGTGTTAAGATTATTCCATTTTTTTAGCTGACTAACTCTAACACCATATTTCATGGCAATATGACCAAGCGTTTCGCCACTTCTAATCTTGTGAGTAATCCATGAGCCTTCTGATGAAGCATAAAGTATCTTTAACTTATCGCCTCTCGATAACTCATCAATTGTAGCGTAATATTCTTTCTTTTCTTCTTCAACATAAATCTTTAACACCTGCCCAATTTTCACATACGATGTATAAGGCAATCCGTTCCAGTTTCTTAAGTCAGAAGTTCTTACATCAAACATTTGTGCTATATCTACAAGTTTATCAAAACGTTTAACTTTATAATCAACCGCTATTTTCCCTTCCGGAATTATAACTTCCGTATTTTCACCAGATTGCTCTCTATATATTTTCAACAATTCAGTATCATCTGTTTCAGTAGTAAGCTTAAATTGATAAGGAGCTTCGGTTGTATAATTTTCATCTTCCGATGCAGCAATGATATCGGTACTTAACTCAAAATTTATATTCTTAAAGTTTGATGTAGGTATTTTTAATTCCCGTTTTGGATGTATTTTAGTTCTTAGTGATATATTATTGAACTTAGCCAGATTAGATAATTGCACTTTATATTTTTGGGCAATCCCGGAAAGTGTTTCACCTTTTCTAACTGTATGAATTACATACTGAAGTTTTGCTTCAGCCGGAATACTTTCAAGATTTTCAACAAAAGCGTCATAGTTTTTTGCTGGAACTTTAAGCGGATACCCCCCGGCATAGTTTCTTGGTGTATGATGCTGAATAATTTCCGGGTTCATGTCCTTCAATGTATTATAAGATATGCCCGCGCATTTTGCTAAAACATTTAGATCAATTCCTTCATTAATCTTATGTATTTTATACTCGTACGGCTTTTCATATTTAATATCCGCAAAACCATATTTTTCTAGCTGGGTAGCAATTAAAGTAACAGCAATATATTGAGGAACATAATTTCTGGTTTCTCTCGGAAGATATCTTCTGTATTTCCAAAAATCATTACTGCCGGCATATCTCATGGAGCGTTTAACTCTGGCCGGACTACAGTTATAAGTGGCTAAAGCGTTGTACCAGCTTCCATAAGTTGTATAAAGATCTCTTAAGTGTTGGGCGGCGGCTCTTGTGGCTTTTTCAGGATCTCTTCTTTCATCAATATAGAAATCTGTTTTTAAATCATAATAACGACCGGTACTTTTAATAAACTGCCACAAACCCACGGCTCTTGCCCAGGATCTTGCATGAGGATTTAATCCGCTTTCCGGCATACTTAAAAATATTAATTGCTGGGGAACATTTTCTTCAGCAAAAATTTTGGCCATCATCGGAAAGTATTTTCCGGAACGGCTAAGCCAGTTTCTCATTGTTTTTCTATATTTTCCGGTATAAGCTTCAATATATCTTTCAACGTGTCTGTTTATTTCTAACTTAAAATCACCTACAACAATCACATCGGAAGAATCTGTTTCTTCACTTATTTCTTCTTCATTATCTATCTGAATTTCAGGAATATTTTTATCCATCCATTTTTCAAGCGCAAAATTAGAGGCATTTTCTGGAAGTTCTTCAAGAGTATCAATAAAATCCTGATAGTCTTCAACAATTGCGCCTTCAAGTTCAATGTAGGAAACGTTCTCGTCAATTCCGGTAAAATAACTTAACCGGTTTATATACGATAAAGCCTCATCAAAATTATTTAATGCTTCATCAATATTTCCCTTATTCTTATGATTAAGAGCAAGTACATAACACTGCCTTGCATCTTCAAGAAAATTATTTACAATAACTGAAGTTTCAATTACAGCAACCGAATCCTGCTGTATTGAAGGGGTATTATTACTGAAATTTTCAAAAACTGAACATGAGGAAATAAGTAACAAACTTAAAACTGCTAAAAATTTATATTTCATCTAAACTCTTATACTCCAAAAAATGTTTATACAATTTAACGTGTTACACAAATATTATCAAGTTTTAATTTATATAAAACTTGTAACCCCTTGTTTTCTTTACCGTTGAAAACCTAAATACTAATTTATAGATTTTGTTCCAAGGTTACTTTCGAAAGAAAAATTATTAATTAAAGTGCTAAATTTTATCTTTTTAAGAAAGGATTATTCAAAATTTCCATCTCAATTGTACTGGCTTCTCCATGACCAGGATAAATCTTTGTATCGCCCGGTAATGTAAGAAGTTTCGTTTTAATTGATTCTATAAGTGTATCTAAATTTCCTTCCCAGAGATCTGTTCTTCCAATACTTTCTTTAAAAAGAACATCGCCGGTAATACATATTTTATTTTTCTCGGAATATAAACAGACTTCGCCTGGTGAATGACCCGGGGTTGAAAGGATTTTAATTTCCTCATCACCTAATTTTAAGATTTCGTTTTCAGAAAGATATCCGTCAGCTTTAGGCGAAGCTGTAAAATTAACACCATAACCTTTAGCAACATCAATCATCAAATCCATTAAATATTCATCTTTCTCCGGAACAAGTAATGGACAATTATATTTTTCTTTTACAAATTTATTTCCAAAGATATGATCGATATGGCAATGAGTAATTAAAATATATTTAACTGATAAGTTGTTTTCTTCTATATAATTGCTTAAAATATCTTCTTCATTTTTATCATTACAACCCGGATCAATTATAGCAGTTTCATTTGACACATCGTCCCATAAAACGTATGTATTTTCAGCAAAAGCACTGAAAACAAATTTCTTTATATTTAACATTTAGATCTCTTACTTTACATTAAAATTTTTTGATACTCTTTTCTTTAACTTGTTAACATAATTTTTATAATTATCCTTCATCTCTTCAATCGAATCACCGCCAAATTTTTCGATGAAAAATTCCGCTAAAGTCCAGCTTAAAACAGCTTCACTTATAACAGCACATGCAGGAACAGCAACAAAATCACTGCGTTCACGTCTCGATTCCATCTCGTCCATACTTTTTAAATCTACAGTTCCAATTGGCGACATAAGTGTGGCAATAGGTTTCATTGCAGTTCTAACAATAATTGGCAGCCCTGTGCTTATTCCGCCTTCAATTCCGCCGGCTCTGTTTGATCTGCGGCTAATTCCATTTTCATCATTACAGATTTCATCGTGCGAAACAGAACCAAACTGTTCAGCGGTATCAAAGCCTTTTCCAATTTCAACACCCTTAACAGCGTTTATAGACATAATATCTCTGGCTATCGCGGCACTTAACTTTCTATCGAAGTGAACAAAACTTCCAAGACCTAATGGGACACCGGTTGCGACTGTATAAAAAGTTCCGCCCAGTGTATCACCTTTCTTTTTTGCCAATTGTATTTTTTTTATGATCTTTTCTTCTTGTGATTTCTCAAATACACGAACATCACTTTTATCTGATTTATCTGAAAGATCCCAGCCTTTAAAATCCTTATCTAAACTATTATCAAAAAGTTTTTTCGAATAATTTCTTGCAGGATAAATACCGCCAATACTTTCAACAAAACTGCCAACTGAAATTCCAAATTCTTCTAAAAGCCTGCGAGCCATTGTACATGCGGCTACTCTGGCAGCAGTTTCTCTGGCGCTCGATCTATCAATGGAA
Organism: Melioribacteraceae bacterium; assembly: GCA_016342755.1. Taxonomy (GTDB): domain Bacteria; phylum Bacteroidota; class Ignavibacteria; order Ignavibacteriales; family Melioribacteraceae; genus JAEINS01. The sequence goes on along the minus strand of JAEINS010000019.1, from coordinate 28,640 downwards.
TTTCGTATGTCGTCAAAATTATATTTGGAAACACCAACTAAATCAGCGTGTCCGGGACGGGGAATGGTTATTTTCTCAGGCTTCTCTTTAGGTTTGCCGGAAGTCATTATATCAGTCCAGTTTTCCCAATCCTTATTATCAATTCTTAGGCAAATTGGTGAGCCAAGTGTTTTTTGAAATCTAATACCCGAAATTATTTCGGCAGTATCAGGTTCCATTTTCATTCTTGCACCGCGGCCGTAGCCCATTTGCCTCCTTTTTAAATGAGTATTTATATATTCATTTTCAATTTTCAAATTTGATGGAAATCCCTCGATAATTGTTGTTAAGGCTTTCCCGTGTGATTCTCCAGAAGTTAAATATCTAATCATAAAAGTACCAATAAAGTTTAAATGAATATGCAAATATAAAAAAAGCGCCTAAATAATTTAGACGCTTTTGTAATTTTAATTTCAATAATTAATTATTCCGGTATATCTAAGCCAATAAATCTTTTTCTCTGATTCCCCTCATTATCAATATCAACAACTCTCATTAATATTGATTTACCTTTTTTTGCCTCAATTATTTCGTCGAAATCACCAACTGCCGCAACTTCTATTTTATCAACTTCAAGAATAATTGTGCCTTTTAATAATCTTTGATCGTAGGCATTTCCATACATTTTTACATCGGATACTAGTATTCCGTATTTTAAGTCGAATTTTTCTTTTTGTTCGTCAGTTAAGTTTTTAACTGTCATTCCAAGTTTCTCGTACTCTTTTACTTTCAGTTTACTACTATCTTCAGATTTATTTTCTTTTTTATCTGCCGCAATTGATGGAGATTTTTCATCATCTCTGGCTTTAAGAACTACTTTTCTAACTATCTCCTCACCGTCACGGAAAAGCTTCAATTTAACTTCATCACCGGCTCTTTGGCTCGCAACGTAACTTTGAAGATCACCAATTGAATTGATTTCACGATCATCAATTTCTAATAGAATATCGCCATCTTTAATATCGGCTTCTGCAGCCGCGCCGTCTTCCATAATACTATTAAATAAAATACCTTTAGGTGTATCAAATCCATGATATTTTGCTATTGCGTCTGTAACTTCACCTAAAAGAACTCCTATATAACCGCGTCTAACTGAACCATTCTCAATTAAGTCTTCTGCCACTGCTTTTGCCAGGTTCATAGGAATTGCAAATCCATAACCAATATAACTGCTCTGCATTCCGTTAGTAGCAATTGCGGTGTTTATTCCTATTACCGATCCGGTTAAATCAACTAAAGCGCCACCGCTGTTTCCAGGATTAATTGCCGCATCAGTCTGGATGAAATTTTCAATTCCCGAATAGCCGTCTTTACCCTGAATTATATTTAGACTTCTGTTTTTAGCACTAATAATACCGGCTGTTACAGTTGAAGCAAATGAAAGAGGATTACCAACTGCCATTACCCACTGTCCAATTTTAGCATCGTCTGAATTACCTAAATGCGCAACTACTAAATTATCACCTTCAATTTTAATTACTGCTAAATCTGTCATAGGATCTGTACCAATAACTTTAGCATCAAATTTTCTTTTGTCATGCAAAGTAACTTCAACATCGTCCGCATTTTCAACAACGTGATTATTAGTAAGAATATATCCCTCATTCGAAATTAAAATTCCGCTGCCGCCGCCAACTTGCTGCTGCGGCATGTTATCTTTAAATTTGAACGGGAAGAAAAATTCCATGTCTTTATGAGGATTTTCCATTTTTCTTGTTGTAACAACTTTTATCTGAACTATAGAAGGGTTAACTTTTTCAGCTACTTCAATAAAAGCATTGTTAAAATTAACAGCATCTATATTAACAGTTTTTACCGGCGCTTTATCCGAACCAATTTGAACCTCGGCAGAGCTTGGTCTTACCCATCCAAAGTTGGAAACTAATACCGCACCAAAAATAACACCGATTAACACAAGTGCAAATGTTCCCATAAGTTTATTAAATTTCATAACTACCTCCGTATAAAAAGTAAATCATCAAAAAATGTGTAATGACTTTATCCCGTTAAATTCTTGAATATGATACATTAAAAATCTTTCAAGGAAATTAATAAGCCTGTTTATATCAGCATCACTACCACGACTTTCATTATTTCTGGAGCTTAGACTAGCTAATAAATTAAAAAGTTCCAAAGAAAATTCGTTAGTATAAACTCTGTCTTTGCCGCAACTGTAACACATCATTCCAATTTCATGGTTATATTTCATCGATTTTGTTTTAGAAAACGGGGTTTCGCATATAGAACAGGACTCTAAATTTATTTCATAACCAATATCTTTTGTGATGAACATCAAATATTTTAAAAACAAGAACTTCATATCATTTGATTCATTAAACAGTTTTAGGATTTTTTCGCTCCCAATAAATAGTTTAGAATGAATTTCTTCTTCAACGGTAAGTTTTAATAGGAGTTCTATAACAGCAGAGGCATATTTAAGTTTTTCCAGATCTTCCATAATTTTAGTATGATGTTTAATTAGATCGGCCTGTGTAATAATTTGAACATCGCGACCCGGCTTTTTATAAAAGACTATTTGCAAAACATTAAAGGTGTCTATAAGCATACCAATTTTTGATTTTGCTGATCTGGCACCTTTAATTATAAAAGACATTTTCCCAAATTCTTCTGTAAATAAAGTTGCAATTCTGCTCGAATCGCTGAAATCAACTTTCTTTAATACTATTGCTTTTGTTTTTATAATTTGAGACATGTTGTTTTTACGCAATATAAAAGATGACATCTTTTAAGAAGATGTCATCTTTAGATTATATAATATTATTTGAAATTATATGGTGGTCTGTGCAATGCCTTTTCAGTAATTATCCCGGATATTAATTCATTAGGAGTTACATCAAAAGCCGGGGAATAAACATCATATTCCGGTCTTGTAACTTGCACATTCTTAATTTGGTTTATTTCTTCCCTGCCTCTTTCCTCTATTTTAATTTTATTGCCGGTTTCAATTTTAAGATCAATAGTTGTAGTTGGCGCTGTTATATAAAAAGGGATATTATGATGTTTACAAAGCACAGCCAGGTTATAAGTACCAATTTTATTAGCCGAATCTCCATTAACCGCAATTCTGTCAGCTCCGGTAATTACTAAATCAACTTTGTCTTCTTTCATAAGAACGGCAGCAGTAGAATCGGTATTCATCGCAAAAGGGATTCCGTTTTTTGCTAGTTCAAATGCGGTTAATCTCGATCCTTGAAGTAAAGGACGGGTTTCATCGGAGTAAACAAACTTAACCAAACCGTTTTCATAACCGGTTTTAATAACACTAAAAGCTGTTCCTTCGCCACCGGTTGCTAATCTGCCTGTATTACAATGAGTTAGTACGTTCGATTTTTTTTCAAAAATTCCAAGTCCGTTTTTTCCCATTGCATTACACATTTCAATATCATCCTGATGTATCTGTTTTGCGGCTTCTAACAATATTCCATAAATATCCGGCTTGTTTTTATTAGCTTCAAAAACCGATCTCATTTCATCGAGTGCCCAAAATAGATTTACTGCTGTTGGTCTAGTGGAAGCCAGTCTTTTATAGGCTGAATTAAATACTTCATCTACATTACATGAAACTCCTTTTAACGCAAGGGCAATTGCGTATGCGGCTGTAATTCCTATTGCAGGAGCACCTCTTACTTCAAGTCTTTCAATTGCAACCGATATACGTTCTAGTTCATCGGTTTTTATATATTCTTCTACTAAAGGAAGTTTTGTCTGATCAATTAAAACCAGCTGATCATCTTGAAAATCAATACTTAAGAAACTACTCATTTTCATCGAACCTTGATAATTCTTTAAATTCTCTAAATCTGTCTTGAATTTTTAACTGTGATAAATCCTCTAAACCAATTGTACTAAATTCTTCAACACAGAATGATGCCATAGCACTGCCATAAACAACAGCTCTTTTCATGTTTTCAAAACTTAAGTCCTGGGTCTTATGTAAAAACGCAGTAAAACCGCCTGCAAAAGAATCACCCGCACCTGTAGGATCATATATATCCTCCATTGGATAAGCAGGAGCAGAAAAGATTTTATCTTCTGAGAACAATAGCGCACCATGTTCTCCCTTTTTAATAATTAAAAACTCCGGCCCCATTTCTCTAATTACTTTTGCGGCTTTAATCAAATTAGGTTCTTCGGCTAACATACGTGCTTCAGAATCGTTTATAATCAATACATGAACACGTTTTATAACTTCAAGAAGATCATCTTTAGCTATATCTATCCACAAATTCATTGTATCGCATACAATAAATTTAGGGTCTTCTAACTGATCCAAAACATCAAGTTGAAGTTTCGGCATAATATTACCAAGTATAACAAACTTGCTCTTTTTAAATTTATCAGGAATAATAGGATTGAAATTTTCAAATACATTCAATTCAGTAAAAAGTGTATCCCGTACGTTTAGATCGTAATGATATTTACCACCCCAGCGGAAAGTCTTTCCACCTTTGATGATTTGCAGACCTTCAAGATCAATATTATAATCTTCAAACATTTTAATATATTTCTCATCGAAGTCTTCACCAACTACACCAACCAGTTGTACCGGACCGGTAAAATAACTTGAGGTTAATGAAATATATGTTGATGAACCACCCAGAGCATTTTCTATTTTATCAAAAGGTGTTTCAATATCATCTAAACCAATTGAACCGACTACTAATAATCCCAATTTATTCTCCTTGTTAAATTAAATTTTCACTTATATCTACAAATTTAAGAAATGATTTTTCATTCATGAAATAATTATAAATAATATCTACAGAATCTCTTTGTCCCGGCCATGCTAAAAGTTTTTTTGCTTCCTCTTTTTGAAGCCACTGAAACTCCGTGTGTTCATCAGAAAGAGCCACAGAACAATTGTTTTTAACTTGTGCGGCAAACACCGGAACCATACATACATGATCGAGATTAGGATTATAAAAAGAATTTACATTAGGTACAACCCAAAACTTTAATGGAGTTATGCATGTTTCTTCTTTAATCTCACGAATGGCAGTATTAAAAGCCTTCTCACTTTTTTTTATTGTTCCGGTTACCATTTGCCAGACATTTGGAAAAATATCTTTTTCTGATCTTTTTAATAGAAGAAACTCCATTTTATTATTTACAATTCTAAAAATATGAGCTTCTATTAGATTTGAAACTACCCGCATTTATATCCTTAATTTTTAATTAACAAATAACTATTAAAAATAGGCTTTAACTTCTGCCCTCATTGTATGTATTGTATCACTTCCGCCTTGTATTCTACCCTGATAACTAACTGACGACTGCAAATTACTTGCAATCCTGTAATCAAAATTTAATCGCCAGAAATAATTTTTGCCTAAACGATTTCCGTTTGTCACCTCAAAAGGAATATTTACCGGATCTGCATCAGATAAAAGTTCCTTCCTCTCTGCTTCAATTCTTACTCTGCCTTTACCGGCAAGTGAATAATTTATTCTAATTGTTTGTTCATTTATATCAATTATTGTTGGCTCACTAGGGAAACTATCTTCTGTTCTGGCATATTTAAGTTTAAAACCTATTTCCAGCTTGCCATAAGGTCTATAAGAAAAGTCAGATGAAATATTGCTGGAAAAAACATTTCTTGCTCTATTGCTGGTAATTGGAGCAGCAACATTATCAATCTTGTACAAATATTCCGTTTGGTTGCTAATTTCTTTTACCAGCTTCCATCTTGTTCTAATACTTTTTTCATTGTAATATCCGCTTTCAACTCCTCCGGCAAATTGACTTAAATTTTTCCTTTCCAAATACCTGAACCTTAATGAAAAACTACTGCTGTTTTTAAATAAAATTATATCCTGCTGAAAAAGATTTGATCCTCTTACAGTAGTTTCCGCATTTTGAAAACTTGAAAAATTTAATAGATATATTTTTTTAGTATCAGTTTCCTTACTGTTTTCACTTACTCTGACAAATGTCTCTGTTGAAACCGGGTTTAATAAAGCTCCAATAAAAGAATTATCTTTTATCACTTTCTTAAAATCCAATTGCCACCGTGTATCTAATTTAAGATCAATTACAGGAAATAATTCATCAGTTGGAATTGTAGTTACAATAAAATCACCATCAAACAAAACTGGCTCAAATTCCTTTTCCTCCGCAACTCCGTTGTTATTCAGATCACCAAGATAATTATAATTGCCTGTTCCCTGTGGCACTCTTAGAAATACCCTCTCCAAACTGGCTGATCTTTGAGAAGATGCTTCATAAAAAATATTTCCGGTAACAAAATCATCAAATAATCTTAAGCGGGTTCTTGAGTTGATTAAAACCGATTCGTTATTAAGTTCACCAATTTCTTTAAACTTTTCAGTAAATGATTTTTCTCTAAAAGTCAGATTTAATGATGAAGTTACTTTGCTGTTTGGTTTGTAATCAAGTTCCAGCGATTTAGAAACAGCCTCCGATTCTTTTTCAAGCTTTCCATTTATAGGATAATATTCATTGCGCAAAGAATATTTAACAGCCAGATTAACACCATATAATTTGGCTATTTGCAGATATGGACTAAATTCAGCAAACTTATTGCTGTTATTTAGAAGTGAATCACTATTCGAAAACTTTTCCTTTTTATTTTCAAACTTAAACTCGGCTCCGGGTTTAAAACTTCCGTAGAAGAAAGAAGCCTCCGCAACTTGCCTTGTCCAATCGGTTGTAAGATAACCAGTTTCTGTATTAACAAAATCCATGTTATAATAAGCAGAATATTCGTTTTTTTTATCAACCGATAATTTCCCAATATATCTATTCGAAGTAAAATTATCTTTATCAACTAAACCATACTGCCCGCTAACAGAAACTATCGGGATGGGATTATATAATAAATTAACCTCACGTAAAACCTCATCACCTTTGCTATTATCAGCTATATTGTACTCACGATCATATTCAATGCTATTTATTCTATCCAGCGAATTATATTTTTCACCAACAAATCTGTCTTTATAGCCGAGTGATATAATACCATAATTTTTATTATTCAGTTTTAGATTATACTGTTCCAGCTTGACACTTATATTTCTTGAAAATCCAAAATTGCTATTATCATCTATGTTAGAAAACCTGTTTAGATCAAGTTTACTCCCGGCTAATTCCAAATCAATTTTCAATTTATCTAATGGAGATGCCGATATATATACGTTTCCCATTTGTTTTAATTGCGGCATTGGTAAATATTTAATGGGCAAATAAGAACCTAGTTTTATACCTACAAATTCGTATCTGCCCAGACTAATCATTTTATAATCACCTTTTAATTCGCCAACATAACTGAAAGTACCATTATATATAGCTTTATCGCTACCCGGATTGTATTTAAAATAAATTAACTTCTCACCATTAATAATTGTATCAACTTTAGAATAGTAACCATTTATATTGCCTAATGAATCTTCCGGCGCAATTGAAATCCCAGAAATAGTTGCATCTGCAATATTATCACCAGCATTTTTTAAAATCTCTTTTTCATTATCGGAAAGAATAATATCAATCGGGGAATCCTGATCATCTCCTTCCTGAAAAAAATTAAACTTAACTTCTACCTTATTATTAAAAAATTTGGATTCAGTTGAAGCGGCCAAAAAATTACGATTATATTTACGGTCAGTATATTCAAAGTCAACAGATATTCTGCTTGCGGAAGTAATTAGTTTATTCGGAGTAAATGTAATCTGAGCATTGGCATATTCAATAGTATATTCATTATTCTCACCCCGCTTCATTTGCTCCCCATCTATAAACACTTTTTCACTACCGGCAATTACAATTATATTTCTCTCGTTGTTTTCGCCAGATAAACGATACGGACCCTGAACTCCTTCAATTCCGTTAAACTGATTTGTATTATACTTACCTCTCGATCCGGCAAACGCAAATGTAATATTATGATCATCCGATTTTAATTCACCTTTAAACCCCTGAAGCTTTCTTTCGATTCTTCCAAATTCAGTTCCTTTAATATTATAGCTGTAATCACCAAAAGTACCCGTTGCATTTGGATGTCTTACTTCAATAAAAACTTTGTCCAGTTCTTCCAGCCTTTCTGTATTGCCTTCCGGCTGTATTGGCGTGTTTTCATCAGACAGCGCGGCAACAATCTCAATATCATCTGAAATTTTACCGGAAAGCTGTAATCTTAATCCGCTGTTAACCGAAAAATCTTTATTGCTGCCAACTGTAAATCCTCTTATAATTGAGCCACTTTTTTTTAAATCTCCGCCAAATATATCCTCACTTGTAAAAGCTGATTGATTTTCTTTTATAACTTTTACGGTATCCTGAAACCTATCATCGTACTGTACAAGCAATGATCTGCGCTTATATTCTTTTTGGAAGGATAGTTTTATTGTCTGGTAAGTTATAAAGAGTGTATCGAATATTGAATATTGTAAGCTATCGGAAATTGAAAACTGAGCGGTTTTATAGTTAAAATGGTAATCACTTTTTTGCAGCAGTTTATCTCTAAGTTCAATAGTCTCTGAAAATGGGATTATATTTAATGAATTGACTTTATACAGATTATCAAAATTAATTTTTAAAGTATCGGTTACATAATTATTCCTATTTAATTCTTGTCCCTTTATACAAGAGATAATAACAAAGAATATCGCTATTGGGAATAAAATCTTTTTCAAATGACCCGATTTATATTTTGTAAACTTCAAATGTATGCTGATGTAATCTATTTTGCAAGAATAGGATTAGATAATTATCTTATTTAGAAGTTTTAAGAGTGGTTTAAAATAGAAAAAGAGATTCGTTAGAATCTCTTTTCTGTGGGCGGAGACGGAATCGAACCGCCGACACAAGGATTTTCAGTCCTTTGCTCTACCAACTGAGCTATCCGCCCTTATTGAGAAAATAAATTTATAGTTTTTTGAACTTAGATTCAAGAGCTTTAATAATTTTATTTAAATATTTTTTGTTTTTTTATAAAAAAAGACCGGCTATCACCGGTTTTTTCGTGGGCAGAGACGGAATCGAACCGCCGACACAAGGATTTTCAGTCCTTTGCTCTACCAACTGAGCTATCTGCCCTTATTGAGATTCGAAATTTATAACTTTGGGAAATAAATTCCAAACTATAAATAAAAAACCGCAAATTTTTATTTATAAATGCGGCTTAATATATTTATTGTCTTACGAACCTAAAGTTGCAACCATTACAGCCTTAATAGTGTGGAGTCTGTTTTCAGCTTCATCAAAAACAATTGAGTGTTCTGATTCAAAAACATCCTCAGAAACTTCCATAGAATCCAGACCAAATTTCTGGAATATTTCTTCACCAACTGTAGTTTCTTTATTATGGAAAGCAGGTAAACAATGCATAAACTTCACGCCGGGATTACCAGTGTTTTTGATCATTTCCATATTTATTTGGTATGGAGTCATAACTTTAATTCTCTGTTCCCAGACTTCATCCGGTTCACCCATTGATACCCAAACGTCAGTATATAGGAAATCAGAACCTTTTACACCGGCAACAGGATCATCAGTTAATGTAATTGTTGCGCCGGTTTGTTTAGCAATTTCTTCGCATTGCTTAACTAACCCTTCTTCCGGCCATAGATCTTTGGGAGCAACTGCTCTAAAGTTCATTCCCATTTTTGCACAGCCAACCATTAAAGAATTACCCATATTGTTTCTTGCATCGCCTAAATATGATAAAGTAACTTCGCTTAATGGTTTATCTGAGTGTTCCATAATTGTAAGGAAATCAGCTAAAATTTGGGTTGGATGATATTCGTTTGTTAATCCGTTCCATACAGGTACTCCGGCATGTGCGCCAAGTTCTTCAACTATATCTTGCCCAAATCCTCTATATTCAATACCGTCATACATTCTTCCCAGAACTCTTGCAGTATCTTTCATCGATTCTTTTTTACCCATCTGCGATCCTGCTGGTCCAAGATAAGTTACACCGGCTCCCTGATCCATTGCGGCAACTTCAAAAGCACATCTGGTTCTTGTTGAGTCTTTTGCAAACAGAAGAACTACATTCTTCCCTTTCAACTTTTGAGTTTCAGTTCCGGTATATTTTGCTGTTTTTAATTCTTTTGAAAGATCTAGTAAGAACTTAATTTCCTTTGGGGTGAAATCAAGCAATTTCAGAAAATTTCTGTTTCTTAAATTAAATGCCATTTCTTAACTCCTATATATTCAAATTATTGTCTCAATAAAAAAGGCATTAAAACAGATTGTTTTAATGCCAATACAAATGTATTAAAATTTCAAATTTTATTTAACTATTCTTGTTCCGCAATTATCTTTTTCAAGTTCCTTTGCTTCAGTTATAATTGCTTCACTGCCGCCGTTTTCTACAAAATTTATTGCCGCATTAATTTTGGGTCCCATACTGCCGGCAGCAAATTGTCCTTCAGCAACATATTTTTTTGCTTCTTCAACTGTAATTGTATCAAGAGCTTTTTGATTTGGCTTATTGAAATTGATATACGCTTTTGGCACATCGGTAATTATAAATAACTGATCAGCACCAATTTGTCTTGCTAAAAGAGCAGAAGCAAGATCTTTATCAATAACAGCTTCTATTGCTTCAAGGTAATTGTTCTCATGTCTATATACCGGAACACCACCGCCACCGGCTGCTATTACAATATTTCCAGCTTCTGATAAACTTTTAATAAGTACATTATTAAATACATCCATTGGTTTTGGAGATGCAACTACACGACGCCATCCTCTTTTACGAGGATCTTCTTTGAACGTCCATCCATTTGATGTAGAAAGAAGATCAGCTTCTTCTTTTAGATAAAAAGCACCAACAGGTTTTGTTGGATTCTCGAATGCTTCATCATTTCTATCTACTAAAACTTGAGTAACCAATGTAATCACATTTTTTTCTATTTCTGATTCATTCAATACATTTCTCATCTGTCTTTCAATCATGAAGCCGATTCCTCCTTGGGAATCAGCTACACAAATATCTAAAGGCATTTTAGCAATTTTGTAGGTATTGTATCCGGCTTCGTTACGTAATAAAATATTCCCAACCTGTGGTCCGTTTCCATGAGTTATAATTAGATTATAATCATTCTTCAGCAAACCAACTAATTTCTCACAACTATCTTTAGTATTCTTCTCCTGCTCTTCAATCGTCCCGACTTCGTCTCCACGTAACAAGGCGTTTCCGCCAAAAGCTACAACTGCTAATTTTTTCATATAATTCCTTTTTCTTTCAATATTGTTTCTACAGTAATATTTCCAATTTCTTGTAAATCGTATTTTACACGGGTTGAAGGTTTGTTTATTTTTAGAATCCTGCCTAAATCAATTGGAGTACCTATTACAACCGAATCACAATCAACTGCATTAATAGTATCTTCAAGATCTTTCATTTGCTGTTCGCCATAACCCATTGCCGGAAGAAGAACGCCAATTTCCGGATATTTTTCGAATGTTTTTGTAATTGATGCAACGGTATATGGACGAGGATCAACTATTTCAGCCGCACCCATTTTTTGGGCTGCAACGGTTCCGGCGCCAAACTGCATTTCGCCATGAGTTAATGTAGGACCGTCTTCAACAACCAAAACTCTTTTGCCTCTAATAATTTCGGGGTTTTCAACTGTTAACGGAGAAGCAGCTTCAATAATTGTTGCTGTAGGATTAACAGCCATTATATTATCTCTAACTTCCTGAATATCTTCTGGCCATGCTGTATCAATTTTATTTATAATTGCGGCATCAGCTAATCTTAAAGAAGTATTTCCCGGGTAATATGACATTTCATGCCCTGGTCTTAATGGATCGCAAACTGTCATTGTACAATCAGCTTTATAAAACGACATATCGTTATTACCGCCATCCCAAAGAATTACATCTGCTTCTTTTTCAGCTTCGCGTAAAATTGCTTCATAATCAACACCAGAGTAAATAATACCACCTGTTGCTATATGTGGTTCATATTCTTCAATTTCTTCAATAGTACATTCATGTTTTTTAAGATCTTCAAGTTCCGCAAATCTTTGAACTTTTTGCTTTACTAAATCACCGTAAGGCATTGGGTGCCTGATTGCAACAACTTTTTTACCGTGCGCATTTAATACTTCAACAACTTTTCTTGAAGTTTGAGATTTACCGCAGCCTGTTCTGACAGCTAAAACAGCAACAACCGGTTTTGTACTTTTAACCATAGTCTCTTCGCCGCCTAGTAATCTAAAAGAAATTCCAGCAGCATTTACAATTGATGCTTTAGTCATTACATATTCGAATGGAACATCTGAATACGAAAATACTACTTCATCGGCATCAAATTTTTTAATAAGATTAACTAACTCAGACTCTTCATATATTTTGATTCCTTTAGGATAAAGTCTGCCGGCTAATTCAGCAGGATATTCCCTTCCATCAATATTAGGAATTTGAGTAGCTGTAAATGCAACAACATTATAATCTTCGTTGTCTCTAAAGTATACATTGAAGTTATGAAAATCGCGGCCGGCCGCACCCATAATAATTACATTTCTTTTAGACATTTAACCTCCAATTATTCAACTGTGACAGATTTTGCCAAATTTCGCGGCTGATCGACATTTAGACCTTTTTTTACCGCTATATGATATGCCAACAACTGTAACGGTATCGATGTCAGTATCGGCATTAACATTCTAATTGTATCGGGTACTTTAATTACATAATCAACTAAATCGTCTATTTTATCATCTTGTTCACTAGCTATTGCAATTACTTTTCCGTTCCTGGCCTTAACTTCTTCAATATTGCTAATCACCTTATCGTAAACGGAATCTTTGGGAGCTATAAATATTGCAGGCATATTTTCATCTATTAATGCAATTGGACCATGTTTCATTTCAGCAGCAGGATAACCTTCGGCATGTATGTACGAAATTTCCTTAAGCTTTAATGCACCTTCCAGAGCAACGGGGAAATTATAGCCTCTTCCTAAATAAAGGAAGTTTTTTGCATCAACAAAATTTTCTGCAATCTTTTCTATTTGATCATTTAACTTTAAGATTTTCTCAACTTTTTGTGGAATTTTTTTCATTTCCTGAATAATGTTCATTCCATCAACTAAACTTACTTTTCTTCTTCTTGCAATTAATAATGTTATTAATGCAAGTACAACCAACTGCGATGTAAAGGCTTTTGTAGAAGCAACTCCAATTTCTGGTCCCGCATGGGTATAAACTCCGGCATCACTTTTTCTGGCAATTGATGAACCCACAACATTACAGATACCTAATACTAAAGCTCCTCTTCGTTTTGCCTCTTCCATTGCCGCAAGTGAATCAGCGGTTTCGCCGCTTTGCGAAATAAAAATAAAAGTATCATCCGGATTTATTATTGGGTTTCTATAACGCAGCTCTGATGCATACTCAACTTCCGTTGGTATTTCCGCAAACTGCTCAAGCATATATTCGCCAACAAGGCACGCATGCCACGAAGTACCGCAAGCTGAAAGAATAATACGTTTCGAATCGCATAAACGCTCAACAAAACCGTCTAATCCGCCTAATCTTGCTGTTCCCTCTCCCAGTAATAAACGTCCTCTCATCGAATTGAAAATAGATTCCGGCTGTTCCATAATCTCTTTAATCATAAAGTGATCATATCCGCCTTTATCTATTTCATCCAAAGCCATTTTTACTTCTATTATCTCTTTTTCTATTTTTTCATCAGTAATAGTTTTTGCGTAAAATCTATCTTTATAAACTTCAGCAATTTCATTATCTTCAAAATAAACTATTCTGCTTGTATGAGCTATAAGGGCATTAACATCTGAAGCAATAAATGTTTCTCCGACACCAAGACCCAGAACTAATGGAGAACCTTTTTTTGCGACAATAATTTTATCGGGTTCGTTTATTGAGATAACAGCAACTCCGTATGTTCCCTGAACTTCGTTTAAGGAATAACGAACGGCTTCAAATAAAGACATTCCCTTTTTAATAAAACCATCTATTAGATGAGGTAAAACTTCCGAATCAGTATCAGAAACAAATTCCACACCTTCTGCTTTTAATCTTTTTCTTATTGGCTGATAGTTTTCAATTATGCCATTATGAATAACGTATATACTTTTATCGGTATTAAAATGCGGATGTGCATTTACTTCGTTAGGAACACCATGTGTAGCCCAACGGGTATGACCAATTCCTATGGAATAATCGAGAGACTGGTTCTCTAATTTTTCTTCAAGCATAGAAACCTTCCCGACACTTTTAACAACACCGGAACTATTTCCATTTAAGAAACTAATTCCTGCGGAATCGTATCCTCTATATTCTAATCTTTTTAATCCTTCCAGAATTATTGGGGCACATTTTTTCTCACCGATATAACCCACTATACCACACATAATGGTCTCCTTTTTTAATAGTTGAAAATTTAAGGCAGGGTATTAATAATCCGGACAATGACAACATAAAAACAGATTTAATTTCTGCAGATAGAATGTAAATATTTCAGAATTGAATATCATTTTATCCTTTTGTCAAAAAAAAAAGTTACTTTGTTAATTTGATATGACAAAAATATAAAATTCCATTCGACTTGCAATAGTCATTGCCCCCATAACAAAACCCTATTGCCTAATACATATTTCGAGACTTAAGTAAAAATTATTTTTACAAATCTTATTAAGTAATATAACTTTTTTACTCGAAAAATTTACAGTATAAGTAGTATTTCGTCTTAAAAATTAAAATTTTAATTTTATTCATTTTTTTTGTTTTTTTTATGATTCTGGGCTCATAACTTTGTAATTTTCTTTCCATTAATTTTATTCACTATTAATAATTATGAATATTTCAAAATTGAAACTCCTTAATGTTACTTTAAATGATATTGAAACTTTAGTAAATATCGGAAGAATAACATTTGCCGAAACTTTTTCACCTTTCAATAGCAAACCAGTAATAGACGGTTATCTGGATAAATATTTAAATAAAACGGTATTTGAAGAACAAATTAAAAACCACAATTCAAAATTCTTCTTAGCAAAACTTGAAGACAAAACAATTGGTTATCTTAAATTGAATTTTGCTGATGCACAAACTGAGAATATAGATAATTTAGCAATGGAAATTGAAAGGATTTATGTTCTAAAAGAATTTCATGGAAAAAAAATTGGACAAGAATTGCTGGATTATGCAATTGAAATAGCAAATAAAATGAGAACTAATCTTATATGGTTAGGAGTCTGGGATAAAAATCTTAGAGCAGTTAACTTTTATAAGAAAAATGGCTTTGAGGAATTTGATACTCACATTTTTATGATGGGAGAAAAGAGACAAACAGATTTATTGATGAAAAAAGAATTATAAAACGAGGCATGAGTCCCCTCAAACTCACGCCTATAAGGGAATTAAACTAAAATATATACTTAAAAATAATTCCGGCATTAATGTTTGAAGTTTCAATTTCTATTGGATCCATATCAGAAGAAGAAATACCGGAACCAGAACCTAAATCGATATCAAATTCAAGTTCATTAAAAGCTTCTCCTAGATCCATATTGCTGTAAGCTGCAAAAACATCAATTCCAAAATTTTCTGAAAATTTAATTTCTACACCAGCATTTACACCAAATGTAAAGAGACTTTTAGAAGGTTCATCTTCAATATCGAAGATAGGCGACCAAATTTCCATTAATGTCATTACATTGCTATAAGCTACATTAGGAGCTATATATAATTGTGCAGTTTCACTCAAATTTGTATAAAACTTTGGCATAATCCCAATTGTTATAATATCATTATCAACATATGCCCCAAAGAATCCAGCTTCTTCCTCATAATAAACATAACTGTAGCTAAAGTATGCATTAAGTTTCAGGTAACTATTTATAGTTTTATCATAACTAATAGTGTTGAAATATCCGGTTTCAAATTCATCAGAATTATCACCTTGCATTAACATTATACCACCACCAAAACCAACGGAACTTGCTTGAGCAAAAATAGAATTGTTAAAAAACAGAACTGCTAAAATTACAATAAAAACGTAAACTACTCTTTTCATTTCCACCTCAGATTTTATTTATTTTGAAAACCTACTAATTCGAAAAAAATCTGAACAAATGATAAATTTCTAGGCGGCAAAATTCAAAAAGTAGTTGTTAGGATTTATAAATCTTATCAAGAATTATAATAGTTTGTTTGATAAAGCTTAATTTCAGCCTATAATCAAACTAGTTTGAAATTACTTCACTTCTACTTTTAATATAAAATGATGGTGTAACTCCGGTATAATTTTTAAAAGCAGCCGAAAAAGATGTGCGATTATTAAATCCGACCGAAACTGCGATTCCTTCAATTGACATACTTTCATGAATATCATCTAATATTAATTTCTGAGCTTCTTTAATTCGAAACTCATTTATAAATGTATTAAAGTTTTTTCCATAGAAAGAATTAATAGTTTGTGATAAATAAGTCGAGTTTGTGTTAATCTTTTCTGAAAGAGATTTAATTGTTAGGTCAGGATCAAGGTAAATTTTATCTTCCAAAACAAGCCTGTGTATTTCTGATTGTAATTCTCGCAAATACTCTTTATCAAGTTTTGAATTATTGTATTTGTTTTTCACATCCGATTCTTCACTATCTTTGCATTCGTCTTTTTTTAATAATTCAGCACTTTTGCGAACCAGTGTTTTGTAAGCTTTTCTTCTGGCTAAAAACATATTTATCAAAACAGCCATCAGAATAGCTGCAATTAAAAAGGAAATTACAAAAAAATTACGGAGTTCTTTTTGATGATCAATTTCAGCGATTAAAATCTCCTTTTCTTTATTGTATTCTTTTGCTGAAAGACTTTTTTCTTTTTCAAAATTATATTGCATTTCAGATTTTGTAATACTCCGGATTGTTTCTTTATTAAAAAGGCTGTCATTTATAGCTTGCGAAACTTCAAGGAACTCTAATGATTTTTTATAGTTGCCTTCTTTCTTAAAAAGTAAATTTAAATTCATTGCAGTTTTGCTCTTTAATAAATTTGCACCTATTTCGTCAGATATTCCATAAGCCATTTTGGAATATTCCAAGGCATTTGCAAATTCTTCTGTTTTAATATAAAGATCAGATAGTTCATGATAACAATTCGCTAAGTTTAATTTGCTTCCATAATTAACTAAATTCTGTTCAGCTAATTTCAGTAATTCAAGAGCTTTCTGGTTTTCTCCTAAAAATCTATAAACTTTGGCTTTCATAATGTTTGTTAAAGCAATACTTTCTATAAGCTGAGTTTCCTTTTTAATTGCTAGACTGCTATCAAACATTTCAAGAGCTTTTTCATATTTACCTAATTTAAATTTCAATCGCCCTTTAGTATCTAAAGAATTACTAATTGTTATTCTCAGATTTAATTCCTCTGCAATTTGTAACGATTTATCAGCATATAATTCCGCTTTTTCAAAATCCTCAATCCTCTCAAAGACATTACTTAAATTTTGATATGTAATTGAAGCTGAATATTTTTGATTTAATTCTTCTTTAATTTCAACACTGTTCAAATAATATTCTGCTGCTTTTTCTAACTGCCCCATATTTTCGTAAACAGTTCCAATATTATTGTAAACACCGGCAATATTTGATGCAAATTCCGTACGCTGATATTCAACAAGAGCTTTATTATAGAATTTTATTGATTCATCAAACTTCCCTTCTTTATCAAAAATATTTCCATACATGTTAAAAATTGCTCCGTTCATACCTGAATAACCAATGCTATCTGATAGGCAAACTGCTTTTCCTAACATAATTCTTGCATTGGAATAATCTTCCATAAGGAAGTATGTGAGTGCTATTTCTTTATATGAAGCAACAACGTACTGATGCTGTGTAAAACTTTTACTTATATTTTTACTTTTAATATGATATTTAAGTGCATTTTTAAAATCTGATAATTCGTTGTAAATACAGCCTAAATAGAAATAAGCATCGTTTGCGGCTTTAATATTATTTTGCTTTTCATGATATGAAGATATAATGGAATATGCATCTTTCGCAATTGAATAATCTTCATTATTGTAAAATTGGTAAGATAATCTAGAAAATGCACCAAGAGTTGAAGTTGTATCTTTTAAGATCAGAGAATTTGAAATTATGTTAAACAATTCATTATAACTTTCACAATTCTCATTTTTTTTACTTTGTTCAATTATGCTAAAAATATTTTCAAATAAAGAATCTTGTTTAATTTGTGTAGCAGTCAAACAAATATTAAGAATTAATAATAAAAACAGAAAATTTCTCATTTACCCCTCTAAACTGACTTTTAACTGCACAAAAATAAAAAAAAAATGAAAAGACTTACAAATCTTTTTATTCTTTATGTAATTTTAACTTATCATGATTAGTATGTGGTCAAGAAGCGAAAGGTTTTATTTAAAACAGAAAAACCCACAACAAATGTCGTAGGTTTTTCAATAAATTTATCTGTGGGGATAGAAAAATTTAATCTTCTATATCTTTAAGAATTGATTTTTCTTCTTTAACAATCAGCCATAAAACAGCAGAAATAGCTAATGAGATACCACTTATAACAAAGACAATTGATTTATCAGCCGCTTCTTCTACAAATAAACCAACAACAAGACTTACGAATAACTGTGGAAGTACAATTGATAAATTGAACATTCCCATGAAAAATCCCATTCTGCTTTTATCAACTTTTTCAGACATAATTGCAAAAGGTAAACTTACAATTGCTGCCCAGCCAATTCCACAAATTGCCATAAATGTATAAAGAGAATATTCACTGTTACCGAAAAATATTATAAGAAAATATCCAAGTGACATTACTGCAACAGCCCCCATTTGAGTCTTAACACGACCAATTTTTTCAGTAATCGGTTCTAATACTAAAGCCGGTAATATAGCACCAATCGCATTTAATACTAAAAACGAAATTGAAATAATCTGCCCGGTTTTTGCGTCTATTGCCTCTATCATTTCAGCCGTTGCGCCTTCCGGAGTCTGATTTATTTTCTGACTTATAAACGCTATTATGAATACAAACATTGTCTGAACACCAACCCACGAAAATGCATTTGCAAAACAGACTTGTAAAAATTCACCTAATTTTGTTTTTGAAGAACCCTCTTCTTTCGAATCATCTTCTGCCTTTACTAATTCTTTTGGCTCTTCAATAAAGAACATTGGAACAATGTTAAATAAGAAAACAAGACCGACTCCAAAGTAAATTAAAAAGAAGTTACCAAAGATTGCTCCAATTGCATAAGCCAAAACACCAAAGCTTCCCGAAACTGTCTGCATCCAAGTATAACCCTTTGTTCTAGGAGTTCCGTCAGGTGTAACATCAGCAATTATAGATCTTGTAGGATTAAAACTAACATTGATTGATAAATCCAATGTTAATGCAATTACTATCGCAACACCTAAAAGTGCGTCCAATCCTAACGAAGTATTAATAATATCAATATTTGGCAGTGCCAGAAGCATTAATGCGGCTAACGTACCGCCAATTAAAATGAACGGTCTTCTTCTTCCACCCCAAAACCAAACGTTATCACTAACTAATCCAACAATAGGCTGAGCAATTAAACCAGCAATTGGACCAGCAGCCCAGACAATTCCCATCTCGTGAAGATCTAATCCAAACTTTGTAACCAGAATCCAGCTTAAAGCCGAAATTTGAACCGATAACGCAAAACCCATTGCGGTTGCCGGTAAACTTAAAACTGCATAAAATAAATTGCTAATCTTCTTTTGCATTTCTAACATTTATAGTTTCTCCAAACTTAACAGTATAATCTTCCGAATATTTCATCTTTTATGCCACTAATATGCATAATATAAGTCCAATTTACTTGCAAAATTGCAGAATGAATTTGTGAAGAACATTCCAGCTTATCATATTCAATAAGTTTCAATTATTATCTTTGATAAGCTATAGTTTATGATGAAGACAATCTATCATTGCTGTTAAAATATTTTGAAGATATAACTCTGATAATTAGATAAACGGGTAAATGATTTTACCGCTGCAAAGAAATAAACATCAGGTATTCTGATGAAATAATTTTTGCCAGAATTATATTTAATCCTTATTTAATAGATTATCCCAATAACTTCCCTTTACACTTAGAACGATCTTTGCAGAGTTAGAATGTGCGGCAATATAAAAAGCCCAACATTTTAAACATTGGGCTTCTGTAAACCGTTAACTTAAAACTGTAAACTTTCTTCTAATAACTATCCTCATTCAACACAACTTTCCCTTTGAAAATTCTATATATAAAACTTGTATAACCAATTACCAGAGGCATTCCCAGAAGAGCAATGTATAACATTGTTTCAAGAGTTCTTTGCGAAGAAGACGCGTTATATATAGTTAAACTTTGCGCTAAGTTATCGTTTAATGACGGTACAAAATTCGGGAATAACCCGATTGCCATTAAAGTTACCATTGCGGCAATTGTAATTGAAGAACATAAAAACGCCCGTCCAAATTTACCTGACTTAACAAAGACCGGTATAAAAATTATTGTTGCAATCATTACCGGAAATGTAATCCAGAATATTGGATTTGATAAAATTCCATCGAACAAAAATTTTGATTCGAAAATTGAATAAAGTGTTACAACAAAATATATGGTAACAAACGCTATCCATAAAGTCGGGATAATATTTATCATTCTGGTTTTATGTTCTTCCTCAGTTTTCATGGTAAGATAAATAGCTCCGTGCATTGTAAACAATACTAAACTAAGAACTCCTACTAATACAGCGTAAGGATTTAGTAACGATAAAAATGTTCCGGTAAAATCATGATTCGCATTTAGAGGAATTCCTCTAATTATATTACCAATTGCAACACCAAATAATACAGGTGGAAGCGTACTTCCAATTCCAAAAGCAACATCCCAGGTTTTTCGCCATGATTCAGATTCAACTTTACCACGAAATTCCATTGATACTGCTCTAAAAATTAGCGCGACAAGCAGAAGCATAATTGCAATATAAAATCCGCTAAATACTGAAGCATAAACAATTGGAAATGCCGCGAACAAAGCTCCGCCGGCAGTAAGAAGCCAGACTTCGTTTCCATCCCAAACCGGAGCAATTGCATTTATTCCAATCCGTTTTTCATTTTCATTTTTGGCAAATAGATGAAGGATTCCGACTCCAAAATCGAATCCGTCTAAAATTGCGTAACCAATAATTAAAACCGCAATAAGAATAAACCAAATTATATTAAGATCCATTACGCCACCTCCCCTTTAACTTCAATCGGTTCAGGACCATGTTTTAATTTATTTCTAAAAAGAAAAATGTACAAAGAACCCAGCATCAAATAAATTAAACCAAATAAAATTATAGAGAAAAGAATTTCCCCGGCTGATACTGTTACAGAAATTGCATCGCTTGTTCTAAGCATTTTATAAACTATCCATGGCTGTCTGCCAACTTCGGCTGTTATCCATCCTAGTTGACACGCAATAAGTGGTAGCGGCATTGACCATACAAACGCCTTTAGAACTAATTTATTATCCCAGAGTTTATCTTTCTTAATAAGATATCCGGCAAGTAACATTATGCCAATGAAATACATTCCTAATATTACCATGTTATGGAATGATACAAAGGTTAACCAAAGTGGGGGTCTATCTTCTTTAGGAACTTCTGCTAGTGTTAAAAATTTTGCATCAGGATCACCAAATACCATATAACCTAAAATACCTGGTATTTCGATAACACCTTTTAATTCTGGCGGATTATCGAACGGCAATGCAAAAAGTACCATTGGGCTTCCATCTTCCTCGTTATATAAACCTTCTATAGCTGCAAATTTTTCCGGCTGAGTTTGTGCAACTTGCTTTGCGTGTTCATGCCCGAATGGGAATAATTCTAATAAGGAAGAAATTATACCAACTATTACAGCAACCTTCATAGCGGCTTTTGAAAATTCAATATGCTGCTTTCTTAATAAGAAATAAGCCGCCACACCTGCCATTATAAAAGCTCCGGAAATTATAGCTGCATCAATTGTATGGAAAAATCTGATTAGCATTGATTCATTAAAAACAGCATCGTAAAAACTTGTTAATTCTGCTCTGCCGTTTCTCAATACAAATCCGGCCGGAGTCTGTTGCCATGAGTTTGCAACTAAAATCCAGAAGGCAGACATAGTTGATCCAAGTGCTACCATAAGTCCGGAGAACCAATGTACACCTTTAGAAACCTTGTCTCTTCCAAAGAGATAAAGACCTAAAAATCCTGATTCAAGAAAAAAAGCGAATACACCTTCGGCCGCTAAAGGAGCACCAAAAATATCACCAACAAACTTTGAATATTCCGCCCAGTTAGTTCCGAACTGAAATTCCATTACAATTCCGGTTGCAACACCAACTGCAAATGTAAGTGCTAAAATCTTCCCAAAAAACTTTCCAATCTTTACATAGATTTCATTTTTTTTTCGCCAGCCAATTGTTTCAACAATTACTAAAAGCCAGGCAAGTCCTATAGTAATGGGAGGAAAAAAGAAATGAAATCCGATAGTCATTGCAAATTGTAATCTTGCAAGTATAACTGCATCCATAAATCACCATGTTTTTTGTAAATCAAAATATTTCAAACTGAAAAATATAAAATATTTTATTTCTATAAATAATTATTATTTTATGAAACAAGAATATTTCAATTATTATAAACAAATAATCGAGGGAATTATGGAAGAGAATAATACAATTCATGAGAACAACACTCCATCGCGCGACGAAAGAACTTTTGCAATGCTTTGCCACTTAATTACTTTTACCGGATTTGTAATCCCAATAGTTGGAAGTATTGTAGGACCGATGATTATCTGGATGATGAAAAGAGATGAATTCCCTCTTGTAGATGATCAGGGGGGAAAGAAGTTTTAAATTTCCAGATAAGTGTATTAATCTATGGTATAATTGGTGTAATACTGGTTTTCTTATTAATCGGAATTTTTGTTCTTATTGCATTAGGACTATTTGTATTAATTGTAACAATAATCGGTGCAATTAAAGCAAACGAAGGCGTAAGGTACAGATATCCGCTTAATTTGAGATTGATTAAGTAGTTGCTAAAACTTTACAAAAAAAAAGGCGAACCGAAGTTCGCCTTTCTCACATCTACATATTTCTAAGATTTTATTTTTCAGACATGAAAGGATATTTCCATTCTTTAGCAGGATTGAAAGTTTCTTTCATAGTTCTGGCTGTCATCCAGCGTAAAATATTCATTGCAGAACCAGCTTTATCATTAGTGCCAGAAGCACGACCGCCACCAAAAGGCTGCTGACCAACAACCGCACCAGTAGGTTTATCATTAAAATAAAAATTACCAGCTGTGTTTTCTAATTTGTCTGCCATTTTTATTAAAGCATATCTGTCTTGCGCCCAAATAGCACCAGTTAATGCGTATGGAGAAGTTGTATCGCAAAGCTCTAAAGCTTCATCAAACTTTTCATCTTCATAAACATAAATTGTTAATACAGGACCAAAGATTTCTTCTTCCATAGTTTTGAATTTAGGATTAGTAGTAACTATTGTAGTCGGCTCAATAAAGTAACCTTTCGAATCGTCATAATTTCCACCAGTAATAAATTCAGCTTCATCAGATTCTTTAGCATAATCTATGTAACCAGTAATATCTCTGAAAGCGTTTTTATCAATTACAGCACCCATAAAGTTCGTAAAGTCTTCAGGATCACCCATTTTTATTTCGTTTACAGCAGCAACATATATTTCTTTGAATTCTGCCCAGATTGATTTTGGAACATACATTCTTGAAGCAGCTGAACATTTTTGTCCCTGATACTCAAAAGCACCTCGTAATGCAGCAATAGCTAAAGCTTGAACATCAGCACTGTTATGAGCAAAGATAAAGTCTTTACCACCAGTTTCACCAACTATACGTGGATAATATTTCATCTTGCTTAAGTTATCACCAACAGTTTTCCACATACCTTGGAATACAGCTGTAGAACCTGTAAAATGGATACCAGCTAAATCCGGGCTTGCCATTACCGGGTTTCCAACTTGTCCGCCAGAACCAGGTACAAAATTTACAACACCTTTTGGTAAACCAGCTTCTTCTAATAATTTCATTAACCAGTAGCCAGAATAAACTGAGCTAGAAGCAGGTTTCCATAATGCAACGTTACCTACCATTGCAGGAGCAGTTGGTAAGTTACCAGCAATTGATGTAAAGTTGAATGGAGTTACAGCAAATACAAAACCTTCTAAAGGTCTGTAATCAACTCTGTTCCACATTCCTTCTGGCGAATATGGTTGTTCTTCCATTAGTTCAGCCATATAAAATGCGTTAAATCTCCAGAAATCAATAAGTTCACATGCAGAATCAATTTCTGCCTGATATGCAACTTTTGACTGACCAAGCATTGTTGCGGCGTTTATTCTTTGTCTCCATGGACCGGCTAATAAATCAGCAGCTTTTAAGAATATTGATGCACGATGTTCCCAAGGCATTTTTGACCAGGCTTTTCTAGCTTCTAAAGCAGCTTCAATTGCCATGTTAACTTCTTTTTCGCCAGCTTTATGATAAGTACCTAATAATACCTGATGATCATGAGGAACTCTCATATCAGCCATATTACCGGTTTTTACAGCTTCACCGTTTATGATAATTGGAACTTCAATCTGAGTAGATTTCATTTCCTGAATAGTTCTTTTTAACTCTTCTTTTTCTGGACTCCCAGGTGTGTAGGCCATAATTGGTTCGTTAACCGGTTCAGGCACTCTAAAATAAGCATTAGTCATTAAAAACCTCCGTCATTTTAAGTTTCATAAATCACATTTATAAGAAAAAACTGTCGAAAATATAGTATTGCGTTTATGTAATAGCAACCAAACTAAAAAGATTTTCTTAATACAAAATTGAAGCTTTTTCTTTCACATTGGGAAGTTACATTTATCGCAAAAGTAATTATGAAAATAAAGAAAAGTCGCTGATAACATTAAGTCAGAACATCAAAACTGACTTAATTTTTAAAACAAAAATTTCTTGAAAATTTTTTAATATTTTATCTATTTTCTACAAATTATCTGGAATAATTTGAAATTAATTCCAGCACAGAATCTGTAATTTGTTCAGTTTGTTTACTTGTTCTTAAATGTCCGTTAATTAAGAAAGAAAATACAAGATTTTCTCCGCTTTCAGTTGTAATATAACCAGACAATCCCCGCACATTTGCAATAGTTCCTGTCTTGGCTTTCACATTCCCTTCGGCTCTTGTTCCCTTCATTCGGCTTTTTAACGTCCCGTCTACTCCGGCAACCGGCAAAGCATCTATCCAGTATTGCCAATATTCAGTATCTTTCATTCCTTCCAGAATTTTTACAATCTGCTTCGGACTAACAAAGTTATATCTTGATAATCCCGATCCGTCAGAATATTGAAAATCATTTTCATTTATTCCGAACTTGTTTAATTGCTTCTGAACTACTTTTCTGCCGTTTTCAAAACTGCCTAATCCAAATTCTTCCCATCCGAGTAAACGTGTGTAAGTTTCTGCATAAACATTCTGGCTCTTTTTCATCAGCACTTTTATGATTTCGTTTAATGGTTTAGAATTATGAACAAAAAGTTCAGTTAGAACAGCATATTTATTTTCAAAATTCTCAATGTCGTCACAGTCAACAGCTTTCCCGGTAATCTCAATTCCCTTTCTTTCAAATGTCTCTTTCAACACGGTTACATAAAATTTTGTAGGATTAGTTATAGTTGGCGAAATTGTCCTGGGTTTACTTCCATAAGCCATATTCCCTTTTATAACAATTTCGTTTGTACCAAAATCTCTTGAAGCGTAGACTCTGGTTTTTCCGGTATCAGAAAGTATAATCTCATTTTTAATTGTGTAATATTTACTCTCTAAATTAGGAATTATTTCTAACTCTGAATTTTCATCCCCCGGCGGAATTATTTCAAGATCGACATAATTTTCATTTACCTGAAGCGGACCAACTTCAGCAAAATACCATGCGCTTAAACCATCTAAAGGCCAGCCATTTCCAATATGCTGATCGTCAAACGCATTATCATCACCAATTAAATTCCCATCAATTATATAAATCCCTTTTGAGATCAAGAAATCCGCAAAGCTTTCAAATACAGTTGTGGGCGAATCGTAAAGACGTGTGTAAAAAGTCGGATCTCCATTTCCCCAGACTATCAGATCACCTTTTAGTGCTGAATCTTCAATAACACCGTAATATTTAAGAATTGTTTTGAATTTGTAATCGGGACCAAATTTTGTTAACGCGGAAGAAGTTGTTAGGATTTTTTCGTTGGAAGCAGGCATAAACATTTTATCTGAGTTTCGTTCATACCAGATTTCATCAGTATCAAGAGATTTTATGAGAACGCCCCAATGAGCATGGGCAAATAAAGTATCGGTGAATTTATTTTCAATTTCTTGTTTTAGAAGATCATAATCATTTGAAACTGTGTTTACAGTTCCGCATGAAACTAAAAATAACAAAAATGAAACAATAGCTAATTTTTTTAACATTTTCATATTCCCCATTAAATATTTATCGCAGATTTATATTTGTATCGTGGATTGCTTGCAATCCGCGTTATTTGCAACAGTAAAAAACAAGCTACTTTAATTACAGATTGACAGTCCTACTAATCAATCAGTTTTACTAAAATTAAACTTCCAATATTTCACTTCCTTTAGAATGATGAGCTGTATAAATATTTTCCGAATCAATTTTATCTTTAAGCGCGACTGAAACAATATTCATAGCTTTATCATGAGTATTACATTCTTTACTTAAATGCGCAAGAATAATCTGTTTTGGTATATTTTCAGAATTTTCTGCAACTGTAGAAAGAATTTCACCACATTGTTCATTAGATAAATGTCCAATATTTTTAATTCTTTCGATAAGCATATGCGGTCTGCCGGAATTATGAAGCATTTCATCATCATGATTCGATTCAAGAACAATTAAATCTGAGTTATAAAATCGTTCAATAATAGAATTATCAGAATAGCCAATATCCGTTGCTATGGAAATTTTCTGTCCGTTATATACAATGTTAAAACCATAACATCCGCCATGTGAATCATGGGGGACCTGGAAATTTTTAATTCTAAATCCGTTTACAATTAGTTCTTCTTCATTAAATAATTTAACTAATCCTTTTTTTACCGCTTTATTTATAGCTGAATATTTTTGCCGGATTGGAGCAAGTAGTTTGTAATTCAATAATATCTGAATATTCTCATTAACCAGTCTGTTTATAACAGCATTATTAACATGATCTGAATGCATGTGTGAAATTAATAGACAGGAAATATCCTTAAAACTTAAATTGATTTCCTCTAATTTTTCAGTCATATTCCTGAGAGTAAAACCACAATCAATTAAAACCCCGCCTTTACTGTTCCAAATAAGTGTTGCGTTACCCGAAGACGAACTTCCTAAAACTTTTATCTTTAAACTCATATTATACTTTCTTTAATTTTTACATTCCCTTTTTATAACTGAATTTAAGAAGGAAATAAACGGTGACAAGTGTTATTACGAACCATGTTAAACCCCAAACTAAATGACTTACACCAGTTATTTGTGCTAAAATATGTGCATCCGTAACTCTATTTTCAAGTGTTAATAAATCTTCTTTTATATCTACCAAAACATATAAACAACTTACAAATCCTAACCCTTTCATCACATAAACATGAGCGGTTTTATTAAAATACCTTGGTGATAGAAATAAAACCAGCGTAAAGATAACCGCAAATAAGATACCAAGAATATTTGAGATAAATGCAATTGTTACAATCACAAACATTATTGCCAATCCGTTGCAAAGCCATCTGCTGTGGTTGTAATTGTATGCGGACATAAACATCCAGACTCCGAATACCAGACTTCCTAAATATCCGGCAGATGCAATTACAATTTCATTTCCGGAATAGGTTTTACATAATCCGCCAAGATTATACGAAACTATTATTTCACTTATTGCTCCGCCAGTTAAAATGGCGGCAATTCCATGGCTTATTTCGTGAAGCAACACTACAAACAGCTTTATTGGATATATAACCGGAGTATTCCATAAAAGTATACTCAATACTCCAATAGCTATTATAATTGTTAGTTCTAAGTTTTGTTTTGCTTTTTTAGATAGTTTTTTCATCAGTATTAAGAAAATTTGATTATAATGGAAAAATAAAAAAATGCTAAGACTTGTCCTAACTGATAAAAAAGTTATTTTTACTATTGCATTTTATTTTACAACTCCATAAATTTAGAATCTAATTTTGAAATGATGTTTGACATCAATATTTGATGGGAGTATAGCTCAGTTGGTTTAGAGCGCCTGCCTTACAAGCAGGAGGTCCTTGGTTCGAATCCATGTACTCCCACAACAAAAGCTTCTCTTTTCGGGAAGCTTTTTCCATTTTAAACTGATCCAAAATCATGTTTGAGATATTTACATTAGACTTTGCTTTTGAGCGTCCCGACTTCAGTCGGGAAGGTCCTTGGTTCGAATCCATGTACTCCCACAACAAAAGCTTCTCTTTTCGGGAAGCTTTTTCCATTTTAAACTGAT
>JAEINS010000018.1 GCA_016342755.1 Melioribacteraceae bacterium | reverse complement strand
GATCTGTTGATATATACTTTAAGTCAAATCTGTGTGTAGAATTAGTTTTATATTTAAACTTTACTTGTATAATCTCTGCATTGCTAGGGATATAATCTCTAAGATAAACATAGAAAATTGACCGGTGAATTGTTTGTGTTCCTGAACTATTTTCATAAAATCTGTAATCAACATAGTTGCCACTTCCATGATTTGTACTATTATCCGAAAAGATTGTTTTATAATAAGCATTTGTTTGGGATAATGAAGACGGATCGGCTTCCCTTTGTGCAAACAACATTGATATACAAATAAAGCATAAAACAAAAATTTTAAGTTTCATAATTTCTCCGAATTGATTTTGTAAAAAAAATTGTCTTTATTTTTAAACATAAATAGCCCTAGTTCGTTAAAAACGATCTCTATAGGTTACCAGCCTTGGTCTATTTATAAACTTGGGATAGTGTTGCCGCACTATCCTTTAATTTTTAAAGTATTTACCTCTAAATATTATATTTAAATCTTTTGAAAGATCATTTGAGAGAATAAATATTTCTTTGTCAAATACTATCATATCACTTGACATATCATTTCGAAAATTGCAAATATATTCTATTTCAGAGCCGTTAAAATGAGCAAACCCATTATTCATACTTAAGAATATGTCTTTTTTATTTCGACCAAATATTCTGCCATAAAAATGTTCACTCTCAATTTCAATAATTGATGTAAATTCTCCGTTTTGGTATTTGTTTATTGTATTATCAATTACAAAAAACAGTTCATCATTTATTTCTTCAAAACCAAGAGCACTATTTGATGTTTGATTTTTTTCAATAATTAGTTTCAAAGCTTTTCCGTCAAATTCAAATAGCGCCATTTTATGTTCACTATGTCCTAATAAGAAATAACTACTACTTGTTTTATCCTCCTTTCTTATTAAAACAAAATTATAATGAATTTCAGGGAATTCCATTAAAGCCCATTCTTTACCATTGTAATGGGCAATTGTTGCTATTCGGTTTTCCCCATATCCAGAACTGCCAACTGCATATATATTATTTTCAGAAGTTCCCCAGATATCTCCAAAAGAAATTCCGTTTCCGTTGCTTACATCAAATTTAATATTCTCACTCCAGTTGGTTCCGTTATAATTCCATATTTTGTTTTCGCTACTGCCAATCCATACATTGTCTTTGTCTGTACCCCAAATGCATCTTGGCATTACACCTCTGCTTATATTATCGGTTGTCCAGCTTTCACCATCATAATGCCAGATTGTTGTGCTAAGAGCTCCGCCAGGTCCAACTGCCCAAACATCTTCTGGGCTGCTGCCCCACATTCTGTAAATATAAAAGAATGGTACTTGTATGGTATCTGCCTGCCATACATAATCTCTTCTACCAGGATCGGGAACTGGTTCAGTAGGGTTATCCTCACAATTAAAAAGAAAAAGAGATGTGAATATCAGAGTTAAAAATATAATTAATGTTTTTTTTGAAGTCATGAAACCCTCGTATCTGTAAAAGTTGTTAGTTTATTAGCACTTGCCAAGAGTACAATTATTTACCCATTATTTTTGCTAGTGTAAATTTATAAAAAAAAAAAACTGTTTGTGCCAGAAAAATTTACGAAATAAAGTTTAAAAAACATTTTTAAACTTTATAAGTTACTCAATTACACAGGGAGTTATCCGGGGGTTTTTAAGATGGCAGTTATAAAGTTATTGATCAGAAAACGGTATTTTTTTTAGAATTGTGAAAATGTTTAAGGGATGATTAATCGGTATTATAAAATAAAAAAGGCATCAGTCTGATGCCTTTTTTATAAAAATTATTCTGTAATAATTGGTTTAATTACTACATCAATTCTTCTATTTTTTGCCCGTCCTTCTTCAGTTTCATTATTAGCTACCGGTTTAGTTTTTCCAAATCCTGTTGCGGTAACTTCACTTCCACTTAAATTTGTATTTGCTAAAAGATACTCTCTAACAGCATTTGCTCTTTTTTCTGATAATTGCTGGTTGATTTTATCGCTACCTCTGGAATCAGTATGACCTTCAATTATAACGTTACAATTATCAAATTCATTTATTCCGCTTTTAACTTTTCTAAGCAAACCAAAGAACTCCGGTTTAATTTCAGATTTACCGGACGGGAAAGTTAATCCGTAAAGTCTTATAATCACATTTTCTTCGCTGCGGAAAACCTCGCCTTCATCTTTATTAAATCTATTGCCAATCATCAAAATTTTATTTTCGAAGTCTCTTTTGGCTTCAATTTTTTTCTGAAGCGATAGTTGTTCTGTTGAGTATTCTTCAATAGTGTTTTTCATTTGCTGAAGCTTACCCTGCATTCCCAGCATTTCGGTGTTTTTAGTTTTAATTAATTCCGATTGTTCAGAATTTAAGGATTGTAAATTGGTAATTCCGGCTAAAATCTGTTCTCTTGGTACCTGACTTCCTTCAGCAAAGTTTACATTAAGATCCATTTTATTTGCAATTATCCAGAGTTGTTTTTCATTTTCAAGAAGTACGTCCTCAATAGGAGTATCATTTTCTTTAAGCGAGTTTATTAGTTTTGTAAGGTTAAGTGCATGTTTTGCGTTTATAATGGCATTTCGCGCCAGTGTAACACTGTTGCCGCTATCGTATCTGTTTTCGCTTAACAGTTTTGTAACTTCATCAATGCTTCTTTGTGCCTTGGCTAATGTTTTAGGTACATTATCAGCCGCGTCCATTTCAATTGCAGTCTGCAGATACTTTTCGGCCGGACCAATTAAACTGACTTCAATTGCATTCAATTCAGCAGTTCTATAAGCCGTTTCCGCTTCACCGGCAGTTTCTTTAGCATCTTCAAGTTCATAATTTTCCATTTCCGTCATTGCTTCGGTAAACTTCTCTTCTGCCGCGGACCATTTTTCTTTTGCGTGGGTTTCAGAAACTACACTTATTGCATCGGCTCTGTTTTGTATTAAATCTTTAAACGATACTTTTGCAAGTTTTGTAAATTTTATCGCTTCAAGAAATAGTTTTTCCGATTGATCAATCTCATCGCGTATGTCTGTAAGATTTCCCCCTTCTTTTAATTTGTTTTTTGATGTTGTATAAAATTGAAACGCCTTTTTAAAAGTTTGTGGCGAGTATAATTCCGCTTCGGCGTTTTGGGCTTCCATAAGCAGCAGGTCAGCTTCATCAAATAATTGTTTTTGAATAGTTTCCTGACCATTTATGGAAATTGTTAAAAAAGAGAATAAAAATGAAAATAGAATGATTTTTTTAATATCTGCCTCCAGGCTAAGTTAAGTTATTCTCTGAAAGAGGAGAGTTGCCGGATACAATATTTCAGGGTGTTAATAGTCTATATTAGAACATATAGATATTCGGAAATGTACTGCAATTGCCAGGTAATATAACTAAAATTTTATTGTAAAAGTAGTTCCCTTATCCTTTTTACTTTTAACAGAAATATCAGCTTTATTAAGATTACAGTAGTTTTTTACCAGTGCAAGTCCAAGTCCGTTACCTTCAAAACTTCTGGAATAGCCCTGTTCTTCCTGTGTAAAAGGATCAAATAATGTTGGAATATATTCTTTCGCTATTCCAATTCCTGTATCAGTTATTTCTAGTTGTAAATTATCTTCTTTAGTTCTCGAAAGTATAATTTCTATCTTTCCTTTTAAAGTATATTTTATGGCATTATCCAGCAGATTTTGAATAACCTGCTCAATTGTATATTGATCGGCATAAATAATATTATTATCAGATTTTTTTATAAGAATTAACTGAAGCCCTTTGTTAGTGGCTGTTAATTTATATTCTCTGTATAAATGTTCTATAACTCTTTCAAAGATATCGAACTTCTTATAAATTGGTTCATAAGTACCAGTCTGAATCTGCGACATATCGAGTATAAGATTAATTGTTCTTACAATTCTTTTACCGGCAATTGACATCGACTCGAAATAATCATCATATTCCTTTTTATTAATTTCTTCTTTAAGCAGATTGGCAAAGTTTAGAACCGTATTCATAGGACTTCTGATTTCGTGCGACATTTGTGCCAGGAATTCGGTCTTTAATTCTTCCGATCTTTCAGCTCTGTTTTTTGCTTCAATTAATGATTTTTGAATAGATTTAATTTCTGAGATATCCCTAAATACAACAGCCTTTGCATCAAGACCGTTAAAAACAATATTTCGTCTTCTAAGTTCAACTTCAAATTCTTTATTATCTTTCCGGCAGGCAATATGTTCCGATTTTGCGCCATCTAAGCTGCCATTGTTAATAAACTTAATAGCATCAACGGCTAAAACTTTGCTAATGTTGCTGCCAATAAGTTCATCGGTATTGTAATTAAGCATTGCGGCTAACTGTCTGGTAACATGTATAATTTCATCAGCTTTAAGAATTGCAATCCCTTCAAATGTTGTTTCCGAAAGAATATGAAGTCTGTTTTCACTTTCCTTTATTTCTTTGGTTTGCCGGGCAACTTCTTTTTGTAATTTAATAGTATATTTTTTCTGATTAAAATATTCCTGCGTTAAATATACAAACGTTATAAAAAGAATTATAGAAGCTAGAATAAACCACCAGGTTAAATAATATGGCTGTTCTATTGAAAAATTTACCGACGCTATAGTTTTGCTTTTTACATGTAACGGATTTAAGGATTCTATTTCCAGTCTGTAATTACCAGCCGCTAACGCGACAAATTTTACTGAATTATTATAAGTAGTATCCGAATTAACTAAAGATCCATCGGAGTTTAACAAATTAACTATAAACTTGTTATTTCTTTCGTCTATATAACTAAGGCATCTATAATTAAAAATAATCACATCGTTTTTGTTAAATTCAAGACTATCAAAATTATCTGCAAAAGTGCCGTTCGAGCTTTCTATAGATGAAATAAAAATAGTAGGAGCGTAATCGTCGTTTATATCGTACTTAGCGGAATATTTTGAAGCACCTTTATGAGTACCAATCCATATACTTCCGTCATCATCAATGGCAAACCCGTTTCTATTTATTTCATCTCCGGCTAAACCGTTGTATTGATTGTAGTATCTTAAAGAATTACCGTTATATTTAACCACACCTTTGTGTGTTCCAATCCACAATATGGAATCTTTTTCAATATTAATAGAATATACCGGTTCTCTATTTCCTACATAGTCTAAAGGAAATCTTGTTAATAATGAATCTTGTATCTGATAAATGCCATCTTTTGCGGCTATAAGTGAACCATATTTTTTTGAATAGGAAAAATTATATAGGCTGTTTCCTAACAAATTTTTGCTTTTATATTGTACGTAACTATTGTTTTTCCAAATGTATAATCCATTGCCGGCAGTACAGACCGCAAGTGAATTATCCGGAAGGATTTTAATTTTTCTAACCATATTTTTAATGTCAGGAGTAATGGGTATCAGGTTGTTATCTCTAAGAATTCTTACTCCTTTTTCAGTTCCAACAAAAACGTTATCACTAGTATCAATAGCAATTGTCTGTATATGTTCTCCTTTGTGAAGAAATTTCCAGTCCGGTGTTTGACCGTTTACTTTCGCAATTCCAACACCAGTAACACAAATCCATGCGTCATTATTAGAATCGTAAGCATAATCCATCATTCGTGTAGATATATCAACTTTATTCCCGGCATTTTTAAAATAAACTGTTTCAATACCCGATTCATCTATAAAACTTAAACTTCCGTTTTGACCAAGTATTTTACTTCCGTCTTTTAAAACGCAAATAGAAGCCACTTCATTAGAAGGCAATCCAATTTCACTATTATAATTAGTAAACGGGGATACTCTGAATTTTTTTATTTCTCTTAGATTAATAATCCAAATGTTTTTTTCATGATCTACTATTAAACTAGTGCCGCCTTTACTCTGATCTTCTTCAGAGAAACTAATTTTACGAAGAGTATCTGAATTTAATTGATAAGAATAAAGTCCGTTGGCATTTCCAAAATAAACATTGCCTAAGTTATCGGGTTCAATAAAAGAGGTAATAAGAGGCTGGTTCTCCGGTATCATTATATCGTTACTAATCAGATCAAATTTATTATTAGATATTTTTCCAATCCGGGTTCCCGATAAAGTCCAAAGTTCCAGTTCACCTTTTTTGTTATAGATTTGTTTTAAATGGATTATTGGATCATGAGGCAAAATTGCGTTCAGTTCTGTCTGGGCAACTAATTTAGAATTTACAAGTTTATAAATTCCGTCGTTTAACGACAGCATAAATTCTTTATCAGTCTGAATAATATTTGAAGTAATTATTGAATTTAATCTTGGGAGATCTATTTGTTCCCAGGTACCCGACTTAAAATGCAAAAGTTTACTATCAACAGTTGAAATTAATATTTCAATTCCATTTTCATCATTTATTACAGAGAACTCATTTGCGTACAGTTTTAAATTCGGAGAATCAAATTTATTCCATTTTTTGCCGTCAAAGAAAACCAGTTCAGAATTTGTTATTATAGGAAGACCCCACAAACAACCTTTATTATCGAGACCGATTCTAAAAAACGAAGTTGATTTTAAGTTTAAAGAGTTGGTCTGGTTATTCCATAAAAAACCGTCATATTTGTAGATTCCTGTTGGCGTAGAAATCCAGATAAATTTATCTGCTGTTTGTTCTATATCGTAAGTTGCAAGTGAAGGAAGTCCGGAGCGTTCATAATAATCTTTTACTAACAATTCCTGAGAATATGTATTTAGCAGTAAAACGAATAAAAATAAAAGTACAGCTTGTTTCATAAATAACCAAAATTTGAAAAAGTATTAATAAAGATTATAATAAAAGTTTATTAAAGCACTTAACAAATATGGTTGCTTTATAAACGTAAACATATTTAGTCCAGCTTCTTAAACTCGTATTTGTCAGGTAAACTGATTGTAAATATAGTTTTATGCTCATCATCCGAAATAAAACTAACATCACCCTCAAGATATTTTTCTATCATTAATTTAACACTATAAGTACCAATTCCGCGTCCTTTTCCTTGTTTTGTTGAAAAAGACCGCTGGAAAATCTGAAGCTTTACTTTATCGGGAATAACTGTTTCATTTTTTACTTTGAATAATAAAGTATCGTTTTCTTTAGTAAACATAACTGAAACTGTTTGTCCTTCGTTAGAAGCTTCAAAAGCGTTTTTAATTAAGTTAATCAGGCTTCTTATAATTGCAGTCTGATCTAAAATTAAACTTATATCATTTTCTAAGTAGCTAACTATTAGAGTTTTATTTTTTGCCAGTTCATGATTTGTAAATACATTTTCAGATTTTTTAAGCATCTCGTTAACAGAGCATAATCCAAACTTCAATTTTAATCTTCCGTCTTCAGCTAAAGTAAGTTCGCGCTGCATCAGTATTTCACTAATCAACTGATCAGCGGATGTAATTAAAGCTTCTTCTATTTCTTCAATATCATTTACATCTTCAACACTTGGAAGAATTTCTGCGAGACCTTTAATTGCACTTCCAGTATTTAAAATATCGTGGAAAAACGTACGCTCAAGAACATCTTTCCTTTTTTCACTAGAAATATCTTTAATATGAAAAAGAATAAATTCTTCCTGGTTTACTGAGACTATTTTTGAGTTGACTCTTAAATCGAGAGAGATGTTTTTCCCGTCAAGTTCTCTTGTAATTCTGCATTCTTCTTCTGCCGGAGCCGATGAAACCCGGGTTTTTTCCATTGCAATTACAGCTCCGCAAACCGTGCAAAATTTAGAAGTTCCGCATCCGCCTGCCATAACATTTGAATATTGACATTTTAAAGCTTCACCGACACGTAAACCCAGAACCTGTTTAGATTCAACGCCAAAAAAAACAAAACTGGCGTTCTCATTAACAGCTATAATTTGTCTGTTTTGATTCAGAACTAAAACAAGATCAGGAATTCCCTCCATTAGCGATCTAAGAATTGCAGAAGTGTTAAAGCTATTAATCTGATCTTTTAGCTTTTCTTCTGAACTTCTTTCGGCGGGCGCAAAATATGTATTAGTCTGTTGTTCGCTCATTTAGAATCTCTTCTCAATATATTTTTAATTGGACAATTTGAATGTATTAAAACAATTTATATTTATCTATATTTTTATACAAAAAGAATAGCCGGGTTTTGTTTCCAGGAAAAAAAAGATTATTTTTTTTATATTAAAACAGAAAAACTAATAGTACCCGGAGATCTATTATTAAGCTAAGCAAATATACATTTCAATTTGTTTTAATTATATGTTTAAGAACAAGTTTATTTAGCCAGCCGGAATTGTTAAAATTCGATAACATTTCTAATGAAGACGGTTTATCGCAAAGCAGTGTTTTTAGCATTGTTAAAGATCATCATGGTTATATGTGGTTTGGCACCGCTGACGGACTTAATAAATATAACGGCTACGAATTTGAAGTTTATAAAACAATACCCGGTGATGATGCAAGTTTAAGCTCAAAGGTTGTTGTAGAAGTATTTGAGGATAGCAAAAATAATATCTGGGTCGGGACTCTTGGAGGGGGATTAAATCTATTTGATTCAGAAACTGAAAAGTTTAAAGTGTATAAAAATGATAAGAATAATGATCGTTCAATTTCGGGAAATGATGTAAGAGTAATTTTTGAAGATCGTAAGGGTGATCTTATAATTGGTACTGATAACGGCTTCAATATTTTTAATTATGAAACGGAAGATTTTACCCGCTTTGATATTGACAAAACTGATAATCTGCATAACTATGTCTGGGCAATTGAACAGTTGAATGATTCAATATATTACTGCGGCACTTATGGTGGACTTTATAAATGGAACAGGAACTCAAATAAATTTATAAGATTTAATAACAAAATAAATGATAAAAATTCACCGATACATAATTACACATGGACAATTTTCGTAGAAAATGAATCTGT
Organism: Melioribacteraceae bacterium; assembly: GCA_016342755.1. Lineage (GTDB taxonomy): Bacteria > Bacteroidota > Ignavibacteria > Ignavibacteriales > Melioribacteraceae > JAEINS01. The sequence continues at coordinate 74,582 of JAEINS010000018.1, read as the reverse complement.
ATTATGGCTGGGCAGTTATTTAGGTTTAACAAGATATGATGTTAAGAAAAATAAGTTTGAACAAATTATTCTAAAACCCGGGGCAGAACCCGGCTCAACAAATAATACGTTTTTTATATCAGAATTTGATGAAAACAATCTTTTGTTGGGAACAAGATCCGGATTGGTTTTATTCAATAAAAACAATCGCAATGTAAAGCTGTATACCCATTCTGAATTTGACAGAAAAAGTTTATCCCACAATCAGATTTATGATATATATAAAGATGATACCGATATAATCTGGATTGGAACTAATATTGGCATCAGTAAATATGATAAAAGTCGTAATAAGTTTAATACGTACGACGTTACAACAAAACTAAATAACACAAACCTTTCTAATAGCCAGATTAATTCTTTTGCTATAGGAAAGAATAACGATGTATTTATTGGTTCTGCAAACGGACTAAATATCTACAATAATTCCTTACAGTCATTTAATACTCTAAAACATAATTCAGGCAAAAATTCTATTAGTAATAACGATGTTAGAGCCCTACTTATTAAAAGAGAACATGAGCTTTGGATTGGGACTTCTGGCGGATTAGACTTAATGAATCTTAAAAATGGAAAGTTTAAACACTATTATCCGGTTCCTGGCGATAATAAAAGTCTGCTGTCACGAAGAGTATTATCATTATTCAATGATTCAGAAGATAACCTCTGGATTGGTTCTGCAAGGGGATTAAGCAAATTTGACGAAGAAAAAAATTGTTTCATTAATTATGAAATAAACACCTCTGTAAATCAGAATTACAATTATGTTTCAGCAATTTGTGAAGATGACAATGATAATTTAATATTTGGTACTTACGGAGACGGTCTTAAAGTATTAAACAAAAGAACAAATAAAATTAAAAGTTTTAAAAAGGGAAATTCCGCCGGATTAAAAGATGATTTTATATTATCCCTTCAAAAAACATTAGATGGTAAAATCTGGATTGGTACTAACAACGGATTAAATTGTTTCGATTCAGCAAATGAAAAGTTTAAAGAGAATTATCTGGCTGGCGATGCAATACTTGGTATCGTAGAGGTTGGGGAAAAGAAGTTATGGATAAGTACTAACAATGGTCTAATTTACCTGAATATACAATCGGGTGAATCGCAGCGTTATAATAATAAAGGAGAAGTGCAGGGCTTACAATATGTTTCGGGTTCTTATTATAAGGATAAAACCGGTAAGGTTTATTTTGGCGGTATAAATGGATATAATTCTTTTTATCCTGATCAGGTAAAAATAAATGGAAATCCTCCGGACATTGTAATTAGCGATATTGAAGTTGACGGGAAATTGATAGGCAAAACCAAAATTATAACTAATGGTGATTTGGAAAATAATATTTCAAAGATCAATCTAGATCATAATAACAGAATATTAACCGTTAAGGTTGCCGCTCTTCATTATACAAAATCCACCGGGAATAAATATTCTTACTATCTGGAAGGCTTTGATAAAGACTGGCATAATATAAATAACAGACGTTATATTGTTTATACTGATCTTCCTCCAGGTGAATTTTCACTTTTAGTTAAATGCTCAAATAGTGATGGCATCTGGTCTGATGAAAAAACGGTTTTAGCTATTTCGGTAGAAACACCCCCGTATAGAACCGTGTGGGCAATTTCAACATATTTTATTTTAATCTCGCTTTTAATTTACGGTATTGTCAGATACAATAATATTCAGAAGGAAAAGGAAATTACCGCTCTTAAAAGAGCTGATAAATTAAAAACTGAATTCCTTGCGCAAATGTCTCACGAAATTAGAACTCCTATTAATACTATTCTAAATTTTGTATTTCTTATTAAAACTGATATTGGTTTTAGAATTGGTAAAAGTTTAACTGAATATTTTAAGATAATAGACGGTGCAGGCGAAAGAATTGTCAGAACAATTAATTTAATATTGGATATGTCACAATTTCAGACAAACACTTATGATCCTATAATTAAGGAATTTGACCTGGTAAAAAGTGTATTATCCCGTATGTATATAGAGTTTAAGCAGAAAGCTAAAGGCAAAGGGCTGGTACTTCAATTAGAAGTGAATTCTAAAAATAGTTTAATAAGGGCTGATGAATATACGGTCAATCAAATATTTCAAAACTTAATTGATAACGCTATTAAATATACTAAGACCGGAAATGTTAAAATTAAAGTTCTCAATAATGGGAAAGACCAATTAGTTGTGATGGTTTCAGATACCGGAATTGGCATAGCAGATGATTTCCTTCCAAGTATTTTTAGCGCGTTTTCGCAAGAAGAGCAGGGCTATTCAAGAAAATTTGAAGGGAATGGATTAGGCCTGGCACTTGTTAAAAACTATTGTGAACTAAATGAAATTGATATCAGTGTTAAAAGCAAAAAGGGTGAAGGAACTACCTTTTTACTAAGTTTTCCAGTGATTAATAAAGCTGCCAGTAAATTTCATCACGCAGTTTTCTAAAATTTTCATCGTTATTTTTAATTGAGCTAAAATCTTTCAGTTCATCTAATAGATTAAATCTTTCTTTTAACATTTCAAATAATTCTTCTCTCTCTTTTCCGTTTTCCAATCCCGCGAACAGATTCCAAATTGTAATTCCCTGAAGATCAATGTTTTCCTTTTTTAATAGAAACAGTACTGAATTCAAATTTTTACTTTTATCATAACTTCCGACAGCAAGTTTAAGTTTTTCGCTGGAATTTATATGTACCGGAAGTCCGATTTTGTTATTAAAAATTTGCAATGTACTTTCTGTGGTTAAAATTGTTTCAATGTTTTCTGATTTTATAATTAAATATCCGTCATCTATGGTTAAGTTTCCATTTCCATACTTATTAATTTCAATTATATAATTTCCGCCTTTATCAATTATGTAACCTTCTGGTAATTCAATTATATCGTATCTGTCAAAAGTTTTTCCTAGTGATGTAATTTGCAGTTTACCTTCAATAAATTTAATGGAATTTTTTTTGTATCTATTCTCATTAATAATTATAGACGTATTTTCGAACAACCTTATTTTTCCTAAATCACTTTTAGAAAGTTCAAACTGCGAATCATCGTCAGTGGAGTATTTATGCGATTCTACAATTTCATTATCTGTGAACGGTTTTCCGTCACTATAAATTGTACCGGTAGTTTCTGCAATTTGCCAGCCATCGCCGGATTTTGGCATTACAAAAACATAATAACAAAAGAAAAGAGCGATAAAAAAAGCAGCCCATTTTATAATTGGAACCAGTTTTGGTTTTTTGGGAACTGATTCTTTTTTCTCTTCTATAATTTCCGGTTTTGGAGTAAGTTTTTCCTTCGTTTCTTTTTTTGCCCTGCTAATAAGAGCTTCTCTTATCTTAGTCCTTTTAGCTTTCTCTTCGTCAGCCTTTTGTAAAGAAGTTTCCAATAAAATTGCGCGTATATCAGATATAATTTCAGCCGAGGAATCTATGCTTCTAAAGTAAATATTGAATCTGTCTTTTAAATCATCAATTAACTCTTTAATCTGCGCAAGGTTTTCAGGCAATTCACCTTCAATATTTTCAATAGCTTTCCAGCCAAGATTTGGATCTGTAATTAATTGATAATTTGTATTTGCGACCAGCTTTTCATGAGCGTCTTTTAAAATATTTTCATCTTTATCATCAAATAGTTTTGCTACTAATTCAATAACTTCATTTTCGTTGTATTCATCAAAATAATAGAGTACATATGAAATTCTAAGTTTAGCTGATAATCTTAAAAAGTTGATTAATACATCGTTAAAATCAGATGAACTATTTTCTAAGTATTCCTGATTATGAATATTGGCAGAGAAATCTACCTCAGTTTCCAGCGTTTTTAAGAGGTTTAATGAATTACGGATTGCAATACTTTTTAGCCAGTCGGTAAAAGGAGTATCTTCCTGAACATATTTTAAACTATCAAAAGCAGATATAAATACTTCTGTGGTTAGCTCGCCTGCCAGTTCATCACTAGGTATAAGCTGCAATATTATTTTGAAAATCTCATCATAATAGAGTTCACAAAATTCAAGATATTTGTTTTTGTTTCCGTCTTTTGCCTGAGCAATTAAAAACAAAAGATAATTATCATTCTGAGCCAAAAGATCCTCTACTAATTTAAAATATTCACAAAGGTTTTTTTATCATCTCTTAATTTTACATGTACTATAACTTTTTCATCTGTGTTTTGCCCTTTAATAACACCAACACCTAAAAAATTTATTCTGTTGCTGTATATTTTATAACGGATTGTTCCAATTTCAGCTAATTGTAATTTAGAATTAGGTTGCCATGATTCATAAACTCCGCTTCCTCCGCCTAAATCAGAATGTTTTTTTTGAAATTCTTTAGCTGAATTAATAAGAATATTAATCTGCGATAAAAGCTGATCGCGGTTACTGTTTTGTTCATAACTTAAATAATAAGAATAACCCTGGGTTATAAATATTACTACCATTATTATAACAATTGTATAAATTACTAATTGTTGTGAACCCATAAAAAAACTCAGTAAAATATTAGAAAGTTGTAATGCGTTATTATCGGAAAATTATTGTATTTTTCAAGTAATCTGTTTTATTAATTCTTGTTTTTTGGGGAAACAATGAAAAGATATTTTATTCTAAAAATTTTAGTGGTTTTATCTTTTTACAGCACTTCTTTAATTGCTCAAAATAGTAAATCTTTAATTAGCGGATCAGTTCTGGAAAAATCAGCAAATAAACCAATAATTGGTGTAAATATTTTTATCTCGGGTACACTTTGGGGAACTACAACAGATGAACACGGAATTTATAAAATCAAGAATATTCCTCCCGGCGATCATGAAATTGTATTTTCGATTATTGGATATAAACAAATTTCTAAAACGGTTTTTGTTAAATCTGATTCTGAAAAAAAACTGGATGTTAAACTTGAAGAGAGAATTTATGATCTTGATGAAATTAATGTGGAAGCAAAAAAGGATGAGGATTGGCAAGATTCATTCAAAATTTTTAGAAAACTGTTTCTAGGTTTTTCAGATTACTCTGATGAATGTGAATTAGAGAATGAGCTTTATATTGATTTTAACTGGAAAGCACTGTCAACACTTGAAGCTAAAACTAGCAAACCGATTGTTATTAAAAACTTTGCTTTAGGTTATAAAATAAATTGTTATCTAAAATATTTTGAATATAACAAATACACAAAAAAGCTCAGGTATTTGATAAATCCTCAATTTGTTGATCTTATTAAAGATTTTCCAGAAAGAAAAGAAGAATGGATAGAAGAAAGAAATAATACTTATAAACTTTCACAAGAAAACTTTTTGAATTCTTTATGGAGAAATAATTTTGAAGAAGAAAATTATCAGCTAAGTATTATTCAAGAATTAAGTAATCGTGTTATGGATAGAGAATATTTTATAGATGAAATAACAGATGCTGATTCTATCTTTTTTTCAGGCGGAATTAAAAATGAAAAACTACTAAAGTTTAAAAATTATCTATGCGTAAAAATAGATGATGATGAAGATCTTACTTCATATATAAAAATTTTATCGGACGAAGTGATAATTGATAATTATGGAATAGCGCAAGACACTTATCCGTACGAAGTGCACGGATACTGGGCTAAACAAGGCGTTGCTAATATGCTTCCCAAATATTATAATTTAAGTTCTAATTTTAATGATAACAGGTGATTGACTAATATAAATTGAGGAAATAATGCACGAAAAATTAATTGAATGTGTACCAAATTTTTCTGAAGGAAAAGACCTTTCTGTAATAAAACAGATAACTGACGAAATTGAAAAAATTGATGATGTAAAACTGCTTGATGTTGATCCCGGACCAGATATGAATAGAACAGTAGTAACATTTGTAGGCTCTCCAAAAGGTGTTAAAGAAGCAGCTTTCCAAGCTATAAAAAAGGCCGCGGAATTAATTGATATGAGGAAACATCAGGGTTCACATCCAAGAATGGGCGCTACTGACGTTTGTCCGTTTATTCCGGTTAGCGGAGTAACTGTTGATGATTGTGTTGAACTTTCTAAAGAAGTTGCTAAGCGGGTTGGAGAAGAATTAAAAATCCCGGTCTATCTGTATGAAAAATCTGCCCGGATTCCGGAACGGGAAAATCTGGCAAAGATCCGCCAGGGTGAATATGAAGCTTTACCGGAGAAATTAAAAAAAGAAGAATGGAAACCGGATTTTGGTCCCGCCGAATTTAATGCTTCTGCCGGTGCTACAGTTATTGGTGTAAGAGAATTTCTAATTGCCTATAACATCAGTTTAAATACAAGAGAAAAACTTCATGCAACTGATATAGCATTTGAGCTAAGAGAAAAAGGCCGTTCAGCCAGAAGAGGAAATATTGAGCCTTATTATTACAAAGGAACAAAAATTTTAAAATATACTGAAGGCAATTATCCATGCGGTTCATGCGATTTTGACGGAACGACAATAGAAGAAACAATTGAGCACTGTAAAAAAGAACACGGATATGATTTAGTAGATTTGTTAAAAGAGAATGGAATAGATATAAAAAAAATTGATAGTGAATCAGTTAAGAAACCTGGTATTTATAAAAACTGTAAAGCCATTGGCTGGATGGTTCCTAATTATGACAGAGCACAGATTTCAATAAACTTAACAAATTATAATGTTACATCGATGCACCATGTTATAGAAACAACAAGAGAACTTGCAGCCAAAAGAGGATTAGTTGTAACTGGAAGTGAAATTGTAGGGATGGTTCCGTTTCCCGCATTGATGAAAACGGGAAAATATTATTTAAGAAAACAAGGCCGTTCTGTCGGAATCCCGATTAGAGATATTCTAAATACAGCTTTGCAGTCTTTAGGTCTGACAGATGTTGCTGATTTTATTTTGGAAGAACGTGTTTTAGGGCTTCCTAAAAATCAGGATAATGCATTGGTAGAAATGAAAGTCACTGATTTTTGTGATGAAGTTTCACGCGAATCTCCAGCTCCCGGCGGCGGATCAATTGCCGCATTAGCCGGTGCTCTGGGTGCGTCGTTATCATCAATGGTAAGCAATTTATCGTCTAATAACAGAGGAAGTGAAAAGGCTGATGATATTCTTAATAAAGCTGCGGATAAATGCCAGAATATAAAACATATATTAGTTAAAGCTGTGGATGATGATACAAATGCTTTTAACTCATATATGGACGCGCGCAGACTTCCAAATAAAACTGCCGAAGAAAAAACAGTTAGAGAAGCGGCTATGCTTGATGGATTAAAAGAAGCTGTAATGGTTCCGCTGAATACCGCTAAATTAAGTTACGAGGCTATTGAAGCCGCGTCATTAGTTGTTGAGTATGGTAATCCTAATTCTATAACAGATGTGGGTGTTGGTGCGCATATAGCTTTTACCGGTGTTATTGGCGGAATTTATAATGTGCTGATAAATTTAAAAGATATTAAAGATGAAAAATTTAATAGTGAAATGAGAAATACATGTTCTGAACTTAAGTTGAAAGCTAAAAGACTTTTAGATTCTGTATTAGAAAAAGTTGAAGCTAAGTTAGGTTAGTTTGCAAAAAAAAGATGACATCTTTTAAAAAGATGTCATCTTTAAGATTTTATTTGTTTTGACTTGCAATTAAATTCAACGCACTACCGGCCTTAAACCACTCAATCTGATTTTTATTAAAAGTATGATTTACAACAACTTCTTCAGAAGTATCATCAGAATGTTTAATTACTAAAGTTAGTGGTTTTCCAGGAGTAAAGTCAGTTAAGCCAATTATACTTAGCTTATCATCTTCTCTAATTTTATCATAATCAGATGGATTATCAAAAGTTAATGGAAGCATCCCCTGCTTTTTAAGGTTAGTTTCATGAATACGCGCAAAGCTTTTTACTATTACAGCTTTGCCTCCTAAGTGTCTAGGTTCCATTGCAGCATGTTCACGTGACGAACCTTCGCCGTAATTTTCGTCACCAACTACAATCCAGCCAAGTCCGCGGGCTTTATAATCTCTCGCAACCTTGTTTACATCAGAATATTCTCCGGTGAACAGATTTTTTGTCTGACCGTTTTCTTCATAAAATGAGTTAGTTGCACCCATCAGCATATTGTCGGAAATATTATCCAGATGTCCACGGAATTTTAACCAGGGACCAGCCATCGAAATATGATCAGTTGTACACTTGCCTTTAGCTTTAATCAGCAAAGGTAAACCTTCGTAATCTGAACCGTCCCATGCTTTAAATTTTTCCAGAAGCTGTAAACGTTTGCTGTCCGCACTTACTTGTATATTAACATCAGCATTATAACCCTGCTGTGGTATAAATCCTTCAATATCTTTTAAGAATCCATCCGCGGGAAGTTCATCACCATAAGGTGAATTCAATTTAACTTCTTCACCTTTATCATTTATAAGCTTGTCTGTATCGGGATTAAAAGTGATTGTACCGGCAATAGTAAGTGCTGTAACCATTTCCGGACTAGCAACAAACGCTAAAGTATTTGGATTACCGTCATTACGTTTTGCAAAGTTTCTATTAAATGAAGTTACAATAGAGTTCCTGTCACCAGATTCGTTATCCAGACGTTTCCACATACCAATACATGGTCCGCAGGCGTTTGCCATAACTGTTCCGCCAAAATCGGTAAGTGTTTTTAGTTGTCCGTCACGTTCAATAGTAGCCCGTACTTGTTCTGAACCCGGAGTAATATTATATAAAGCTTTAGCGGTCAATCCTTTTTCCATTGCCTGTTTAGCAATATTTGCCGCTCTGTCAATATCCTCGTAGCTTGAATTTGTACAGCTCCCGATTAAACCAACACTTAAAGTTTCCGGGAAATTGTTTTCCTTAGCGGCTTCTTTCATTTTAGAAACAGGCCATGCTTTATCCGGAGTAAAAGGACCGTTTAAGTGAGGTTCCAGTTCATCTAAGTTTATTTCAAATACTTCATCAAAATATTTTTCCGGTTCAGAATAAACTTCAGGATCGGCTGTTAAATAATCTTTAACTTCATTTGCTAAATCAGCAACATCATTTCTATCAGTACTTCTTAAATAAGCCGCCATTTTTTCATCGTATCCAAAAAGTGAAGTCGTAGCACCAATTTCCGCACCCATGTTACAGATTGTTCCTTTACCGGTACATGAAATTGAGTTAGCGCCATCACCAAAGTATTCAACAATAGCTCCGGTTCCGCCCTTAACAGTAAGAATTCCGGCAACTTTAAGAATAACATCTTTAGGGGAAGTCCAGCCGGAAAGTTTTCCGGTTAATTTAATTCCAATTAATTTAGGCCATTTAAGTTCCCATGGCATTCCGGCCATTACATCAACAGCATCCGCGCCGCCAACACCAATAGCAATCATTCCTAATCCGCCGGCATTAGGAGTGTGAGAATCAGTTCCAATCATCATTCCGCCGGGGAACGCATAATTTTCTAAAACTACCTGATGTATAATTCCTGCTCCCGGTTTCCAAAAACCCAGGTCATGTTTTTTTGCTACACTTTCTAAAAAATCATAAACTTCTTTATTTTCATCTTTGGCGCGGTTAAGGTCTTCATCCGATCCGACTTTTGCCTGAATTAAATGATCGCAATGAATTGTTGAAGGAACCGCGGCAGTCTCTCTTTCAGCATGCAGAAATTGAAGAAGAGCCATCTGTGCTGTTGCATCCTGCATTGCAACTCTGTCCGGTGCCAATTCTACATAATCTTTTCCTCTTTCAAAAGGCGAGTTTGCTGATGTCCAAAGGTGAGAGTATAATATTTTTTCCGCGAATGTTAGTGGTTTGCCAAGTAATGTTCGCGCGGCACCTTGTTTTGTTTTAAATTCCGCATACACTTTTTTTATCATATCAATGTTAGCTGTCATTTTCTTCCTCTCATTTTAGATTTATCGGGAACTGAATAAATGAACTTTTACAATTACACTTAGCGGAGTAAAAGTGTAAAATTATTTTGATTCTTTTTATTTATTCCCATATAATTTATTTTCTACCATCTCACAAATAATATGCGCAATGGTTATATGTCCTTCCTGAATTCTTTGAGTATTGGCAGAGGGAACTATAATAGCCTGATCAACAGTGCCATCAATTTTTCCACCGGTTCCTCCAAGTAACGCTACAGTTTTTAATCCTTTTGTTTTTGCTTTTGCTATAGCCTTTATAATGTTACCTGAGTTTCCGCTTGTAGAAATACTGATTAAAACATCACCATTGTTGCCAAGACCTTCAACATTTCTGGCAAAAATATTTTCGTATCCAATATCGTTTCCGCCAGCAGTAAGATTTGAAGAATCAGTAGTTAAAGCTATCGCGGCTATCGCGGGTCTGTCTAAATCGTGCGAGAGACGAATCATAAATTCTGTAGCAATATGCTGACAATCAGCAGCACTGCCGCCATTTCCGCAAAGCAGAAGTTTTTTCCCGTTCACGATTGCATCGGTTAGAAGGTTAACCGCAGAAATAATACCCTCCGAACAATGTTCAATGATATCAAGCTTTACCTTTGCGCTTTCTTCTAATGATTCTTTTATAAAATTTTCATTCATAGTTTTTCCTTAAAAAAATAAGATGCTCTTATACTAATTTCGATTCATTAATATGAACAGCATCTGCAAATTCTTTTATCTTATTCCAATTCGATTTATTTTCAAAATAATTGCCCGTTATAACAACACTTGCGCCATTTAAAACTTTTTCGCGGGCAGTATAACTATCTTTTATTCCGCCGCCAACAATTAGAGGAATTCCGCACTCATCCGAAATTAATTTAATTGTATCATTTGGCACAGCTTCAGCGGCACCGGAACCGGCTTCGAGATATAACATCTTCATTCCCATATACTTTCCGGCCAAAGCTGTTGCCAAAGCTATAGAAGGCTTATTTGCCGGGATTGGTTTTGTATCGCTGATATACTCAACTGTTGTTGTTTTTCCTGAATTGATTAAAATGTATCCTGTTGAAATAGCTTCCATTTTATACTGTTTAATAATTGGCGCTGCTAAAACATGCTGACCAATTAAGTACTCGGGATTTCTTCCGCTGATAAGGGAAATGTAGAGAAGTGCATCAACAGAAGGCGAAAGCTGATTTACATTACCGGGAAATAAAACAACCGGAAGAGAACAATTATTTTTAATTGTTTCAATAAATTTATTAAAGTATCCGTTTATCATTAGGCTTCCGCCGACTAAAAATCCATCAACCCCGGAATCTTCACAATGCTTTACAAACATGCTTAGCGATTCCAGATCAATATCATCCGGATCTATTAAAATAAAATATGCGGCACCTTTTGCTTCAATTATAGATTCTATTTTTTCGTATACTTTCATTCTTATTCTGGATAATTTTTTCGATTCACTAAAATAAGAATTATTATCTTATTTTGCAGGAATTACTAGTATGGATTAGCTCTGCACTTTTGCCTTTTTATTGCTCCAAATAAACTGATATTTTAACTAGTATTAACCATAAATTCGGTTTATTATAAAGCGAATTATATTTTGTTTTTTGTCAATTTGGATTAAGCAACAATTAAGGAGATAAAAAAATGCCAATTATATGGAATAAAAAATTAAGTGTTTCGAACGAACTAATTGATCATGATCATCAGTTCCTGATAAACCTTATAAATACGGTAGAACTTTTGCTGTTATGCAAAGAAAATATAAGTTTTTTATTAGAGGTATTTAATCAGCTCCATGAATATTCTGTTAATCATTTTAGAAGAGAAGAATCAATTCAAAGAAAAATTGAATATAACAAGAGTTTACAGCAGAAACATTCGCATACTAAACTTTTAAATGAATTAGAAACTCTGAAAAAAGATATAAGCGGGGAAAAATCTTTAGAGGAACTAACTGAAAAAGCCGATAATATAATAATATTTTTGAGAAACTGGTTAATTAATCACATTATTGATGAAGATCTTTTAATGAAACCTTATCTTGAAAAATATCCCGTAGCGTTTTCTTAAAATTAGCCGACTTGTTTTTTAATTCAATCTATTACATGAACCGGTAAATTCTATATCTAATTCAATAAAATTAATTAATAGTGATCTAATTTATGTTTCACAGTTTTAAAATTTGATCATAATAATTTATCTTTCCTTTTTCTTATTCAATAATAATTTATGCTCACAAATAACGAACTAAAATATTATTCATCGCTTAACTCAAAAAAGTTTAGAAAGCTTGAAAATAAATTTCTTGCGGAAGGGAAAAGGCTTGTTTCGGAATTATTGAATTCATCTTATGAAATTGAGATTGTTTTTTTTACCGAAAATTTTGAGATGAATAACGCTGAATTTATTAGACTGATTAAAGGCTCTAAAATTAAAAGTGAAATTGTAAAAGAAAAAGATTTCAAAAAACTATGTGATACTTTATCGCCACAGGGCATAGTTGCGGTGGTTAAAAGTTTTTTGAATACTAAAACCACAATTGAAGAAAAACTTATTGTTGCTTTGGAAAGTATTTCTGATCCGGGCAACCTTGGTACAATTTTAAGAAACAGCGACTGGTTCGGGATTAAAACAATAATTCTTAGTGAGAACTGTGCCGAAGTTTTTAACCCGAAGGTATTGCGTTCATCAATGGGAGCTGTGTTTCATCTTAATATAATTGAGTCTTCGCGGTTTGTTTTTGATCTGCGTGAGTTATACAAAGATTATAATATTTTAACCGCTGATATGAACGGGCAGAATCTTTACGAAAGTTCAATAAATGAAAAAAGTATTTTAGTGATGTGTAACGAAGCTAATGGTCCATCCAAAGAACTTCTTGAAATTACTAATACTAAATTAACAATTCCAAAACTTGGCAGCGTAGAATCCTTAAATGTAGCTTCTGCATCGGCTGTTTTACTGGCTGAGCTTACTAAGTAACCGGGTCTTCATTTGTAAATGAGAAATAAGAAAGATCAGGCGGCTCAATCTTGTTTTGCTTCAGTAATAAAGCTATCTGCCCCCGGTGATGCGCCGAATGTTCAAATATATTCTTTGTAATATCAATCAGCATCATCTCAGAAGGAATACCCGCGGAATTACGATAAGTGAAGTTTTCGAAGAGCGCGTCCCTTTTTTTATACTTTATTAAATTTTGCCAATGGCTCCAACTCTGTTTATTTAGTATCTCACACTCTACAAGCGTATAAGTATCCCAGACCGCAATGTTAAACTCTATATGTTTTTTTAATTTTTCGTACCACATATCCTGGTAAGCTATTAAATGACTCAAAAGTTTTATACATCGTTTTGGTCTTATATCATTTAACTTAAGAACATCAATGATTTTTTTATTTGCCCGACAGTTAAAATCGATTTGTGAAAGTATCCAGTTTTTCATGAATGAATAATAAGAAAAGTTTTACAGCAGAAAAAGAAATTTTAACAGATGTTCCGTGTGTTATCAGGAACCCAATATTTTAAAAATATTGGGTTCCTTTTTAATACTATTTTAGGAGCATCATTTTTTTAGTATTTACAAAACTTCCGCATTGTATTTGGTAAAAATAAATTCCGGATGCTAAGTTATACCGGGATGTATCAAATTCTACTTTGTAAGAACCGGCACTCTGTACTTTGTTTACTAACATGGCAATTTCATTTCCAAGTATATCGTAAACTTTTAACTGAACTGATTCTCCGCCGCGTGTTGCCGCAGATGGAATTGAATATTCTATAACTGTAGCAGGGTTAAACGGATTTGGATAGTTCTGTTTTAGTGAATAATTGTCCGGCAGCTCTGAGTTTTCGATTTCTTCAACATCCAAAATTATATCGGGATCAGTAGCCGCTAATTTTTTAGTTGTGTAAATTTTAAATTCACCGGCGGCAAGTGTTATTAGTCCATGTGTGTCTGATACACTGATGCTGTCATTAGCAAAAAAATCATACCAGGTTCCGCCATATCTAAAGCCGGGATCAATTGTATTTTCGGTAACCCCAAAATTACCTAATACCAGAAGTGCCATACTCGAATGACTTAACGAAATTTTCTTTGTCTCACCGCTTAATGACAGTTCGAAATTATCAGTAGTAAAAACTTCGTTTTCTGTTTTAAGTTTTATTAAAGCGGACATTGTCTGATACAGTCGTTTACGGTTTATATCTTCTAAATAGTCCCATTTAATCGGCTTATTCCCTATTCGTCCATTATAATCAATTGAATAATCATAACCAAGTTCACCAAACTGCCAAATCATTTTTGGACCCGGGATTGTAAAGAAAAACGCGGATGCTAATTTAATCCTTTGCAATGCTATGTTTAGAGTTTGAATATCGTATGCGCCATTAGAATTACCATATTCAAGATTTTTAAACATTAATCTTTCTTCATCATGACTTTCCATATATCCAACTAAATTAGGATAACTCCATCCGCGTGATTTATACGAAACACCGTTAAAGTTAGAACCGCTGCCAGTATTGTAGCCCATTGTTGCTTCATTATAATTATGATTTAAATTTCCCCAAAGCATTATTCCATAATTGGAAAGTTCGTTCTCTTCGCTATTTTCCGCTAAGTGTTCTAATATTATATAGGAATTAGGATCTTCTTCCCAGATTTTATCCGCCATTCTTTTAAGAATTGAAATCCTCGATGCATCGTATGACCAGCCATCGCCGGGCTTTTGTGTGAAACCTTTTGTAAAATCGAAACGGAAACCATCTACCATAAATTCGTTTATCCAATAAGAATTTACACGATCAACTAGTTTTTTTGTATATGGACTTTCGTGGTTAAAATCATTTCCCCATGAATAGGATTGATTTGGAGATACTGTATTGTACCATGGATTATTTGCTGCCGGTCTGCTGTTTTGCGTATCCCAGTATAACTGGGCAAATGGGGACTGGTCATATGAATGATTAAGTACCATATCAATTATAACGGCTATGCCGCGTTTATGACATTCATCAATAAATTCTTTTAAATCGTTTCGTGTTCCATAATATTTATCAGCCGCAAAATAAAACGAAGGATTGTATCCCCAGCTTTCATTTCCTTCAAATTCATTTATAGGCATCAACTCAATGGCGTTAATACCTAACTTTTCTAAATAACTTAAAGTATCTATCAATGTTCTATAGCTATGTGTTGAAACAAAATCTCTGACAAGTAATTCATAAACAACAAGATCTTCAATTTTGGGTTTCTCGAAAGTTTTAACTTCAAAATTATATTCATATTCATTTACAAGAAATGTAGAAACAATGCCGGTTGTTTTTCCCTGTGGGAATTTTTTTAAGTTTGGATAAGTGGCTTCGGAAATCCACTTGTCATTATTCTGGTCAAGTACCTTTTCAGTATAAGGATCCGCAATTCTTAAATTGCCGTCAACTAAATATTGAAAACCATATTCTGTATCCGGATCAATATTGTTTAGTGTTATCCAATAAGTTGAATCATCCGGAGTTTTTTTCATTCTATAACCCGACTCAAGCTGCCAGTCATTAAAATCGCCAATAAGGTAAACAAAATTTTTGGATGGAGCCATTAATGCCAGGGTTACCGAGTTATCTGTATTGTAATTAATACCATGTGTAATTCCTGCCGGAAGTTCTTCAACAACATTTGCCTGGTTTAGCACAATCTGAAATGTTTTAACCTGAAGAGTATCGTTATTTGAAAACCCTATTACTTTAAAATTTTTAATTCCAAACTCAATAGTTTTATAGTCATAACTCAAAGTGTCTTCAGAAGTTGAAAAAGCTTTTGTATTATTGATAATTAATTGAAGCGAATCAATTATTTCGGATTTGGAGATTTTAATATTTATAGTCTGATTTGGATTAAGAAATGTAACTTCTTTTGCAGGCGATAAAACAGAAAATCCAGATCTAAGCGGAAGAAAAATATCAGCATTATTAACATCCTTACCTTCTCTGTCAGGAGCCGCATTTCTAAAAACAAACGCAAGGTTAATAGCCTGTTCACTCTCGTTTAATCCGTAAAATTCTTTTATACTCGGTGTTATTTTGAGTTCGTATAAATTGTTGCCTATAAATTTTAATTTATATTTGGGACTATTATCTCCCCATGCCGGGGCGTGCTGCCAGTCGCTTGGACCTGTACTTGCATCCGTAATAACTCCGGCATGCGCGTAAACATCATCTGTATTATAATTTTCTAAACCTTTATTTCCTTCGGCAGCATTAAAAATAATTGTAACCGAATCATCTTCAGTTAAGTAAACCGGGTTCCATGTTATAACCTGGGCAGAAAATATAATTGGCAATAAAAGTGTAAAAATCAAAATTTTGAATTTCATTAAATTCCTCATGAATATTAATTTTCCTAAACAAATAAACCGCACCAAAATGATGCCAGTTAAAAATGAATATTCCTAAATGATTTGGGCGGTTTTATATCTGCAACTTTATTGAAAATAATAAGTTATGCTTATTAAGTTTAATAAGTTTTACAAATACTTACAATAAGTTATGAAATGTATATTTATGGATGGTTCGGGATTGTATTAATTGAAAATCAGCACAATATATTTTTTATATTATGCTGATTTTTTAGTGGGAACTTAGTTTTATTTTCTTCCGCCTTTCCATCTCCGGCCATTGCCTCCTTGCGCGGAAGCAGAAATAATCTCGTCAAAATTTTCCTGAGAAATGTATTGAGCTGAATATTCAACCTCATATTTAAGAGCCTGGCTATAAAAAGCTCTTAAATGATTTTCAGAACCACGGAGTAAATTTCCATAAACAATTTTAATATCTTCATTCAAAGTTTCATCAATAAGCTTTTGTAAATCATTTATATCAAGATCTTCAATTAAAAGTCCGTTGTATATTGCCTTATCAATATCATCAGCAGTTAAATTTGTAAGTTCGTTATATAATTGCTGAAGTGTTTCATTTTCAAAAACACCTTCTTCTTTTATTGGATCTTCCAGTTCAAACTGATCAATTAAAATTTTAACGGCACTCATATGGGTTTCTTCACTTTTGGTAATATTAGCAAAAACTCTTAAATCCCATTTTTCCGAATAGAATTTATAGACATCTCTGGCAAGTTTTTCTTCTTCTCTCATGTGCAGCAGACCCTCTTTTTCGGCATCCGAAATTTCCGTATCGCCGGAAAGAGTACTCTTTAACGCTACAAAATCAAGTTCAGTTACTTCAATATCAGATGTTAATTTTGATTCCGTAATTCCATCGTCGGGTGAAGAACTGTTTTGACAGCCGACAAATAAGAAGCCAATCAATAATATAAAAATTGAATTTTTCATTTTAACCTCGCAAAATTTATTTAGTAATAATCAACTTAATAAACAATTGTGCCAAGAAAAAAGTAGCGATTATGGCTGAAAAAAGGAGTTGTGTAATTGATAATCTTCCAGATAGGCGAACATTTCGCCCAAAAGGACGAGAAAATATGTCTCTAATTATTTTTGCGAATTAGTAATTAAGCAATAAACTAATTATAGAATTCCCAGGAAATGCCAAATCTGAAAGTCATTGATCTTTTAGGATAGTAGGGAACAATATAATATTGGCGGTTCAAAACATTTTCCAGAGTTAAGTAAACAATAGCTAATTCCTGGAATCTTCCGGCAACAAATAAATCGAGTGAATAATTCTGCCCCGCTTTATCGGAACTTATATGCGACGGAGTTTTGTTTAAGTTTTTCTGCGATAAAGTTAGCGGATCAAAATAGTGGGCAACGGCTCTGCTTTGCTGAAAATCGTAAGAATAGTAGTTTTGTGATCCGCTGCTGTAAAAGTTAATCCCGGCTTTAAGATCAAGATTATCATTAAATAATCTGCCCATAAAATATAGCCCGCCAAAAAAAGTATATTCCGGTAGATTTGTTTTATCGTTATCAGAATTAAAATAATAGCTAGAATTAATTTGAGTGATAATTTTCCAGAAGCTAAATTTCAGATCAAGATTAATTCCGGAACGTTCAACATTTGCCGATCTGTACTCACCAATTTCAGAACTTAAAAGTGAATCGGCAGATTGATAAATAATTGGATATAGTTCATTATTATTTCTTGTGTAGAAGAACGATCCTTTAATATCTAAATTTTCGAATCCTATTTTTCCACCGAGTTCTATATTATTAAACTTTTGTTTATTCTCAAATCCATCTTCAAAAGCCAAAGTTTCTTCAAGAATATTAACTGGTCTTTCAAAATATGAAACTCCTCCAAACAGAGAAATTTTATTTGTGAAGTTTATAATTCCGTCAGCGCCAAATCCTATATAATTATTTACAGAATGTTTTAAGTATTTTGCAAAAACGGTTGGATGAATTGTTGAATCTATCAAGGTTATATCTGCTTTGCCGGATAGCGATAAATATGACTTTGAAGAATTTATACCAGCCAGATCTGTTTTAGTATCAATACTTTCATAGTTGGCAATCAGATCAAGATTGAAGTTCCTGATATTCAAATTCTGTCTGATAAAACTTCCCCATAATGTGGATTTATTGTTATTGAAAATCTGAGGAACATTAGCTTGTCTGCTGCTGCCGGTATTTTGTTTATGAATTGCTTCGTCATAATTATAATAGAACGATATATCCAACGGTGCGTTTTTTATAAACTTTGTCTGAAGTTTTAGGTTATAATTGTGCCTGGTGTTTTTTTGATATCTATTTCTAAATAATACAATATTCGGACTGAAATTATCATAAATATCTCCGGCAGTTATATCATTTCCGCCATTTAAATGTGTCGTCCCGTCAAAATAATTAAAACTTCCAACAATGTTCAATTTTGAGGAATATAAATATCTTAAACGAGTAGAAACTTTCCACGATGAATATTTACTATTCGCAAAATCTTCTTCTATAGCACTGTTTGTAGCCTGGAATGTAAGATTAAATTTTTTATAAATGCGCGCATTATATATAACATCTATATAGCCTTCTTCATCGGGTCCCTGCAGTATTCTTAGCCGTGTATAAGGCATCTTCTGAATGTTATCACGCGTAATAAAATTTACGCTTACCGGATTCCCGACAGTTCCATAAAGAAATCCTCTTGAAAGCGGGATATATTCAAGTGAATCAATACTTTCCGTCTGAATCGTGTTTAGATAAAGGGAATTATTTAATCTGGTATTAATTGAAATTCCGTTTTCCAGGTAGGAAATATTATTGTAGCCGTATCCGTTAAAAAGAAGTTCATCCGGTTTACCAAAAGAGCCAAGATCGCGCAAAAAAGCAAATGAAGAATTTGAAAAAAGATTCCCGGCGTTTTTATAATCCATTTGCTGAATTTCTTTTTTTGTGATAATTGTCTGATAATCTGAATGAGTTATAAAGCCCTTGTTGGGAATATGATCCTGCTTTTCCATTTCAGTTTTTAAGGAATCATTTGTTAGAAGCGAATCAGCTATAATTGTGGAATCAGGTTTAACCTGATATTCAAAGTAAGCTAAAACCGGATTCTGCAAAGCTATAATTATAATTAATAGACTAAAGTATTTTTTCATTTGATCAATTGTAAAATAATATGAAGCTAAAAATAATTAAATAGTTGAACACAACAAAGCCGGTAAGGTTCAAGCCAGTTCAATTATATTACCAAAACAGTGGTAATTGATTTTAATAAGCATAAAGAATGTGGTTATATCATCAAATTAAAAATTTTCAATTCAGAATTAACTCAATTAATAAAATCAATTTCACTCCATAAAAACAATCGGCTTAAAAAATAAAACCTATCCCGAATGTAAATTCCGGACCGCTATAATCATCTTTACTGCCAATAGGCTGCTCAAATTCTGTGAACAAATTATAACCCAGCTCGGCATGAACTTTAATTAATCTTCCCAATACCATATCCGCTCCAAAACCTAAATATCCGCCCATAGCTGTTTCTGTACGCGATTCAACCGATAAAAGGCTTACACCCGATTGTGATCCCATTAACGCCCCGGCCATTCCGGCAATGTAAGGTCTAAACGGCTGATCATTATTTGCGGGTATTATAAAATATTTTACTCCCATCATTATTGGAATAAGTGAGCTGGTATAGTTGCTAAATGTTTCTACCTTAACTTCAGCCGATAACAAGCCCGCGCTAAAAGTGAAAGCATAGTCAGCGTTTGGATAAAAATTGTACATTATTCCTCCGCCCATATTTCCCGTTCCGGCATCAACGGTAACTCCACGCAGACCAACAGAAACCGCCGTCTGTGACGAACTTTTCCACATCGATATTCTTAGATCAATTCCGTGCTTAGGATATTCGTCTGTTTCTTTTCCCTCGTCATCCAATTGTGCACTTATACTGCTGCATAAACAGATGTTTATTATAAAAAATACAAATAATAAATTTGAACGACACATTTTATCTCCAGCTTTATTTATTGTATAACTCTAATAAACTTTTGTTACAGTTTACCCTTACAAGTTAAATTTTTTTTTTGATATTTAATAGTTATCCGGACATATATCCCTATATCCGGATAATTATAATATTGTAGTTTTCATACATATTTATCAACTAATGTCCCTTCTGGATCATCGTTTCCGTTTTTAAAACTTTCAATAAACGATTTTAGTTCATCTTCAGAAATATCACCGGTTTCTAATTGCTTAATTAAATCTTTCATAAATTGTGGTGGTTCTGGTCTTCCACTGCCTTTTGCTCCCCTTGGTCCACCTTCAGGCATTTCAAATCCCGCTTCTTCCATAAAGCCTTTTAATTCTTTCGAAGGAGTGATTCCTGCTTCCTTAATTTCAGTCATCATTGTTTCAAAATCAGATTTGGAAATAGATGAGGGATCATACTTAGATACAATATCATTCAGGCTGGTTTTTTGTTCATCAGATAACGGCTGACTTTGTTTTGGCGGCGGAGGCTGCATACCATTATTACTTACGCTGCTAATCATTATAACTCCATATATTATTGAGAGAAAGATTTTTATTTACTCTTAATAATCGGCTAAAATAATTTTTGCTACATGGTTAAAAGATTGCTAATTATGGTTAAAATGTTCAGTGTAACATTTATTCCTAAATTCTTTAGGAGTACTTAAAGTTATTTTTTTGAAAAACTTATTAAAATTTGTTGGATCAGTAAAGCCCATATTGTAACTAATTTCTTTAATGGAAAAGTTTGTATCAGAAAGCATTTTTTTAGAATCGAATATAATTCTGGCATTAATTATTTCTTTAATCTTTTTGTCTAAATAAAGTTTTGTTGTGGAATTTAATTTTGTTGAAGAAACATTTAATTGTTTGGTATAATATTCTGCTTTTCTAGAAATGTTGATTTTTGATATTAAAAGTTGATTGAAATTATTTAGTAATATCAAATCAAATGATTCTAAAAGATTTTGAATGTTCATTTTAGAATATTGTATCTCAAGCAATAGTTTTTTTACTAAGCTATACGAAATACTAACCTTAGCTATATCCGTAATATTATTCACAGTATTTTTAATTGATTCTATAATACTTAAAAATTTTGTGAATTTTTCATTGGTTAAGTTTAATGGAGCCGGTTTAAGTGAATAATAAAAAAAAGTAAAATCTAAAAATGCATGGAAATAATTATTAGCATCAGTTGTCTGGTTATCCGGGAAAAGTAATACGTAACCGGTAGTTTCTCCGGTGAAATTGAGTTTATGCAAATCACCTTTTGCAATTGTTATAACGGATTTAGAATTAAATTTGTATTCGGTCTTTTCTATACAAAAGGTTCCATTACCCTTACAGATAAATAATATTCTATTGATGTTAGTATTATGCCCCTCAAAAAAAGACTCTCCTGTAAGTTTTATATATTCATGCAATTCCATTAAAAGAATATTTTTTTGAAAAGGGAAATAGTTCCCGGTAATAGGTTTTTTGATCGCAGTATTTTGGGAATTGTTTTCTATCATATAATCTTTGACGACATATTTTAATTTAACTTGTGCTTTCATGTATATTAAATTTCAGACAGGCATTTACAGTGATTTATTTCAATAAAAAAACCTCGAAGGTTTTTAAATCCTTCGGGGGTTTAAACTATTTAGTAATTAGTCTATTTGACCAGCATCATTTTTTTAGTCTGACTAAAATTATTTCCTCTAAAGCTGTAAAAATAAATTCCGGTAGTTAAATTTGAAGCATCAAAATTAAACTTGTGGGTTCTGGCTGAAACCTGATCATTTAAAAGTGTCGCAACTTCCTGACCTAATAGATTATAAACCTTTAGAGTATAATTCCCACTTTTTGGAATACTAACAGCTATTTGTGTACTTGGGTTAAACGGATTAGGATAGTTTTGCTGTAAAACAAACTCTTTGGGAATTGTTGAATCTTCGTCTGAATTTCCAATTGCCGTTACATCATTATTATTCTCTAGTTCAAAAGATGGATTCATTTGTTGGAATGCTCCAGTTCCGTTTGGATAACGGCCATATGAAATATCATCAGTCTGCTCACTGTAACTTATTTCATCAATTATGGTTGTATCAGTATCAGATAAATAAATTGTTTCCCCAGAGCCCGAAAGTTTAAAACTTGCGTGTAATCCTTGTTGGTCTTCATCTTTATCTGCCCAGACAATTAAAAAACTGTTAGCGGTAATAAATGTATCCGGGAATGCCCACTGAGATAGATTGTCACTATCATCCGATAAAAAATATCCATTTAGTTCTATATCTTCATCAGTATTATTGTAAAGTTCAATCCAGTCTTCATATTCTCCGTCTGCATCTGTTTCAGTAACTTCATTACTAGCCATAAACTCGTTTATTACCAGATTTCCTGAAACCGTAAGTGTATAAAACTCGTATGCCGCGCGTGCCGGTAAAAAAGCTGCCGCGTCGTCATTATCAGCGTAAATGTAATATTGAAATCCGCTAGTTCCGGCTGGTACAGAAACTCCGTAGATTCCATCGCTTGCGGATGTATCGTTATTGCTGCCGTCATCTAACATTTCAATTTTTTTAAAAGCTTCAGTAAGGCTATTTCTGTAAGCCAATTTTACTGATGTAGCATTGGTAATTTCAACAGTTATCCATACATCTGTATTAGGAGAAGGATTAGCCGGATTTTGTCCCAGATTAGAGATAACCGGACTTGTTGCCTGAAAATCTGCCAGTGAGTTTAAGTATGTAACTCTGGCATCCATTAATTCAGCGATACCAATAATTGATTCATTTCTTCCCGGGGCACCACCTCCGCCGCTTGAAATCCCGTTTTCAATATTATTTCTAAAATCTGTATATGTATAAAATTTATTTGGATCTTTTTCTACTTCTGAAGCAATTATATTCTGAATTTCCAAAGCTCTTGTTCTATACAATCCGCTTTCAAAATAATCAGACATAATTGTTTTCATATGCGCAACATACATTTTCTTGTAAGTTGGGTCATTTAGAATTTTATTAATTATAGGGTAATTACTATTTGTTGAATTTAAGTAAGGAGTTAGCTGCTGCTTTCCCGAAGTATTTAAGGAATTTCCGCCAAGAAGTGAAGAGAAGATTCCGAAGCTTTCGTTAAGATCCCAAATAATCGGATTAAATTTTCCGGCATCATCTTTATATAAATAATAATTGTGTCCAAAGTTTACCGGTGCATCTAAGTTTACCAATAAAATGTCAAATGCAAGCATCCATAAATGGCGGTCAACATTAAGAACCTCTTCAACTGATTCCGGATCATTGTTTAGTACATCAAGAAAGTTTACTAAATCTGCCCAGCCATTATCTGATTCAATTTCAAAATAGTTGGTATAGCTTGATGAATCTTCACCAAAGTAGCCCCAAACTTTTGTATTTGATTGCGGACTATCGTTTACTAGCTCACCTTTAAAAAAAGAATTATCTGAGCTAAAATAATTACTTCGTATAAAGTTTTTATCAACATCCTGAACATTAGTGTATATTCCTAAATAAGTACCGTTTATATAAACCTTAGTATAATTTGCTAAACTAGCCGGCATATACTTTCGGGCAATTTCATAACTTAAAGTTTCTCTAACAAAACTTGGATCCTTGTAAACATTCGCCAGTTTTAAAGTTCCGTAATCCTCATGTTCCTGACCGTCAATTGTATAATCAAGTTTAATATTTAAGGGGTTTTTTACTTGATTAGGCTGATAACTGCTGTTCCCTTTATATCTTACGCCAACACTATCGTAGGTAATTCCATTTACTACAGCCGTTCCTAACAAGCGTTCCTCATTACCTTCTGAAACCAGGTTATCCAATAAGTAATCCCAGTTTGATTCTGAAAATGTTATTTCTACACTATTAATGGTGTTTATATCATAAAAATTTTGTCCAAATATATTAGATGTAAGAAAAATTATAAATAATAATATGGTTGATTTTTTTTTCGTCATTTTAATTCTCACTTAGTTCATAATAGTTTAATTGCTAATGAAAGTAACAGTCATTAGATTCATGCTTTTTAAGTAAGACGATCTTTTATAATAAAACTTGTGCCCGAAATAAAAATAATTAATAAGAAAGAAGTCACTTTGTTTTAACATATTTGCTCCAAACAAACATGTATGATAACATATATCTGAAGACAGATGTATTATTTTATCAAAATTTTAATTATTTTTGAAAAGCGGAGTTTTGGATTCTAAGTTTCGTTTAGAGTTATTTCCAAAACTTGTATAGAGCTAGTAGTATTAAAACAGCGTTTTAAGAACTACTAACTAAAAGTAATTATTAAAAAATAATATAAAGAGATGGTATTATGAACAATTTTGAATGGAACTTTACGACAAATTTAGTTTATGGTCCTGGTAGATTATCCGAATTAGGTGATCTTGTTAAACCATACGGAAAAAAAGTATTTTTGGCTACTTACGAAAGGAATGAAGCTTTTGCACCTTTAATCGACAAAACTATCGATATCCTTAAATCTAATAATATTGATTATGTGATTTACGAAGCGATTGAACCAAATCCGCGTGTGACAACTATTGATGAAGGAATTAAACTTTTTAAAGAATCTGGCTGTGACTGTATTGTTGCTCTTGGCGGCGGAAGTGTAATTGACGGTTCTAAATATATTGCCGCAACAGCTTTCAGTGGTGGATCTTGCTGGGATTATGTTGTATTAGGCGATAGAAAACCAAAAGAATATTCAGGCGCGTATCCAATTGTCGCTATTCCTACAGTTTCTGCTGCAGGTTCCGAAGTTAACGCAGGCGGAGTTCTTACAAATTGGGAAACTAAAGAAAAAAGTTTTAGCCGGTCAGAATACAGAATTCCAAAAGTTGCGATAATTGATCCTGAAGTATTGGCAACATTGCCATTATCAATTACAAAAGATAGTGCTATTGATATCTTTTCACATCTAATTGAAAGATATTTGTCATCGCCTGATTTATCAGAATTTGCTGATAGATTAACTGAAGGTATGATTTTAACTTTAAGAGATACTCTCGATCAACTTATTATAAACCCAAAAGATATTGAAGCCAGAGGAACTCTTGCATTATGTTCAATATTTGGCTGGCAGGGTATTCAGGCTTTAGGCAGAATGGGAACAATTCCGATGCACTCAATTGAAATGCCGTTAAGCGGACACTATGATATTGCGCACGGGCGTGGTATGGCCATTGTTATTCCGCCATATCTAGAGTATTTTGCTGAAAATTTACCGGGCAGATGGGCAAAATTAGCCCGCAGGATTTTTGACGTTAAAGAAGAAGATGATTTAGCGGCGGCAAAATTGCTTGCTCCAAAAGTAATTGAATGGTTCGAAAGAGTTGGAATGTATTACAAATTATCCGATATGAATGTTACTGATGAAAAATTTGAACGTATGGCTGAAGATGTAATGCGTATGTTTGGCAATCCGGAAGAAGATAAAATTGCCAGCATTATACCAACCAGTGTAAATGATATGATTAATATCTACAAATTGGCTTTATAATTAATTTATATACAGCCGGTTGTTAAAAACAACTGGCTGTATATTATAGTTTAATTAACACCTGTGTGCTATTATTTTATCAGCATCATCTTTTTTGTCTGATTAAAATCACTTCCTCTAAAGTTGTAAAAATAAATTTCTGAAGTAAGTTTTGCTGCATCAAAATTGAAATTATGAATTCCTGCTGAAATTTCATCACTTAATAACTTTGCAACTTCCTGACCTAAAACGTTATAAACTTTAAGAGTATAGTTTCCGCTCTCTGGAATACTTACAGTTATTTGAGTACTTGGGTTAAACGGATTAGGATAGTTTTGTTTCAACTCAAATTTTTTGGGAACTTCGGAAGTATTTGATTGATCATCTTTAATATCAGTTGATGTGTTATCTATATTTCGAACTAGTCGAACATAATTGTAAACATACCTTACATCTCCCTGAGGTCCAAAGAATTGCGGGTAATCATTGATATTTCCACTTTTAGGATCACTTCTTTGGCAACCGGCTCCATGAACATCCAATAGATTTCCGTTCATTTCTCCTTGTCCTTCACCAAAAGCAATATATGCAGCTCCTGAATATGGATTCACACCATCAAGATGAGTTGTGCTCGTCCAGAAAAATGGATAATGTCCGGAATTTCCATCAGGATCATTTATCTCAGTTGTTTCAAAAATGGGATCGATTGCCGGTGAATTTGTTGTTTGAGGAGATCTGGTATAATCAACAATACTTTGTAATTCTTTAGCATTTGGCAAGCGCCAGTCATCGTATTCGGCTAGTTCAGAAGTTTCTGCATAGGTAAGTGATTCATTCCAATTCCTAGCTATGCCATCATCAGCTTTTTGCCACATTAAACCAGTAGCAAGATCACTAATTGTATTGTCTTCATTATCAACAAAGTTGTTTTTCCCATAGTCAATATTTCCTCTAACCATTCGGAAATACATTGTATTTGAAGAGCCTGTACCTGGTGGATATCCTTTAATTCTACCATCAACAAAGTTTACACCAAATACAGTTTCATCATTATTCATAGTTCTTCCAACATATTCTGTAGAAGACCATGTCTGTGCATCAATTTCGCGCTCACCAATATTGGTGTTTCCTAATGGTTGAATAAAATAATTAGTATCAATAAACATTGATATAGCAGTTGCGCCAGAAACTTGCCCTGTAAACTGAATAAGGGAATAGAGCTCTTTAAGTGTCGGAACTCTCCAATCAGTATAATTAGCCAGACTTAAAGAATCTGCTTTAATAAAGGCTTCATCGAAAGATATTTTTTCATCCATTGATTTCTGCCATATTAATCCAGTAACATTATCTGTAACAGTTCCGACGCCGTTATCGGTGTATGATGGCTGGTTTCCATTATAGTTTGCATCCTGACCAAAGAAATCATCTTCAGAAGAAGGTTCACTGATAATGTTTTTATCACTGTAAAAAGTTTTTTGTCCCGTATCAACTATTTTATAAGATTGTGCATAAAGTGTTACACAACTAAAAAACAGCATTATAATAGTTTTAATTATTTTGTTTTTTCTTTCTGATTTCATTTCCAACTCCATGTAAAAAATATAATCGTATTATCACTTTATAACTTTAGACAATTATTCTGATCTCTTTATTTCAAATAAAAAAAAAGGCTAGGTATTTAAGCTAGATCTTTAATAATCTTTAATAATATTTTTACCAATACGAGGATGGTCTTATTTTAAGATCATTATCTTTTTTAGTCCGCAAAAAAATATTTAGTTAATTGATGT
The DNA here is from genome assembly GCA_016342755.1 of Melioribacteraceae bacterium. Taxonomy (GTDB): domain Bacteria; phylum Bacteroidota; class Ignavibacteria; order Ignavibacteriales; family Melioribacteraceae; genus JAEINS01. Next base: position 46,915 of record JAEINS010000018.1, on the reverse strand, counting down.
TACAGTGCTGGAAATTGTAAAACTAGTATAGTTTGTACCGGATGTATAGGATCCGCCAGAATAAACTCCATCAGTTATTGTACCTGAGTAACTGCCTCCGGTGTAAACAGTATAGGATTTGTTTTTTTCAAGCAATGGGGAAGACAAGGCTATTGATTGATAAGATTTCACAGGACTTAAAGCAACTATTTCTTCTCCAGATTCAGTTTCAATATATATAATTGAACCTGCACTTAAAGTTGTATTGAAATTTATAAGAATAGAATTCTGACTTGAACTGGTGCTAGGTGCTTCAGCCATTCTGGAAGTTCCGGTTGCTACCATGAATCCGCCATTCATAGCAAATGAACCATCATAATCTAAAGCACTATTATTACTCGCTGTTGATCCGCTTACTATTAAATAGCCGTCTGACATAACAACCGAAGCATTTGCGTCAACACCGTCACCACTGGCATTTACTGCAATATAACCACCATTAATATTTAAATAGTAGTTGCCTGCTGAAGAGCCGGGTTCCACACTGCCGCTAGCAGCTAGATTAAATCCATCATCACTTGATATAAGATGAATTTCTCCGCCATTTATTGTGATATTTCCGTTGCTGCTTTCAATACCTTCATACGATTTGGTAATGTTTATATAACCATCGTTGATAACCAAGTCATAATCAGCATGAATCGCGTCATCATTTGATGAGATAGTAATAGTACCGTTATTTATAGTTACAGTTCCATTAGAATGGATTGCATCATCAACAGATGTAATATTTATATTACCACCGCCAATTTCTGTATTAACAATTCCGTTTATTCCTTTTCCAGATGAGGATATTGTAATTTCTCCAGAACTTATCGCAACATCTTTTTCAGCTTCTATTCCTTCACCGCCAGATGAAATATTTATAACACCATTTTCAATTGTAATGTATCCGAGTGACGCATCATTAGTATTATCTGATTTTAACCCAACACCATCTGCATCAAGAGTCAAATTCCCGTTATAAATAACCAGATAATCTTTTCCTCTAATAGCATCATCCACTGCATTTACATTGATAGTTCCAGAAGTAATTATCAATCCATCTTTACTAACTATTCCATCATTGAAATTTCCTTTAACAGTTAAAGAACCTTCCCCACTAATTGTTAGATCGGTTTTGCAGAATATAGCTGCGTTTGGTTCCTTGTTTTCAGAATCATCAAAGATATAGGAAGTTCCATCAGATATATAATTTTCTGTATTTTCGGTTAGAACAATCATTCCCTTATCAGCATTTTTAAAGTAAATAGGCGCACTGTTTGCACAATTGATATTTACTCCATTTAAGACAAGACGTACAATTTCATCATCTTCACTATTAACAATTATTTGTCCGTCACTAAGAGTGCCGCTGAAATTGTAAGTTCCTTCAGCAGTTATTGTAACACTATTATCAGTCGCAGAAGCACCATTCCCAGTAATTAAAATATTGTTGTCTTCTAAAATAACATTAACTTCGTCGCCTTCGTTCCATGTGTAATCATCTTCATCGTTATGGTTTTCAGCGTCTTGAACAATTTCAGCAGCGGTTTCTGTAGTATCCTCTTCCGGTTCTGTTGTGGTTTCGCATGCGGCAAATACAGTTATCATTAGAAACGGAATCAATAGCGAATATATTTTGTTATACATTTTGTCCTCCTTTAGATTTGCTCTTCATCAAAAAAGAGATTTATATTTTTTACGCCATGTGTATTATCTAATGCTTTTATAAACTCAGGATTACGTGATATATTTTTGAATTTGACATAATATGAGAGTTCCATAATACCTTGGTTCTCAATAGTTTTTGCATTGATAATATTATGCCGTCTACAAAATTTATTTAGAATTGGTAGATACGGAGTAGATGTATCTCCCTTTGCAGCGTATGCAAATTGCAGTAAGTATTCATCTTGTCTGGTAGAGGTAAAGTTAGACTTTGTAAGTATTAAAATAATTATCCCGACAAATACAGATCCAAAGATTGCCATTTTATGATAACCAACACCTGCTGCCATTCCTATTGCTAATCCGAAGAAAAGAAATACAATATCTTGTGTATCTTTAACGGCAGTTCTAAAACGAATGATTGACATTGCACCAACCAGACCAAACGCGCGCGCAAGGTTATTACCAATAACCATTATTACAATAGCGGTTATTATAGTAAGTATAATCATAGAATTAACAAATGCCGCGGAATAGCCAGCACCGCGATATGATTTTTTATATATGTGGGCGATAAATAATCCGCATATCAATGCAACAATTACGTTTGTTACAATTTCTGATATTGTAACTGGGAACATGTTAAAGCTTTGAAATTCATTAAACATAAGAACACTCCCGATGATTAATCATCAAGTTACTTGTTGCAAAACGTTGGTTGTTAAATTCCGAATGAGTTTCTAATGATAATGTATACTTGGAAATCGCTTGTCTGTTTAAACGATATTTACTTATAATCGATTTTATCCATGCTGGTAAAGTTCCATAAAACTTTACTTCAAAGACAAAGTTGTTTACCATTGTCTGTTTTGCTCTTTCTTCATCATATAGATTTTGTAAGTTCGGGAAAATCACACTCCGTAAATTTTTATCAAATGTGAATCTGAGTGAAGTATCAAATTTCCCCCAAAAAGCTTCACGATCATAAATAACCAGCACAGCCGGACGTAAATTATTTTTATAATAATGATATAGAAATTTTTGAGCATCTTTTTTTTCAATTCCATTACCGCTAAACGAAAGGATAAACTCATCTATTCTTCTAGCATCTAATGTTTTGTATACATCAGAATAGTAAAGCGGTGCCCGGCTTTTAGAAATGCAATTTGTGTCTTTATGTTTTATTTCTAAAAATATTATGCTATCATCTGCTAAAGTATCATAGCCTCTAATTCTATATTTATTTCTAATTTTAATTCCGTCATATTTTTCTTTATAACATGTAAACCTTGGAGAATCGAAGTAGATGCTTCTTACAGTATATTGACCAGTTTCATGTTTTTTTGCAAAATTATCTAACTCAACAAATGGAGCCATTTCTGCTCTCAGTACATCCGCTAATTCATTCGGCACTAAATATTTGTATTCGTATCTTGAAGCCATGTTCTCACCTCAGTTAAAAATAGTTCTTATAATAAATGTATCGAGTTGAACCGGCTCACATTGAATTTGAGCTTGAGCTATTATTCCGGAAATAAAATTATTTGATAAATTATCTATCTGAGCTAATATTATCAAACATTGTTTCCCGCCAATAAATTGCATTACCGGCTGTTTCGTTTGTACAGTTCCAGATAAAGCTGAATTAGTATTTGTTAACTCAAATGATACTAACTCATTAGTTTCAATATAGGAAGCTTCTTTTAATGGAACTGGTATGAAAGCAATTCCGCTATCAAAGTTTGATAATGTAAATAGTGTATCGTTTGAAAAAGATCTATCTATTCTTCCGCTAAAAGGAGCAGTAATTGAATTTTGTTTTGCTGCCTTTTTGTTCAAGAAAGAAATCTTATTCTCAATAGCGTTTATTTGCTTTTTAAGTGTATTTATTTCTTCAGCTTTTACTCCGCTCAAACATGATTCTAACTCTGCTTTGCGTACGTTTATTGCTTTCGAAAGAACTATAAGCTCATCTGAAGCTGTTTGGTACTCTTCTTTAGCAATTAAATCTCTTTGCATAAGAGCATTTAATCTTTCAACAATTTGTGATTGTTTATGATATTCAGATTTTGCCATCTCCATTCTTTCTTCTGCTTCTTTTACTTCAGTTTTCTTTTCACCACTCATATTTGATTTAAGAGTAGCTTTTAAAATTCCTAGTTCACCATTAAGCTCAATTAATGCTTCCTGTTGTCTGCTTGAATAGATAACACCAAGTGTATCACCTTTCTCAACTATCTGTCCATTGCGCAGTGTTGGAGTTAGATTTAACAACATTGATTCACCACGTTCAAAGGATGTTAGCTGATAAGAATTGTTGACCCCGCTAATATGATTTACTGTATTTGTTAAAATGTCACCATCCGAGCCACGCGATAATATTAACTGTTTATTAGGAAGTATCTTCGCGATACCGCTTATAGTATAGGGAACTTCAATTGGCAAATAGAATGAACACAGTAAAGCAAAACTAGTTGCAATGAGTAATATTATTTGGGTTCTCTTATTCAATTTGTAAACCTTTTAATTTTTCATTCTGTCGTTAAATTATAAGACGACATTTGTTAAGAAAACTTGCACTTCCTTTTTTGTATTATCTATAGTTAGATGAAATTAGTCCACGTAGTTTTTAACTACACTATTTCTACTGTTTACATGCGAGATTAAATAATTTACAGCTGAATCAAATTCAGAGTCTGAGTTTAAAAATGAGTAGTTGTTTTTTTCTCCGTTTTCACCAACAACATGTTCACGAATGAGATTTGAATAGTCCTGATACTTGGAAATCATATTCGATGGTTCAAAAGCCATTTCTATAACTTGTTTTAAGTTAGCTTTATATTTAGCTAGATATACTTCATCATCTATTAAATATCTTATTAATGGCCAGCTATTGCTTACATCATTGCAAGTTATTGATATTGCACCACTTTGTTTGCCAGTTTGGAAAGCTTCATTATTATCCCATGGAATCCAGGTTAACCGATTGTCTTTAGGATTATTGTACAGATAATAATTATGAGTCATTCTGCCGTAGGTATCCCAATTCTGAATTGTGTTATTAACAGCAAGCCATTTTAAAAATACATCAACATTAAATGTTGCTTCCAGATTGTTTCTCCAAACTGAGGCATCGCTTGTTCTTGTAGAAGAATGCAAAACATCAAATAAGTTTTCTATATCCGACCAATCTGTTTCTTCATTTGTCTTTTTTTCGAAGTCGGCAGTATTAAAAGAATTTACTGCAAAGCTTGCTCCGGTTCCTTCAGGTTTATAAAGGTTTCCATCGTTATCAGAAAACTGATCATCTAACATTGTATCCTCTACTTTTTCAACCATTGTATAAAGACCAAAGTAGATGGGGCCATCACCATTATCAATGTACACTCTGTAAAATGCTGTCTGCGGGGCAGCAACTCCAAAATCTCTAAATATTTCCGGAGCAACTTTTTCTCGAAGTAGTGAGTTATCATCATAATTACTTGATAGAGCAAGTTCCTTGAATCCGTAAAATCTCTGGTTATTTATTTCCGGATAATCATCTTCAAATTTGTCAAAATGTAGTCTGAACGGTAATTTCCAAATACCCTGCTGCCAGGCAGTTGTTAAACTCGAATTCCCTTTAAATCTAATCCCAACCTGATACCATTGTACATTGTTAAAGTAGAATGAACATGGTACATAAATAGGATTCTCATCTGAATCGCTAGGCATTGCAGGCCTTCCTGAGCTTCCTCCAAAACTGCCGTATTTTGATGTCATATCTTCAAGCATAACATCCCAGTTATTTTCAGTAATTACAATATCAATTCTATTTACTTTGTCTTGGGGAAATACAATATCATAGTCAGGGTCGGCACCTTTGCCATGTGTTGTTTCAGACCAGTCGGATAGATCGAGATCTGTTGTATACTCAATTTTAGAAGATACATCCCCGGTATCCGTTACGGTATCCTCGCAATTCAATAATAGAAATGTGAAGAATAAAAGTGCTAAAATGCTTTTTAATTTTAACATGGTTTACCTCATATATAATTGATTCTAACTGTCTCCTAGATACTAAGACGATGTTTTTAGGAATAACTTGTGCAGAATTGTAAAAATTATAAGCGTAGTAGATTTTGCGATGAACGCGGGAAGGGATTATTTATTAGTGAAGCGGCAGTAAATATGGTTAGATAAAGGTATGTAATGTGGGGAACGGGCTAGCCCGCTCCTCACAAAAACATTTATATTAAACAATAATCCTTTTACCATTCGGCCATGAGTCAAAAGGTTGTTTTTCAAATTGCATTGTTTCATCAGATCCTTTATAAATGTTTATCCATGCTTGCCAGTTTTCATTATCCATATCTGGATAATCGAGGCGGTAATGACTACAGCGGCTTTCTGTACGCATGATTGAAGCTTTTAATTTCATTTCCGCACTTAAAATCATGTTCCTAGTTTCATGGGCTAATCTAAGTTCGTGCATATCAGCTGCTTTTAACATAGGCATATGGTGATCTCTCAATTCTTCGATATATGCTAATGCCGCCTTTAACATGCTTTCTTTCTTTATATATAATACAAAGTTGGGAATCATAATCCCTTGCAAAGTTTGTGTTACCCAGGCCGGACTATAACCTGCATCTCTTTTTAATGGTGCAAGTATTTCTTCTTCAATTTTATTCATGACATTTTTAGAAATATTTTGGAATTCAATATACTTGCTATATTTCGCCGCGGCTTCTGCGGCAACAGCTCCCTGTACTGCTGATCCGGCTAGTGATGAACCTATCTGTGTATAGATTGCCCCAGCCATATATGAACCTAATGCATCACCGGCTGCATATAGTCCGGGAATTGTAGATTCACATTTATCATTGATTGGAACCAATCCTTCCGATTTATGAATTGACATCCCGGCTGAAGAACCGCCAACTACTGTTCCGCCCATTCCAGGAGGCGCTCCGCCTTCTTTTGGTTGTTCTCTTCCTGGTGGTTTGTTATCTCCTCCCGGTGGTTCTTTTCTACTAAACTCTTCTGGGCGATAAGGTCCTCCAGTACTTCCTTTCTGATTATTCATCCCGGGAGGCCCCATCTGCAAAGGATTTCCATTCATGTATGCCATATAATTCATATCTACGCCTAAGTCGTGATGTATCTCTACACTTGTTAAACCAGGCTTCCTTTCAAACATCCCATGCCAGCCATCAAAGCAGGAGGCCGCATTTATCGATTGTCCCGGATGACCATCGTTCCATTCTTTCCCGGTTACTTTTGCACCTATGTTATAAGCCATAACAGTTCCATCATGTGTTAAGTCACAAATTGGAAATCCGTTTGGTTTAAATCCGCCGGCTCCGGTACAGAGTATTACACTTTTAGCGTTAAAAAAATGTACTTTCTCCTCATCAACACTAAATCCGGCTGCACCAGCAATACGATCATTTTCTTTAATGAGATGTGTAATTGTAATTCGTTCCATTACCGGAATGTTACGTTCTTTAATTGGTTTGTTGAAAGAATTGTTATAAAGCGGTGAATCAAAAAATCCCCATTCTCTAAGATCAGTAACTCTGGCCAGTGAGTGTTCAGCCATTTGTTTTGTATAGACCGGATTATTAGTCCCTATTGCCGATCTTGATACTTGATCAACAAATTCATCAAGACTTACGTTGGTTAAATCTTTATCATACGCAAATATCCCTTTAGCAAAGGGTGTTTGCCCTGATGAACCTAAACTGCCTTTTGAAACAAGCATAACTTTTGCTCCGGCATCGTGTGCCTTTACTGCCGCAAATAAACCAGCCATTCCTCCGCCAATTACTAACACATCAGCTTCATTTTCCTGATGATCTATCTTATCTAAATCTATCTCCAGATTATTTTCTATAAAACTTGCCGGAACACCCATTGAAGCTAGAGCCGCCATTCCTACGGTGCCTCCGGCCAAGGCTAAAAAATTCCGTCGTGTTATTTTATTAATTCCACTTTGTATAGTCATTTTCTCAAACCCTTGTTGATGAATTAAATAAGTAAGTATTTAGTAGGAGTACGATACCGAAGAAAGCTATAGCAATTAGATATACAGACATTAAAAAATTTATATGACGACCAAGATCAATAACATGCCAAACAGCAAATACTATAAAGGCAAATGCCAGGATTCCATGGAATACACGCCATGTTTTATAACTAAATTTAAGTTTATTACGAAACATTGATGTGATTCCTAAAACCAGCAGTAAACACCAGGCTATTATTCCAAGTATAACACCCAGACTGTTAAACGTAGTTATAATAGTCATAAATGCATCAATTGGTTCAACACCCGATTCAAAAAATCTTGGAACAACAATCAGAAAAGGGTGAACTAAAAGAACAACTAAAAAGGAATATCCAATAAACTTATGAATTTTAACAACGCTGCTCATCTTCATATCATGTCTGATTTTTCTGTAATTCCGGTTAAGAAATAATTGTCCGGACATTAAACAGAAAGCAATAATTGTTAAAATTGAGATTGAATCCTTTAGTAATGTTCTCTCTTTAAAATCTCCCATCAGCAATAGGAATATTGGGAGTACTAAAAAAACTATTGATATAAAAGTTAGATTATACTTTTTCATATTATCCCCACGATACAATAACTGGAATTGATTTTTCCGGTGAAATTGTGATTGCATCAACCGGACAATACATTCTGCACAAATGACAAATTTGGCAATCAGCCGGATATTTTATAACGGCTTTTTTTGTTTTGGGATCTAAACGAATTACATCAGTCGGGCACATTTTTATGCATGTTTCACAACCTATACATCCGTTAATACTTTGAATTGACATTTTTCATATCCTCAATTTTATAATCTGCTCTACTCTTTAAGACGCTGTTTTTTGAAATTACTTGTGGTAAGTGTGAAATTTAATTCATGAGTTTATGGGGAATATTTGGTGAGTTGATTTGTAAAATAAAACACTACAATCCTAAAAGAAAAGGGAGGGATTTGGATTGCAGTGTCGGGGTGCGTCAATTTTATCTTTGTGGTCTCTGATTTCTTGGTTGTCTATTATTTCTTTGTTTATTCTGATTTTTCTGAAGTTCTTTGAATGCCTCAATTTGATCATCATTAAGCAGCGCAATTATAGCATTATCTAAATTACTTTTAAGTTTTTGCATTTTAGTATGCATTGCATCTCTTTCTCCACGGTCTGATTTCATTAAACCTTCAACTTCTTCAAAATGAGAAATGAACAAATCTTTAACCGTGGATTTTTGATCGCTTGATAATGAAAGTTTTGAACCCAATTCATCAACTAATCCAGTTATATCTGGTGTTCGTGGAGGTTCGTTTTGCTGTCCTCTTTGCTGAGCAAAAATATTGCTGGAAATTATTAATAGTGAAATGACAAGTAGTTGAATGTTATCTGTTAATTTTTGAGTCCTTTTCATTTTATTCTCCAATTGTATTATTTGATTTTTTATTAGTTATATCTACTTGTTTTGTAATCGATATTCTTTTTTAATAACCTCCGCAAGTAATAGATATGTGTTGTCTAAATTCAAATTCTCTTTTATTCTTTGATCCATTACTTCTTTTTGAAATTCTTCTAACTGAGAACTAAATTCTTTTAAGTCTTTAATAAAAGCACTCCACATCAAATTAGCGTATTTCATAACAACCTCCTTATAATATATTTTAAGTGGTTTAATAAGTTAGACGGCATCTCTGAAAATAACTTGCGGTGTGCTGCATTTTTCATAAAAAAACCCTTCTCATAATTGGGAAGGGTTTAGTTTTATAATCTTAATCTTAGTTTGGAGGTCTCTCACCGTTTGGCGGTGGCGGAGGTCTGTCATGATTTCCATCAAGAGGTAATCCTTTTAAATTTCTACCCGGAGGCGGACCTTCTATTTGGAACATTAATAATTTGAGTTTTTTCCGCTGTTCTGGATCACATAAGTTTTTCAAATCTAAAAAATGATTAAAGGTTAATTTTTCAATTTCGGCTTGTTTTTCTAAAGTTAGGTTTAGCAATGAATCTGAAAGAGTTGGTGAAAGATTAGTACTTAAAACTTCATCAAACATTTGTGTTCTAAGTCTCTTAAGTTCAGCGTTAATAGATATAGCTCCATCACGATGTTCTTTTCTGAGTTTTATATATTCCTTTGCCTGTTCATTTGTAAAACTTAGCTCAACCTTTAAAAGATGTTCAAGACGTCTATTATTATCCTTTATTTCTCCCATATTTTCTTCCCCCATGGGATGAGGCGGTTTACCAATTATCAAAAGCGTAACTGTTACAAGATTAAACAGTACCAGAACAATAATTGTGATAATTAGATTTCGATTTCGTTTAAATACATCCATGATTTTTCCTACTCTATATTAAATAGATCTGTTTCTTCAACTTCTAAATTTAGATCACCTGATAAAATTTCAGCTAACTCTGATTTTGTATCAACACTGGTAGTGGTACTTCCATTAAGATACCATGTAACTGTGCTGACGTTTATTAATAATAGAAGAGCTAGTGTTGCTGGTTTCAGAACAGCAAAAAAAGTTCTGTGCGTTTTTTTTCTCTCATCAATCCTTTGTTTTACACGAGTATAAAAATAAGGATTTGATGGAAGCCTTTCCGCATTATCAAACTGTGCTAATGTTTTTTGAATTTCTTCTTCTATAGTATTTTTTTTATTCATAATTCTTGTCCTTATTTTATTGGACGATATATTTTCTAAAAACTTGTGTTAGGTTTTTTCTTTTTCAAAATAACTTCTTAATTTTTTTTCAAGATTTTTTTTTGCTCTGAACATTAAAGCTTCAACCGCTGAAAGTGACATCTCCATTATCTTTGAAACTTCTTTATTGTTAAATCCTTCAAGCTTACTAAGTGTTAAAGCAGTCTGCTGATTTTCCGGCAACTTTCTGATTATCATATATAGAATCTGCTTTCGTTCATCATCTTCAAGTTCACGCTGCGGATTACTACTCGAAGGAATTCTAATTTCTTCCTCTTCTTCACCAAAACCAAACAAAGATACCATCTGCCCGAATCTTTTTTTACGCTTTGATTTACGTAAGAAATCGAGCGATTTATTTACGGCAATTCTATAAATCCATGTGGAAAGCTCTGCTTCTTCCCGAAAATGTGAAAAAGATTCATAGACCTGGACAAAAACTTCCTGAGCAATATCTTCTGCATCTTCCAAATTATTTACAAACCGGAAACAGGTATTGCGTACCCTATCCTGATTTGTTTCAACAATTGCCTGAAAATCTAGATGCATTTAATATATTCCACGAAATTATTCTATTTTTACTGTCTAATCACTTTGACGATGTAATTTATAAAAACTTGCGCTCTTATTCGAAAATTTGTAATATTTTTTGAAATTAATTACTTTTATTCATTTACCACAAAATCCGGGTGAATATAAGAACATTCAAATTCTTTCAAAGTTGTTTTCCCAAATTGAATTTGTTCTAAGTGAATCAGCACCGTTTAAATCAGTTAAAAAATTATAGCTAACATGTTAAATTAAAAAGTTTAAAACTGATTTGAAATAAATTGGATGAGTTATCCAAATATTATTAAATTTAGCTTTAGTAAAAATAATAATTGATGAAAGTCTATGAAAAAATTTGAGATTCCTGCACATTACAGTAGTTCTATAATTGCTAAAATTAAAGATAAACGTAAAAATGATGATCCGCGTAAAAAGGATTATAGCCCGTCCGTTTTAGATTTTGGGAAAGTGAAATTTTTTATTGCCCGCCATTTTGGATTCTGTTTTGGTGTTGAACACGCAATAGAAATAGCTTATAAAACTGTTGAAGAGAATGGCGGGAAAAGAATTTTTCTGTTAAGTGAGATGATTCATAATCCGGCTGTTAATGCAGATTTAATAAGTCGTGGTGTAAAGTTCTTAATGGATACAAAAGGAAATCAGATTGTAGATTGGAGTGATTTAACAAAAGATGATATTGTAATGATTCCGGCATTTGGAACAACAATAGAAATTGAAAATCATTTAAAAGAAATTGGAATTGATCCTTACAGATATAACACAACTTGCCCATTTGTAGAGAAAGTTTGGAGTCGGGCTAAAGTTATTGGCGATAAAGGCGCAACGGTTATAATTCACGGAAAATTTAAACATGAAGAAACACGTGCAACCTTTTCGCATAGTTCAGAAAATTCTCCATCAATAATTATTAAGGATATTGAAGAAGCAAAAGTACTTGGTGAAATGATTTTAAATGAAAAAGAATCCATCAAATTTTACGAAACGTTTAAAGGAAGATTCTCCAAAAATTTTGATTTCAAAAAACATTTTAAATGTGCCGGAGTTGTAAATCAGACAACTATGCTTGCAACTGAAACTCAGGAAATTGCGGATTATTTTAAAGAAGTGATGAAGCAAAAATTTGGCGAAGAACATCTTTCCGGACATTTTATAGATTCTCGTGATACACTTTGTTATGCGACAAATGATAATCAGAACGCGACTTATGAACTAATGGAAACCGATGCTGATCTGGCGATTGTGGTTGGCGGTTATAATAGTTCAAACACAACTCATTTAGTTGAGCTTCTTCAAGATAAATTCCCTACATACTTTATAAATTCTGACGAAAATATTTCTGGAACTCATATAGACTATTTTGATATCAATAGAAAACAAACAGTAGTTAAGGAAGGATTTTTACCTGATAAGAAGGAAGTCAAAATTATTTTAACAAGCGGTGCCTCCTGTCCCGATTCACTTGTTGATGCTGTAATTATGAGACTTCTAGAAAACTTTGAAGATGTAAAAAGTATCAAAGAAGTTTTAGGGAAAATTTAGTATTAATGTCATTTCGAACAAAGTGAGAAATCTTGTAACTTGGATGAGGGCGAGATGTTAAAACTAATAGCACAAAATATATTTATTTCACTTCACCTAATTGGTTTATTTAGTTGTTCAACAACACAATTAGTTGAAATAGACGATTCCAATTTTTCCCCTTTAGCAAAAGATTTTTATGAACAATCTTAGCTAAGATTATTACGGAATTGGAAGAACTCCAAAATGGGATTTGTTTAGAAAAACTATTATAGATAAGTTTTCTATTTTTAATCTTGATCTATATAATTCTATTTCTGAATAAAAGAGATTGGAAAAATATCCCTAATTGTATTTTCACACTTCGAAAAGCTCAGTATGACGAATTATTTTTTTGTGCTTTTTCAGTATTCCAAAAACCTCTCTGCCAGATGTGCAAGTGCACGTCAATATGACGCAGCATAAATTTCACAATGTCTGACTATATTTCCGACCCGTTTTTTACCCACAAAATACAATGATTAAATATGGTTCAAAATAAGTGTTTTTAACTTTTGGCACACGAGTTGATGTAGTATAGCCATGAAATTAAAAATTAACACTTATAAGGAGAAACAAAATGTATAATTCACAATGTAATGCTTATGGAAGTTCAATTTATTCAACTAGAGTAAAAGATAACAACGACAAATATATTTTAGAAGTTCCGGTTCCCGGATTCGAAAAAGAAAACATTAATCTTCAGGTTAAAGAGAGTTATTTAATAATTGATGGAAAAACTGAAGAGCATAAATTCAGCAGATCATTTGAACTTGGAAAAAAGATTGATGTTGAAAAGATTAATGCGGAATTGAAAAATGGAATTTTAAAAGTCGATCTTCCTAAAATTGAATCTTTAACAAAAGAAATCTCAATAAACTAATTTAAGTAACACTTAGCACTCAAAATCCCGCAGAAGCGGGATTTTTTATTAAATGGAGAATTCATGAAAGCACTTGCTATTTTATTTTTAACCGGCGTTGTAGTTGTATCATTGTTTGTGTGGCTGCTAATTAATATGAATCACCCGGAAAAAACAGAAAAATATCAGATGCCTAAAAGAATCTATAATAGTTCAATCATTGAATGATTTAATAATTCTCCGCCACTTATAATTTCAGCATTTGCACAATTAACTCTGTTGCAGAATCCTACTGAATTTGAAAAGTTTTTATCAGGCTGCGTAAATAAAGCTAAAAGATCGCCGCCGCATTCACATTGAGAGTAAACCGGTATTTGCGCGTCACAACTTGGGCAAACTATTTTTAGCAGTTCTTTGTCTTCCAGGGTAATGTCTAAACAAATTCTGGTTTTATCGCCAAATATCGGACTTAGAGCAATTATTCCAAAATCCTGTCCTTTTATAACTTTTAGAACAACTCCATTATAACCATTAAAAATTGCCCGTTTATTAACTAAGTTATGGCCATTAGGACAGAAACAATTTTTGATTAAAATTATTTTTTCCTTTGTAACATTTTTTAGCCGTTCCGGTCTGGGGAATATCATCAAACCTTTATCATCAAATATTTCCATTTTATTCTCATGCTAATTAAAGTTTTCATAATTTATTAGAAGGAAAAGGGTTATAAGAGGACGAGTGATCTTAAAGTATATAAAAAATATTTTTGATGCAATAATGATTTTAAAAATATATTAGGACAAAAGGTGTAATTTTTATTAGAGACCATTGGTTTAACAAAATTAAATCTTAAATTACCATTTCAAAACAATTAAAATTTGCCGAAAGAAAATTAAATATGCTCATATATTTTTTAACTGCTGTATTTGCCATACATATTATTGTATTTGGCGGACTTTTTTACAAAAAGCGCCAAAACTATTATCTCCTGCTTGTTATAATGTTCCATTTATTAATACTATCACTTTGGATTGAGTCTTTAATTCCCGGGTATTTAGTTTTTGGAGTTAAACTATATGTACTAATAAAAGGTATAGCGCATGCCTTTTCAGTTTTTAGTATATCCAATTTCCTTTATAAAAGAGTCTGGCCTTTAATCAACCGGAAATTCCAGATCTCAAAAAGCAAATAAGTAATAATTATAAAGTAGAAACTAACAACCGATAATAGTTGACTTTTTTAATAATTTGAATTTACTTATGCTTTATCAATTGAATTTTGAGTTATAACATAAGGCTCTGAATCCTCTTTAAGATTGTTGCATCACAATACATGTAAATATTAACATATATTCATGTGAGACGAAAATGCATCAAGAAATCAATTCAACAGTATTAACCGAATCGGCTGAAATGCTAAAGGCAATAGCACATCCAGCCAGACTAAATATCTTGGCCATAATAGGAAAAGACAGATTAAGTGTTACTGAAATTATTGATCATTTAGAAATTGAACAATCTTTAGTTTCACATCATTTAAGGAATATGAAAAGTCGCGGAGTATTAAATGTAGTTAAAGAAGGAAAAAACTGTTTTTACTCACTCAAAAATTTAAAGTTATTAGAAATAGTGGATTGTGTAACAAGCTGCTGTTCAAAAAAATTATAATTAATTAATGGAGAAGCAATGAAAAAAGGATTTAATCAAATTATGGGTGTTTTACTTTTGCTGTTACTGGCAGTTTCTATCAATGCGCAGTCAGAAAGCAAAAAGAAACTATCGCTGAAAGAAGCCTTGGATATGGCCAAAGAGAAAAATTTTGAGATTAAACTTGCACAAACTGATGTTGATAGAATGCAAGCTGATAAAAATAGTTCTCTTGCCGTGTTTTTACCCCAGGTAACTTTATCGGAGACATTTATAAGAACAAATGATCCGCTTAATTCTTTTGGTTTTAAGTTAAAACAAGAAATTGTAACTGCTATGGATTTTAATCCTATGTTATTAAACGATCCGGCAATTATAAACAATTATACTACAAAGCTGGAAGTTAAACAGCCGTTATTAAACTTTGATGGATTTTATGGAAGATCGGCTGCTTCAAATGCGGTAGACGCAATGGAATACAAATTAAAAAGAACAAAAGAGTTTATCGAGTTTCAGGTTAAAGTAAGTTATTATCAGGTACTATTGGCAAAGAGAAGTCTTAAAGTAGTTGATAAAGCGTTAAAGGCAGCTATAAACGGACGAAACACAGCTAAGGATTATTTTGATAAAGGATATATGAATAAAGCTGATTATCTGATGGCTGAAGTTTATGTCTCTAGTATGGAAAGCAATAAACTTGAAGCATTAAATGGATACTTTACCGCCAGCAACAATCTTAAATTTTTATTGGATATAAAGGGTGAAGAAACAATAGAGCCAACAGATGAACTTACAAAACCTTCAGTTTCAGAATATGATTATTCGTTTGAAGAAATAAATGAAGTTAGAACTGATATGATGGCGATGAAACACAGAATAGCGGCTTTAGAAAGTGCTTCTACAATGAACTATCTAAAATTTGTGCCAAGGTTAAATGCTTTTGGAAGTTATGAATATAACGATAAAGATTTAGGCGGAACCGGCGGTGATAGCTGGATGGTTGGATTAAATCTGCAATGGAATGTTTTTAACGGATTTCAAAATATAGCTGGTATTCAGAAATCGCAGGCTGAATTGGATAATGCCAGAGTATCTTTTAATAAGGCAAAATCGCAAAACAGAGTTGAAGTTGAATCAGCGATAGGAGATTTAGAAACAGCAAAGAAGAAACTTGTTTTAGCTTCTAAAGCACTTGAACAATCGAATGAAAGTTTAAGGATAATGAGAGACAGATTTGAAAAAGGATTAGAGAAAACTGCTGATCTTTTAAGAGTGGAAGCTGAAAACTCGAACTCAAATCTAAATTATTTAAAAACACTTTTCTTCTACAATGTAAGTGTTTATAAAACAGAATTAATGCTTGGTAAAAAAATTACATTATAAAAGTTTAATAATTATTGGAGAACAAAATGATTTCAAAAAAATATTTAAAATTCTTTTTATTAACACTTGCCGGAATGTTTGTTGCGGCATGCGGAAGTGAAAAAACTTATGAATCAAAAGGTGAATCAGTTAAGGTAAATGTTGAGAAAATTTCGACACTCGAAATTCCAAATCAATATGAGTTTTCTGGAAATGTTGAAGGAAGTAAGCAGGTTAAATTAAGCACAAAGCTGATGGGAGAAATAACTTACCTGCCATTTGAAACCGGTGCGGCAGTTAAAAAAGGGGAAGTTTTAGTAAAGATTAGCAGTAAAGATCTTAAAGCAAAAAAGAATCAGGTTGAAGCGAACATGGTGCAAGCCGAAGCCGCTTTAAAAACAACAGAAGTAAATTATGAAAGATTAAAAGATCTATTTGATAAAGGCAGTGCGTCGAAAAAAGAATTTGAAGATATAGAGATGCATTATACAATGGCTAAAGCACAAGTTAACGCTGTTGAGGCCATGGAAGCTGAGCTTGATGATGTTTTAAGCTATGCGACAGTTACAGCGCCATTTAACGGTTTTATAACAAATAAGTTTTTTGAAGTTGGCGATATATCAGCTCCGGGATATCCGATTTTAATGGTTGAAGATTTATCAACACTGGAAGCAGTAGCAAGTGTCTCAGCAAGTGATATTAACTTATTTGAAAAAGGTATGGAAGTAAAGGTTGTATTAACAGATCTAAATGATTTATCAGTTTCAGCAAAAGTACTTGAAGTAAATCCCAGCGGGCATCCTGCAAGCAGACAGTTTGGTGTTAGAGTTGAATTAAACAAAGAAGAAATTAGTTCAAAAATAAAATCGGGAATGTTTGCAAAAATAATTTTAGAAACAGCATCAAGAAAAGTTATAGCTGTGGATGAAAGTTTAATAGTAACAAAAGGTCAGCTAAAAGGTGTTTATACTGTAAATCGTAATAATGAAGCAAGTTTAAGATGGTTAAGACTTGGCAAAAAATATAACGATAAATTTATTGTATTGGCCGGTTTAATGGCTGGTGAAACTGTTATAAGAGATATAAACAAAGTTAGCGAAGGACAATTAGTAGAGGTAGTGAAATGAAGATAGGCGCTGCAGGTAAAATAGCAAAGGCGTTTATGACATCGAAGCTAACGCCTTTATTAATAATTGCCTCACTGGCAATAGGAATATTCAGTACATATTTAACTCCAAGTGAAGAAGAACCGCAAATAAATGTACCAATTGCAGATATTTTTGTTCAGTATCCTGGTGCAAGTGCAAAAGAAGTTGAAGCAAGAATTTCAGTCCCGTTAGAAAAGTTGATATCTAACATTCACGGTGTTGAATATGTGTATTCTACATCAATGCCCGGAATGTCGATGTTAATAGTAAGATTTTTTGTAGGCGAAGATACTGAAAGAAGTATGGTTAAGCTTTACAACGAAGTAATGAAAAACATGGATAAAATGCCTAAGGGCGTTACCATGCCGTTTGTAAAGACTAAATCGATAGATGATGTTCCGATACTAAGTTTAACGCTGTGGAGCAAAACATCTGACGACTATGATATAAGAAGAGTTGCATCGGAATTAGCGAAAGAATTTAAGAAAGTTAATGATGTTGCCCAGACTCAAATTATAGGCGGTAAAAAAAGACAAATCAGAGTTGTATTAAATAAAGAGAAAATGGCCGCACACAATGTTGATCCTCTAATGATTATGCAGCAAATACAGGGATCTAACAAACAAAGCGGTGCGGGCAGCTTTAGTTCAAATGATCAGGAATTTTTAGTTGAGACTGGAAATTATTTACAGTCAGCAGAAGAAGTTGGTGATTTAGTAATCGGTGTATACATGGGAAGTCCGGTTTATCTTAAAAATGTTTCTGAAGTTTTTGACGGACCGGAAGAAGCTGAAAATTATACAACATACGGATTTGGCGGAAAAGAGTTATCTGAAAAAAATAGAGAAGAGGGAATTGAATTTCCATCAGTTACTATTTCAGTTTCAAAAAGAAAAGGCGCAGATGCTAAATTAATTGCTGATAAAATTACCGCTATAACCGATAAATTTGACGGTGTAATAATCCCTTCGAATGTTGAAGTAACTATAACAAGAAATTACGGTGATTCAGCCTCCGAAAAGGTTAATGAACTTTTAATCCATTTGTTAGGATCAATATTAGCGGCTTCAATTGTAGTTGCACTTGCTCTTGGCTGGAGAGGAGGCTGGGTAGTTTTTGCTTCAGTTCCAATAACCTTTGCATTAACATTATTTGTTTATTACATGATGGGATATACTCTTAATAGAATAACTTTGTTTGCGCTTGTGTTTGTAACCGGTATTGTGGTTGATGCTTCAATCATTGTTGTTGAAAACATGCATCGTCACTTTAAGATGCGTAAACTGCCCCGGGAACAAGCAGCTATAGCTTCAATAGATGAAGTTGGTAATCCTACAATTCTTGCAACATTCACAGTTGTTGCATCAGTACTGCCAATGGCATTTGTATCGGGTTTAATGGGACCGTATATGGCTCCGATGCCTATTGGTGCTGCGTTGGCAATGACATTCTCACTATTTGTCGCGCTAATAGTAACTCCTTATGTTGCTTTTAAGTTTTTAAAAGATGACTCAGATGAAGTTGAAAAAGAAGAGTATAATCTTCAAGAGACAATGATTTATAAGTTATATGCAAAAACAATGAATCCGTTGATAGCTAGTATTAAGATACGCTGGATAACAATTATCAGTATTACATTCCTTTTATTTGCTTCAATGTTTTTACTTTATTTCAAATTAGTAGCCGTAAAAATGCTGCCTTTTGATAATAAAAATGAAATTCAGATAATTATAGATATGCCTGAAGGTACAACTCTTGAAAGAACTGCCGCGGTTACAAAAGAACTGGCAAGTTATTTAAGAACAATTCCCGAAGTAGAAAATTATCAAACTTATATTGGAACAGCAGCCCCTATAAATTTCAACGGACTTGTAAGGCATTATGATTTACGCAGAGGTCCTAACGTAGCGGATATTCAATTAAACCTTATAGATAAAGGTGATCGTTCAGATCAGAGTCATGATATAGCAAAACGTATTAGACCAACAGTACAGGAAATTGCGAAACAATATAACGCAAATGTGAAAATTGCGGAAGTTCCTCCCGGTCCTCCGGTAATGTCTACTTTAGTAGCCGAGATTTATGGACCCGATTTCGACAGCCGGATTGAATATGCAAAAAAAATAAAAACTATTTTTGAAACAACAGACGGTGTTGTTGATGTTGACTGGTTAGTTCCTGATGATCAAGTTGAATATAAATTTGAGATCAATAAAGAAAAAGCAATGTTAAACGGTATTAGTGCCGAACAAATAGTTGGTGTACTTGGTGTTTCGTTGTATGGAATGGATGTATCCGCACTATACCAGCCTGAAGATGTTGATCCAGTGAATATAAGATTGAGATTATCGGAAGAAGGACGTTCTAGCATTGATGATCTTAAAAAGATAAAAGTTATGTCGCGTTCGGGTAATTTAATTCCGGTTGCTGAATTAGTAAAAGTGAAAGAACAAATTCAGGATAAAGAGATTTACCGCAAGAACCAGAAAAGAGCCGTTTATATAACAGCCGATGTTGCAGGTGAACTGGAAAGCCCTGTTTATGCTATAATGGATATTGATGAAAAAATTGCTGAATTAAACGAACGTGAAAATCTGGATGTAAAAACATATTATACCGCACAGCCCGATGATGAAGAAAAACTTGCAATAAAATGGGATGGCGAATGGCATATAACCTATGAGGTATTTAGAGATCTTGGTGCAGCATTCGCAGTTGTATTAGTAATTATTTACATGCTTATAATTGGCTGGTTCCAGGATTTCAAAGTTCCAATAATTATGATGATATCAATTCCGTTATCATTGGTTGGCGTATTGGTTGGTCATTTAATCTTCGATGCTTTTTTTACAGCAACATCTATGATTGGTGTAATTGCATTAGCCGGAATAATGGTTAGAAACTCAGTATTGTTAATCGACTTTATAGAACTGAGGTTGGCCGAAGGAATAGCGTTAAAACAGGCTGTTATTGAGTCTGGAGCTGTTAGAACAACTCCAATATTATTAACAGCGGGAACTGTTGTAATAGGCGCGTTTGTAATAATATTCGATCCTATTTTCCAAGGATTAGCATTATCCCTTATGGGCGGATCGTTAGCATCAACAGCTTTAACATTAGTTATGGTTCCGTTAATATATTATATGTCTGAAAGAAAAAATCATGAAAACAATGATAATGAGGAATAATGTTATGAAACTAGTAGCAATAATGTGCGTTGAACAATATATTGAAAGAGCCAAACATTTATTGTATGATTTGAAAATTGAAGCTTTTAGTGAAACGGATCTTCAAGGTTATAAAAAAGATAACGACGACGAAAGCACAAATTGGTTTGGCAGTAAAAAACATTTTACAAGTTCCAAAATGGTTTTTACTCTTTGCGATGATAAAAAAGCAGATGAAATAATGCAGGCAGTTGAAATTTGTAAACATGAGATAAAAGATAATCCTGTTCATGCTTTTGTGTTAAATGTTGAGCAGGTAATTTAAGGATATAATATATAAAGATGACATCTTTCAAAAAGATGTCATCTTTTGAATAAGTTAAAAGGAGATAAAATGATACAAAGACTAATTAGAGCAATAGCCGGTACTTTTATTTTGGTAAGCCTTGCGCTGGGATATTATGTAAGTCCGTATTGGTTTTTATTTACAGCATTTGTCGGAGTTAATCTACTTCAATCATCAATTACAAAATGGTGTTTGCTGGAAGATATACTGAAGAAAATTGTTCCAACTGAATTGCAACAATAAATATGAAATTTGCTTCCTTAACATTGAAAAATAAATTTTTTAATAGTTTTAAATTTGGAGTGATCGGATTTATTATCAGTATTCTTGCTGATTTAATAACCAGTCACTCCGGACTTTTATTAGAATCATCCATTATTGGGCTAATGATTGGATTTTTAATCGGACTATTTGAAAACTTTATTACAATCCCCAAATTTAGAAGACTTCCGTTTTATCTGCTGGTTGCAATTAGAACAATCGTTTACTCCGGAATCATAATTTCATCAATATTCATGATTGTTATGATAAAGCTTTCATTTGCTAATAAATGCGCGCTAATTGATGTAATAAACAATGATCAGTTAAATCAGTTCTTCTGGGAAAACGATCTTCATATAATTTTTCTTGTGCTTATAGGACTCAGTTTTGTCATTAATGTTATATGGCAGATTAATCTGCTTTTAGGAAAAGGAGTTCTGCTAAAATACATAACAGGTAAATACCATAAACCAACAAGGGAAGAAAGAATTTTTCTTTTTTTGGATTTGAAATCATCTACCTCAATTGCCGAAAAACTGGGCGACGAGCGATATAGTTCATTTCTACAAGACTTTTTTCATGATATAACAGAACCAATTTTAGAAGCCAGGGGAGAGATTTTTCAATACTGCGGGGATGAAGTTGTTATTGTCTGGAACGTTAAAAAGGGAAAGATGAATAATAACGCTCTCAGATTTTTCTTTCTTGTTGAAAACATAATGATAGAATTGCGGAATTCTTATCTTAAGAAATATGGAATTTATCCTGAATTTAAGGCGGGATTACATTATGGAGAAATACTTATAACTGAAGTTGGATATCTAAAGAAAGAAATTGCATACCACGGTGATCTTATAAATACAACCAATCGGATACTAAATACATGTAATAAAGTCGGCCGCAGACTTCTGGTTTCGGAAGATCTTTTAGTTATTATGGATTGGAAGACGGATTTTGAGGAAGAGTTTATAGGTGAATTTAGATTAAAAGGTAAAAAACGAATCTTAAATCTATACAGTATTAAAATGAAGGGAATTGAACTGGCTCCATTAAATTCTACAAGTGAAGAAAATATGGAATCATTTTGTCCTAAAAATAAAGACCGTTCTGTTTTAGATAAATAGAAAAATATTTTCACTAAAAATAATCGCAGACTATTCGATAATAAAACCGATATACAAACAAAAAAAGTCAGATTATTAATGAAGAGTGAAAATTCTGAAATACTAGGTTACGAAGAGCATGCACCAGTTGTAGATAAATTATCTTTTTCAAAATTCAAAAATTTGGGAAAAGAAAAATTTCCAAATTATATAAGGTTCAATTTTAGACCTCAGGATTTGCTTAATCAAGTAGCAGCAATTTCATCGTATAGGTTACCTCCGCAATACGCGGCTTATTACTTAACAATGGAAACATACCCATTTTACTGGATTTCAGCATCAACTGTACTTTTAAAAGCTGAATCCTTATTTACCGACAGTGCTGGAATTCGTTCGGCAGCCAGTAGTTTTTCAGAAATGAAAAAGTTTTTTGGCAAATGGATTGTTCAGCAGGTTCCAAAAGAAAAAAAATATTTTGCTGTTTCAACATTAAATATTATTGAAAAAAACAGTAATAATCATAACTTTTTGAAACACATCTTTAAATCAATAATTCTTACTTACGAAGAATCGCAATTTAACCCAACTGAAGCGGAAAGATGTTTAGACATAGCAGTTGAAGTAATTAAACATGCCCGGCTTGATAGAGAAACAAGAAAGGAGTTGTATTATTTAATAGAACTGCACAGAGGATTTCTAAAGATAAAAACTGGTCAGGATTATGAATCAGGCAAATATTTTGCAAATGCTTTAGAGAATAAACCTAATGGAATTGTTGCTCTCTATAATGAAGCTATTGAAGAAAGCAAAAATGGCAATACACACAAAGCAATTGAAAATTTAAATAAGATTATTCAATTTGACGCACAGTGTTTTCAATACGCAATTGATAATGGATCAAAAAGGTTATTTGATTATTTCTTAAAAAATGCAATGCTCTATTATATTTTTACATTCGAAGAATTTTCGAATCTGGATGCGGAGTTAGAGAACATATTCCAAAATCTGATAGCCAGTAACAAAGCAATCCTAATTAATTTGCACGACAAACTTGATAGTATGCGCAGAATTGAATTTGATGAATATTTAACACCCGAAGTTGAAGCGCAGATTGAATTTTTTAAGGAGTTTATTGAAGAATATCAGGAAAATAGAAATACACTAATTCTGTTAGCCGGGAAAATATTAGTAACTAAATTTAATTCTGTTATACAGGGAATAATTGATTTAATAGAAAGATCATATTTAGAGCAAATTAATTCTAGATTAAATGTTTATGAAGTGCAGCTTAAAGATTTGCGGGCAAATATGGATGGATTTCGTACTAAAGCTGATTTTGAAAAAGAGACTTCGAAAACAAAATTAGACTTGGAACTAAGTGATGCTGAAGATAGATTTGATACCAATATTAAAATTCTTGAAAGAAAACTTGAAGGTTTAGAGGTTTCTGACAAATTTAATCCCGGTATAGCTTTTAATAATGCAATGGCAAATAATATTATGATCTCGCTGATTATTTTTGTAATTGGCGGATTTGGCGGTGCGTTTTTAGATTCGGAGGGATCTGGAAATATCATAAGTCAGATATTAATTTCCGGTATAAAATGGGGCGGAGTAACATTTTTAATAGGAACAATTGCGGCAGTATTCAGTTCTGGCAGTTCGTTAAACGAACGTTACAGAGAAAAAAACAGGCTCATAAAAAAAATTGAAATATTAAAGGGATATAAAGAGGATGAGCTTAAGAAAATGAAAAAACGGATGGGTGAAACTGAACGCGGAATTGATGAAATATATAGAGGCGAACTTATAAGAAACGAAGACGAAATTAAAAGATTAACCGGGGAAAGAGATCATAAATTTAGTGAACTAAAAGAAATGGCTGAATCTAAAGTTCACGCAATTCTTGAAAAATTGAGAGGATTATTAATTGGTTAATCCTCTCTGGCATTTGTTTTTTCTTCAAGTTCTCTCAACTCTTTAATCTTTTCATCAAGTTCTTTACGCTGAATTTCAAGCTTCTGAAGTTTTTTAGTAATTTGCTCGTCATATTCAGATTTACTCCAGTAGCCTCTTTGTTCAAAATAACTTTTAAATAACCAGTTATGTTTAAGAGCTTCCATATTTTCAGCTAAACTTTCTGCACCACTTTTTGCATTTTCAGTTGCTCCGGTAAGGTTATGCATAACAACCATCAAAGAATCGTAGGCATCATCCTTAGAAATTAATTTGCCAATTGTACCATCACCGTTTTCTATTGATTCAACAAAATGGCGTACATCAGTTACACCGCTGTCAACATTAGCAATAATACTTTCTAAACCAGTTCCCAGATCTATTATAAAAGTAGAAACTTCATCCATCCTTTGTGTCATTAGTTTTAAACTTTTATCGGCTGAGTTTGTAATTGAAACGGCTGAATGATATAGTTCATCGTTGTTTATAAGGTTTCCAATAGTACCTTCACCCTGATTAACTTTAGTAACAATCAGCGCAAAATTTTCAGTAATATCGCCTAAATTATTTATAACTCTTTTCGATTCTTTAATAATTTCGGCCATGTTAACGGGGTTTTCAGATTTAATTAATCCGCCATCTTTAACCATTTCATAATTAGGAGTTCCCGGGGTTATGCTTATTATCTTAGCCCCTACTAATCCTTCGGTTTCAATAGAAGCTTCACTATCAAGTCTAATAAAATTGGTTACCTCATTTTCTATCCGCATTATAACTTCAACTCTGTCCTGTTTATTTTCAACAAGATTTATACTGCTTACGCTACCAATATTAAGACCGCTTAATCTTACAGATGCTCCGCTTCTAAGACCTTCAATATTAGAGAAATAAGTTTTTACAGTTATAGTTTCAACAAATAAAGATTCTTTATTTCCGATTAAGAATATAGCAACAAACAATAGAACTGTTCCTAAAAATATAAATAAGCCTAGTCTTGCGCCTTCTAAATTTTTTAACATTTATTTCTCCTTAATCAATCAGTTCGTCACTATAAAAGTTCATTAAAAACGGATCATTAGATTTTGATAATTCCTCAATATTTCCTTCAAAAACAATTTTGCCGTTACTTAAAAAGATTGCTCTGTCTGCAATTATTTTTGCGCAAATAAGATCATGTGTAACTACCATCGAGGTCATGCTCAGCTTTTTTTGAAGATCAAGTATCAGTTTGCTAATTTCTTTTGCTGTAATCGGATCAAGTCCGGTTGTTGGTTCATCATAAAGCATTAGTTCAGGATCAGTAATAATAGCTCTCGCCAGTCCTATTCTTTTTTTCATTCCGCCGGAAAGTTCCGAAGGCATTTTATCAATAGCACCTTCTAAGGAAACTAAACTTAAAGTAGAGCTTACTTTTTCATCAACTTCTGTCTGTGATAAATCAAAATGTCTTTTTAACGGGAATTCAAGATTTTCTCTCACGCTCATGGAATCATACAAAGCCGCGCCCTGAAATAGAAATCCTAATTTCTTTCTAATTTCGTTAAGTTCCTTTATAGTAAGATCCAATAATTTTTGATTCTTATATAATATTTCACCTTTTTCAGGTTTCAGTAATCCAATAAAACATTTTAACAAAACACTTTTACCGGTGCCGCTCTGTCCAAATACAACAAGATTCTCGCCCTGAGTAACACTTAAAGAAACGTCATCAAGTACAACAAGTTTGTCAAATCTTTTTGACAGATTAGATATTTTTATTAGATCGTTGGCCATAATACCAATGTAATTTTAACTAATGCAACATCAACCAGCAGTAATAGAACCGAAGCGTAAACCACAGAAGATGTAGAAGCCTTACCAACACCTTCGGTTCCTCCTTCGGCAGTGTAACCCTTATATGCGCCAACTATACCAATTATATATCCGAATAATATTGTTTTTGCCACACCCGGTACAAAATCGCCAAACTTAATAGCTTTTAATACTGTATCTGTAAAATATTGAAAACTCATATTCTCTGATAAAATAAGTGAAAAATAACTGCCGAATAACGCTATAAAAATTACATAAATTGTAAGGATAGGCAAAATTAGAGTTGTCGCAGTTACACGGGTTACAACCAAATACTTAAAGGGATTAATTGCCGAAACTTCCATTGCGTCAATTTGTTCTGTAACTCGCATAGAACCTAACTCAGCACCAATACCGGAACTTACACGACCGGCAAATATTAATGCTGTAATCATAGGGCCTAACTCTCTTATTACCGAAATAGCCACCATACCGGGTAAAAAATCGGATGCACCAAATTTTTCCATTATCGGCATACTTTGAAGTGTTAATACAATCCCTATTACAATTCCCGTTAAGCTAACAATTGGAAAGGTTTTTACGCCAAGTTCATCCATGTGTTTCTTAATTTCTTTAATCTCATATGGGGGAACGATTAATGACTTTATAAATTGAAAGGAAAAAATTGTGAGCCCTGATATATTAGCAAAAAAGTTATATATCAGATCATCAACTGTATATTTTTTTTTATATCGTGTTTTGGGCAGTTTCACCAGACTCAATGTTATTAGTTAACGGAATCTTAAAAATAAACAAACTTATTTTAAGTTGGAAATGATATAGATCACAATTTCAATTTTAGAAATAATTAAAGGGCATAAATCCCTTTCTAAAAAGCGTTTTCGTAATGATTTATTTTAGGTTTCTCGTTTTTCTGCAAAAGTATCGCAATCACATCCAATCTATAATCAAGATCTGTCTGATCATGTTCATTTATAAATGCTTCGGCAACTTTTCTTATTTGTTTTTGTTTCGATTTAGTAACAGCCTCTTCAGGTGTTCCGTATTCAAGAGATTTACGTGTTTTAACTTCAACGAAAATCATATATTTCTGAAATTGCGCGATTATATCAATCTCACCATGACCGTGTCTGTAATTCCTGGTAATAATACTGTATCCTTTTTGTATAAGATACATAGCAGCGAGATTTTCGCCTAATTTCCCAATATCATTTTTATCAACTGTGCCCATCATGCCATTAATTTTAATAAACTAAAAGTTAAATATTTGATACCTTAAATTCAAATTTAGAGAAATTTATCCCCATCTAATTCTTGAAGCAGTTTTCTTAAAAATGTTGTTCTGTGCAACGGAGTTGTGCCAATTTTTAATATTGTTTCGCGGTGCATTTTTGTAGGATAACCTTTGTTTTGCTCCCAACCATAATCAGGATATTGTTTTGCTGCTTCTATCATTATATTATCGCGGGTTACTTTTGCTAAGATTGATGCCGCTGCTATAGCAAATGATTTAGAATCGCCTTTTACAATAGTTTTAGTTTCAATTTTAGAATAGAATGATTTATTCCCGTCAATTAAAATAAGATCAGGTTTTACTTTAAGATTAGTCACAGAATTTTTCATTGCCAGCAAGGATGCCTGCAGAATATTTATTTTATCAATTGTAATATGATCCACAACCTCAATGGCAAATGCCAGAGCCTCTTTCTTTATTATAGGAAACAGTTCTGTTCTGGTTTTTTCATTAAGTTTTTTTGAATCATTAATTCCGGCGATGAAAGTATTTTCATCAAAAATTACAGCAGCGGCAACAACCGGTCCGGCTAAAGGACCCCGCCCGGCTTCATCAACACCGGCAATTAAACTGATTTTATCTGATAAAAAAGAATTGTCAAAATCTTTCACTATTTAGCTTCCCATAAATATTGCAAATAATCCGAATATCATTATTAATTTTAAGAGGTTACTCATATTACGCAATTGTGATTGTTCATTATAAGATTTTAGTATTTTAATAAAATAAAGAAGCGGAAGATTAACAAAACAAATTACAATTACAAAATACTCTATATGATAATATTCAGTTATAAAGGGGTAAAACGTAAATAGTATTAATAGAGTTGAAATAATGAATATTAGGTTTTTAGTTTTAGCAACTCCAAATTTTATTGGGAAAGTACCGGTGTTATTAAATTTATCTCCCTTTATATCTTCTATGTCTTTAAGCAATTCGCGAATTAAATTAATAAGAAACGCAAAAACCCCGGGTATAACGGCGTATTCCCAATTGTCAACAGCATAACCGCCAAAAACAATTGCTACACCGGTAAAAAAGGATACCACAATATTGCCCAGTAATGGAATTGATTTTAGTCTGGCTGAGTATAAAAATATAAGCAGAATTGAAATAAATATTATTATCACGGCTGTGTAATCTATAAAGAAAGTAAATATTATTGATATAATTGAGAGAACGGAATAATAAAAATAAGCGGTAGTTTTACTTAAGTTTTCTTTCACCAATACTCTGTCGGGTCTATTGATATAATCAATTTTGATATCGAAAATATCATTTATTACATAAGCCGAAGCAGCAAGAAAAGACTGAGATAAAGCTGCGTAGATTATTATGGAGTGATTGATATATTGCCCGGAACAGATTATTCCTGCTATAAAAACCGCGGCAAATGTAATTAAAACATTTACCGGTCTGATAATGCTAAAAAAAGCATGGACATTTTTAATCACATTAAAACTCATTAATTAAACCAAAGTGAATTTTACCGGTGCTGAATGTATCACCATCTCCCAAAGCATAACTAATATTCATTACTCCCATTGCTGTCTCAATATTTAACCCAAACCCAAAACCGGATTTTGTAGCTGAGATTTTTTTTGTTCCACTGTTTTCATTTCTTAAATAATATCCAATATCGTAAAAAGCAAATACAAATGATTTTTTTGATAGCAGGTAACGATATTCAATATTAGACCAGATCAGTCTTTTCCCTGTAAATTGATTTTCTCTGTAGCCGCGCAATGTGTTGGTTCCGCCAAATTGATATAGATCACTTATTTCAATAAAATCACTCCGTAACTCTCTGGCATGTACTTTTAATGAGGTTATCTGATGGTTGAAAACTTCTAACAAAAAGTGGAAATCAAGTTCGAACTTTTGCATGGATATTTTAGTATCAAATCCATCGGGAATAAATTTAGAAGGTCCATTAATGTTTTTTGTACTGTACTTATATGTATTTAAGAACATTAAACCCTTTGTGGGACTATAAAAATCGTCTCTTGTATCATATAAAAACTGAACACCGGTTGTTAAAATACTTGAGTTATAAACTGTAAAAATATTATTCTCATTCAAGGTTGGAATTATACTTTCGGATTCAATTAACAAAGATGCAGACATATCTTCGGTAGCAATAAATTCTAATTCACCTTTTATAAATCTTTTTACGTAAGTAGTATCTTGTTTTCTCTGATAAAATTCACCGCCGATATTAAAGGGATATCCAAACATCCACGGCTCAAAATATTTTATATTAAGCTCCTGGGTTAAGCTTGTTTCCCGCTGCCATCTAAAAGCAATGGCTCTTCCTGTACCAAATAGATTTCTCAGACTTATGTTGAAGAAACCTGTAAAATAACCATCAGTTTTTTTATCGCCTGGTACATAACCAATAATACCGTCAAAATTATTTGTCGATTGTTCTTTAAGTTTTAATTCAAGAGTTCCAACGTTTTTTGAATTAAAATAAAATTTAGGAGTTGAAACTGATTCAAAAAAACGGAGTTTGTTCAACAACGATGGAATCTTATCAATTTTTTGCTGAGAGTAAATTTCGCCTTTATTTATGCCGCTATTTCTAAGTATTACATTATCATTGGTTTTTTCGTTGCCAATAATTTTTATTTCGTCAATTTCACTTAGAGTATTTTTATCTAACAAAATAAATAATTCAGCCTTGTGTTTTTCATCTAAAGTATCATGTTCAAAAAATATCGATTCAATTTTTAGGGAAGCAAATGGATATCCATTATTTTCATAATGAAGAAGTACAGTGTTTATGGTCGATTCTAATTCAGCCTTGTTAAAAACAACGTCTATATTGTACTCAAACATATCCGCTAAAATTGGAATATCGAGAGAATCGGTTTTAATAAAATTGATTTTTGTTATGTAGGTTGGATAACCCTCATGAATATTGACCCGAATTTTCACTGCCGATGTATCAGCCGATAGAAGTTCATCAATATTAGTTATACTAAAATTATAATAACCCAGGTTAGTAAGATTATCTGAAATACGATTTTCAATAGTATCTTTTATAGCCGGGAAATACTTACTTCCCGTGTTTATTCCAATCCAGCCTTTATATTCTTCGGCTGAAAAGTTTTTATTGTTAATTATTTCAATGTCTTCAACAATTTGGGAAGCGAGCATTACCGGTAATAAAAATATAAGTAACAGAATTTTTCTGATCTTAAAATCTCGCTGTATCATCTATTAGTTTCATTTTTTTACCAAGAGGTTCTACACGTACCAGATTTTTATACTCTTCTAAATTTTCAATATCAACATTACAGGCGTCCCATTTAGTTGCATTTAAAGCACCCAAAACAGTTGCAGTCTTAGAAAAGTCTTCAAACACTAACGCTTTTTCCATTCCATAAGTCAGCCCGGCAACAAACGCGTCACCGCTTCCGGTTGCGTCAAGAGCTTCTATTTTAGGCGGAATTATTTTATAGTGGAAATCAAATTTAGACGCATACATTGGTTTTGCGCCATCGCCTATAAAACCCATTTTAATATTCTGCGAGTATAAACTTTTTAGGAAATGCAGTTTTTCATCTTCAGTAGACATACCATGATTAAGGGACGATTCTAATTCGTTTACATTATTGTGAATAACAGTCGGCTCTGAAGCAATACAGTCTTTAAAATGCCTGCCGTAAGTATCCAGTATCGAAATTTTATCGTACTTGTTAGCAAGTTCAATTCCATACGGAAAAATATCATCGGTATAAGTAGAAGGTGAACTGCCAGAAAAGATAACTATACTGCAATTCTGAATAACTTTTTCCAGTTTGGTTTTGAAATCATCCGATTCTTTTTTCGATATTTCCGAATTAGATCCAATAAAAGTAGTTATGCGTTTATTATCTTCTTCTTCAATTAAAGTAGCTATGCGGGTCTCACTTTTTGTTGAGATTACTATAAAATTAATATTCTCATTTGTAAGTACGTTTCTATAATTTTTTCCATTATGCCCGCCAAGAAAAGTTATAGCCAGGTTTTTTAATCCGAACTTGTTTAATTGCCTGCTTACATTTATTCCTTTGCCGCCAGCATAAAAATATTCATGGTTTGTTCTATTAACATTGCCAGGTTCAAAACTTTTAAATCGTAATCTTCTTTCTAACAGCGGGTTAATTGTTACAGTTAAAATCATAATTATTCTTATCCGTCAAATCTAGTTTAATATCTATATCTGCTCCAGTCCTGGTAATTTGTATTTATAAGTCTATAATCACCAAAACCGGTTTCATCTATAAAAGCAAATTGTCTGTTCATATCATAATATTGCCAAATTTCGTAAGGCTTAGAGTTACTATCAAAAGGATGTCTTTCAATATGATTTGGCGGACCAAGTGTAATAAAGATCATACCCATATCGGAACGCCAGCCTTTTCTGAAATTTTTAAAATTTTGATTGGCATAAGCAACACGCCCGTAATATTCAATTAGTATCTCATTTTCCAATGTGTTTTTCGAAGGATCTTTCTTTTTCCAGAAAGCTATAAATCCTTCTAGCCGATCCTGGTATTTTTCAATATCTAAAAGTTCATCAACAACATCAGTATTTGCCATATATATCATCTGTTCAATAGCTTCGTCCAAATTATTTATTGAAGCCGGGAAACCATATATCTGAGAAAAAACTCGTTTGCCTATACTTGTTAATTCAGTGCCATCCAAATCAAGAACCTTTGTTATAATTGAATACTCGCCAAGCGAAAGGTTAGTATTTGAGAAATTATAATTAAGAGTATTTGTTCCTTTACCTATTTCAACGGTATCAATTATTGTAATTTTAGATTCATTTTCTTTATTGCTTAAAGAATATTCAAGCTGTACTGTTCTATTTGTATCCGAGTATAATTCAAAGAAAAACGCCAGCTCAGTTAAATCGGAAGTTATATATCTGGAGATGTTAGGTACAAGAGATGTACCTTCCGCTGTCTTAATTTTTTCCTTAATCAGGATAATGTCACTTATAGCTACATCTTCATTAAAACTTAAAATATTAACCGGATGTTCAAGTACAAAGTCTTTTTTAGAATCCTCATCATAAAGGGCAATTCTCAGTATATAATCATCCGGTTTAAGCTCAAATGATTTTAACTCAATATTAAAATTTGTTCTTGAAGAAGCCTGATTAAATGAATTAACCGTAAGTTTTTTATTCCAGGTAGTTTCCTTAATTATATTGTCCTTATCTTCATCGTAGAAAGTAATTGTACCGGAATACCTGGCTAAATACGAATCGCCTTCTTTAATAAATTGAAGGTTTGTGTAAGGAACCTGAATATAAATATCAACATTTGTTATTTCAGGCGCAGCACTTTTTTTATTGATCATATCAACAGAAAAAGATGGCGTAAATGAATAAGGAGAATCCTTAGCCTTTTTTACATCCTGCGCAAAAACTGAGACTGTAAATAATAGAATAGCGAGCATCACTTTCATTTGGCACCTTTAATGTTTTACATTTCCGTATAAATCATACTCATTACAATCATAAATTTCAACCACCAAAAATTTTCCGATTTCACAATTATTAGTATCGGAAGGTATTAATACTTCACAATCAACCTCGGGAGCATCCCTTTCAGTTCTGCCAATATAATAGTCGCCTTCCAAACGGTCAATTATAACTTTAACATTTTTATTCAAAAGAGAATTGTTTTTACCTAACGAAATTTCCTGCTGAATTTCCATTAGTACTGATTTACGTCTTTCCTTTTCTTCAGCAGAAATAGGATCGCCTAAAGGAAATGCTGTTGTATCGTCTTCGGGAGAATATGTGAAAACACCAAATCTATCGAACTGAGCGGCTTTTACAAATTCGCATAATTCCTCAAAATCTTTTTCAGTTTCTGTCGGGTAACCAACAATAAAGGTTGTTCTAAATGTTATTCCGGAAACAGATGATTTAATAAGCGATATAAGTTCCTTTGTTTTGCGGGCTGTTATACCTCTTCGCATCGATTTTAGTACATTATCGGAAACGTGCTGTAAAGGCATATCAATATATTTACAGATTTTAGGGTTATTTGCAATAACATCTAAAATATCTTCCGGGAACCTGGTTGGATAAGTATACAATAATCGTATCCATTCAATTCCATCTATTTCAGAAAGTCTCGTCAGCAGTTCAGCCAAATTCTTTTTACCATAAATATCCAAACCGTAACATGTTGTATCCTGACCAATTACAACTAACTCTTTAACTCCTTTTTTTGCCAAAGAAGCCGCTTCGCTTATTAAAGATTCAATTGGGCGCGATTTATGTTTTCCTCTTATTAAAGGAATTGCACAGAAAGAGCATGGATTATCACATCCTTCCGAAATTTTTAAATATTCATAATGCCCGGGAGTAGTAATAGAACGCTCGTCAAGAAGTTCATCTTTATAATCACCGCCAAATTCTTTTAAAATTCCACGATAATCTTCAACACCGTAATAACTGTCAACTTCCGGTATTTCCTTTTTTAGATCTTTTACATAGCGTTCAGATAAACATCCAGAGACAATCACTTTTTTAAGTTTGCCATCTTTTTTTGCTTCAATAGCTTCTAATATTGTATTTACAGATTCTTCTTTCGCGGCATCAATAAATCCGCACGTATTTATGATTACAGCATCGGCATCATAAGTGTCTTCAACTACTTCAAAGTTGTTTATCTTAAGCTGATTCATTAACCTTTCCGAATCAACTGTATTTTTTGAACAGCCTAATGTAACGATGCTTATTTTTTCTTTATTACTCATTTTATCCTTTCATAACAAGTCATTTCAATATTAAAAACGCACAAATAATGTGCGCTTAAGTGTTACAAATTTAATGTTTATTCTAATGAAAATCATTTAATTACTAATGGCTAAATTCTCCGCTGATTGCGGTAATTTTTTTTATATTGCAAAATGTTTAATGGGTTATGTATAATTGTGAGGAAATAATAATGAAGGATGTAAAAAAAATAACTGAGAACGATAATTTCATATTTATAATATTCTTAACAATTACAGCTTTATTAACATATTATATTGGCTGGCTGATAAAGTAAAAAGATGACATCTTTCAACAAGATGTCATCTTCATTTTAAAACTAATCCTTCATACTAAGTGATATACGTTCTTTTTCTATATCTACTTTTATAATCTTAACTTCAATAATATCGCCAACCTGAAGTTCTTCAAGCGGATTTTTAATATACTTATTTCCCATCTGCGAAATATGCAGCAGACCGTCATGTTTAAGACCGATGTCTACAAAAGCGCCAAAATCAACTACGTTTCTAACGGTTCCGTTTAATTTCATATCAACCTGAAGATGTTCAATTTTCAGAACATCACTTCTTAAAATTGGTTTCGGCATTTCTTCACGAGGATCACGTCCCGGTTTTTTTAAGTTATCAAGAATATCTTCAAGAGTCATTTCACCAATTTTAATTTCATCAGCAACTTTTAAAAGACCGTTTTTATCAACATACATTCCAACCAATCCGCCGGTAGTACTAATTTTTGAAGGTTCAACATTACAAATGTGCAATAATTTTTCAGTCGCCTCATAAGACTCCGGATGTATAAAGGTATTATCCAAAGGATTTTCACCGCCGGGTATTTTTAAAAATCCCGCTGCCTGCTCAAATAATTTTTCTCCGACTCCGGTTACATCCATTAGTTCCTTACGGCTTTTGAACTTCCCTATTTTTTCTCTGTGACGCACAATAGCATTTGCAATTCTTTTATTTAATCCCGAAACATAAGTTAACAGTGAAGCTGAGGCTGTATTAAGATCAACACCAACATAGTTTACGCAGCTTACAACAACATCATCAAGATTTTTCAAAAGAAGTTTCTGATCAACATCATGCTGATATAATCCAACACCAATCGACTTAGGATCAATTTTAACAAGTTCAGCAAGTGGATCTAAAACTCTGCGTGCTATAGAAATATTTCCGCGCTGGGAAGCTTCAAGATCAGGGAACTCTTGTTTTGCAATTACAGAAGCCGAATAAAC
Organism: Melioribacteraceae bacterium; assembly: GCA_016342755.1. Lineage (GTDB taxonomy): Bacteria > Bacteroidota > Ignavibacteria > Ignavibacteriales > Melioribacteraceae > JAEINS01. Next base: position 11,384 of record JAEINS010000018.1, on the reverse strand, counting down.
GGATGCACCCGCTTCAGACACTATTAAATAATGGCAATCAAGGTTATTCTCTTGTATTAACTCAGCAACCATTAATTCAGTTTCACGGCTTGCGGTTCCATTACCAACCGCTATTAAACCTACATCATATTTCTTTACAAAGGCAAGAACCATTTGTTTTGCCTGCGCCATTCTTTTTTGAGGCGGATGAGGATACATTGTATCACCGTCAATATATTTACCGGTTGTATCAATAACTGCAATTTTAGAGCCCGAAACAAAACCGGGATCAATTCCCATAATCATTTTTCCGGCTATTGGCGGCTGTAATAAAAGCTGTCTCAGGTTCGAAGAAAATACTTCAACCGCGTGAAGATCAGCAGCTTCTGTTAAATAATTTCTAATTTCTTTTTCAAGCGAAGGATAAATTAAACGTTTAAACGAATCTTCTGTAACCTCTATCAATATTTCTTCAAATACACTTTCTTCATTCCCAAAGTAAGAATCAAAAGCTTCATTCAAAACTTCTTCTACATCATAGCTAAAGGATACTTTAAGAAATTTTTCTTCTTCGCCGCGATTAAGAGCTAATAACTGGTAAGGTTTTATGCGTGTTATTTCTATTTTGAAATCGTGATAAATTTCATAAACATCTTTTTTCTTCGAAGGTTTTTTCCCTTCCTCTTTTTTTGCGTCAGCTTTTTGAGAATTAACATTCGATTCAGTTAATAAAAATTCTCTAACTGCTTTTCTTACTTCGGCATCATCGCTTAACATTTCGGCAATTATATCTTTAGCACCTTTTAAAGCTTCCAGTGTTGAGTTAACACCTTTTTCTGCATTAACAAATTCAGCCATCTTCTCATCAAAATCACCGGAAAATTTAGGATTTTCCAGAATGAATAAAGCTAACGGTTCAAGACCTTTTGCTTTAGCAATTGTACCTCTGGTTTTTCTTTTAGGTTTGTATGGAAGATATAAATCTTCAACTTCCTGCAGTTTAACTGCCGCTAATATTTTTTCTTTAAGTTCATTAGTTAATTTACCCTGCTCTTCAATACTGTTTAATACTGTAGTTTTTCTATCTTCAAGCAATTGTAAATAATTTAATCTGTCTTCAATAGTTCTAAGCTGTTCTTCATCAAGTCCGCCGGTTTTTTCTTTACGATATCTTGCAATAAACGGAACCGTTGCTTCGTCATCAAATAAGTCAACAACCGCCAGAACCTGCTGTTCTGCTATATTTAATTCTTTGGCAATTGTTAATGGAATGTTTATCATCTTTTCCTCATATAATTGAACGACAAATCAAAGGCATATTTTCTTATTTATCAAGTTGAAATTAAGGCGGATTTTTTGTTTGTAAATATAAATTAGCCGTGAAGTTGAATTTTTATACTCTAATAAGAAATTTCCCAGAGCGGTATGTATCCTGAAGCTTTAACAATTTTTTGTCCTTCTTTAGTTAAAACCCAATTTATAAAACTTTTAGTATGTTTATTATTTTTATCAAGTACAATAAAATATAGATATCGTGAAATAGGATAAAGCCCATTTTGAGTATTTTGTTCCGATGGTTCAATTCCGTTTATCATAATATGTTTTACTCCCTCAATATACCCTATGCCGCCATAACCAATACTGTAAGGGTTATCCTGCACTTCTTCCAGAATACTCTGTGTGGTTGGGCGCACCAGCGAACTGTCACAATATTCATCACCTAAAAGAATATGTTCTTTGAAATATAAATATGTACCGGAATTTGGATTTCTTATAATCGGCGTTATAGGTTTATCTTCTCCTCCTAAGTCGCTCCAGTTATCTATTTCACAAGTGAAAATTTGTTTTATCTGTTCTGTATTAAGATTATAAACAGGGTTTTTGGGATTAACAAAAACACTTAAAGCATCCTTTGCGACAGTGTATTTTACACCTAAGCTATTATATTTTTCAGCCAGCAGTTGTAATTCATCGGCCATTAAATCTCTGGAAGCTGTACATATATCAATTTCATTTCTAATCAATGCTTTAATACCGCTCCCGGTTCCGCCGCCTTCAACATAAATAGCTATGCCGGGATTTAACTTCAAATACTCTTCGGTAAGCAGTTGAGTAAGCATTAGCATAGTATCGGAACCCTTAATAACAAGTCTGGTTGTTGGCAATGGTTTTTGTGCGCAGCCGTTTATAACAAATAAGAGCATTACAAAGTATAATAGACGTTTGCCGCAGCGGGTGTTCCGTAAAGCAGAATGCAGCGGGATATTAAAGGATTGTATAATTTTCATTAGATAGTTTTTAATCTTCTTATCTTCCTTCCGCAATTGATTGCAGACGAGCGTTATTATAAAAAACTCCGCTGTTCCATTCCGGTGTTTCTTCCGCGTTTAATAATTCTATACACAGATCGTAAATAAATTCTATCTGTTGAACAGCAGCTTCATAATTAATTTCCTGAGTCAGATCATCAAACGGAGTATGATAAATATTCATGTTATAATCTATTAAATGCTGAATCCCTTCATCTCTGGATTTGTTTATATAATCGGGACCATCCATGGTTAAGATAGACGGAATGCCGGCTTTAGCAAACGCCATCTGATCAGAACGGTTAAATGATTCCCACTGTTTAAATTGTGGCGGAATATTAACAACTTTTAAGCCATTTAAAATAGCAACTTTTTTTAATGTACTATTTAGACTGGACAATTCTCTTCCGACACCAATAATACTTTTAAAATTATCATACGCCGCAATTCCGTCAATATTAATATTTGCAATAGTTTTATGCAAAGGAACAACCGGATGTCCGGTATAATAAGTTGAGCCTAACAATCCTTTTTCTTCTCCTGTAACAAGAATAATTAGTACTGATCGTTTTATAACAGCACTCGATAATACTCTTGCTAATTCTAAAACAGCCGCGCATCCAATTGCATTATCCATTATACCATTATAAATAGAATCGCCATTTACCGGGGTTCCTAATCCCAGATGATCGTAATGAGCAGATATAACGAGGTATTCGTCTTTTAACTCAGGATCCGTACCATCTATTTTAGCTATAACATTTGGGGCAATAAAATCACGGTTAGCAAAATTGCCGTTAAAGGTTATTTCTGTTCCCAGCTCAAAACTTTTTATACTATTCGATTTATGCATTTCCAGTACATCAGCAAACTTGTATCTGGAATTCTTAAAGATTTTGTGGGCTGATTCATAATTTAATAATGCACCAAAATTATTTGTAATGGTGTAAGCAAGTTTAATATCTTCAAACGAAAATTGTATTTTCAGGTGTTCCCATTCTTTATTATCGTTTTCTAATGGATTGGAAATAATAATACTTCCTTTTGCTCCTCTGGATGAAGCCAGTCTTTGTTTCGATTCCGGATAGCTATATATAGTTGGATAATCTCCGGTGAAAAAATCATGTTCATTAGAATGCGGTTCTCCGGAAAGCATAACAGCAATTTTTCCTTCTACATCTATTTCCTGGTAATCATTATAGTCATATTCACTTGCTATTATTCCGTAACCAACAAACACAAGTTCCGCAAGCATCGGAATAAAGGTCTGATCACCGGAATTATAAAGCAGATAATCTTCCCCTAATTCAAGCTCAGATTCTTCATTATTCTGGTATATTTTTAGTCTGGAACTTTTTAAAGTTTTACTGGCGTGCATTGGAATATACTGATAATATGTTCCGTTATCTCCAACCGGAGTCAGGTTTAGTCTATTATACATTACTGCTAAATATTTTGCCGCAAGATCACCGCCAAGTTCTCCGGTTCCTCTCCCTTCAAATAAATCGTCTCCTAAATATTCAAGATGCCGTTTCAATTTATTTTTATCTATTAGAGATCTGTTATTGAAACTACTTTGAGAAAGAAGTGAGGCAATAGGAATTAAGAATATTAACAATAACTTTTTCATGCAATTTTTTTATAGAATTTGAATAATTTCTTCTAAAGGTTTTTTCTCAATATCGGGTACTTCAGCATTATCTGCCGGAAGCCCGGTAACAATGCACAAAAACGCCCGTTCGTTTTTGGGTCTGTTCAAAACTTCATTAAAAAAGTTCATCGGACTCGGAGTATAAGTCAATGTTGCCAAACCGGAATAATGTAGTGCTGTTATTAGTATTCCGGCTGCAATGCCGACAGATTCCTTTGTATAATAGTTCTTTAACTGATTCTCGTTTTCATCGAGGTCATATTTTTTTTCAAAAACAACAATTAAATAAGGAGCCTTTTCAATAAATGGTTTTTCAATATTTGTACCAAGTGGTTCTAAATCATTAAGCCATGTTTGGGGAGCTTTGTTATTATAAAACTCAGCTTCGCATTTTTCGGCTTCTTCTCTAATTTTCTTTTTTATTTCTGGTGATGATACAACAACAAAATGCCATGGCTGTTTATTTGCCCCATTAGGAGCGGTTGCGGCGGCTTTAATACAATTTTCTATTATTTGAATTGGAATTTTTGTATCAGAATAATCACGGACTGTTCTTCTTCTTTTTAAGCGTCCGTAAAAATCTATTGAACGTGAAATCATCATTTCTACCGGGTATTTTACAAAATTCTTATAAGGTGAAAACTTGTATTCTTTCATTAATTTAGCCTATATAACTTTCTTATTTCTTTCATCCCGTCAGGCTCTCCAATAATTGTAAGAAGATCGCCCTTTTGAAAAATTGTATTTCCTTTTGGTATCATCATCTGATCTTCTCTGCGAACCCAGGCAACCAGGCAGCCGGACGGAATTAAAATATCTTTTAATTCTTTTCCAACCATAATAGAAGTTCCATCATTTTCACTAATTATAATCGATAAATATCTGTCATCATGTAAAAGAGCAAGCTTAATCTCATGATCATTTGCGGCTTTATTCCAGTCATTCATAAAACTATCGTCTTCAACACGCCCAGCTATTTGCGCCAAAATACGTAAGTGCTGTGTAGGATTGCTATCAGGGCTTACTAAAAAGAAGATCGCATTTACAATAGCCTCTTCTTCAAACTCATTATCAGTCATGGGATTATTAAATAAAACTTTTGCTCCGCCTTTTGCTCTAACTAAAACCATAACTGCCTGATCAATACCTTTAATTCGTAAGTGTGGTAAAGCCATATTATTTGTTACCGGAGTGGCTCCCATTCTTGTTCCTTCCAGGAACTGTTTCTCAATTTCAGCAGCGGTATAAGGAGTTTTCCCCGATATCCACAGTGAAACCTCTTTAACTATATTATCAAACGATTCCCGATTCGCGAAATCGAATACTTTGCTTCTTGCAACAATATCATCAAACGGATCGTCGGAACGTAATCCTTTTTCTTTTAATATTCCCCGCAGTTCTCTATCGAGTCCGGCGTATCGGAATTTTCCAAGCCGCTCAAAAATATGATATATAGCACCGGTTCTAAGCACACGTTTTTTAACGTAATATCTGTACCAGATGTAGCCTATTAATATTAGTCCGGCTGAAAATAAACTAGGAAGCGTACCCATTTCAATAATCAGAACAAAAGAACCTAGTATTCCAAAAATCTGCATCCATGGATACCATGGCGAATAATAACCGGGATCGTATGATTCAATCTTGCTTTCGCGCATTACAATTACCGCAAAACATACAAGAGCAAACATTAATAATTGAAACGCACTAGCGAGTTTTGCAATTTTTGTAGGGTTAAATCCAACAAGAATAATTACAATTGCTAATACTGTAATAATAATTGAAATATATGGTGATCCAATTTTTCCCATTTTCTGAAAAAGTCTTGGCATAATATGATCGCGGCTCATTGCAAGCGGATATCTTGACGCGCTTAAGATTCCGGCATTTGCAACCGAGACAAAGGCTAACAGCGCTGCAATTGAAAGAAGAAGGCTGCCATATTCACCAAGAAAAACTTCTGCTGCTGCGGCAACCGGAGTTAAGTTTCCTTTTAAGGTTTCCATTGGCAAAACACCAACCATTACAGTTGTTCCTAACACATATATTAAAATAGCACTTGATAATGCATAAATAACGCCTTTGGGAAGATTTTTTTCCGGATCCTTAACTTCTTCTGATAAACTGGCAACTTTAGTAATACCGACATAACTTATATATACAAGTCCGGCAGTTCCAAGAAGGGAAGAAGTTTCAAAATCAAAAATATCGGCGAAGTAAGTCGGTTCTAGCTGTATCATACCTCCGGAAATAAAAACAGTTAAAATACTAATTAACCCAAAAACTAATATAACCTGAAAGCTTCCGCTCTTTTTTGCACCAAATAGATTTAATAATCCCAGAAGTACGGCAAAACCAATGGCTAAGGGAATAATTGGAAGAGAAGGTAAAAATAATTTTACATACGCACCCATTCCAATTAGAGCAAACGCTACTTTTAGAATTAAAGCCAGCCAGGTTCCAATTCCGCCAATAGTTCCAAAGAATGGTCCCAATGTTCTATCAAGAAAATAATAAACACCGCCTGCTCTGGGCATTGCTGTTGCGAGCTCTATAACACTAAACATTGCTGGTATTAGCGGAAGCGCGGCAATTATGTACGCAAATATTAAAGCCGATCCGGCTTCCTGGGCAGCTAATCCCGGCAATAGAAAAAATCCGGCACTTAAGGTTGTTCCGGCAGCTATAGCATAAACACCAAGAAGAGTTATTTCTTTTTTTAGTCTGATGGTTTTTTTAATTTCTGCCATTAAGGTTAATCCGGTTTTATGAGAAAAAGGAATTTCAATAATTCTGCTGAATATATAAAAAAAAATGTTAATAATTCTGTAATTTAATAATACTGTTATAGATATTGACGGAGTACTGGATTTTATTGCTCCTGCGGAAAGCGGAAAAGATACTGATTTGGTTATTTGTTATAAAGAAATATGAGTCAGAATAAATTAAAGATCATTTTGTTTAACATGCTGTAATAATTTGTGCCGGCATCTCTATTTTAAAGCAGAATTTTGTGTGAAAATTAAAAGACCGGGATCACCGGCTTTCTAAAATAATTTATAAAGTAATATTATTTATTAACTTTAGAAGTTCAATTATAGCTTAAATAAATATTCATGGGGAAATATGAAAATCTTAAAATTAGTTTTTATTGCAGTTGTTTTATTAGCTGTTTCATCAAATATGTATGCACAGAAAAAAATGTATGAAATGAACAATACAGAAATTGATGTAATCCTTCAGGAAAAAAGCAGCGAAAATTTAACAATTACAGAAAGAATGAGCTACTATTCTGAATTGTTTTTAGGAATGCCGTATAATTTAACATGTACAGGAGACGGACAATACGCTCTTTATGAAACCTGGCCGCTAGTTAATTTTGATAGCACCAACTGTATGGTTTTCTGCGAACATACTTTAGCACTTTCCATTTCTGATAGCTGGGATAATTTTTTTAACAATCTGCAGCAAATAAGATACAAAGACGGCATGATTGGAATGCGTACAAGAAATCATTATACAATGGCTGACTGGCTGCCGGAAAATAACTGGCTTATTGATGATGTAACTAAAAAAGTCGGCGGTAACTTTACAAAAACTTTAACGCGTACAATTTCACATAAAAAATTTTTTGAAGGAAAAGGAATTGCTGATCTTAGATATGTGAAGGATGACAGAACAATTACAATTGATTATATACCTTTTAATGCATTAAAGAGGGTTAAAGAAAACTTACAAAATGGTGATATTTTTGCCATTCTTTTTGCAAAGCTGGATAATATTTTCTCTGCTCATATGCTGATGATTATAGAAAAAGATGGTGAAAAGTTTGTCAGAGAATCTTCTATGAGCAAAATGACAACCTATGATACAGCAATTGACGAATGGATTGAAAAATATACAGACTCTAAAAAATACTGCGGTGCCGCTTTTATGCGGGTAAAAGAGGAGTTAAATACACCGGGTAAAATAATTCTTCCATGGGAAATAAAAAATTTGAAATAAATTCCATCTTGTAAAAACCTCTTAATTATAAGAGGTTTTGAATATTCCCCAAATAAACCAATAATTATCGGAAATAGTTTTAAATTCTTTAGAGAAAAATTTGCCTCTAAATAAAAATTTACATAAATTAACACCAACTTAGTTATAGGATGTGTTACTTTAGGGGCAATTCGGGGAATAACGGCGGGTACTTCTAATTTCACACAATTTAATCAATTCCATTTTTTAGCAGCAGATTTTGACCACTTTTCTATTAGAAAATCAAAATCGTTTATTCTGACTATTGAATGTGTGTCAAAAAAATAATTAGAAATGTACTCAAAAATTTGAGGGTAAATCATGGGAAAAATATACGATTTCTCCAATTTTCTTAAATTAGTTTTAGTTTTAGTCTTATTAACTAGTAGTATGTCAAATGCTCAGACTACTGTTACCTGGACAGGTGTGAATGATACAAGTTGGTCTGATGGTAGGAACTGGAATCCAGGGAGTCCGGGTTCTGAGGATATTGTAAACATTCCTCCTGGTTTAACAAATTACCCGAACATTACTTCTGATATTACAATTAAAGAATTACTGAATTACGGTAATGTTACACTTACAAGTGGAATTTTGGAAGTCGGTTATATGCTGATAAGAAATAATGCGACTTTTAATCAGGTAGATGGTACAGTAAGAGTCCAAGAACTTTGGTGTAATTTGATAGGGGAAGATAATAAGTACCTGGCAACCGGCGGAACTATTGTTTTTGTTGCAGATGCGGATTATATTGGTTCGAATACAAGACTTCAATATCAAGGGATTCAATTTAATAATGTAGTAATTGAAGCAGGTTCTACTGTGGATTTTAATTACAACAATAAGGGGTCATTTATTGATATTAAAATTAGTGGGGATTTTACTAATCAGAACCCGGATCTGGATATAACGGAGGCTGTTTTTATATTTAATGGTTCTGAAGAGCAATCAATTACAAGTGCCTCCAATGAAGGAAAATCAACGTTTGGGGAATTGGAAGTTAATAAAACTGGCGGTAATTTGAATATTCTCTCGTATCTTGAAATTGAGATATCATTAACGGATCCTGATGAATTAATGGTTGATAACGGTAATATGATAATTGTTGCCGGACAAGCTCTTCCGGTTGAACTAACATCTTTTAGGGTAAATACAAACAAAAACAGTGTTAATCTTTTTTGGGCAACAGCTACAGAAGTTAACAATTATGGATTTGAAGTTGAAAGTTCGCAGGATGAAGAAACCTGGGAAACTGCGGGATTTGTAGAAGGACACGGAAACAGCAACTCACCAAAAGAATATAGTTTTACAGTTGTAACAGATGGCTTTGGAAGTTATTCTTACAGATTAAAACAAATTGATACAGACGGTGCGTTTGAGTACTTTGGTCCTGTTAAAGCTGAGTTTGATGAAGTACAGGGAGTCTTGTTAAAACAAAATTATCCAAATCCTTTTAATCCGGCAACTACAATTAGTTTTGGATTTGATAAAGTTGAAAACGCTAAACTAACTGTTTACAATGTTCTAGGAAAAGAAGTTGCAACTTTGTTCAACGGTAAAGCAGACGCAAACAGAGTTTACAAAGTGAATTTTGATGCTTCTAACTTAGCAAGCGGAACTTATTTTTATCAGATACAAACTGATAAATCAGTTGAAACAAAGAAAATGAATTTAGTGAAATAGTATCAAAAAGAAACCCAATATTTTAAAAATATTGGGTTTCTAATAACACATCTTAAAAACCCCCGGATAACTCCCTGTGTAATTGAGTAACTTATAAAGTTTAAAAATATTTTTTAAACTTTATTTCGTAAATTTTTCTGGCACAAACAGTTTTTTTTATAAATTTACACTAGCAAAAATAATGGGTAAATAATTGTACTCTTGGCAAGTGCTAATAAACTAACAACTTTTACAGATACGAGGGTTTCATGACTTCAAAAAAAACATTAATTATATTTTTAACTCTGATATTCACATCTCTTTTTCTTTTTAATTGTGAGGATAACCCTACTGAACCAGTTCCCGATCCTGGTAGAAGAGATTATGTATGGCAGGCAGATACCATACAAGTACCATTCTTTTATATTTACAGAATGTGGGGCAGCAGCCCAGAAGATGTTTGGGCAGTTGGACCTGGCGGAGCTCTTAGCACAACAATCTGGCATTATGATGGTGAAAGCTGGACAACCGATAATATAAGCAGAGGTGTAATGCCAAGATGCATTTGGGGTACAGACAAAGACAATGTATGGATTGGCAGTAGCGAAAACAAAATATGGAATTATAACGGAACCAACTGGAGTGAGAATATTAAATTTGATGTAAGCAACGGAAACGGAATTTCTTTTGGAGATATCTGGGGAACTTCTGGAAATAATATTTACGCTGTAGGAAGTTCAGGATATGGGGAAAACCGAATAGCAACAATTGCCCATTACAATGGTAAAGAATGGGCTTTAATGGAATTCCCTGAATATCAATATTATTTTGTTAAAATATGTAAAGGAGTAAAAACTAGTAATAACTATTTTTTAATTGGACATAGTGAAGATTCAATAGGATTATTTGAGTTAGATGGTAAAAAGTTAACGCAAATAATAAGAAAGGGTGTTGGACAGGATAATTTAATGAAAGTTGAAGAAATAAACAGTGAATTATTTTTTGCTTTTAATGGAACAATTAATAGATATAAAAATAATTCATTTAATCCAATTTATAATTATAATCAATCAATATTTAGTGGTGGAATTTTTGGTAGAAACCAGAGAGATATATTTTTGTCAATGAAATATGGATTAATGCATTTTAATGGTGATACAATCGAATATATTTTAGAATTTAATGATGAATATTTTAATGATATGTTAATTTTTAATAAAAAATTATTTTTAATCACAAATAATTACAAACAAAATTCAAATATAATTTATAAGGGAACACTAAAATGATTTAATATAGTGGAGGTAATCACTTTAAAATTAAAGGATAGTGCGGCAACACTATCCCAAGTTTATAAATAGACCAAGGCTGGTAACCTATAGAGATCGTTTTTAACGAACTAGGGCTATTTATGTTTAAAAATAAAGACAATTTTTTTTACAAAATCAATTCGGAGAAATTATGAAACTTAAAATTTTTGTTTTATGCTTTATTTGTATATCAATGTTGTTTGCACAAAGGGAAGCCGATCCGTCTTCATTATCCCAAACAAATGCTTATTATAAAACAATCTTTTCGGATAATAGTACAAATCATGGAAGTGGCAACTATGTTGATTACAGATTTTATGAAAATAGTTCAGGAACACAAACAATTCACCGGTCAATTTTCTATGTTTATCTTAGAGATTATACAAGTAAAGTTTAAATATAAAACTAATTCTACACACAGATTTGACTTAAAGTATATATCAACAGATC
>JAEINS010000017.1 GCA_016342755.1 Melioribacteraceae bacterium | reverse complement strand
GCCGGGATTTTTTTATTTTATAACCCTCTTTCGCTTTGCGTCTGAGGGTTTTTTTTATCCCTTTGCTTTTTCTGATTATTTAAAATGTCTGTTATATCACTACCTATCTAATTCCAAAATTTTTTTTATAATGTATAAAATTCTCCATTCCGTAAATCCGCAATTATAACTTATAGTAAAAATCCGTATATTTATTTCTTCTGAAAGCAAATCTAATTTATAAATTAAAACAATTTTTGAGGTGCCAATGCTTAGACGATTCTCTATTAAATTCTATTTGATAATTATTCTACTTTGTATTTTTTCTAACTATACCTTAGCACAAATAGAAAGCTCAGGTGATTTAACAAAATGGGTTGAGCCTAGAATTGGAACCGACTCTGAGTTTCAATTATCAAATGGAAATACATATCCTGCAATAGCTTTGCCTTGGGGGATGAATTTCTGGACACCGTACACTGGTAAAATGGGTGATGGGTGGATGTACTCCTATGATAAATACAAAATTAGAGGATTTCGTCAGACTCATCAGCCATCAGCATGGATAAATGATTATGGGACATTCTCAATTATGCCTGTTGTTGGTGAATTGAAATATGATCAAGAGTCAAGAATGTCTTGGTTCAGCCATAAAAGGGAAACTGTTAATCCCGGATACTATAAGGTATATCTAGCTGATTATGATACATGGGTAGAATTAACTCCAACTGAAAGATCAGCAATTTTCAGAATTTCATTTCCTGCGGATAAAGATCAGTATTTAGTTGTTGATGCTTTTACTAAAGGATCTATGGTCAAAATATCGCCGGATAACAAAAAAGTAACTGGCTACTGCAGATATAACAGCGGCGGAGTTCCTGAAAACTTTCATAATTATTTTGTAATGGAATTTGATACTGAGGTGGAACTCGCGTCTACTTGGGATGATAATGGATTGTACGAAGGTGAACTTTCTAGAGAAGGAGAGCATGTTGGTGCGGTAATTAAATTCCAAGGAAATAAGAAGAGAGAAATTATTGTTAAAGTTTCCTCATCTTTTATTAGCTACAAACAAGCGGAGTTAAATCTTGCAAGAGAAATTGGGGATGAAAGTTTTTGCTCAATTAAGAAAAAAGCAAATGAAGCATGGAATAAGGAACTTGGCAGAATTAAGGTTGAAAGTAGAACTGAAAAAGAGTTAGTAAACTTTTATACTGCACTTTACCGATTATTATTGTTCCCAAGAAAGTTTTATGAAATAAATGCTAAAGATGAAGTAATTCATTACAGTCCTTACAATGGGAAAGTATTACCCGGGTATATGTTTACTGATAATGGTTTTTGGGATACATTCAGGGCTGTATTTCCATTTTATACTTTAATGTACCCAGATTTAAATTCCAAGATCATGCAGGGTTTAGCTAACACTTACAAAGAAAGCGGCTGGTTACCGGAATGGGCTAGTCCTGGTCATAGAGATTGTATGATTGGTTCAAATTCGTCTGTTAACATTGGCGATTCATACCTTAAAGGAATTTCTGATTACGATATGGAAGTTCTTTACGAAGCAATGTTAAAAAATTATGAAAATGAAGGTCCGCTTAATTCTGTTGGCCGAAAAGGAGCTCACTATTATAATGAATTGGGATACATTCCTTACGATGTAGGTATAAATGAAAACGTTGCTAGAACTTTAGAATATACTCTTGCGGATTTTAACCTAATGAAAGTAGCAGAGAAACTAGGAAAACCTCAATCTGAAATTGGTAGATTCAAAAAAAGCTGTATGAATTATAAAAATGTGTTTGATAAATCAACAAACTTTATGCGTGGTAAAAATGAAGATGGTTCTTGGCAGTCTCCGTTTGTACCAGAAAAATGGGGCGATGCATTTACTGAGGGATCTTCATGGCATTATACATGGAGTGTTTTCCATGACTTCGCTGGTTTAATAGATTTAATGGGTGGATACGATAGATTCAATGCAAAACTGGATTCGGTTTTCACAGCACCTCCCAAATTTGATTATTCATATTATGGACAACAAATTCATGAGATAACAGAAATGCTAATTGCCGGAATGGGACAATATGCACACGGTAATCAGCCAATACAGCATGGTATTTATCTTTATAATTATTCAGGACAACCTTGGAAAGCTCAGCAGAGAGCCAGGGAAGTGATGGACATTCTATATACTCCAACGCCAGACGGACTTTGCGGTGACGAAGATAACGGACAAACTTCTGCGTGGTATGTTTTCTCTGCAATTGGATTTTATCCGGTTTGCCCTGGAACAGACGAGTATGTTTTAGGTTCTCCAATTTTCAATAAAGTTGAATTAACAATGGAGGATGGAAAGAAATTTGTGATTGATTCTGAGAATAATTCAAGTAAAAATGTTTATCTGGATAAAGTGATGATTAACGGAAATGAATCTTCTAAGAATTATATCAAACATTCGGTTCTACAATCTGGTGGAAGTATGAAATTAAAGATGTCTGATAAACCAAATGAAAATCGTGGTGTTAACAAAGTGGATTTCCCATATTCTTTCTCGGATGAAAAATAATTTTATTTTATAGTGACAACTCGCGAGTTGTCACTATTTTTTTAGTCCTGAATTTTACTTTTACTGTGAAGTTTTTTTATTTCTGAAGCGTTCAATGCTCTGCTATAAATTTTAATTTCATCGAGCATTCCATCCCATAGACCAGCTGTATTTTTAGGAAGAATCTTAAATTCACTTGGTTTAGCTCCAATACCTAATTTATTAAAAGAGGTTTTCAAAGTTCCATCATATTTTTCTCTGTCAACTTCGATACCGTTTCTATATAAAATAATATCTTCACCATTAGCAACAAAACTTATAAACTGCCATTCCTTAAGAGGGAACTTATTTTCTTTACCTTCGCGTAAAAAAAGTACCTTCCCGTTGGATTGTGAAACTTGAAGTTCCAAATCGCCATCATTGTTCATTAATCCTAAATGAAAAGCTCCAGGAGCTCCTGCCCAGTTTTTAACAAATGATGCCCAGGATGGTCGTGATTTTGCAAATGCCCATAATGCAATTGTGAATGTTGACATTTCTGGTTTAAAATCTTCTTTCATGCCATAAGAATTATTGCCATCTAGAAGCAACGCCTTCCCGAAAATTCCTTCGCTCTGATTACAATCCTTGTATATGATATTATATTCATTTGATTCATGTTTAAGATCTTCAAAATCAAGATATAATATATCTGGTGTTAACGTAACAATTGCGTCTTGAACGCAGAGGTAAGTTGTATCATATGCAAATTTATTACCTTCATCTGTCACCTTTAGAATCAAATCAAAAGTGCCTATTTGTGAAAATGATGTTTCAAATTTTTCACTATTACCTATAACCTCATCATTTAGAATCCATTCATACTTAGTAATTTTACCTTCTCTATCTGTTGAGCGAGAAGCATCTAGCACAATTTTTTGTTTTGTGGAAGTAAAGTAAGGTCCATTTATTTTTGAATTTGGTGGATTGTTTGGCGGTTCATTTCCCCAAAATAATTCGGTTACAACTAATTCAGATTTTTGGAAATCCTTTCCAATACTTTGAATAAACAGTTTCGTTTTCGTTTCTCCGTTTCGTCTTTCTATAGCTGGAATATGGATTACATTATTAGGAGTCGAAGCGATGTATTCTAATTTCTTATTCTCATTAAGTCTAAAAATGTGGTTTGTGAAAATATCATTAGACGAATTTTCCCACTTTAAGAACGTTCTGGCAGAATAAGCATCATTAAAAATAAATTTTTCAACTACAAAGTTTTTTGGTGAATTAATTTTTTTTATTGTCTCATCTGCAATAGTTACATTACCAAGATTTACACTTACATCCTCAATATCACTTTCAGAGCTTAATAAAATAGAGATCTGTGCAATTTTATTATCTTTAAATTTTTCAAGTGAAAAAGATTTAGTAATCCATTGATTACTTCTGTTATCAGAAATATCAAAATATTTAAATTGCGATTCACTTTTCCAGAATGAGAGTCCAACTTTAATTTTAACCTTTTGATTTTGTTTAAATGTTAATTCAAATTTTGTATTCTCTGAAATTTCGAGCTTAGTTTTATAAAGCTTAATTTCATTTTGATTATCTTTTAAAAGTTTTCCAGAAAGCTCAATAGATGATCCTCCTATATATGAATCACTCCAATTAAATTGTGCCGAGACTGTTTTAGGATTTCCTTCAATCAGCCATCTCCATGTTGGAAGAATATCCTGGATACTTCTATTGTACCATTCTTTTGAAGAATAAACTTTACCATCAACAAAGAACTTTTTTCCGTGTCCTGTATTAAAACTTGTTGTAAAAGGCAGTTTAGTAATTACAGATTTTGCTTCTACTAAATGTGCAGTCCCAGGCCAGTTATTATCCAATTTGGTTTTGCTTGGATCTCCATTTATACCTGACCATAGTTTATTTTCTCTATTATAAAATTCTTCCATGTTTTTAGAAGATGAATAAATCAAATCCGGATTGAAGAATCCTAATGATACTTCACTTGGATTATCTTTATCAAACAACCATTTGTAAGGCACTTTATCAACTTCACCATTTGCATGAACTTCAATTCCAAAATAAAGGTCAAATGGATTATAGTCATGTTCATTCGCAAATGCTAAAGTATTTGTAATACTATTTTCATTTCTCTTCCATCTGAAGTCGACGAACATTGAGTTTGCAAAGCTTTCTTCATCACTTATATAAGAATAGTTTTTATTGGTTAACTGACCTTGCCATTCCATTTTGCCATCGATTGTCATTGCATCATACCACATTACATAAAGATTGGAATTCATTTTTATATACTCTATAAATTCTAACATTAATTCAGCATGCTCAGGATTAGTACCATGAGTTTCCTGATTTATAAACCAGCCGTCAAACTTAAAATATTCCGCCATTTCAATCATCTTATCAGCAATAGGGAATTTTTCATTTTCTTTTGTTAATAATTGATCTAACCATTTTATATCGCCGCCATAATGAACTGGAGGAAAGAAAAGTGTTCCGAGGATTTGCACGCCGTTACGATGTGCAGCATCGGTAACCTCTGCTGTTGGAGGAACGATTATCCCTTCGGCTGCTGATCCGCCCCAGTAAATAATTAAATCTATATACTGCCAAAATGAAAAAGCATAGATATTAAATGAATCACCATACTGAGCAGGACTTTTAGAAATGCTATTACTCATTGTTGGAATTGTCATAAATTTCATTTCATCATTAGATGCAAATGGATTTACTCTGGTGTTAGGATTTGTAAATCTTTCTGCTAAAGGTACTGAGCTTACATTGTATTGAGACACTATATCATCAGAACTCCATTTAAGTATATCTTCTGGAAACAGATATGGAGCAGTTATATGCTGCCCAAATAGGGAAGAACAAAATATTATTATTACTAAAATTAAATTTTTGATAAAGATTAGTTTATCCATTTGGTTCCTTAAAATTCAATTATTTTATTAATATAAGTTTTTTTGTTTGAATAAAACTACCAGATCTCATCTGATAAAAATAAGTTCCACTGGCAAAGTGTGATGCATCAAACTTTACTTTATAATTTCCGGCTGATTGTTCTTTGTTAACAAGAGTTTTTATTTCGTTTCCTAAAACATCGTAAATAGTCAATTTTGTTGTTGGTAAGGACAAGCCACTACTTGTCCCTACATGAATTGAATATTCTATTGTTGTAACTGGATTAAACGGATTTGGATAATTTTGTTTTAACACAAAATCATTGGGAATTGAATTATCAGATATTTCGATACTTACTGGTAGATCATTTGCAGATACCCATATTGGATCAGCATCATCATCAGCTTTTACTGTTCCCAAAGTTCCATTATTATTGCCGATTTTATCTTTAGTTGTCTGAGTACTTCCTTCATTAAATCTCCAATATCCAGCTAAACCATGTGCAGACTTTTCTATCCCAACATTCATAGCAGAATTTAATTCATCTTCTGTACGACAAACATTCCATATCCTTACGTCATCAATTTCACCAGAAAAACATCTTGAGAAATCTGAAGGGGAAGAGCCAATAAATAGATTTTTAGGAGATTTGGAAATTTCAAATTTATCTGTTTTTGAAATTTTAAGTTTACCGTTAACATATATTTTCATTTTGTTACCGTTGTATGTAGCTGCGATATGATTCCATTGATTTAATGATAATACTCCAGCATTGGAATGAAGTTCATGCCACTTTCCATCACCAACTACAAAATCTATTTGTCCATTATCGCCACAGCGTAGAGCATATCCAAAATCCTCATTCCATCCCATATTATCATTTGCTATAATGACACCTTGATGAGAATATTGCTTCCACTTATCTGCCTTAATCCATGCTTCTAAAGTTAGTTCATTTCCGCTGATACTTATTGATTCATGATTCCCACAGTTTACAAAGTTGCCTGTTCCGTTAAATTGTAAGGCAAATTCTCCTTGGTCATCTATAATTTCATTATCAATTTGAATTTTAATATTTTCATCCATCCAATTTAATCTATCAGTGATCCATTCTTTCAAGTATGTAATTTCTTCGTTATATGAATTTCCAATAAAATAGTTTGGCCAAACATAATATCCCAATACCGGCCATCGTTTAAAGTTTCTTACTTGTGATTCATTAAGTTCAGTTGTGAGACTATCTATCAAAGAAAAGATTCTATTTGAACTAAATTCATTTTGTCTTAAAGATTCCCAACGTTCTTCAACTCGATTTGTGAAATTTTTATCTTGGAAAAGTCTGTCCCACCAAAATGGAATATCATTCATACCTCCATAATAACTATCTTTCCACCAACCTGATGTTTCAAATCCGTTAAAGTAATCAGCATTGCCAAATGCCAAATTGTAATCCCACATGGGACCCATTGTTAACTTGCCGCCTTTACTGCCTCTATCTTTATATAAAAATGTACTGAGTCTATAACCATCAATATTTTTTGATAGTTCGGTTAATAGAAAATAATCAATGAAGGAATCCACATCTATATATTTTGCATATCCATTTACAGAATCGGAAAAATCATCACTGGATAAAATTTCCTCAAACTTGTACATATAATTCTCAATATACTCTTCCTGTTCACTTACAATTTCTGTGGGATTGGGATAATGATATTGAAAAAATAATTTCCCACTTTCGTCATCAACTGGAAAGGCAGATCTCCAGCCTCCTAAATCATCACCTATAAATTTATCGATTTTCAAAATATAACCGCCGGTTACATCATCTCCACTAATCTCTTCCGGATCAAGTTTGGAAATATTAACTCTTCCTTTATCACGTTTTATCTTTTCCATTAAAATATAAACGCCCTGATATTGACCATTTAAAACAAGTTCACAAAGTTTTGTTCTGCTCGCGTATCTGCCAATATCACTTGCTAATCTATATTCAAGCACATTTCTAATCAGACTCTTATCACTATAAGGTGCAGATAATATCCAATCATTTTCTTCAGGCATTCCTAACAGCGATACATTTAAATTGTTTTCAAGCGAATCTCTCGTTTCAAATCCATATTGTTTTTTAGGAAATGATTGAGAAGTTGCACCTCTTATTTCAATTCCAATATTCCCATGAAAATTATTAAGAGAATCAGAAATGTTGTTCCGTACATTTTCTCCATTATAAATAATTCCCATCTCGGCAGTAATTTTGGGAGAATCAAGAATATGCTGTCCGTTAGTATTTATAATAACTATTGGTAGGTTCGATGAATTTAATTCATTGCTAAATGATATTGCTTGACTATATATATTTGTAATATTCACCAATATTATAAATATCATAAACTTAAAAATTCGCGAAAAATTATATAAAATCTGTAAAAACATAAACCAACCTTATTAGGATTATCCAAAAAGAAAATAAACGAATGTAAAAATATAAGAAAAACTAAAAATTTCATACAAATATTTTGGAAATATCAAGAAAAATTTCGAAATTTGATCCTCGCAAATTTTCAGAGAAAACAAACTGAAATAATAGTGAAATTAAATAAATGAACAATTGTTTTGAGTAATTATACAAAAGTTTGAGGAAAAAATGACGTTTTCGTTTACAAAGAAATTTTTAAATATTTTTTTATTTGTCTTATTAACATTTTCTGCCTTAAGTGCTCAATCGGCAATTTTTGTAGGGGGTCCAACTTATTACGATTCACATTTTTCAATTGATGAATTAAAAAATTCCGGGTTTACTACGGCAATTGTCTGGACAATTCATATTAACGAAACTGGCGATCTTAATTACAATGGTGAGTTTTTAATATGTAAAGACGGTAAATATGTTGGTGATCAAAAATATCCTCAATTCCCTAAAAATATGGCATTATTGAAAACAGCTCCAACATCAATAAATCGTTTAGAAGTTGGCTTAAGTGCCTGGGGATCTTCAACTTTTGCAAATATTAAACATCTGGTAGAAACTGAAGGAACTGATACAAATTCTGTTTTATATAAAAATTTCAAAGCTTTGAAAGAAACAATTCCGGTTTTTGACGCAATAAACTTTGATGATGAAAGCACATACGATGAACCATCATCAACCAAATTTGCTGTAATGCTGGCAGATATTGGATTCAAAGTTGCACTTTGTCCTTATACAGCTTCAAATTATTGGAAAGGAGTTGCGGCAAATACTAATGCACAAAGACCAGGAACTGTTGATCTAATTTACCTTCAATGTTATGCTGGCGGCAGTGGAAATAATCCTTGTACCTGGGATGATTATTTTGACGGTATTCCGGTATATCCTGGTTTATGGGGAAATTTAACTAATAGTGCAACAATTCAATCGAAGATGAAAGGTTACAAAAACAACTGTGGATCTGAAGGCGGATTTATCTGGATTTATGATGATATTAAAAATACTGATGCGGTTGAAGCTCAAGCTTTAGCTGTTAATAGTTCTTTTAATATTACTTATAATTTGAATGCTACAGTATCAAATCCCAGTCCGGTTCCCAACTCATTTGAAATTGGTTTTAGTGAATCAATTTCGTGGACATCAGGAGAAAATACAGTTTCCCATGATGTTTATTTTGGAACAAGTGTAAATCCAGAGTTTGTAAGTAATCAGACTGAAACTGGATATACTCCGTCTACTCTAGAAGAAAATAAAAGATATTTTTGGAGAGTTAATGAGATAACAGCAACCGATACAATTGTTGGTCCTGTTTATACTTTCCATACATTATATCCATTACCGGCAGAACCAAAAAATCCTAGTCCGGAAAACGAAGCAATGGATATTCCGGGAACACAAAGCTTAAGCTGGATTGGTGATAGCTATGTTAAAAATTATAAATTATACCTAGGAACTGATTCAAACTTAGATGAAAATAATTTTATTAAAAACATATATATACCAATTTATGTGCCAACCAAAGCTTTAGAACCTAATACAACTTATTACTGGCGAGTTGATGCGGAGAATGCAACTGGTAAAACTATTGGAACAGTCTGGAGTTTTTCAACTTCTGATACTATTAGTTCCGCAACTGGTAAAGCTTTAGAGTTCGACGGTAATAACGATAAAGTTGTAATTGAGAATAGTCCGTCTTTACAAGTAACTGGAACTAACATTACGCTTGAAGCCTGGGTAAACCCAAATTCATTTAAATCAGAAATCTGGCAAGGTTCTATTGTAACAAAAGATTGGAGCGGCGGTGCTGGATATGATAATGGTTATGCATTAAGATGCGGAAAACAAGGTCAGTTTGATATAAGTCTTGGAAGCGGCAGCTGGAATGAATTAACATCACCTCAAAACTCAATTCCAATAGGTGCCTGGACTCACATTGCCGGAACTTATGACGGTAAAAATATTAAGCTTTATGTAAACGGAGAAGAAGTGGCTTCGCACAAAAGTACATTCTCAATTGCAAATAATTCTAATAAAGTTCATATAGGTGAATCGGCCGGGTGGGCTGGCAGAGTATTTAATGGAAAAATTGATGAAGTACGAATCTGGAATATATCACGTACTGCCGGGGAAATTAAAAACTCGATGAATAGCAGCCTGGGTGAAAGTATCTTAGGTTCTGAAAATTCTGGATTAGTAGGATACTGGAGCTTTGATGAAGGTGAAGGACAAATTGTAAATGATAAATCCTATTTCGCTAACAATGGTGTTTTAGGTTCAACTACTGGTGAACAAACAAGTGATCCATTATGGAGTAATTCAGAAGTAACTGTTGGTGTTTCAGAATTTGAAAGTGAAGAACAAGTTATTTTAGAATATTTACTTAAACAGAATTATCCTAATCCTTTTAATCCAAAAACTACTATTGAATACAATATACCTAATGCAAGTTTAACTAAACTAACTGTTTTTGATGTTTTAGGAAATGAAATAAAAACTCTTGTAAATAGAGAACAATCAGCCGGTAATTATAAAATTTCATTTAATGCTTCAAATTTAGCAAGCGGAACTTATTTCTATAAATTACAAGTTGGTGATTTTGTTCAGACAAAAAAGCTTTTATTATTGAAATAGTTGAATTAATATGAAAATAAGTGAAGTATAATATTTTAGGCCTGGTAAAGGATCAAAGAAAAAGTGAATATAAATTTAGTGAAGAAAAAGATAAAAGTTGTTTCTGTTTCAATATTATTATTTGGAATAATATTCTGCGGAATAAAATATCAGTTAGGAAATTTTAATCTGATAAATTCCGGGAGTAATAATATATCTCTTGAAACAATCTATCCATCAAATCAGCCAAGACCCTGGACTTGGAACGGAGATCTGCAAAAACTTATTGAATGGAATCCGGCGGTTGATCCTGATAGGGATTACAATAGAGGAACTGTTCCCCTAAAAGAAAAATTCACTAATCAAGATTATTGGGTAAATCCTAACGCGAAGGATAGTGGTAAAATTGCGATTTGTTCACCTTGGTGGCAAAGTCAGTATGTGCCTGCGTATGTTTCTTCCGGCTCAAAAAACTTTAGAGTTCAAACTTATACATGGTGGCAATATAACGATGTTTACATGATGTTCAACAACTGGCATTATTTACCATCGGTAGAAATGATTGATGCTGCACACAGAAATGGTGTTAAAGTTTATAGTTTAATTATGAATCCAAGCGAACAGGACATTACTTTTCTTGTTCAGAAAATAGGAAATTCTTATCGTGGTGCTGATAAACTGATTGAGATTTGTGAATACTACGGATTTGACGGCTGGTTCTTTAATTTTGAAGCACCCGGAAATAAAGCGTTAGCAGAAGCTGTAAGAGATTTTCTTATTTACTTCAATAAAAAAGGA
The DNA here is from genome assembly GCA_016342755.1 of Melioribacteraceae bacterium. Taxonomy (GTDB): domain Bacteria; phylum Bacteroidota; class Ignavibacteria; order Ignavibacteriales; family Melioribacteraceae; genus JAEINS01. Next base: position 80,346 of record JAEINS010000017.1, on the reverse strand, counting down.
GAGTCAAAAGGTATAAGAATTATGTGGTACGATTCAATGGTAGAAAACGGGAATGTTTCGTATCAAAATGAACTTAATTCTAGTAACGATTGGTTTTTTGATTATGAAGGAAAACCGGCAGCTCAGGAAATGTTTTTGAATTATTGGTATTCTGAACAAGACTTGATTGATTCTCGTGATTTAGCAAAGTCAGTAGGTAGAGATCATTGGGATGTTTATGCCGGATTTGAAACTTGGCAGCAATACTGGAACAGCGGCTTAGATCTTGGTGATAGAGATGTTCTTTATGTTCCTCATTTGCTTTCTTTGGCACTTTTTCAAATGAACGGACTAGTTGATGTAGCGGTTGGAAATACTGATCTTGAATGGAATGATGATTATTATTCTAAAGCAGAAGCTTTTTATTCTGGCGAAAATCATGACCCGGCAAATACTAATACATCAAAAATATGGAAAGGAATTGCTCATTATTATCCGGCTAAATCGGTGATTAATGAGATCCCTTTTGTGACAAACTTTACTGTTGGAAACGGGAAATTATTTGCTGTGGATGGTAAAATTAAAAGCAGTACCGACTGGAATAATAGAGCAATTCAGGATATTCAGCCTTCGTGGCGATGGTTAGTTGAAAGTTTAGGAGAAAAGTTAATACCCAAGTTTGAATTTACCGATGCATATTACGGCGGAAACTGTTTGAAAGTTTCGGGAAATTTAGTGTCCGATAATTTGATAAAGCTTTATATGACAAACCTTGAACTGAGTTCAAATTCAAAATTTGAAATTACATATAAATTAGGTGAAGCAAATATTTCATCAAATATGAAAATAGCATTATCTTTTACAGAATCTCCGGACAATTGGGAATATATAGAAGTTGGCAATTCAGAATCCGCAGATTGGAATTCTAAATCATTAGATATTTCTTCTTATTCTGGAAAAACAATTGGCGCAATTGGAGTCTTTTTTAACGGTTCGGCAAATAAACCGGACTATCAAATGTTGCTTGGACAAATAGGAATTGTAGACGGTGATAAAGAAATTCCAGTACTTACAAATTCTTTAACTGTTGAAAACAAAGTAGAAGATGATGCAGATATTGCTTCATTGAGACTAAAATGGAATAAACCGGCAACTGATGTTAGAGGATACAACGTTTATAGAAAAAACTCTGATGGAACCCGAACATTGGTAGGTGCAACTTCAACTAATTATTATTTTGTTCCTAAAATTATTCGTGAAGGAAAAGAGGTTGATTGTACCATAGAAGTTGAAGCTATCAGCAAGGAATTTGGTATTTCTGAAACAATTTTAACAATATTTAATTGGACCATAAATTCAGCTCCAGATCAAAGTTCAACTCCAAATCCGCCAAATAATTTTATGTACGTTAAAATAAATCCGGAACTTAGCTGGGCAAAAACGGAAGGAGCTATTTCATATAATGTTAATTTTGGAACAACAAATCCTCCGCCGTTTGTAAAAAACCAGACTGAAACAAACTTTTTACCTTCAGAACTTGAACTAGGTAAAAAATATTATTGGCGGATTGATGTAATAAATAATTTCGGTACAACATCTGGTAAAGTATGGAGTTTTAATACAAATCATTTAGGCGCACCAAAGAAAGATAGAACAAATGAAACTGGGAATAAATTTTCAGCTCTTGATCAAAATTTAGATGCCGGGGAGACATCTGATAAAGCTTTTGATGATGATGTTGAAACTAAATGGCTGGATTTTAATAAATCAAGCTGGATCCAATGTCAATTTGAAGAAGGATCTCAATATACAATAAATGAATATTCGCTTACTTCTGCAAATGATGCCGTGGAAAGAGATCCGAAAGACTGGGTTCTTAAAGGCTCAAAAGACGGTGTTGTTTGGGATACTTTGGATGTTCAGGCTAACCAGAATTTTCCAGAAAGATTTTATACAAAAACATATTATTTGGGTAATATTGAAGCTTATACTTATTACAGATTAGAAATGAACAATAATAGCGGGGAAATAATCCAGTTGGCGGAACTTCATCTTTATGATTACGCCGGATTTGAAACTGCACCCGGAAAAGCTGTTCCAATAGTTGCTGAGGATACAACTAATATTGGACTTGCAGATATTTTAATATGGAATAGTGGTGAAAATACTGGTTCACACAAAGTTTATTTAGGTACTGATTCTGAACTTGATGATGATTTTTATAAAGAGGTTTATTCAAATAAATTTAGACCAGAAGCTTTAGAACAAAATACAAAATACTTTTGGCGCGTTGATGAGGTAAACAATATTGGAGTTACAAAAGGCGATGTTTGGAACTTTACAACTGCAAAATTAGAAAATGGCTGGATTAAACTTACTTTTGATGATTTTGAAAATGGGTTTGGTGATTTTATTTCTGGTGGAGAAGACTGTTTTTTAAGTAGTATCCCTACTTATTCGCACAGTGGTAATAATTCAATAACAATTCAGGATAATTCAGAATTAGCTTCTTCTTTTGCAAATGAGTTAGGTATTGATTTAGACACACCAGAATATGTTCAAATAAAAATTGATTTTTGGTTTTTTGCAAAAGGTATTAATAGTGGAGAAGATTTTTTTGTCCAATTATTTGATGGAGCAGAATGGCATACTATTGCTAATTATATAATTGGAGATGATTTTGAAATTAACAAATTTGAGCACAAAATTATTCATATTAATGAAGCTGATTATACGTTTTCTCATAATATGAAAATACGTTTTATGGCTGATGGAAGTTCTGACTCTGATGATTATAACATCGATGATATTGCCGTTTACGCAACTAAAAGCACAACTGTGGCTGTTCTTAATAATCAAGAACAATTACCAGAAAATTATATTTTAAAGCAGAATTATCCAAATCCGTTTAATCCTTCAACAACAATTGAATATTCAATTCCTTTGTACTCAGCTTCTGTAAAATTAACAGTTTACGACGTACTTGGGAATGAAATCAAAACATTAGTAAACAGAGAACAATTAGCCGGAGTATATAAAGTTGAATTTGATGCTGTGTATTTAGCGAGTGGAACATATTTTTATCAGTTAAAATCGGGAGATTTTTCTGCAACCAAAAAACTGCTTTTAATTAAATAAATATTAAGAGAAAATACACGGATAAAACATAAAATATTAGTAATTGTTAAAATTTGATTAAAAAACTTAATGTAAGGATAAGCCAGTTAGTCAAACTAACAAAGAAAAAGTTTTATTGAAAACAAACCAGTCAATATTTAAGTTTCAGATGACCTGAGCTGTTTTTGTTTATTATTAATTGAATTAGAGGAATTAAAATGAAATTAAAAACTTTCCCAATATTTTTAGCATTTCTTGTAATGGGAATAGCTGATGCCATGGGACCAATGGCAAGTGCCGTTGAAAAAAACTACGAATTAAGTGCTGTAATGGCAACATTGTTAACATTCTTTGTCTTTATAGCATTCGCGGTATTTAGTGTTCCGGGTGGAGTACTTGCTGCAAGAATAGGTAAAAAAAATCTATTATTGATTGGTTTAGGTCTAAATATTGTTGCGATGGCAGTTCCAACATTTATTGATCCCGGATTCACATTATTATTAGTATGCATATTTTTACTAGGAATCGGAACAACATTTCTACAGGTTGCCGGCAATCCAATTATGTATGATGTAAGTGAAGAGGGAAAATATAGTAAAAATCTTGCATTAGCTCAGGGAATTAAAGGTTTAGGTTCTTCTGCTTCGGCATATTTAGTAGGTTTAGTATTAGTTCTTCCAATATTTGCTACAATGGGTTGGAGAGGCGTTTTTCCGGTATTTTTAGTGTTTATGGTTTTAGCGTTTGTTTTTGTTGCAATGTTAAAAATTGATGAAACAAAAGCTGATGTTCCTCCAAGTATAGGTTCATCATTACAATTATTAAAAGAGCCAGTATTTGCATTAGCAGTACTAGGTATTTTCTTATACGTTGGTGCCGAAGTTTGTATGGCACGTTTCTTAAAACCAAGTTTAGAAAGTTTTGGTTTTGCTTCTGATCAAGCTGCATTATGGGGTCCAACATTATTTTTTGGAACAGTAACTTTTGGTAGATTAATTGCTGGTAGTATTAACTTAAATCCGAGAACATTTTTCAGAATTTCAGCTGCACTAGGTTTAGCGGGTGTGGTTTTAATGATGACAAGTTTTGAATATTTAGCAGTTGTTGGTATTGTTTTAGGTGGATTAGGATTTGCTAATATCTGGCCAATGCTTTTTTCAATAACAATTGAAGAAAAACCAGAGCGTTCTGGTGAGCTTTCTGGTTTAATGGTGATGGCAATTAGTGGTGGTGCAATTGTTCCTTTAGTAATGGGTGAACTAGTTGATTCTGGAATGTTAGCATTTGCATACATAGTTCCAGCGATATGTTTTGGATATTTATTAGTATTATCTCTTAAAGGAAAGAAACAAGCAACTTAGGTTTAATTAGAATTAATTTGACATTTCGACGAGAGTAGTGAGGAAAAATCTTCTTCTTAAATTAAGATCTCTCACAAAAATATGTTCGGGATGACAACAAAATAAAGAAATAACAATTAGGTATATAAATGAATTACACAGATGATAAAAGAATAGTAATGACTTTGGATGCTGGCGGAACAAACTTTGTTTTTACAGCAATGCAAGCTGGTGAAGAAATTATTGAACCATTAAGAATGGATTCTAATGCTGATGATTTAGATAAGTGTATGAATACACTAATTAATGGATTTCAGCAAGTGATTGATAAACTTGATGATAAACCAGTTGCAATTAGTTTTGCGTTTCCTGGTCCTGCAGATTATCCAAACGGAATAATTGGAGATCTCCAAAATTTACCGGCATTTAGAGGCGGAGTAGCATTAGGTCCAATGTTAGAAGAAAAATTTGGGATTCCGGTTTTTATAAATAATGATGGTGATCTTTACGCTTATGGAGAAGCCATTGGAGGATTTTTACCGGAAATAAACCGTAAATTAGAAGAAGCCGGAAGTCCTAAACGATATAAAAATTTATTAGGATTAACTCTTGGAACCGGATTTGGTGCCGGTATTGTTAGAGACTGCGAGTTATTTATTGGTGATAATTCCGGTGCTGGTGAAATTTGGCTTCTCAGAGATAAATTGAGTCCGTTATTAAATATAGAAGAACACGCCAGCATTCGTGCAGTTAAAAGAATATATTCAGAGCAATTAGGTATTCCATTTGAAGAAGCGCCATCACCAAAAGAAATTTTTGAAATCGGCAAAGGTGAAAAAGAAGGAAACAAAGATGCGGCAATAAAAGCATTTAATGAAATGGCGGAAGCAGTTGGTGATGCAATATCAAACGCTATAACTTTAATTGACGGATTAGTAGTGATAGGCGGCGGTTTATCGGGGGCTTCAGATCTGTTTTTGCCTCGTTTAATAGAAGAAATGAACAGTAAATATACAAATAAAGACGGATCAACATTTAACCGGTTAGTTGCAAATGTTTACAATCTTGAAAATGAAGACGAGATGAATAAATTTTCGGAAGGATCTGTAAAAGAAATTAAAGTATACGGATCTGATAAAATAATTAAATATGATGACGAGCCACGGATTGGTGTTGGTATTTCCAAAATAGGCACCAGTAAAGCAATTTCCTTAGGCGCTTACGCATTTTCCCTAAATAAACTTGGTTAGTATTAGGAATGTCTGAATTTTTATTTAGACATCCTTAGTTATAAAAAGAAAATCTTATGAAAATAAAATTGAATATTAAAGCATTAGCAGAATTATTTGTGATAGTAGCACTTCTTCTAATTTCCACAAAAACTTTTGCGCAAGAAAAAATTGTTAAAGAAATACAAGTTGAAAATTATCTTGCTGATAAATCGTTAAAGGAAACCGTTCTAGTAAAGGTTGGTGATAAAACCATTACAGTTAGAGAGTTTTATGAAAGAGCTGAATATACAATTAGACCCAGGTATGCTAAAGGTAAATCGGAACTTGATAAAAAAATCATTTTAAATTCTTTAATAGCTGAAAAATTAATTGCGCTCGAAAGAGGTTCTAAAAGCAGCATTCATAATCAGAAAGAATATAAAAATATTATGGATGGAAGAAAAGGGCAGGTAATGCGCCAAATTCTTTTTCATGAAGAAGGTTACTCGAAAGTGAAAATTGATAGTGCTGAATTTGTTAGAGAATACAAACTTGCCGGAAGATCTTATGATGTTGAGTTCATAAATTTTGATGTGCTGGATGAAGCTGAATTTGTTGCTGATCAATTAAGATCAGATACAGTTAGCTTTTCACAAATATTTTATGAGTTATCTGGGAAAAACAATGTCCCGACCCAGCAGATTGTTTGGAACAGTCCTGAACATAAAGAAGTAACGGACATACTGTTCAAAGGCGAAGTTAAAGACAATCAGGTATTTGGGCCAGTTAAATTAGACGATTCTTATTTAGTATTTAAAGTTATTGGCTGGACTGATAAACCGGCGATTACTGAAACTGATCAAATGCAGCGATATAAAAATGTTGATCAGAAATTAAAAGTTGAAAGAGGAACTCAAGAATATATCAAGTTTATTAAAAAAGTAATGTCTGGTAAAAAAATTGAGTTCGATAAAAATACATTCAATAAGCTTGTCAGAATTATGGCTCCTCTTTATGATGATAAGAGGAAACAGTCCAAAGAAAATTTTGCTTCTAGAAATCTTGATAAAAAAACTGATATGGATAAAACCATACTGGAAGTTGAAGAAAATATGTATGGTATTCTTAACGAAGCTGTATTTACAATTGATGGTCAGATTTGGACTGTAGGAATGTATGAAGAGGAGCGACAAAAACATCCCTTAGTTTTCCCATCAAAAGATGTTGGGGGTAAAAAGTTTGCAGGTCAGTTAAAGATGGCAATTGTTGATATGATACAGGATAAGTATTTAACAGAAGTAGCCTACGAACGAAATTATGATAAAGCTTTCATCGCAAAAAGAGTTGCAAATATGTGGTCTGATGCGCTCATTAGTTTTTATGAGCAAATCCAGTTGATTAAAGAAAAAAATGCGCCTAGAGATTTTACTTACGAAAACATTGATAAATTTTTTAAACCATATATAGATGAGTTACAGGAAAAATATTCTGATGTAATAGAAATTAATATAGAAGAATTTAAGAAAATAAAATTGACATCAATTGACTTTTTAGCTTTACAGAAGAATGTTCCTTATCCAATTATTGCTCCATCGTTCCCGATGATAACAACAGATTATCATTTGGATTATGGAAAAAAAATGGAAGCTAAAAAGGATTCAACTAAATAAAGTAGATCACATTTAGTGGCAACAAAGTGTGAATATTATTTAAGCATTGATTTATACGGAGAACAAATTTGAATTTAGCAGTTATTGATTGGATCATAGTTTTTGCAATGGTTGGCATAATGGTATGGGGAGTTCTCTATACAAAAAAGTTAATGCAGAGTGTTTCCGACTTTTTAGCAGCCGGAAGAACGGCAGGACGTTATTTGATAAGTATGTCACACGGAATGGCTCAGCTTGGAGCTATTACAATTATTGGTATGCTTGAAGTAAATTATATATCCGGTTTCTCATTAAGGTGGTGGGAATTTACTAATGGCATTGTAATACTTATAATAACCGTTTCTGGATGGGTTGTTTACAGGTTTAGACAAACTCGTGCAATGACGATGGCTCAATTTTTTGAAATGCGTTACAGTAAAAATTTTAGGATCTTTGCCGGGTTTCTTGCATTCTTTTCAGGTATAGTTAATTTTGGTTTATTCCCGATTGTTGGTGCAAGATTTTTTATGTTTTTCATCGGGTTGCCCGAAACATATAGTTTTATTGGATTAGATATTTCAACTTTTTCTACTGTTGTATTAATGCTTCTCTCAATATCCTTATTCTTTGTATTTACCGGTGGTCAAATTTCTGTAATTATAGCTGACTTTATACAAGGTGTATTTGTAAATGCAGTTTTTGTAGCTATTGTTGTTTATCTGATTTTTATTATCGATTGGAATACTATCTATGAAGCTATAAGTTCTGCTCCAAAAGATGCATCCCTCGTTAATCCATTTAAGACAAGTAAGGTGGAAGATTTTAACTTCTGGTATTTCCTAATTGGTATGCTAGGTATATTTTATGGAAAGTTATCATGGCAGGGTCCGCAAGGCAGTTTTACATCGGCTCGAACTCCGCATGAAGCAAAAATGGCTGAAGTACTTGGCAATCTTAGAAACATTCCCCAATGGAGTTTGTTTTTATATTTTGTTCCTGTAGTTGCTTATACCGTTATGCACCATGTTGATTTTTCTTCAATAGTATCTTCAATTCAGCCAATATTAGACGGAGTTACTGAAGAAGCAATTAAAGTTCAGCTTACAGTACCATTGGTTTTAACAAAGCTGTTGCCAGTTGGATTAATAGGCTCGTTTGTTGCTGTAATGGTTGCGGCATTTATTAGTACTCATGATACATATATGCATTCGTGGGCAAGTATTTTTATTCAGGATGTATATTTACCTTTAATCGGGAAAAAGTTAACGCCTGAGAAACATATCAAAATGTTGAAGATGTCTATAATTGGTGTTGCTGTTTATTTATTCTTGTTCAGTTTATTTTTTAATCAAACACAATACATCTTTTTATTTTTTGCTATTACAGGTTCTATATTTATTGGCGGCTCAGGCGCAGTTATAATAGGCGGATTATATTGGAAAAAAGGAACCACTGCCGGAGCCTGGATCTCAATGATCTGGGGTGCAACAATTTCTGTAGGCGGGTTAATTGTTAATAAAATGTATCCTGACTTTCCCATAAATGGGCAGATGTTCTGGGGAATCGCAATGCTTTCATCATCACTTATTTACATAGGTGTTTCTCTTTTAACTGGAAAAGAAGATTTTAATTTAGATAAACTGCTTCATCGCGGAAAATATCAAATTAAAGAAGATATAGCAGTTATAACTAAAGAACCTGCTAAGGGATGGAAAGTACTTGGTATGGGAAAAGAGTTTACCAAAGGGGATAAACTCATTTATATAGTAACTTATTCTTGGACTTTCATTTGGACTGTTGTGTTTATTTTGGGAACGGTGTTTAATCTTACAAGAGATGTTTCTGATTCTGCATGGACAACATTTTGGGAAATCTTTGTATATATAAATGTGTTTATTTCGGCTATTATAGTTGTTTGGTTTGCAATTGGCGGTGTAATAGATGCCAAAGCAATGTTTGCTAGGTTAAGAGTATTAAAACGTGATCATAATGATGACGGTATTCATATAAATAAAGACTAAGGATTAAATTGAAAATGTATAGACTAAATTTATTGTTTGTGGTTTTATTTGCGTTTATAACTTCTTGTTCAGTAAATAAAAAAACTGAAACTGAAGATATCTTAAAATATGTTGATCCGTTTATAGGAACCGGCGGACACGGGCACACTTTCCCGGGAGCAACTGTTCCATTTGGAATGGTTCAACTTAGTCCCGATAATCCGGCAAAAGGATGGGACTGGACTTCCGGATATCACTATTCAGATAGTGTAATGCTTGGATTTAGTCATACTCATTTAAGCGGAACCGGAGTAGGAGATCTTTACGATATTTTATTAATGCCGTTTGTTTCTGAGTATCCTAAAAATACAGAGAATAAAAATAAAAGATTATTTGCTACATATTCTCACAAAGATGAAATAGCTGAACCGGGATATTATTCAGTTAAACTAAATAATAATATTAAGGCTGAATTGACTGTAACGGAAAGAGTTGGTGTGCATAAATATAATTTCCCTAACGGAAGTAAGTCTCAGATATTAATTGATCTTGGTTACGCACAAAATTATGATAAAAGTGAAGATTGTTATATAAAGGTTCTAGATGATAAATCACTTGTCGGTTATCGTAAATCTAAAGGCTGGGCAACAAATCAGCCTGTTTATTTTGCGATGGAATTTTCAAAATCATTTACTTCCGAACTCTTTAACAAGACAGAAAAAGTAAATGACAAAGAATTAAAAGGTAAAAGTATTGAAAGTGTTCTTACATTTGATTCTCATGAAGTTATAGCGAAAGTTGCTTTATCATCGGCTAGTATTGATGGTGCGCAGAAGAACTTAGCTATAGAAGCCCGCGATTGGAACTTTGATAATTACGTTGTGAAAGCTAAAGATAAATGGAGAAATCTTTTAGGCAAGATTAAAGTAAAAGATAATAACATAAATAATAAAAAGATTTTCTACACAGCATTATATCACAGTTATATTGCACCAAATTTGTTTACAGATGAAAACAATGAGTTTTATGGAGCAGACGGTAAAACGGGAAACGCAAAACATTATAAACGCTATACTTTATTTTCACTTTGGGATACATTTAGAGCACTTCACCCATTGTTAACTATTACAAAACCTGAGATAGTTGATGATCTTGTTAAATCACTTTTAGCCTTTTATGAAGAAACCGGTTTGCTGCCAACTTGGGATTTAATGTCTAATGATACTAACGTTATGATAGCATATCACGCAGTTCCGGTAATTGTAGATGCATACTTAAAAGGTTTAACCAGCGCTGATCCGGACAAAATTTATGAAGCAATAAAAGCTTCTGCAATGCAAGATGGATTTGGAATAGATTTATTTAAGAAATATGGATATATTCCATCTGAATTAGAAGTTGAAGCAGTTTCAAAAGTATTGGAATATTCGTATGATGATTGGTGCATAGCTGAGATGGCCAAAAAACTTGGGAAGGATGAAGATTATAAATATTTCTCAAAAAGAGCTGAAGCATACAAAATAATATTTGATAAAAAAACCGGATTTATGCGCGGTAAAGATAAAAATGGCAATTGGGTAAAAGATTTTAATCCAACTTTTGTTGAACATCGTAAAACTGATTATACGGAAGCTAATGCATGGCAATATACTTTTCATGTACTGCAGGATATTCCTGCGCTAATGGAAATGTTTGGTGGCGAAAAAGAATTTATTTCCAAGTTAGATTCACTATTTTCTGTCTCATCTAAAATGGCTGGAGATGAATTGTCGCCAGATATATCGGGTTTAATTGGGCAATATGCGCATGGTAACGAACCATGCCATCACGTAGCTTATCTTTATTCATTTACAAACGAAGCTTGGAAAACTCAAGAGAAAATTTCTGAGATTAGAAAAGTAATGTATAAAGCCGATGTTGACGGACTTGTAGGTAATGATGATTGCGGACAAATGTCTGCATGGTATGTTTTCAGTTCACTCGGGTTTTATCCGGTTAATCCGGCAAATGGAGAATATTGGTTTGGTACTCCGTTGTTCGAAGAACTTTCAATTGATGTAAGTAACGGAAAAACTTTTAATGTTGAAGCAAAAAATATTTCAGATAAAAATATTTATATAAAATCTATAACACTAAATGGAAAAGCTTTAGATAGAAATTTTATTAAGCATGATGAAATTATGAACGGAGGCAATTTAGTTTTTGAAATGTCTAATAAGCCATTAGTAAAATAAGTTTCACAATAAGTTTATAAAGTGTGAAGATTTGTAAGTGGTATCAGAGCGCAGCGACTTAGAAAACTTTTTTTTACGGAATGCTGATCTTTGTTTATAGTTGAAACAAAATTATAAGGAAAACATGATTAACAATTATTACATAGCAATATTATTAATATTTTTCTCAACACATATTTCTGCACAAGATTCTACTGTTGTAAAAGTATTTGAAGATAATATAATTGTATTTGGACATGTTGTACAAGAAGGAATTAAAGTCTCTGATAATGGACAGACGATAGGTAAGGATGTATATTTAGGAGATTTTGATAATAGTTCCTACATTTATGCGCAACTTGAGATTGAAAAAAATGGAGATTTAGGCGATCCATGGGATAGAGCCGGTACAATATTATTATCAAATGGTATTGATCCTGATGTTGAGATATTAAAATTTATGACTGCCTATGCTGTACCAACAATACATAGAATCGATGTTTCAAATCTTAGTTCTCTTTTAAGAGGTAATGTTAAAATTACGGCACATGTTTCCACTTATCCAGATGAAGACAAAATAGCTGGTTTTAAAATTAAATTTAAACTGGTATATTTTCCCCAAACTGATATACGGGATAACGTGTGGGCAAAAGGAATTTTCTATAATAGTTCATTAGAAAAAAAACATATTGACAATAATCTCACAAAAATTAATGTAGTTGTTCCTGCTGGATTAAAAAAAATAGAACTTAACTATTTTACATCCGGACATTGTACGGATGGCAGAGGAGCAGATGAGTTTGAACCAAAATTCAATGTTATTTATATTGATGGACAAGAAGTTTATAGGTTCAAACCATGGCGGGATGATTGTGCAAATTTTCCGAGTAATGGTAATTATTGGTTATCAAGAAGCGGTTGGTGTCCGGGTGATATGGTTAAGCCTCTTGTTTTGGACATGACTAAATACTTATCTGCGGGCGAACATGAGATAGAATTTATTGTTGAAGATATTCGTGGTATTGATGTAGATGGAAACTATGGATATTGGAGAGTTTCTTCCTATTTAACAGGTTTCTGGGAGGGAGAACCACCTGAAGTAAAAAAAATCAACTTTGCTACAAGCAGTCCTGAAATCGTTTCGCTAAGCTCTGAATTTGTAATGACAATAAATTTCACGGATGAGAATAATCAGCTGATTACTGGTAGTAATAAAAATGTAAAAATAACATCTGATAAAGCCGGGATTTATTTTTCGGAGGATGGCATAAACTGGGAAGATTCATTTTACATATTCACGTATAATGAATCTTCAATGTTTTTTGTGAAAACAGAAAACGAAGGACTATTTAACATTAAAGCCAGCGATGAAATTTCGGGAGTAGAGGGTAATAAAGAGATATTAGTCCTTAATAATTTTGCTGCGGAAGCAGAAATTTGGGGAAGTGATTCAACTAATTCTCAAGAATCTCCTAGATTTGCCTGCGATGGAGATTTAACTACAAAGTGGAGTGATGATAGCCAGATTTTCCCAAATACGCTTAAAGTTACTTTCGATAACCCAACCGAATTAAATTACTTTGTTTTATATCATGCTGGTTCTGGCGGAGAATCTTCAATTTATAATACAATTGATTATGAAATAGAATATTATGATTTGGAGAAGAAAACATGGCAGAGGGTTATTGAAGTTGAGGATAATTATGAAACCGAGGAAGGGAATATAACAACTCATTATCTTGATGAAACAATTGTAACAAATTCTATCCAACTTAAAATACTCTATCCTGAAGTGAATGGAGAAATTGCCAGAATATACGAATTCCAAATGTTTAATGTTTCAAAAGATCTTTACTCTGATATAACTTCTATTAATGAAGAGATTAACAATATTCCGGGCAAAATTTATTTAAGTCAAAATTATCCAAATCCGTTTAACGGTACAACAAATATTGAGTTTTTTATTAATACTAACAGCAGTGTTAAAATTAATATATATAACTCTATTGGTCAGTTTGTTGATAAAATTTTTGATGGATTTACGAATCCGGGTGTTCATTCTGTAAAATGGGAGTCAAGGAATTTTAAGGATACTAAAATAGCCGGTGGTATTTACTATTGTGTTTTAGAAGCCACAAATATAACAGGCAATAAAAGTTTAATTAGCAGAAAGATGGTATATTTGCCATAAAGAATGTATTAACTGAAGAATAATTTTTAACGAGGAAGGAAAATGCAAACTGGTGATCTTAAATTCATAAAATCCCTTAACGGACAGCAAGTTCTTAATTTGATCAGAAAACAGGAAGTTATTTCTAGCTCAGAACTTGTACAAAAAACAAAGTTAAGACCATCAACTATATTTAATATTCTTAAAAATTTATCCGAAAGAAATTTAATAACAAATCTTGGAAAGGGCGATTCAACAGAAAAAGGCGGTAAAAAACCTTTTATGTGGGAATTGAATAAAGATGCGGCCTATACAATTGGTCTGGATATTGAGATTAATCAATTAAGAATTGTTGTTGTTGATTTAGTTGGAAATGTGTTGTTTGATAAGGTTGTAAAATTTGCGAGTTTAAAAAATGTTGAGGACTTATATAAAGTAATCCAAACAAATGTTGAATCAACTATTATAGAGCAAAATCTTAAAAATAAAATTTTGGGTTTGGGAATTGCGTTACCGGCAATTGTTAAGGCAAATACCGGGCATATAATTAGAACAGATATAGTTTCTAATAAAGATATACCATTGGCGCAGAAACTATCAGAAATATTTGAATTCCCAATTTATATTGAAAATAATGCTAATGCTACCGCAATTGGTGCTAAATGGCTGGGTGCCGCTAAAGGCTGTAGGAATTTTTTAGTTGTATTAGCTGAGTTTGATAAAGGAATTGGCGGTTTTGGTTTAGGAATAGTTATAGACGAAAATATATATTATGGCCATTCATATTGTGCAGGCGAATTAAATATACCTCTTATGAATCTAGAACAAATGATGATATATATTAGAAATGATTTGGACAAAAGTGAATATTTACGGGAATATGATTCACGACCGGATGATATAACATTAGATGTATTAATTTCTGCTGCTCAGTTTGGTGATGAGCTGGCTATCAAATTATTTAAAAAATTAGGAAATCAAATAGGCGAAATTGTAAACCACTCAATTTCATTATTAAATCCCGAAGCATTAATAATAGCCGGTACTATTTCTGATTTAAAGGAAATAATTATTGAACCCATAAAAGAAATAATTAGTTTAAAAAGTCTTCCTTTTATACACGAACCCTTAAAAATAAGCACAAGTCTACAGGGTCCCAGAGCCGTTGCGCTTGGTGCTGCCAGCTTAATACTTAACGATTTCTTCAAAATTCCTGTAATTAAGCGGAAAGGACTGAATAACCAAATAAGTGTTTTGCCTCACTAATTATTAAAATCAGTTGAATTTAGGATAAAATCCCTTATTTCATATTATCGCAGAGAAAATAAACTGATATGTAGTTAAGTTCGAAAGCGATAAAACACAACAAAATTATGTTATAATTATAATAAAACATGAATAATTAAGGCTGAAACTATTAAAAAACGTGATTAAATAGTTTGAATAAAAAAATACATAGAGTGAGTAAATTTTCATTGAAAATAAACAAAGGAAATTTTATATTGTATCGGAAAAATTAAATGTATTGTTCTATTCTATTTTTTGAATAAAATTAAAGTTAACCAAAGGATAAATAGCTGATGAAATTGTTACAATCTGATTATAAAAAGTTTACAATAGTTCTTTTTATTTTGGTTTTATGTTCAGTGTCTTACGGGCAGACTGGGAAAATTTCCGGTAATGTTAAAGACGCCAAAACTGGTGAGCCATTAATACAGGCAAACGTGTTTATTGAAGGTACACATTATGGTGCTGCAACGGATTTTGAAGGTGATTTTTCGATAATTAATGTTCCTCCGGGCAAATATAATTTATTAGTAAGAATGCTTGGTTTCGCAACTTTTGTAATGAAAGATATTAATGTTTCTGTAAACAGAACTCTTACAATTGATGTTGAAATGAACGAAGCTAATATTGAGTTGGGAGAAGAAGTAGTTGTTATTGCCGATAAAGTTTCAATGAAAAAAGATCAGACAAGTTCTATCCGTAATGTTAATACTGATCAGATTAAAGCACTTCCTGTTGAAAATCTGACAGATGTAGTAAATATGCAGAGCGGTGTTGTTGCCGGGCATTTTAGAGGTGGCCGCGCATCTGAAGTTTCTTATATGATTGACGGTATGATTGTGGACGATAGTTTCAATAAAGAAAGAAGAAATGTAAATGTTGAAACTGATGTTATACAGGAAGTTGAAGTTATAACAGGTACGTTTAATGCTGAGTACGGCAGTGCGATGTCTGGGATTGTAAACGCAGTAACTAAAGATGGTCAAAACACTTTCGAAGGATCTGTTTCCGGATCAGCCTCAAACTATTTAACAAGTAATGATGACATATTCATTGGTATTGATGAAGGTAACATTCATAGAAACGTTGACTATAAAGCTTATTTAAGCGGACCAATTGTTAAAAACCTTTTATCATT
This sequence comes from Melioribacteraceae bacterium, assembly GCA_016342755.1. GTDB lineage: Bacteria > Bacteroidota > Ignavibacteria > Ignavibacteriales > Melioribacteraceae > JAEINS01. The sequence continues at coordinate 64,242 of JAEINS010000017.1, read as the reverse complement.
TGTTGTTAACGGAAGATATCAGGATAGAAAAAATCATTTAAGCGGTATCGATATGTTTCGTGAAAGCGATTATTCTCGATTTAGAGAAGCAGAAGAAACATGGCATTCTGAAAAAAGCGGTACTGGTGATTTTGTAAGCATGAATACTGAGGAAAACTATAGTGTTTACACAAAACTTGCTTTTAAACCTTTTGTAGGTATGCGTTCTTCATTTACCTTTACACGAAACTGGAGTGAAAACGGTTCTTATAGTCACAATTGGAAATATAATCCCAATGGTTTAGGTAAAAGTTTTAGTGAATCTGATATGTTCGCCCTACAAATAAATCATTCCTTAAACAATGAAATGTTTTATGAATTTAAAGCTTCAATGGTTGAAAATGATAGAGGATATCATTTATACGATTCTCCAACTGACTCAAGATATGTAAGCGATAAATATAGAAGAAGCGATCCTGGTTTTGTAACTGGCGGACAAGATAAAGGCTGGTGGGAAAGTACAACCAAAGATTATCTAGGTAAATTAGACTTTACCTGGATGATTCATAAAAACCATGTTATAAAAACCGGATTATCTTTTACACAGCATGATTACGATTCTTATAGTGTAAGTATCAGAAATAAATATGAGACTACTGGTCAAGATAATATAATGATCTATGATTCAACTGGCGGATATCTATTTCCATATTACGAACCTATGGTATTAAGTGATTCAACATTTTATGCCTCAAAAATAAACGCTAAACCAATTGAAGCTGCATGGTATATTCAGGATAAAATGGAATATGACGATATGGTAATCAACTTTGGCGCACGTTTAGATTATTTTGATCCTAACACAAAATATCCCACTGACTGGCGTAATCCGGCAAACCAAATTAGATTTGATGATCCTAACTCTTCAAAATATAGTGATTACGTTGATGCGGATACTTATTTACAAGTTAGTCCGCGTTTAGGATTAAGTTATCAATTAGGTGATGCAGCCTTATTAAGATTTGCATATGGACATTTCTACCAAATGCCGCCATTATCGTACCTTTACTCAAATCCAATGTTTATGGTTTCACCAATTGATTTAGAAACAAAAATGGGAAATCCAACACTAAAGCCTCAAAAAACTGTGCAGTATGAAATAGGTTTATGGCAGCAGATTGTAGAAGGTATGAGTGTGGAAGTAGCTGTTTATTATAGAGATATATACGATTTACTGGGAACAAAAATACTTTATACATATAACCAAATAAGATATGGTTTATATACAAATCTTGATTATGGAAATGTTAAAGGATTAGAAATAAAATATGATTATGTAATTGATAATTTCGCGTTTTACATGAATTATACACTTCAATATACAAGAGGAAATGCAGATCAGCCTGACCAGACATTTGACAGGGCAGGTGGAAATCTTGATCCGGTAAATGAATTATTTAGAATGGGCTGGGATCAGAGACATACAATAAATGCTTCTGTAAGTTATTCAGCACCTGTTTATGGCGCAACCGTAACCGCATATTATAATTCTGGAACACCATATACATGGGATCCATTAATAGAAAGTACCTTATCAAAAATAAATCTTGATTATAACAATTCGGATAGACCAAGTAAATTCCAAGTTGATTTAAGGGCGTTTTATAATATTTATACAAGTGATCTGTTTGATGTAAAGTTAAATCTGCTTGTATACAATTTGTTCGATTCATTACTGGAAGAAGCGGTTTATTCAAATTCTGGTAAAGCATATCAAAGAATTGTTAGAGAAACAGAAGTACAGGCGCATAAAAGTGATTTCAATGATTATTACGATGCAATTAAGAATCCGGCTATGTACGCGCCTCCTAGAGAAGTTAAGTTAGGAATTGATATTTCATTTTAATTAGAAGAATAGTAAGAAAATGATGAATAAAAGGATAATAAATATGAGAAGAAACACAGGTTTTTACTTAATTCTATTTCTTCAATTAATTTTGACATGTGTTATCTCAGCACAAGGTAAATTGTATGAAGGTCCAGATGATCCGGCTGGTGATATTGGTGTTAGAAAAGACGGATATATGTCTGGTAATAGAGTATTTCTATATTTCAAAAATACAACTGAACTTTCAAAATGCTGCGGTACACAATATTCAAAATGGCCAAATGATCATACCGGACAGGCAATGACTGACGGTGTTGCTCTTATATTGGGAAGTAAAGTAAAAATTAAAAACGATTCTATTCCGGATCCATGGAGTACTGATCCAAACATCGATACACTCTATTTTGTTCAGACTTCTTATAGAGAAGGAATGGATAGAAGTTTAGCCGGAGATGTGGTTTATGGTTTTGAACCGGTACGGGGTTATCTTAATGATGATAATGAATATGTTGCAATGAGTAATATTCCAACTTCATGGCCTGCAAATGGCTGGCCTGCAAGTGGGAATCAGCTTATCTGGCCGGGATACTGGAATGGCAGATTTGGTAAAGGAATTGTATACGCCGATCTTGAAACATACTTTGTTGCAAATGATGCACAGGATTTAGAGTATATACAACCTTCAAGCAGATTAAAATACTTCCCTAGACCGGGAGTTAAAATTGGTGACAAAAACCCTGATATAACTTCGCAGTTTGGAAAACCCTGGGGCGGTTTAGGATTAAGAGTTGAAACACGCGGTATGCAGTGGAACAATCCTCAAACGCAGGATGCAATTTTCTGGGAATATTCAATTGCAAATATTTCAGAATATGATCTGCCAGAAACAGCATTTGGATTCTGGATTGATAATGGAATTGGGAGCAACGAACCGACGGATGATTTAGGATATTTCGACGATTATCTGGATTTGGCTTTTTCCTGGGATATTGATATGATTGGTGAAAAAGGAGAACAGCCGGGCATAATGGGTTTTGCTTTCTTAGAAAGCCCTGGTATTTCTGATGATGGAATTGATAATGATGATGACGGTATTATTGATGAAAAAAGAGATAATACCGCGGTAGCATTTTATGATAATCCGACCGAAGGTATTTACGATATAGAAAAATATAAAAGAGCTTATGGTGAACCTAAACCTCACTGGGATGCTGATGAGGATGGCGACTGGTTAGACGGAAATGATGAAAATGGTGATGGTGTGTATCAGAAGGAAGAATTTTATGGTGACGATTTAGGTACAGACGGAGTAGGACCGCTTGATCTGCATTATGATGGTCCGGATGCCAACGGTACTGAATGTAATCATAAACCAGATTTCATTGATGGTTTTGGAAGTGAACCAAACTTTGCTGTAACGGATGTAAGTGAATCGGATATGATTGGTTTAACAACATTTGTAATGTTTGGAGTTCCGGAAACAGACGGACCTTGGTTTTATAATGATGATGTTTGTTTAAAACTAATGAGTTCTGGTAGAAAAGAATCTTTTAGTGGCGATATAGAGAATCTTGTAGAATTTTTTGCGGCATCCCCTTTTCCACTATATAAAGGGAGAACAGAAAGAATTTCGATGTCCATTCTTCATTCTTATGATTATATAACTTATGGAAACATAGAGCCTGAAGTTCCTTCACTTTCTAGAAAAAAAGAAGTTGTACAGGTTATCTACGAGAGAGATTATCGTTTTGCAACTCCTCCGTTGATGCCAACTTTAACAGCAACAGCTGGTGATGGCAAAGTTATTTTATCATGGAATAATGTTGCTGATAAATTTTCGAAAGAACCATTATTACAAAACATAAATGATTTTGAAGGTTACAAACTATATAAGGCAACTGATAAGAACTTCAAAGATCCGGAAGTTATAACAAACGGTTTTGGAGAAGCAACATTAAAGAAACCTATTTATCAGTGCGATATAGTTAATAACAAAAAAGGATTTACAGATTTTGGTCTTGTAGATGGTATGGCTTATTATTTAGGAAATGATACTGGAATTGAACATTTCTATATTGATGAAGATGTTAAAAATGGTGAAACATATTATTATGCTTTAGTTGCTTACGATTATGGTGTTAAGAATGTTGGCGAAGGAATTACTCCTTACGAAAACTCTACTATTCTTGATCTTGATGAATATGGAAGTATTAGAAATACAGGTATTAATGTTGCAATTATGAAACCTACTCCAATGGCTGCTGGTTATGTACCTCCGGCAATTAAAATGGAAACAGAAATTGAAGAGGATAATACTTTACATGGCAATCCTATAAAAGTAGAATTATTAGATCATGTTAATGCTAAACCTGGCAATAAATATAAAGTTTTATTTCATTCAACTGAAGTTGCAAGCCTAAATTATCTTGATAGAAGATCAGCTTATGATATGAAGTTTGCAACTAGTGGAATTGAAGTTTTTAATATTACTGATGGAAATGAATTTAGATTATTTTTAGAAAATTCAGACAGTACAAATAATAAACGCGATCTGCTTGTTGAACAAAAATATGATGGTTCGCCGGAACAGCATTATATCTATCCTATTGGAAAAGAAGTTGTTACAAGTATTTTTGATGGAATACAATTTGCGTTTACTCCAAGCGTAGCAAGTCCGGGAATAGTTGTAGAAAAAACAGGATGGGTAGTTGGAGATTCTCCTATTAAAATTACCCCAAGTTATAGTCAGTCAACATTCTTCCCGTGGGAGTATGAGATTGTGTTTACAGATAATACTGAAGAAACAACTACTCAGATTAATTATACAAGATATTTAAAAGGTACTGACGAAAAAACAATTGTTGCTTCAAAATTATTAACTGATCAATCTTTCAATTTTTATGTGGCTAATAAATCATTTGAAAATGAAGATGGTACAAATCCTCGATGTGATTTACTTCTCCATGATGTAGATGGAAATGGTGATTTTAATAAGGATGTTGATGAAATTTTAGTTGGTCATTATGTGATTGATGGAGCTAAAATTAGATGGGGCGGAACTATTTTCAGTATCAGTTTTGCAGATGTTGAAGATAGTGAAATGCCTGGCTCAAATGATGTTTACAGAGTAGTGTTCAACTCGTTATTATCAGAAAGAGATTCTATAATATTTACAATTGATCCGGCTATTGAAGTAGTTAAAGAAGACTTGAATGAAAAAATGGATGATATAAAAGTTGTTCCTAATCCATATATAGCTACAAACTCTATGGAACCAGCACTGCAAATAAATGGAATGAATCAGCAGAGAAGACTTCTTTTTACGAATATACCGGCAGCATGTAAAATTAAAATATTTACAATGAGCGGTGTTTTTGTGGATGAAATTATTGTAGAAAATTCTTCGGATCGCGGATCGGTTCATTGGGATATGCTAACAAGAGAAGGGTTAGAAATTGCATCCGGTATTTATATATATCAAGTTAAATCTGATGTAACCGGAGAAGAGAAAATTGGAAAATTTGCAGTTCTTAAATAAGAACTATCATAAAAGTTTAAAAATATTGAGGTAATCTAAAGTGAATTTTTATAAAGCCTTAAACCCAAAGTTATTGTTAATATTATTTATAAGTTTTTGTTCAGCTATATCTGCGCAGGAACCTTATAGGGTTGGTACAACTACGGCTAACTTTTTAGAAATTGGTTATGGAACAACCGGAAACTCAATGGGAGATGCGTTTACAAGTATTGCTAACGATGCTTCTGCAATCTATTGGAATCCAGCCGGTTTGTCTAATGTTAAAAATGGCGAAGTAATGTTTGCCTATCAGCCTTGGTTTGCCGATATAAACACAACATTTGCATCTGCAGCATTCAGACTAGGTGATTTAGGAACCATTGGTATTGGCATTGTTGGTGTTGATTATGGTGACATGGACGTTACTACAATGTCTATGCAAAACGGAACAGGCGAATCCTTTTCAGCATCTGATATATCAGTTTCGCTAGCATTCTCAAGAAGACTTGCTACATGGTTTTCCTTTGGTGCAGCGGCTAAATTTATTTCTTCATCAATCTGGCATTCTACAGCTTCTGCAATTGCTCTTGATATGGGTGTTTTGATAAACACTGGATTTTTTAGTCCAACAAATAAAATGGAAGATGGATTAAATATTGGAATGAGTGTTTCTAACTATGGAACCAGAATGAAATATGATGGGTTTGATTTACTACAGCCTATTGATCCCACACCTAACCAATCGGGCGATTATGAAGATGTTGAAGGTCAGTATAGATTAAACGAATGGGAACTGCCTTTAATATTTAGATTAGGTATTTCACTAACAGTATTAAACGAAGGTATGCACAAATTACAAGTTGCTGTTGATGCGCTTCATCCAAACAACAACAGTGAATCTGTAAACATAGGTGCAATATATACAATGTTATTTGCGGGAGTTGGCAATATATCTTTCTCTGGCGGATACAAGGCTTTATTTATGAACGAATCTGAATACGGACTAACTCTTGGAGTAGGTTTCCACTCTTATATGTTATACAATCAAGGCTGGAAAGTAGGTTACTCATACAGAGAACACGAAACATTTGGAGGTACACATTCTTACGGTGTAAGTCTTTTTTTCTAAATATACACAACTAACTAACTATTCATTTTTATGAGGTATCACATTATGAAAAGATGTTTAACATTATTTTTGACTCTTTTATTCTTAGGCGGTTCAATGTTTGCTCAAGAAACAATAAGAGTTTTTGAACAAGAAGCATTTAGAAATGATCCATATGTAAGTCCAGATCCATTATTAATTCGTGGTGATGGTAGAGAAGCAAAAAAACATTTTATAGATATGGGTATTACTACTGATTTAACACAGAATGTGAAAATTGAATTTGCATTAACTATTTATTCTCCTACCCATCCGGGTGGCGATTCATTATTAGATCCTTATTCACACGGATTTGAATTAATGCTAGAAAATAAGTTTGGCAGCAGAACTACAATAGCCTCTGGTTATACTCCTTATGGCGATAGCGCTGTATATATTGAAGATATTACTGCATACAAAGGTCTTATTGAAGATAGTTCTAAAATAATGTTATGGGTTGGAACCTGGTGGGGAACTTCTTTATACGGAACATTAGACTTAGTAATTACTCCAGACGAAAATATTCAGTCAGTTGACTGGATTACAAACATTGCTCAAGCAGCCGGTGTTCTTTCAGAGCAGGGAGAAAGCAGATGGGAAAATTCAAATTTCTTAGTACCTGGTGATATTGTTGATAAAAATATTCTTTTCTGGGGAAGAGGCGGTGGAGAGTATGGAACTAATGAAGTTGAAGTTAAATTTACTGTAGACGGTACCGAAGTTTATACATTTAGCCCTTATGTAGAAGATTGTTCTGAATATTTGGAATTTAATAATGTTCCTTATAACTACGGTTATGACACTACATATATTACACAAGGTAGAACTGGTGCATGTATTGCTGGTTTAACAAAAAGAACATTATTAACTGGTGATGTATTTGAACAATATGTAACTCCCGGAGTTCATACTTTAAGATTTGAGCCTCAATTATTCCCAGTTGAAAGCTGGAGTGATTTCTGGTTCTTAGCGCAAATGTATGGCAGTTTAGATGAAAATGCCGGTTCTGTTACACAAGTAGAATTTGTAGCTGGCTTAGACAAGATATTAGCACAAGACCGACAAGTAGATTATACATTATACTTTGAAAATGCACAAGGATACCCAATGGTATCTACAGATGCTGAAATTCAAGTTTCAGCAGATGGCAATATTCAGTTTTCAGTAAATGGTGGTTTAACATGGGCTAATCCATTAGTTTGGGATCAAACAGGTACTTCTCAAAAATTATCTGTTAAAGCATCTGAAGCTGGTACATTCACATTAAATATTGAAGACTTATCAGGCGGTGTTGCTTCTATAGATCCAGTTGAGTTAACATTCGAAGAAAACTTAGCCCGTACTGGTGTTACCGGTAATTCATTAAATTCTTGTAACTGGGCTGCAGAAGCTCCAGAACATAGTATTGATGGTAAAATGAATACAAAATGGTGTGACAACTCAGGTGCAGTTCCTATGTGGGTTACATATGGTTTTGAAGCCGCAAAAGATATTAACCAAATTGTTGTATATCACGCTTCTGCTGGTGGTGAAGGTGGAAGTATGAATACTGGTGATTTTGAATTAAGAGTTCATAATACAGCTACAGGTGCATGGGAAGTATTTGATTCTAGAGAAGATAATGAAGATGGAATTACTTACCATTCATTAGATAACGCTGGAACATCAGTTAATTGCGATAGTGTAGTTTTATATCTTTCCGCTCCTGAAATTGGCGGTGGAAATGTTGCGAGAATTTATGAAGTTGAAATGTATAATTTAGATCAAATAGTTTCTGTCGAAACTATTTTAGATGTTATTCCTGTTGCATTTGAAGTTTTACAAAACTATCCAAATCCATTTAACCCAAGTACAGAAATCAAATTCTTTACTCCTAATCAGGCAAGAGTTGATGTAAATATTTATAATATACTTGGTCAGGAAGTAACACATTTATTCTCTGGCGATCTTAGAGCTGGAACACATACTGTAAGATGGAATGCTACAAACAGTATGGGTGCAAAAGTTGCCGGCGGTGTTTATTTCTATAATGTAAGATTTAAAGATACTGAAGGTGCAAACTTTGTAATTACTAAAAAAATGTTATTGTTGCCATAATTTTTATGGTATAAGATGGGACTCCGAATGGGAGGAAGAGTGAGCTTCCTCCCATTTCTTTAGAAAAATTGAAATTTTATGGCGGATTAAAGGAAATACAAATGGGTATGTTTAAATTTATTGAGTAACTAATAATTTGAATGTACTAAGGAAATTAGATATATGATTAGATTTGAGAAAAAGAATCCTGTAGTAATAAAAGAAGATATTCCGGATATTGGTGTAAAACTCCGTGATGTAACTTCTGTATTCAATCCTGGTGCTATTAAAGTAGACGATACATATTATTTAATGTTAAGAGTTCAAAATAGAGGAAGAAGAACATTTTTTATAATGGCCCAGAGTAAAAACGGTTATGATTTTGAAGTGGAAAATAAAGTAGTTGAATTTAAGGGAATTGAAAAAGTTAAAGAAAGAATTTATCATCTATATGATCCCCGTTTAACTAAGATTGAAGATACTTATTATGTTATGTTTGCTATGGAAATGGAAGACTCTACTCAATTAGGTTTGGGTAAAACCAAGGATTTCCAGTCTTTCGAATTTGTTGACATAGTTACTAAACAAGACACAAGAAATGGTGTTCTTTTTCCAGAAAAAGTTAATGGGAAATATCTGAGATTTGACAGACCCAATAATCATCAGGTTGAAGGCGGTCCTCTTACCGGGAATTCTATCTGCCTTTCAGAAAGTGATAATCTTATTGATTGGAGAACAGTTGCTAAAGTTGCAAATGGTACTCGTTTTTGGGATAACTTAATTGGAAGCGGACCACCTCCTGTTAAGACAAGAAAAGGATGGCTGCATGTTTATCATGGTATTGCTATGCATTATGCACCAATATATCAAGTTGGCGTAATGATGCACGATCTTAATGATCCATCAATAGTAATTAGCCGCGGTACGCAATGTATTCTTGAGCCAAGAGAATATTGGGAACTTGTTGGTCAAGTACCAAATGTAATATTCCCGCAAGGTTTAATTGTAGAAGAGTATGATGATGAAGGCTTTGCAAAAGAAGATTCAGAAGTTAAACTTTATTACGGTGCTTCTGATACTCATGTTGGTATGGCAACTTCAACAATAAGAAGACTAATTGAACAATCCTACGAATAAATTTATATTATATGGAGTGGAATATAAGTTTCACTCCATATAATACTTCCTAACGAGACTTAAATGAAAAAAAATAACATAGTTGGTTTAATAATTTTTTTAGCTAATACAATTTTCGCTCAATTCCAATTTCCAATTCCTTCAATTGATTATAATCCAAAAACATATACATGTTATAGATCAGCTGAATTGTTATCAATTGATGGAAGCGCATTTGAAGAATCATGGATAGATGCTCCATGGTCTGATTCTTTTATTGATATTGAAGGATTAAAAAAACCTCTCCCATATTATGATACAAAAATTAAAATGTTATGGGATGATGCTTATTTGTATTTTTATGCTGAGCTAGAAGAAGAACATATTTGGGCTAACCTAAGAGAACGTGATGTTGAAATTTATCATGATAATGATTTCGAAATATTTATTGATCCGGACGGTGATACACATAATTATTTTGAACTGGAAGTAAACGCGCTAAAAACAATTTGGGATCTCTTATTAGTAAAGCCTTATAGAGATGGAAGGGACGTTGCAATAGATGCTTACGATATGCGCGGTATAAAAGTCGGTGTTAAAATAAAAGGTACGCTAAACGATCCAAGTGATAAAGATTTAGGCTGGAGTGTTGAAATTGCGATCCCATGGAAAACTATAAGCGAATTACATACAGCAGCTACACCGCCGAAGGATGGCGATCAGTGGAAACTAAATTTCTCTCGTGTACAGTGGAAAACTGATATTAAGAATGGTAAGTATTATAAGCAGCGAGATAAAAAGACAAAGAAAAAACTACCTGAACATAATTGGGTATGGTCACCACAGGGTATAATTGCAATGCATTATCCAGAAATGTGGGGAATAGTAGAATTTTCTTACAAAGTATCAAATCTTAATCAGCCCCAAATTGAAATTTCAGAAACAGAAAAAGCGAAATGGTATTTAAGAAAAATATATTATAAGTTAAGAACATTTTCAGCCAGCAATAAAGGATTCCCAAATAATCTATCAATATTAAAACTAAAAGAATTTACATCTGAAAAGTTCGAATCACTTCCTAAATATTACGGTAACAGTAAACAATATATAATTGAACTAACAAGCAAAGATAAAAGTACTGTTGTTACTTTAAATAACGAAGGTTTAGTAAAAGTAATTAAGGATAAGAAATGATTAGATATATAATAATAATTGGATTTTTCGGTAATATATTATTTGCAAGTGGGAATTCAATAAACTTAAAAAACGGAAATTCAATTTTCATTAAACATGCACTTTGTTTACATTTTGAGGGAATGAATAGAAGATCCCTATCTCAAAGAGATGTAATTGAAGAAATGCTTGTAAACGGATCATGGAAATCTCCATCTGAAGGAGAATCTTTTAGAATTGATACGACTTTGTTTAAATGGGAAAATATTGAAACTGATACTAGCGGATGGTTTAAAACAGAAAAATTGGCAAGCGGGTATGCTTACGTTCAGATAGATTCTGATAAAGAAAAAATGATGATACTTGAAGGAAGTGGATACTCAATGGCTTATATTAATGGCGAACCAAGGATTGGTAATGTTTATAAATTTACTGAAGAAAGAAACCCATGGGAACCTGAGTTTGGATTCGTTTATCTTCCAGTTAAATTAAAAAAGGGTAAAAATGAATTTTTGTTCCAGTGTTATTACGGAAGAATGAATGCTGTATTACATGATCCAGCTTCTAAAATACTGATTAACAATATTGATTTAACAATTCCCGATTTACTGGTAAATGAAAAAGTTGATCACTTTGGCGGATTGGTAATTGTAAATGCCTCGGATAAAATGCAGGACAATTTGATCTTAAAAACATATGGAGAAGGATTTAATGAAACTATAACAAAGGTTCCATCAATCCTATCGTTAAGTACAAGAAAAGTTAAATTCGGTTTTAGCGCAAACCCGTTTATAGAAAAGGAGAATAAGAATTTAACAGTTGAAGTGCTAGATAACTCCGGGAAAATTTTAGATAAGAATAGTATAGAAATTAGAGTATTAAATAATGATGAAACACATCGTAGAACGTTTATAAGTAATATTGATGGCAGTGTTCAATACTATGCAGTTAATCCGGCAAGAAATGATAATAAAGAAAACCTTGCGCTGTTTTTTGCGCTTCATGGAGCAGCAGTAGAAGGATTAAATCATGCCAATTCTTATTATGCAAAAACATGGGGGCTGTTTGTCTCCCCGACTAATAGAAGACCGTACGGATTCAATTGGGAAGACTGGGGCAGAATGGATGCTCTGGAAGTTTTGGATATTGCAATGAAAAATTACAGTATAGATGAAAATAGAGTTTATTTAACTGGTCATTCAATGGGTGGTCATGGAACCTGGCATATAGGCGGAACTTTTCCTGATCGGTTTGCTGCAATTGGTCCAAGTGCCGGCTGGATAAGCTTTTGGAGTTACAGGTATCGTAATACGCAAAAAACAAAATCAAAAGTTAAACAGTTGATTGATAGAACCGGAAATCCCAGCGATACTTATACAATTGCAAAAAATTATGAGCAGCTTGGAATTTATATTATTCATGGGAGTGCTGATGATAACGTACGCGCAACACAATCTCATAGTATGATTGATACACTAAAAAAATTTCATAAAGATTTTACATATCACGAGGAACCTGGTGCCGGACATTGGTGGGATAATAGTGATGAAAGAGGAGCTGATTGTGTTGACTGGCCTGAATTATTTGATTTCTTCGCTAGACATGCACGTCCTGCAAAAGAAAGAATTAAACATGTTAAATTTGTAACTGCTTCTCCCGGAATTTCAGCTAAAAATAATTGGATTACAATTTATTCTCAAGAAAAGTATTTCGGTTTTAGTAATGTTGATATACTTTTTGATGCTGGTGTTCAGCGGTTTAAAGGAACAACAGAAAATGTTTCAACTTTAGCATTAGACACTGAGATATTAGATAATAGCAGAGAGCTTACAATTGTTCTGGACGATCAGAAAATTGAAAATATTGATATAAAATCCTTAAGTAAAGTTTGGCTAAAAAAGATTAGAGGTAAATGGAATTTGACCTCTGAACCTTCAAAGTCAGTTAAAGGACCGCATAGATATGGAAGTTTCAAAGATGTATTTAAAAACAATATGGTTTTTGTTTATGGAACAAAAGGGACAAAAGAAGAAAACGAATGGGCAATTAACAAAGTAAGATATGATGCTGAGCAGTTTTGGTATCAGGGAAATGGAGCTATTGAGTTAGTTGCTGATAAAGATTTTGATCCAATAAAATTTAAGGATAGAAACGTAATTTTATATGGGAATTCTGAAACTAATTCTGCCTGGGATGATTTATTATCTGAGGCTCCTATTAATGTTACATCTAAAAAAGTTACAATTGGAAGTAAAGAATTTGTTGGTGATGATTTAGTTATGTTAATGATTTTCCCAAAGCAAAATTCTGATGTTGCCTGTGTTGGAACCGTTGCTGCAACTGGTCTTAAAGGTATGAGGCTAACAAATAATCGTTCATACTTAAAACCTGGAATCACTTATCCTGATTTCGTTTTGATGAACAGTGAGTTATTGAGTAAAGATGACTACGGATATAAAGCTGCTGGATTTTTTGATGATGAGTGGTCATTAAAAAAAGCAGAAGTTGAATTTTCTAATTAACTGAAAGTTCTAAAATGATTATTTAAGTTATATAGATGAAATTTTATAAAATTTACTAGTCCCTCAATTCCGGGCATGTTGTTTTGTTTAATAATATAAATAACGAGAGTTTTAAGATGAGTGAATACACAAGTAATAGACCTATTTTAGCAGCAAGAAAATTTACGAGCAAAGCTGTTGAAAAAGTAATTAAAGAGTTCAAAGAAAATGTTGATAACAAAGAACTTGCATGGTTATTTGAAAATTGTTTTCCTAATACAATTGATACAACAGTTAACTTCAAAATTGAAAAAGGGAAACCGGATACGTTTGTTATTACTGGTGATATTGATGCAATGTGGTTAAGAGACTCTACTGCACAGGTTTGGCCATACCTGCAGCTTTGTAATGAAGATGAAGAATTGAAACAGATGATTGCCGGTCTTATAAATAGACAGACAAAATGTATTTTAATTGATCCCTATGCAAACGCGTTTAATGACGGTGCTGCCCCAAGTGAATGGGAATCGGATCATACAGATATGAAACCGGAACTGCATGAAAGGAAGTGGGAGATTGATTCTCTTTGTTATGCAATAAGATTAGCCTATGGATACTGGAGAGAAACTAGAGATATAAGTTGTTTCGATAAAACTTGGTTTGAGTCGATTAAACTAGTAGAAAAAACTTTTGTTGAACAGCAGAGAAAAGAGAATACTGGTCCTTACAGTTTTATGAGAACTACCAACCGTTTAACTGATACAGTTGCGGGATTTGGTTATGGAAATCCAATTAAACCGGTGGGATTGATCTGCTCAATGTTTAGACCTTCGGATGATTCAACAATTTATCCTTTTTTAATTCCATCTAATTTATTTGCTGTTGTTTCACTTAGACAGGCTGAGGAAATGGTTACAGCAATATTTAACGATAATGTTTTTGCGGCAGAATTAAAAACTCTTGCCGATGAAGTTGAACAGGCTGTTAAAGATTATGCAATTTCAACTCATTTAGAGTTTAATGAAATCTATGCGTACGAAGTTGATGGCTTCGGGAACAAAGTATATATGGATGATTCCAATATCCCAAGTTTATTATCACTTCCTTATCTTGGTGCTTTTGATAGTAATGATGGAGTTTATAAATCGACCAGAAAATTTTTGCATAGTGATAGTAATCCTTATTTTTTTAAGGGGAAAGCTGCTGAAGGAATTGGAGGCCCTCACGTAGGATTAGATTACATCTGGCCAATGAGCATTACAATGAGAGCTTTAACATCAACTGATGATGATGAAATAAAAGAATGTATTAAAATGTTAGTGAATACACATGGCGGTGCTGGTTTTATGCACGAGGGATTTCACAAGGATGATCCTAAAAAATTTACTAGAAAATGGTTTGCCTGGTCCAATACATTATTTGGTGAATTGATTCTTAAAACATATAAAACTAAACCAGAGTTGCTGAATTTCTAAATAGTTCATCCTAAAAATAAAAATTAAACATAAAAAAGAGACTTCAAACATTATGATTGAAGTCTCTTTTGTTTTAAATAAATTATTTAATAAAAGGGAACAGCAGTTAAACGGTTATAATTTTTTACCGCCTAAAAGATCTTTAATTGCAGTTGATAACTTACTATTTGAATCATCATAATCCTCTTTAAAAGATGATTTGGGCGATGAATCACTTGCAGGTTCTGTATTTTGTTTTGGTTTTATTTCTGATTTTATAAAATCAAAATTAAGTTTTGAACCGAAAACTTCTGCGGTCAGTTTGAATAAAGAATCCTTATTAGCCGAAACAATTTTTGCGTCCTCTAAGTTTTGTATCGAAACCTGTAACACATTATCAGTAAGTGATATTGGCTCCATTGTGGAGAACAATGTTCCCAATGTAAACTTTGCTGCGGTAATAGTTTCAACAAAATTGTTCCAATTCGATTTAATATTTTCAAATGATGTATTTGAAATATCAGATGAATGAGATTCAGCCGGAACACTTTCAGCTAAGTCCGTTTCAATGGGAACTTCCTGCTTCACTTCAACTTGCTGAACTATTTCCGGTTTAGTTTTTTCAACTATTTTTTTTTTTAGTTCGCCGGAAGATACAATTGGCAGTATATTTGTTTTAATATTCAACTCGCCTTTGTTTATATCTTTTAGAAGCTGTGAAATAGTTGAGGTTCTTTCTAAACCGATTATATGGCTCAAAGATATTTCAACCTTAAGACGCTGATTCTGAGCCGATTTAACTTCATAAGCTAAAGTGCTTAAATATTGTAGAATTCTAAGGAGATCTCCTTCTGAAAAGGAATCTTTATAGGATAAATACTTGCTTTTATAAACTTCTGCCGATTCAATAAGATTAGAATTTTTAGTAACAACAACTGACAAAATATTTCTGAAATGTTCAACTAAACCGTTCACAAAATCAATGAAGTTCCAACCGTTATCATAAACAATTTTTGAAACTTCAAATGCCGCTATAAATTTTTTCTCTAGGATTGCATCAGACAGCGTGAAATAAATATCTTCATCAATAAGATTAAGCATTGTTGAAATAACATCTAGCTTAACATCATTACCGCAAAACGATATTACCTGATCAAATAAACTTTGCGCATCTCTTAAAGCACCATCAGCTTTTTTTGCAATAAGAGTTAGTGACTGATCATCAATAGATATGTTTTCAGCATCCGATATTTTTTTAAGAAGACCTTTAATATTATCCAGTTCAATTCTTCTAAAATCAAATCGCTGGCAGCGGGAGATAATAGTTAAAGGAACTTTATGAATATCAGTTGTTGCAAAGATGAAAATTGTATGTTCGGGCGGCTCTTCTAAGGTTTTAAGCAATGCGTTAAATGATTCAGTAGTCAGCATGTGAACTTCATCAATTATGTATATTTTATACTGTCCGTGAGTAGGAGCGTATTTAACGGACTCACGTAACGTACGTATATCTTCAATTCTACGATTTGACGCACCATCAATTTCAATTACATCCATCGATTGCGAAGTATTAAACGCATTACACATAGTACAATTATTACAAGGCTCAGCACCATTAGGATTAGAGCAATTTAAACTTTTTGCAAAGATACGCGCAGTGGTAGTTTTACCAACTCCACGCGGTCCGGCAAATATATATGAGTGGCCAATTCTTTTATTTGAGATTGCATTTTTTAATGTTTGAGATATATGCTGTTGACCTACTACATCATCAAATACCTGAGGTCTCCATTTTCGCGCTGTTACTAAATAACTCATTAAGTTCCTTGTAATTAAATATTTCTATTAGGATAAACTGAATTCACTCAATTTTAATTTTGTACTTAAAAGATCACACACTTGTTCTAAATAATTTTTATCTACTTCGTTAAATGATGAATAATCATAACTGTCTATATCCAGAACGGCAAACAAATTATTGGTTTCATCTAATACAGGTAACACAATTTCAGATTTCGATCCGGCATCGCAAGCTATATGTCCGGGAAATGAATCTACATCTTTAACAATAACTGTTTCCATATTAGCAGCAGATGTTCCGCATACACCATTTCCTATTTTTATAGTTGTGCATGCAACCTTTCCTTGAAATGAGCCGAGGAATAATTTATCATTTTTTTTAATGTAAAATCCAACCCAGCTTATCTTTACAAACGCATCCATTAAAACAGCAGTTATATTCGATAAATTTGATATAATGGGAATATCCGAATCTATTAATGCCTCTATCTGGGGTATTAATAATTGATATTTTTTTTCATCAGATAAACTCTGATCAATGTTAATGTTTTCAGACATTATTTCTTTACGCTCTTTTTTGTTGTACCCGGTATTCTTTTATTAACAAACACATACTTGAATGCTTCTTTTATTTCAGAAATAGGAACAATTTTTAATCCTTCTTTAACTTCTGATTTTATTTCTGCAAGATCTTTTTCATTTTCTTTTGGAATAAGAACCGTTTTAATTCCGCTTAATCTGGCAGCTAAAAGTTTTTCATTTAATCCGCCAATTGCTAATATTTTTCCACGTAGAGTAATTTCGCCAGTCATAGCTACATCATTACGTGCCGGCTTACCGGTAATAGCCGAATATATAGACATTGTTAAAGTTATACCAGCCGATGGACCATCTTTTGGTATAGCACCTTCTGGAAGATGAACATGAATTTCTTTCCCTTTTCTAAAATTAGGAGTAAGTCCAAGTTCTTTAGCATTTGCTCTTAAGTAACTTAAAGCAGCCATAGCTGATTCTTTCATGACATCGCCAAGTTTGCCAGTAAGAGTCAGCTTTTCGGCACCAGTCATAACATTTGTTTCAACATGCAGAATATCACCGCCAACACTTGTCCATGCTAGTCCGGTAACACTTCCAACAACTTCTTCCTTATTAGCTTTTTTACCTCTGAATCTCTGAACACCTAAATAATCTTCAACTTTTTCCGGTGTTATATAAGTTTTATTTCTTGGCTTTTTCTTTAACTGTTCTTTTGTTTTTGTCGCAACCAAATGATTTGCGGTTTTACGGCATACTGATGCTATTTCTCTTTCAAGATTTCTTACGCCGGCTTCTCTTGTATATCCGCTAATAATTTTCTGGAGAGAGTCATCCTGCAGTTCTACGTTAAGCTTATCAAGACCATGAGCTTTTAATTGCTTAGGTATAATGTGCCTTTTCGCAATCTCTTTTTTTTCAAATTCAAGATATCCGGGAAGATCAATTGTTTCCATTCTGTCTAATAACGGCAATGGAATATTATATTTTACATTAGCAGTTGTAATGAACATTACTTTTGATAAGTCGTAATCAATATCTAAGTAATGATCGTTAAAAGTATGATTTTGTTCGGGATCCAATACTTCAAGCATTGCTGAAGAAGGATCGCCTCTAAAATCCATACTCATTTTATCAATTTCATCAAGAAGAATAACAGGATTAACTGTACCGGCTTTTTTCATTGACTGAATTATCTTTCCAGGCATAGAACCAATATAAGTCCTTCTATGACCTCTTATTTCGGCTTCGTCTCTAACACCGCCAAGACTTATTCTAACAAACTTTCTACCTAATGCTCTGGCAATTGATTTACCTAATGAAGTTTTACCAACTCCGGGAGGGCCAACAAAACATAAAATCTGTCCACGCATTTCTTTTACTAAATTAAGAACAGCAATATGCTCTACAATTCTTTCTTTAGGTTTATCAAGACTGTAGTGATCTTCATCTAATATTGTGCGGACATTTTTTATATCAAGCTGATCTTTTGTTTTTTTATACCATGGAGTATCAACCATCCAATCAATATAATTTCTTATTACAGTATTTTCGGGGGAACTGGATGGAATTTTTTTCAATTTATTTAATTCTTCAATTGCCTTTTCCTTAATATCCTTAGGCATTCTGGCTTTATCAATATTTTGTTTAAGCTTAAGAATTTCCGGCGATACTTCTTCTTCATCACCTAATTCATCCTGAAGAATTCTTATTTGTTCAGATATAATAAACTTTCGCTGCGATTTAGAAATACTTTCGTGAACCTTTCCTTCAATTTCTTTTTCTATTCTCAAAATATCTAATTCAGAATTTAAGATTTTTATAAGTTCATAAATCTGTTCTTTTATGGAAAACTTCCTAAGCACAGATTGTTTTGTCTCAATTTTCTGAGCAATATTGGCCGCAACATAAAAAAGTTTTCTATCAGGTTCTTCAATATTATCAAATGCAGTTATAGCTTCACTAGGAATATTTTTATTTATTTTAGCGTATTCTTTAAATAGTGTTGACATCTGACGAACTAATGCATCCATCTCGCGGGGTTCAACAGCTTCAGGGAGAACAACTTCAACCTCAGCTTCAAAAAATTCTTTCTTGTCAGTAAAATTAACAATTCTTCCCTGAATTAAACCGTCAACAAGAATTTTCATCAAACCATTTGGAAGTTTTAATATTTGGATGATTTTAGCTATTGTACCTTCACGGTAAATATCATCTTCTTCGGGATCTTCAATATTAGCTTTCTTCTGTGCTGATAAGAAAATAAATTTTGAAGTTTCTAAAGAATAGTTAGCAGCTTTAATTGATTGATCACGCCCAACTAAAACCGGGAAAATCATATATGGGAAAATTACATTATCTCTTAAAGGTAGTACCGGCAGAATTCTAGGAATATCTTCAACCATCGACAGATCAATTGAAGGATTACTTGGATTTTCTTTCATGTGAGAATTTTGCTCCTTTTATTTAAAATTTAGAGTGTAAATATATCAAATATTAGTCGGGCTATCAAGAAATGCAGATTTAATGTTTACTTAATAGATGATAAAAATTATTCTCCACTTTTATTAGTATATTTTAAGAAATATTTTTAGGAGCTGATGTGATAGATAAAATTATAACAATTGCAAAAGAAGCTGGTGAAGTATTGCGCGAAGGATTCAATCAGAATTTTAAAATTGAATTTAAAACCAATGAAGCAAATCTAGTTACTGAATATGATAAAAAATCGGAAGATTTAATTATTGATTTTATTAATAAAGAATTCCCTGCACATTCTGTTTTAGCCGAGGAAAGCGGGGCATCGCCAAAAAACTCAGAGTACACCTGGATTATTGATCCTTTAGACGGCACTACCAATTTTGCTCACGGTCTCCCAATTTTTTCAGTATCAATTGGTCTTACTAAAAACAAAGAAATAATAGCCGGTGCAGTATACGATGTAATGTATGATAAGTTATATTCGGCTGAAAAGGGAAGCGGCGCATTTTGTAATGGCAAGAAAATAAATGTTAGTAAAAATGATATTCTGGGAAGAAGTGTTTTAGTAACTGGTTTTCCTTATGATATTGGCGAAAAGCCCGGGAAGAATTTTGAAATATTTACCCAATTCACAAAAAAAACAAGAGCTGTTAGAAGATTAGGATCAGCCGCAATAGATCTTTGTTATGTTGCCAGCGGAGTATTTGACGCTTTCTGGGAAGGTGATTTGAACGCATGGGATATGTGTGCCGGAGCAATATTAGTAGAAGAAGCCGGCGGTAAGGTCTCTAATTATAAAGGTGAACCGATAGATATTTTTAATAAACAAATTCTTGCTTCTAATGGAGTAATTGAAAATAGAATGATTGAAGTGATAAAAAAATGTATGTAGCTTGTTCCTATTGCGATATTCCGCGGAATGAACTACTAGTATAACTATTAATCATCCTTACGAATACTTCTAATTAGCCAGATAAAAATCATGGCACCAATTGTAGCAACAAATATACTATAGATATTAAAACCTGATATACCGCTGCCGCCAAAAAACTCGAATACAAATCCGCCTATAAAAGAACCAACAATACCAATGGCAATATTGAATATACATCCTTTCTTTTTATTAGTACCGCTAAGTAAAGTAGCAAGCCAGCCGGCAATTGCTCCGAACAAAATCCATCCTAAAATTCCCATGTGAGGCATAATCCTTTCCGTAACTTGTTATAAACGAATAACTTAATTATTAAATTTGATTAAAAATATTTTGCAAATAAAGAAAAAAAAACCTAAATTTGTAATCTTATGTCAAAAAGCATTGTAATAGCGATAGACGGTCCTGCTGGATCAGGTAAAAGTACGGCCGCAAAATTTTTAGCACGCGAATTAGGATTCTTATATCTTGATACCGGTGCTATGTATAGGGCTGTTACATACCTGGCTCTTAAATATAACATAGTTGAAGATACAAATTCAATAAATGATCTTGTTAACAAAATTTTTATTAATCTTAAATATGAAGACGGAGTTACCAGAGTTTTTGTTGATGATGAAGAATTAACTGACAAAATAAGAACTTTTGAAGTTAATTCTAATGTATCAATTATTGCTAAGATTCCTGAGGTTAGAACTGCTCTTGTAGATATGCAGCGTAAAATTGCAAGCAACAATAACCTTGTTACTGAAGGTCGAGATACAACAACGGTAGTTTTCCCTGAAGCTGATCTTAAGATTTATTTGATTGCCTCAATTGCGGAACGGGCTAAAAGAAGATTAGAAGAGTTTAGAGTTAAAAATCCGGATATCACTTTAGCCGAAGTACAAAAGAACCTGGAAGAAAGAGACAGAATAGATTCATCTCGTGCGGTAAGTCCTTTAAAAAAGGCTGAGGAAGCAATTGTTATTGATACAACTAATATGTCAATTGCGGATGAGATTGATGAAGTAATGAAAAGAATAGACTTAATAAAGAGCGAAAGTACTATATAAGTTTTTACGCCATAACAGTTAACGAAAGTTAAATTAAACAAATTTGGTTACTCATTATTTTTAATGGCGGAAATAATTTAAGAGTAACATAGTTTTTTTTTGGAGGAAAAATGTCTGAAGAGACTAAAGATGCTCTAGAGCAAGAATCAGTAGCATTAGCAAGCAGTGTTAAATTTTATAATGAGGATGAATATTCTCAGGAAGAGTTAATGCAATTAGCTAATCTTTATAATGATTCTTTTAGGGACATCAAAGAAGGTGAGATAATTACTGGTAAGATTGTTGCAATTGGTGATGATAATGTTGTGTTAGATGTTGGTTTTAAGTCTGACGGTACAGTTCCTCGTAACGAATTCGCTCCTGAAGAAGAGTTAGAAATCGGTAAAGATATTGAAATTGTTATTGAAAGTGTTGAAGATGGTGACGGAAATCTTGTGTTAAGCAAGAAAAGAGCTGACTTCTTAAGAATCTGGGCAAAAATTATGAGTGCTCATGAAACTGGTGAAGTTGTAACTGGTAAAATTCTTAAAAGAATTAAAGGCGGTATGGTTGTGGATCTTATGGGTATTGAAGCATTTTTACCTGGTTCACAAATTGATATTCGTCCAGTTAGAGATTTTGATGCGTTTGTTGGTCAATCAATGGAACTCAAAATTGTTAAAGTTAACGTACCTACTGAAAACGTTGTTGTTTCTCATAAAATACTTATTGAAAAATCAATTGCCGGACAAAGAAAAGAAATTCTTGACAGTCTTGAAAAAGGTCAGATACTCGAAGGTATCGTTAAAGCGAATACTGATTTTGGTGTATTCATAGATCTTGGCGGTGTTGATGGATTAATACACATTACTGATCTTAGCTGGGGAAGAATTAACCATCCAAGTGAAGTTGTTAAACTTGATGAAAAAATTAAAGTTGTTGTTACTGACTTTGATAAAGAGAAAAAACGTATCTCTCTTAGTCTTAAACAATTACTTGAACACCCATGGCAAAATATCCAGGACAAATACAAAATTGGTGATAAAGTTGCTGGCCGTGTAGTTTCGTTAACAGATTACGGTGCATTTATAGAAATTGAAAAAGGTATTGAAGGACTTATCCATATATCAGAAATGAGCTGGACTCTTCATATAAAACATCCTTCTCAATTTGTATCAATGGGTCAGGTTGTTGAAGCACAAATTTTAAGTCTTGATAAAGAAGACAAGAAAATATCTCTTGGTATGAAACAATTAGTGCCGGATCCGTGGACAGAATTAATGGAAAAATATCCAATCGATTCTAAACACGAAGGTATTGCACGTAACTTAACTAACTTTGGTGTGTTTGTAGAATTAGAGCCGGGTGTTGATGGTTTAGTTCATATTTCTGATCTATCATGGACTAAGAAAATCCGCCACCCAGGGGAAGTTGTTAAGAAAGGTGAAAAAATTGAAGTTGTTGTTTTAGGTGTTGATACAGATCAAAGAAAAATTTCTTTAGGTCACAAACAAGTTGAAGATAATCCTTGGGATACATTTGAAGGAACTTACGCTGCCGGAACAATTGCACAAGGTAAAGTTGTTCGTATAATTGAAAAAGGCGTTATTGTTGAATTACCGCAAGGTGTTGACGGTTTTGTTCCTGCTTCACAATTATCACCTTCAAAAATCAAAAATCTATCTTTCTGTTTCCCAGTGGAACAAGAATTAGATTTAAGTGTTGTTGAATTTGATAAAGAAAACAAGAAAATTGTTTTAAGTGCTGTAGCTGCACTTAAAGAAAAAACTGATGCAGAAGTTGCTCAGTATATAGAAGACCATAAATTAGAAAGAGTTACTGTTGAAGACATGAAAAGCGCGGATGCCAGAAAATTTGATTCTTCAGATTTTAACATCTACGAAGATAATGCTAAGCCGGTAAGAGAAGCAGCAGTTAAAGCTGATAAAGTAACTAAAACTGAATCAGAAGAAACTAAAGAAGACTAATTTATAGTTAATGTTTATTGGGCTGTATTTATAATCTTTATTTATTAAATTTTATGAGTACAGCCCTTTTTTTATTTATGGAAAGGAACACATTGAAGGGAAAAGTAGCTTTTTATACTTTAGGTTGTAAACTTAATTTTTCTGAAACTTCAACTATTGGCAAACAGTTTGTTGATAAAGGTTACAAAGTTGTTGATTTTAAAGATACTGCCGATGTTTATTTAATTAACACTTGTACAGTTACCGATAACGCAGATAAAGAGTGCAGACAGATTGTAAGACGTGCTCTAAGGAATAATCCCAATGCATTTATAGCTGTTACCGGATGTTACGCGCAACTCCGCTCAGATGAAATTTCGACTATTGACGGAGTTGATGTAGTTTTAGGCAGTAATGAAAAATTTAAACTTTTTCATTTAGTTGAAGATTTTCATAAGCGCGATCATTCTTGTATCCATGTTACGCCAACCGAAGAAATTGATAACTTCGATTCAGCTTTTTCTACAACGGCAGATTCGCGTACAAGAGCTTTTTTCAAAATACAGGATGGCTGCGATTATCCATGTACATACTGTACAATTCCTATGGCGCGCGGTAAGAGCAGAAGTCTGGAACCAGCTAAGGTTATTGAACAATTCAAAGAACTGGTTAATTCTGGTTATAAAGAAATTATTTTAACCGGAGTTAATGTTGGTGATTATGGTTCCGGAACGGATATTAATTTTTATTCGCTTCTTAAAGAAATGGTAAAAGTTGAAGGTGATTATAGAATTAGAATTAGCTCGATAGAACCTAATCTTTTAACAGATGAAATATTACAGCTTAGTATTAATAGTGAAAAAATGTGTAAACATTTTCATATCCCGCTGCAGAGCGGAAGTTCTGATATTTTAAAACTTATGAAAAGAAGATATAATACTGATGTTTTTAAAAATCTGATTAATAGAATAAATAATTTATTACCGGATGGCGGAATTGGAATTGATGTTATAGTTGGTTTTCCTGGAGAGACTGAAGAAAAATTTAACGAAACTTTTAATCTTCTTAAAAAATCTGATATCTCATATTTACATGTGTTTACTTACTCCGAGCGTCCAAATACTCCGGCAATAAATTTTGACGGCAGTGTAGAAGTGTTTGAGAGAAAAAGAAGAAATCACATGCTTAGAATTTTGAGTGAGAAAAAACGTGATCAGTTCTATAGAAAGATGATTGGTAAGGAATTAACTGTTATATTTGAACATCAGAATCATGATGGTTTTATGAAAGGTTTTGCGTCTAATTATGTTCGTGTTAAACACGGGTATGACAAAACACTTATTAATAAGCCGGTTAAAGTTAAAATTATTGACGTAGATGAAGAATCGTGTATTGCTGAAAGATTATTGCCCAATAACAAAGTAATTGCTGTTTAATAAATGAATGTGGAATTATGAAAAAAATATCAATTTTAGTTTTATTGCTAAGCACAATAAGTTTTGCCCAAGGATTTAACACAAACACTTTAATGGAATTAAAACAAAATTTAAAAGTGGATGAAAGTTTGATGCAGTCGCAGTCAAATCCGGTATTTCAAAAAAAGAAGACAGGACTTGCAATTATTTATTCCTTATTATTGCCAGGAATGGGCGAGCTTTACGCTGGCGGGTTTGAAAGCGGTAAATATTTTACTATAGCTGACGGTGTTCTCTGGGGTGTTTTAGCTGGCATGAACATTCACGCTTCAAACAAAGAGGATGATTATAAATCGTATGCCGAAGCAAATGGCGGTGTAAATCTGGATGGAAAGACTGAAGATTTTTTTGCGTCGGTAGGAATTTATATCAGTCAGGAAGATTATAATCATGCTAAATCACTTAACAGACAATTTGATAAAATGTATGATGGAACCGAAGATTACTGGAAATGGGAAAATTCTTCAGCAAGAAAAGAATATAGAGAGTTGTGGAAAAGCAGTGAAGAATCTTATAATAATATTAGATTTGTTGCGGGCGCTTTAGTGTTAAACCGACTTGTAAGTGCAATAAATGCTGTGAGACTTGTAACTAAGCATAATAAACGCCAGGACGTTACCTGGAATGTTTCTATGGGAATGCGAAATTATGAATCAATGCCTTCAACACTTAATCTAAATTTTTATAAAAAGTTTTAATTTTAGTAGCTAAATATGAAGGTTCTAATATTGGTGTGTTAACATGGCGGTAAGTTTTGAGAGAAGTACAGAACGGGTTATCTTATAAAGATAAGTTCCTAGACTTAAAAGCATGTTTAGATATAATTTTAGAACCCTTTATTATAAGCGAAAATTTTATTTTCAATTGAATACTTTGATGAATACTCGCCAGTTGGTGCCAGCTCCCAATCCCATGTTGTTTTAGACTCTTCAAGCTTAAAACCAAATAAAGCATCGTTTGATTTAATTATATTACTCTTTTTATCAATAAATTCCCTTTTAGTTTCAGCTATTAAACAGATTTCGCATGAGAGCCTTTTAAGAAATTGATAATGCGATTTAATAATTGAGTTACAGAAATTTAATATTTGTTCTTCACTGAAATTAAAATTTTGTTCAGCAAACGATTTCAAATTAAGCGGTAGCTGTGACAATATATTTAAAGAAATAACCAAGTCTACATCCTTTTCAATAAAGGAAAAATCGTGCCGGGGAGAAGGAAGTGTATTATTCATGGTATTAAAATTATTGTATAACTTTTCAGCAATTCCGGTTATATCTTTTTGCAGAAAGATTACATTAGAATATTTTTTGAATTTTCTTTTTACATTTCTAAGATGAACAATATCAACACAAATTACTTTTTGAAAACTATTTGATAATAAGTCGATAGGAACATCATATAATGAGCCGGAACCAAGTATAACAACTTTCCGCTTTTGCGATAAATTATTAACAGTATCGGTTATAAACTGTTTTGTGTTTTCTAAATGATTCTCCCAGTTGTATTTATTCCTATTATATCTGCCTTCTATTGCAATACTCTCTTTTAAATAGCCGAGAGCCTTTATATATTTGGGGTTTGGATTTGTTAAATATTTAATTAATTCAATTATCATTATTACTCAAGAAAAATAAAAATGAAATATACTATAATTGAAAGTAATTCAATAGATTTAGAACTCTGATTTTTAATTGAACATAACTATGAAAAATTACAAATTAACTATTCAATATGACGGGACAAACTATTGCGGATGGCAGATTCAGCCAAACGCGGTTACTGTTCAGCAAAAAATTGTTGACGCGATAAAAATATTATTAAAAGAAGATGTGAATTTAATTGGTTCCGGCCGGACTGATACCGGAGTTCATGCTTTTGGTCAGGTTGCAAATTTTAGAATTGAAAAAGAAATTGATTTATTCAGATTTGCTTATGCGCTTAATTCCATTTTGCCCGACGATATTTCGATAACCAAAATTGATGATGTGAACAAAGATTTTCATTCAAGATTTGACGCGCTCAGCAGAAGTTATTTCTATTTGTTCTCGGAAGTGAAATCCCCATTTTATCTGCGGTTTTCTGATGATTTTAAGAAGCTTAGAAAGTTGGATTTAAAGGAGCTTAATAGAATATCAAAAACATTAATTGGTGAGCATGATTTTACTTCATTTTCCCGAAAAAATGATGAAATAAAAAATAAAGTGTGTAATGTTAAAAGTATAAGATGGCATAAAAAGGGGAGTCTTGTTTTTTTTAATATTGAAGCTAATAGATTTCTCCACGGAATGGTTAGAACTGTTTTAGGAACACTTTTAGAATCGGCAAAAAATAATTACAATACAGATTATTTATTAGACGTTACAAAGAAAAAAGACCGTTCGGCAGCCGCAATTTCGGTCCCGGCTAAAGGATTATTTTTATATAAAGTTAAATATTGATGCAGCGTACAGATTATTTGTGTGTTAATTTGTAACTTTAGCATTGTTATTAAAATTCCTTGTTAAACTATGAAAAAGATTTCTATAATAATTTTATTATTAAGTTCATTTGTATTTGGTCAAAACCTAAAATTGGGCGAAGCCCGGGGATTATTTTTTGGATTAGGAATTGGACCAAGAGTCCCGTTAGGAGATTTTGCGAATAATCAGAATATTGGTATTGGGTTCGATCTTACATTAGCATACACTGATAATGTTCTAGTTCCCGTATTTATATATTCAAAGCTTGGTTATCAGCATTTTCCGGGTGATCAGACTTATTATAAAAAATCAGATTACTCAGCATTTTCTAGTGACGTGATAGTTGCAAATCTTGGAGTAAGATACTATTTACCGCCGCTTATAGAAAATATTGTAATTATAATGCCGGTATTTGAAGCCGGAGTTTCATATGCTTATTATGAAAAAGTTCATGAATTTAAAATAGACTCTGGCAGAAGAAGTTATACCGAAGAAAGTTCAAAAACCGGATTGCACGTTGGAGTCGGTGTTTCAATGTTTTTGTTGGATGTAATTGGTTACTACAATTATCTTCACAACCACCAATATATGTCACTAGATCTGCGGATTCAAATCCCAATTTTTCTTGAAATGTAAAATCTTAATCTAATTATGTTTTTAAAAATTAAAGTTATAAATATACTAGCTGTGGTTTTTATAGTTCTATTATTTGCCAATATAACTATTGAAACCCTGAATGATGATGAATTTATTATGAAATCGTTTTATCCAACCCAGGTAAAAATTGAAATGAAATTTAATTCGGCTCTGAATGAATGGGGGATAAATGAAGAATGGATTTTAACCAAAAGTTTAAAACATCCTCTCGATTCACTATACTATTCATACGAAGTTAAAATACCGCTAACAGTTCCTATTCCGTTTATTCTAAGCAGCGTAACAGAAAAATTTTTAAATGATGAAACGAAAATTATCTGCAAAGAAAAAACTATAAATGGAATTACATATTTAAATATTTATGCGGATGAAATTGAAAAACTTAGAGCCGAGTTTAAGTATGATAAAAATATATTGCGGGAATCGAAAGAAGCGGCATTTTTGATAACTGGTTTTAATGATCTGGATAAACCGGCTAAGGAAAAACTATTAAAGGGGATTGAACCTTTTGCGGCTATTATTGTCCCGGATAAAGGCTCACTAATTTTTTGTAATCAGTTAAACGAACACAATAAAGAATACGCAGTTTTACTTAACGATGATATTGAATACTCACGTTATAGTTTAAATACTGATAAAAATGGAGTCGCGCTTAAAAAAGCTGTAAAAATGTTGTCAAAAGATTTTAGCAAAGCAGCAGTATTTATAATTGATAAAAATTCTAGTGTCTATAAATCCGCCGCTTTTAATTTTATAATGGCTGAATTTTCGAAGTACAATAAAACTCTCTATTCTATTGAGCGATTTATTTCTCTTCCAAACAGAGAATTGTTGGAAGTAGAATCGCTATTTAAATTTCATTTCGAAAACCAGGAAATAAGCAGAAAAGTTTTTTACTTAGACTGCTCTACATTCAATAATCTAATTCCTCTCTTTAATAAACTGAGAAAACAAGGTCACAGATTTGTACTGCCCGGAAGCTATTATAACTAAGCTAATAAGTTCCCGTAAATATCCAGATCAATTATAGTACTATCCGAAAATTCTTTCAGTTGGGCTTTTACCGATTTATTTCCTACAACCAGAGTTATAAGATTATCAAGCTTAATCTTGTTATTAGCAGAATAAACAATTTCATCAAATGTAGTATCTTCAATCTTTTCAATATAAGTATCAAAATAATTTTCTGAGAGATTGTAAATAATTTGCGAAGTTAAATTTCTGGCAATCTGCGAATAAGTTTCGAACATTGACGGGTATCTTTTAACAAGATTGGATTTAGAAAACTCAACTTCTTCTTTAGTTATTGTATTTTTAACTAATTTAAGTTCCTTGAATATTTCACTAAGAGCTTCGCCGGTATTTTTACTTTCAACAGCTGTGGATACCGCAAAATATCCATTTACACTATTGTAATGAAACGCGGACTGTGCGCCATATGTAAAGCCTTTATCTTCTCTTAAATTCAAATTTATTCTGGAAGAAAATTGTCCGCCAAGAAGGGAATTCATAATTGAATTTGAGTAGAAATCTTCTGCGTTTTTATTTCCGCATAAATGTCCAATACGTATTTCACTTTGTGCGG
Source organism: Melioribacteraceae bacterium (assembly GCA_016342755.1). Classification (GTDB taxonomy): domain Bacteria; phylum Bacteroidota; class Ignavibacteria; order Ignavibacteriales; family Melioribacteraceae; genus JAEINS01. The sequence goes on along the minus strand of JAEINS010000017.1, from coordinate 34,465 downwards.
CTTCTTCCTTTTCAATAAAGTATATCTGCGCTTCTGAATCCTGTATATTTAATTCGCTATTAAAATTACTGGAACTATTTTGCCACTGATGTAAATGTTTTTCTAAAATTATTTTTAAATATTCCAGCTCAACATCACCAACAACAATAAGATGTGAATTTGAAACAGAATAATATTTTTTATAAAACTCTAAAACATTTTTGTTTTCAATATTCTTAATAGATTCGTCATTTCCATAAATTGGTAGTTCATAAATTGAATCTTTGAAAATTATTTGCTCATGTATACTTGTTGCAATATAAGACGGCTGATCGTTCATCTGAAGCAGATGTGTTAATGCTTTATGCTGCTGGCGTTCAAAATCTTCTTCGTTAAAATGCGGTCTTATTAATATATCAGAAAATAGTTCAACCGATCGTTCAAATTTTTCAGTTAGGGAAAGCATCGTAATAAAAGTTGAATCCTGGTTTGCTGAGATACCAAGTATAGATCCAATGGATTCAATTTCATTATCCAATTCAAGAGCATTATATTCACCGGCTCCTTCATCAATACACATAGCGGTTAAATTTGCTAATCCGGAATTTTCTTTAGAATCTTTCGAACTTCCGGCATCAATCAATAAATTAAACTGTACAATGGGAAGATTATTTTTTTTTACAAATAAAACTTTTAAGCCATTACTTAATTCAAATTTTTCAATTTTTGGAAGCGAGAATATTATATCTCCGGTGGGAGATGGTTTTATTTTTCTATCTAACATAATTTTTAATCCTTTGGTACAAATTGAAGTTCTACAAAATTTTGTTCTAAATACTTTTTAGCGGTTTTTACAATATCTTCTTCAGTTATTGTGTTATAACGATTTATGTCAGCTAAGAAAGAGTTAGGTTCATCTAAATAACAATTGTAATTGTTTATCTGATTAACCATAGAATCTAAGTTTTGCAGAGAATAAATGAAGGATGATTTTAAACTGTTTTTAGAGCGGTCAAGTTCTTTGGTTGAAATTCCATTTGTTATCAGATTTGAAATTTCATCAAACACTATTTTTTTTATTTCCTCAACTGTGTTTTCCTGTTTAGCCGTTGCTACAAGCAAAAATGAACCGTCAATAAGTCCGGAGTATTGAAAACAACTTACATCCTGGGCAATTTGAGTATCAAAAACCAGTTTCTTATAAAGTCTGGAATTTTTTGATCCGGATAAAATATCAGATAAAATATCTAATTTTGCGTCGTCCTCATGAAAAAACTTTGCCGAGTGCCATCCAATATAAATTCTTGGCAGCTGAACATTATCTTCAACTTTATTAGAAATAGTCTTAGGTAATAAAAACTCCGGTACATCAATTTTATCTAAACCGTTTCCTTTAGGAATACTTCCAAAATATTTATCAACTAAATTTTTAGCATTTTCTGTTTCAAAATTTCCGCCAATTACTAAACTTGCATTATTTGGCGCATAATATTTTTTGAAAAACTCTGATACATCGTTAAGGTTAAATTTTTCAATATCTTCCATCCATCCTATAGTTGGCCAGCTATATGGGTGGTCTTTGGGATACAAGGTATTAAAAAGGGTTTCCCACGCAGTTCCGTAAGGCTGATTATCGTAACGCTGTCTGCGCTCATTCATTACAACGTCTTTTTGGTTATCCAGCTTTTCCTGTGTAAGGGAAGGGAGGAGGAAGCCCATTCTATCAGCTTCAAGCCACAAAGCCATTTCCAGATGATCTGACGGAACGGTTTCAAAATAGTTTGTTCTGTCAATACTGGTAGAGCCATTAAGATTGCCGCCAGCTTCCTGGATGTACTTAAAATGCATTTCCTTTTCAACATTTTCAGAACCCTGAAACATCATATGCTCAAATAGATGGGCAAATCCGGTTTTACCTGCGCGTTCGTTTGCCGATCCTACTTTGTACCATATATTAACAGCAACTGTTGGTAAACTTTTATCCTGGTATAATATAACCTGAAGTCCATTATCCAAAATATATTTTTGATGCTTTATATCTAAAATATTCTTCATATAGTGTCTTTTTAATTGATTAAAATAAAATGTCCGGCAAAAATGCTTAATTATATTATGATATACAAACTAATACTCTATTTATTTAAGTATGAAACCTATTCGTTCTAATCTGCCGTCAATATTTGTTCTTGGATAGATATTGTATATTTTACATAGAAGTGAATATATGTCTATATTCCAAAGGGTTCCGGTTTTATAATTGTTTTTAAAACCTGGTCCTTTAGCTATAAAAATCCCATGCATATCAGTATGATCTTTTTCATAACCATGATTTCCTTTAGTAGTATATTTCCCCAAATTATCTCTGGTTGTTAATGACCATCCAATATCGGCAACTAATAATAGGGAAGATACAAGGTGATGATCGTTAAAGAAGTAATAGTCAGGTATTTCGCCTTTTTTATAAATTTTAAAATGATTTTCCTTTTTTTTGATGATGTTATATATTTTATCAATATCATTTTTCTTAGGTTCAATAGTCATAAAAGGACCTATGTCCGAAATTCTGCATTCATAATCCTTTATAAGATTTTTTACATTTATAATTCTGTCCTCACTTACTTCAGTCATTCCATGATCAGAGACAAATATCACATTTACTGAGTCTTTAATACTTGTCTCATTAATTTTTTCAATCAGGTAATTTGCCATAGAATCTAATCTGGAAATTGCCCAGTTAGTTTCTTCTGAATTGGGACCAAAGTCATGTCCGTATGTATCTGTTAAATCAAAATAAAGAGTAATAAACCTGGGACGTTCTTCAATGGGTAACTTAAGCCAGTCTATAACACCGTCAATTCTCTCCTCATACTTTTTATCATGCTCATACTCTTTATAATATGAAGGTCTTCTATAATCGAGTGTAACTTCTGAACCAGGCCAAAAATAACTGGCGGTTTTTATTCCTTGCCTTTCGGCAGTTTCCCAGAAAGCTTCTCCCTGATACCATCTTGCTTCCGTTACAGCGTCTTTATTACTCAATTTATATTTTTCTTTATATACCGGGTCATAGATACTATTGGATATAATACCGTGATGTGAAGCGTGTAAGCCGGTAACTATTGATAAATGGTTGGGGAATGTTTTAGACGGAAACGTAGGTCTTAGGGAAAGTGCATGAACTCCTTCTTTAATAACTTTCTGAAGGGTAGGTGTAATTCCTCTATTTACATAATCCCATCTGAATCCATCAAATGAAACCAAAATTGTGTAAGTGGATTTCTGGGCATTTATATTTATAAAAAGAAGGATAACAGCACAAAATATAATTTTAATCGATTTCATTTTTAACACACTTTTTGATTGTAATAATATAAAACTAATAAAAATAGCAGGGAGTTAAAAGGGTTGAAAATTTATAGACATAAAAAAACCGGTAATAAAATTTATTACCGGTTTAAAATATTACCAATATTTTTCTATTCTATAGTTCCGCTAATGGATAGTTCTCTAATTCCATTTGGTCCATTAACCGAAATTGTTATTATAGCATCAGCCGGTTTATATTCGTCGTCTTTAGAATCATATAACCTGAATGAAAATGTGGTATTTCCAAATTGTGTATCAGGCATAGTTAAACCAGTAGCTCCACTGACTCCGGCATCCCCGTCTGTAGTTACACTTACAGTATATTTATTTCCGGGCGCAAGAGGATTTCCATTCTCATCCATTACTGTATAAGTGAAATATTGTGAACCGCCATTAGCAATAGCAAAAGTTTGCTCGGAAATTGTAATTTGCGGATATCCTGAATATAACACCAAGGTAGATGTAGAAATCTGCTGATCGTTTTCATCAATTGTGTTAGCATAAACATTAAAGAATCCGGGACCGTATGTAGCATGATTTGGCTGAGGATCACCTGATAATATTGTTACAGAAGCTCTGCCAAATTCATCAGTTAAATTAGATCCTTCAATTACACCGGCATCTGTTGAATAATAAACCGCTGTACCCGGGCGGACCGGATTTGAATATCTGTCACCAACAAGAGCAGTAATCTCACCTTCAGCCGCAATTTTATGAAGATGTGGATAATTCAATTGTCCAGAGCCAACAGAAAAATGAGAATCTTCTGGTAAACCGCCATGAATAGCTATATGTACTGGTTTAGATCTTATTATCTCACCATTAAAAGTTATTTCGCCAATTACCTGAACTGCTCCTGCAATTGTTCCACTAGTAAGATTAACCTTAACTTGTCCATTATGATCTGTTCTTACAGTTTTAGGAGCAATAATTTCTCCACCATCTGGATGCGCGCCAAATCTAAAATTAACATCAACTGCATGAGCTATATCAATTGGAATACCGGATGAATCCTGTACTTCAAACGTTATCTGAGCGGTTTCGGGAGAACCACTTTCCGTAACTCCTATTGCGTCTAAAGATTGTGAAACCAAGAATATTGATGCAGGCTCACCAGAAATTTGATCAATTTGTTCTTCTATTGTAAATAAACCGTCCGAAATATCTTTTACTTCATTTGTGATATCACTAACCTTAATCGCGCATAAGTCAGAAATACGATCAGATACAGGATCCCATGTCCAGCTACCATCACTTGGAGTACTATTAACTAATATTTCCCATGAACCGCCGTTATTTGAAGAAAATTCTATTTTAACGAATTCAACATTTTCAGAAATCCATGTTATTGGTTCACGTGTACCTTCTGTAAAAATTTCTCCGCCGTTTGGAGCAGTTAATTGGATGCTCTTGTTAGTTACCACATTGTTAGTAATTTCAAAACTAGCGTCTGAAATATCAAAATGATTTTTGTCTCTTGCATTACTAATTCTAATTTTACATAGTTTTGATTGTGAATTTGGAATTGGATCCCAATTAAAACTACCGTCACTGGTTGTACTATCTACTAATGTAGTCCAATTAGGGCCATTTGTAAGTGTGTATTCTATTTTTACTTGTTCAATATTTTGAGAAGTCCAGGTAATTTCAAAGCTTGATCCGGATTGTAAATTATCACCACCATTAGGAGATAATAGAGTTAATGTTGAACCGCCGTTTATGGAGAAAAAGGAATCACTTTCGTCTCTCATAGGAACTTGTCCGGCATCTGCACTAGCATCTGTTACTCTAACTCTGCAAAGACTAGAAGGCACCTGTGGAAGATCCCATTCATATAAACCGTTAGATGGCAGGTTATCTACTATTTGAACCCAGTTTATACCATTATTAACTGTATATTCTAATTTAACATGAGTAATACCGGCTGATTCCCATCTTATATAATTTGGTAATTCTTCTCCTTCAGTTCCATTTGGAGAAATCAATCTTAGTAATTTTTCCTGAGGATGAATAGAGAAGAATTCATCGGAGACATCATACTTTGCTGTATCCTGCGCGTTTGTTATCCTAATCTTACAGATATCAGATCTGAAATCAACGGTTGAAGGAATATTCCAATTGTATAAACCATTACTCGAAATAGTATTGGCAATTGAAATCCAATTATGATTATCTAATGTATAATGGATATTAACTTTTTCAATATTAAACGAGATCCATCTTATTTCATAGGTTTCGCCGGTTAACCAGTCTTCACCGCCATTTGGTGATGTAACTTCGATACTATCAAACGGTTGGGGAGATACTGTAAACAAACCTGAGAAATCTGCAGGTGAACCAAATTCAGCATCGCCTACTCTAATTTTGTATTCGTTTGATGGATCGGTGAATACAACTTTATAAGATCCTGTTCCGGCCGGAGTACTTTTAACTATTTCTAGATAATCGTCTTCCCATGGGGCAGGACTTTCCGGTTCATATTTTCCATTAATAGAAGTATATTCAATTAACACGTTTTCAACGTTTTCAGATTCCCATTTAATTTCATATTCCTGACCGGCTTGCCATACTTCTCCAGATTTTGGACTTAATAATGTGATACTGCCAGCTTGTGTAAGAGTAAAAGTACCATCACTTTCATCAGCTGGTAATTCATCATTAGCATCACTTATTCTAATTTTTACCTGAGTTGATTTAACATCAGGAGTATTCCATTCATATGAACCAGAACTGGCAGTTTTTTCTTCAAGTAAAACCCAGTCAATACCGTTGTTTGTTGTGTATTCAATTTTTACAGAATCAATTCCTGTACTTTCCCATGTAATGTTTTGAGAAGTTGCGGCTTGCCATTCTTCTCCGCCATTTGGAGAAACTATATTTATAAGTTGTGTTATCTGATTAAAGATTGTAAAATTTTCATCAGAAATATCAATTGGCTCACCGTCTTTTACATCACTAACTCTTATCCGGCATAACGATGAGTTAACATCCGGTATATTTTCCCAGCTAAAATTACCGTCACTTTCTGTACTATCTATAATTGTGAACCACTGGGCACCGTTGTTGGTTGTATATTCTAATTTTACGTCGGCTATGTTTGTAGAAGTCCATGTAATATTATTACTTGTACCAGCCTGTAAACTTTCGCCGCCGTTTGGAGCTAAAACATTAATTTGAGGTTCAGGTGCAACAGCAAATACTGCATCACTTTCATCAATTTCCGAATTATCGTTTGCGTTAGAAATTCTTACTCTTGAAAGAGTTGAGGGTATATTTGGTATTGGGTTCCAGTAATATATACCTGTATTTTGTACAGCAGAAGCTATTGTTTGCCAGTTTACGCCATTGTTATTTGTATATTCAATATTAACTTTTTCAACTTCCCGACTAAACCATTTAATCTCCTGATGTGAACCGCCATTCCATGATTCTCCGCCATTAGGTGATAATACAAGCATATTTATTCCTTCGGCAACAAGAATACTAAAGTTAGAACCGCTTTGGTCATAAATAGAACCGTCTTCGGCCATTGAAATTTTGATTAAACATTCGGTTGAGTATACTGACGGGATAGGATCCCAGACATATTGACTTGTACCCGCAGAAAATCTGTTTGTAATAACATTCCAGCTTTCACCATTATCAGCAGAAAATTCAAGTTTTATATAATCAATTTTACTAGAGACCCATGTTATTGTTGTACTGGAGCCAAGATTCAAAGATTCTCCGCCAGTAGGGCTGGTTAATATAATAATACTATTTGTATTTTCAATAATCCTAAATGTATTATTACTAACATCAAAGACAGAACCATCAAGATTAGATACCTTAATTTTGATATTAGAAGATAATTTATTCGGAATTGGAGTCCATTCATAACTTCCGGAATTTGCTAATGAGTCTGCTATTGTTATCCAATTATTTCCATTATCAACAGAATATTGAATAACAACCTGATCCGTGATATCACTAGTCCATTTTATTGTATAGCTTTCACCAACCATTAGTGAGTCGCCACCGTTAGGAGAGACAACAACAATTGAGTTATCAGTTGGATTAACTGGATTATCATCATCTAACTTTTTAAAATCGCACGAATAAATGAACAGTATTAATAGTGAAAGTAAAATCACCGATTTTTTCATAAAAAACCTCAACTAATTAAAGGTACAAAATTTCAAATCTTGTCTACTTAAAAATCCATAACTATTTATGGGAAAATCCATTAAGTTAAAGCAATTTTTGAGCCAGTATTTTCCCTCTTGAAGATTGGGCAGTATTATTTTTATTAATATTTATAATTTTCAAATACAAGGTTATTAAAGATATTAGTTTTTATAGTAATTATCGAGCTTTCTATTAAGAAAGTTTAATTAAATTAGTAAATAATATTTTATGAATTGAATAGCAATAATATTTTTTTATCATATAGTTACAAATGATAATGTAAATGCATTAAAGTATAGAATGTTTTTTCCGATACTTAAGTAAAAAGGTGATTTTGGGAGTGAAAAATGGATTCTATAAAAGGTGTAACTAGTAATATTAAGTTTAGTGGCATTATTAAACCTAATAATAAAGAAAAATTAAAAGATCAGGAAAAGAATGATTCTCTAAATATATCAAATTCAGCAAATGCATTTAAAAAGATTGATGATTTTTTAAATCTTGGAAAACCTGATAGACTTAATATGGACAATCTTTCTGATGGAGAAAAAGAAGAATTTTTGAAGATGTTATCGACATTATTAAAAGAGGGAATTGTTGGGTATGAATATTTAGAAGTTGATGGTAAAAAGGAAAAACACTTTATTGTAAATCAATTAAAGAATGATCGGATTCGTGGAGCAAAGCTTTGGGATAAATTTAGAGATGAACCATACTTTGAGAGAAAATAGTTATATTGCCAAATTAACTAAGACACCTTGCTTTCTATTTGCTGCAGTATAAAATTCCTTTAGTCTTACTTGGTCGTTTACTAAAACATTTTTCTGATTGTTTTGCACAATATTTCTATAATGGTCTTCAGGAAGATGTAATATAAATCCCTTTCGTTCAGCACTTATCTCGTTATTATTGTCTACTACATTATTGGTAGGATCTTCATTTCCCTTAATTGAATTAGCATCAAAAATTTTTTGTTGAGCTGCCAAGTCCAAAGAGGGTTGAAAGGATTCAAATAATTTACTAAGAGGTTGTTCCGGATTTAATTGAGGATTTATTGACGAGAATTGATCTGATTCTTTATCTTTATCAGAATCAATTTTATTGATTTTTAAGTTCTCTGAAGGTTTAAATGAAATTTTTTCAATAGGTTCAACCGGATCTAATGAACGCAAATAGCCTGCGGCTTTTAATTGGGCAACATAATATGCGTTATCTATTGAGTTTATATACATTTTAGTTTTCGAGTTTTTCCATTACATTTTGTTCTTCGATACCATTGCAAATATGATCAAAGGTTTTTTCACCAAATCGTGATGCAGCTAAAAATGAAAATATGAAAAACGAAAACAAAAATGAAGCAAAAAATATTATAAGTAATAATGGGAAAGTTAGGTTGAATTCCATTTTAAATCCTTGTTATTTTTGCTAAATCAATAACAAAAATTGATCCAATTTGGAAATTTGTTTTGAAATTATACACGAAACTTTCTTGACAGAATTTTGTTTGAAATTTGATGATTTTGAAGGTTTTTAATTTACTGGGCAATTTCGTAAATTATTTTTAGAAAGATTGAAAGTCTATTATTAGCCAACTGTTTATTTGGTTTTGTTCAATTAATGAGTCAAAATTAAAGGCTGAACTTTTAAAGTGCTCGTTCAGCCTTTGTAAAACTAAAGGAACTATTTTTTTATCAACTTAAAGACAATTCTTCTGTTAAGATAGTGACCTTCTTTTGTGTTTTTATCTGTGATTGGTTTTGATTTGCCATATCCTTGTGTAGATAATCTTTTGGTATCAATTCCTTGTTTAACCAAGAATGCTTTTACAGATTCAGCTCTCGCCTCAGACAATTCTTGATTATATTTATCTGATCCGCGAATATCTGTATGACCTTCAATGACTACGTCTAAATTTGGATGTTCTTTTAAGAACTCAACTGCTGAATATAAAATTGGTTTTGATTCAAATTTTATAGTAGATTTATCAAAATCAAAATTTACACCAACAAGAACCCATTCTTTTTCAATAATAGTAATTGGTTTTTCTACAATAACTTCTTTCGTTACGTATTTAATTTCTGGTTCTTTTTCAATTATTCCAACTGGAGCAGGAGGTTCTGGTTTTGGCTCATTACGAGCAAAATAATATTTTAAACCAACATCAAATCCCATATAAGTATCAGCGCTTCCACCTAGTAATCCCTTATCAGTTAATTCATCATTAATTCCGTCTATATCATTAGTTGAAGGAGTATGATACAGAAACTCGGTTTTTAATTCCCATTCTTTGCTTAAAACCCATTCCGCACCTAATCCTAAATTTAATTGAAAGGATGAAAAAGTATCATCATAGCTAGGTTTGGGAGAATTTTCAGGGGTAAATAGAATAGCTCCAATTCCAATAAGTGCGTATGGTGATGAAAATGAGTTGGGTAGAAAATGATAAGATAGATCGAGATTAATCGAAAATAAATCTACGTTATGGTTTTGTAATTGTCCCGTTGCAGATCTGTAATCAGATTTCATATTACTATAATTACTCCTTAAACGCAGCCCAATATTTTCAGAAAATTTTCTTTGAATGGAAAGAAATCCGCCATAGTTATTTTCTAGTGAATTTGAAGCTGGGTTAATTGACATTAATCTTGGATAAGTAAATCCAAATCCTACATTCCAGCTATCGGTTCCATCCTGTGCTTTGGTTGTTGCTAGTAAAATAAATCCCAATGCGACTACTAATAATTTTGTTTTCATACTTAACCTCTACTATTTCCGTAAATTAAGTTATATTCAGCTTGTAGGAGCTGTAAAATGATATACTATTCATGATATAACACTTAATGAATAGATATTTAATAATTGTTAGATTTCGGAAAATTTTCCAAATTAGATTGAGAATGATTTTTAAGAAAGGATATTCGATAAAATTTACGAGATAAAATATTTTGTTATGAGTTTTCGGAAAAAGAATAAATATTTTTTTGATAGGAATTATTTATCAAAAGTGGTTAAGGTTTATCCCAGATCAATTAAATCAATCTGGGATAAAAATATTTATTCTATGTATTCAACGTCCATATGATAATCCCATTTATTGAAATATAGATTTCCGCCTTTCCATTCAACTTCGCCACGTTGGAAATCTATAGTTTCACTTCTCGGAAATACTTTAGCTGGGAATAAAGGTTGTGAATAATCATCATTTACAATTAAACGATAAGCATCCATTCCGCCAAGGAAAAAATATTGTGCTTCTTCTTCTTCTTTAACATTTGTAATTCCAAATGATTGGTCAACTGGAATCCAACCATATCCTTCAACATAAATTTCTCCCCAATCATGCAGATTTATATTACCGGGATGAAGCATCCACCCACTTTGCCATTTTGCTGGAATTCCATTATAGCGACACAGTGTAATAAAAAGAAGTGTTTTAATTCCACAATCACCATGCATGTTTTCAAGACTATATTCCGGAATATTTTTAATCGTAGAATATTCTCTTGCACCTGCCCAAGGAATATTATTGTGAATCCATGTAAAAAGCTTTTTTGCTTTCAGATATGAATTCTTCTCATCACCAACAACTTTTTCTGAAATCTTTTTTATACGATCAGAAAACATAATATGAGGCAATCTTTCAGATGTGTAAAGTTTATATTCATCTGAACTAATATTATAGTCATTCACTTTATCTGGATCTATTTCATAATATTCTGCACAGGCAACGTACGAGACTTCAAAGTTGAAGAGTGTTTTTTCACCAGCTATAGCTCTCTTTTCCATGTATATTGTTCGCTGAGGATTTTTGTTCGAAGCAATAATATATTCATCGCAATTTGTTGAAAGGAATTGAATATTAGTCTGTCGTTTGTGTCCTTCTCTCGGATAAGGCATCCAGCATCTAATAACTTCGCCATCTGGAACAACATTTTTATCAACGGTTAAAGTATAATTTAGTTTTAATTTTATGGGAGAAATAAGTGAGTCTGCAAGCTCCTCTGATTTTTTTACAACTTGAGGAATATATTTTTCTAAGAATACATCAAGTCCATCAACATAATCCCCATCTATTTTTTCTTTCTCTGCTTTTGCTTTTTTATTTATCCTAAACAAATTTCGATGGGAACGATTAAAGTAAAACTTCTCACCATCAATAATCATATGTTCTAAAGAATTATCTTTTTCAAATTGTTTAAGAAAATCTTGATCTGCATCTGGAAAATATTTAGTAAGGTATGTTAAAACATCTTCGCTTGTTTTTCTAAAATCAAGACGAACACGATTCATTCTCTCTTTTTCGAATTCTAAATCATAGATCTCTGTTTCAGACAAATTTTCTTTTGCTATTATGTTATCAATTAAATCACATGCGTTAGAAAAGTTTCCGTTCTCAATTTCTTCGTTAATTTCTAAATATTTTGTTTGTGCATTCATCGCAATCGAAATTAAGATTGTAACCAAAAAAAGTTTTAATCTCATTATGTCCCCAGCTTATTTTTAGCTAATTAGTGTTTGTATATTTTAATATTAATTCAGACATTTCTCTAAAACAGCCTTTCCCACCTTTTTTTTTCAAAACTAAATCAACCATATTTTTTAATTTAGGAAGTGCATCTTTTGGTGCAAAGGTTAATCCTGCGGCTTCAATTATTTCAATATCATTTACATCATCACCAATAAAAGCAACTTGATCTGGAGTAATTTTATATTCCTCACAGAGTTCCAGCATCTTTTCAGCTTTGTTCCAAATCCCGGTACAGGCAAAATCCATTTTAAGTCGTTCTGCTCTTTTATTAATTATTTCCGTTGTATCTGTTGAGATAATTCCAACTTTTATATCAGCTTTTCTTAAGAGTAAAGTACCCATACCATCTTTAACATTAAATTTTTTCATTACTAAACCTTCAGAAGTGTAATATAATCCACCATCTGTTAATACTCCGTCCATGTCAGTAATTACTAGTTTTATATTTTTAATTTTATTGATTAAGCTTTCATCTAATTTTTTCAACCAATTAGCTCCGTTTAGTTAAATTAAATTTTACAAAGATAATTATTTTGAATAGAAATTATTTCAAATTTTTGAAATTTCTTTTTTCGTGAGATATTGATTTTAGAGAAGATTTATACTAAGTTTTAGCCAATAGTTGGAATTTTCTAATTTAAATGTTCCGGAGAAGACTTGAAGTTTTTATTTAATTCAGACTATTTTTCATTTCAACAAAATAACTCCTATAAATTTATTACTAAAGAAAACTTATATCCTATAAAAGAGTGTTTTAGACATGATTTAGTGCCTAAAGTAATTTTTCATTTTGAGAATATAAATTAAACTTAACTTAATATTAATATATGCAAGACTTGAAGTTAAATAAAATTGTTTATTTTGTGAATGGCAAAAATAAAGTTCTTAATTAACTATATCTATTAACAATCTAAAGGAAAACTAAATGTCAAGATTTTACAAATTTTTGACTGTAATGCTGCTTTTTACCACAGCATCAGTCTTTGCACAAACCTATACAGTATCAGGTGTTGTGAAAAGTTCTGAAACTGGTGAAAATCTTGTTGGTGCTAACGTTTTTGTTAAGGGGACAACTACTGGTGCTGCTTCTGATGTCGACGGTAAGTATTCAATCCCTGTTGAAGATGGTGAATATACTATCGTATGTAGTTATATCGGTTACGAAAAACAAGAAGTTGAGGTTAACGTAACTAATAATATGGAATTAGATTTTGAATTATCTGATTATCAATTTTCATTAAATGTTACTGTTTTAGCTGACCGTGCTAAAGAACGTGAAACTCCAGTTGCATTTACAAATATTGATAAAAAAGAAATGGAACAAATGCTTGGTTCACGTGACATTCCTATGTTATTAAATACTGCGCCTTCTACTTATGCTACTCTTGGCGGCGGCGGTGCTGGTGACGGTCGTGTTAACGTTCGTGGATTTGATCAAAGAAACGTTGCTGTTATGATTAATGGTGTTCCTGTAAATGATATGGAGTGGGGATGGGTTTATTGGTCTAACTGGGATGGTGTTGGTGATGCTGCTGGTTCTCTTCAGTTACAAAGAGGTCTTAGTGCAACTACATTATCTACACCTTCTATTGGTGGATCTATGAACTTAGTTTCTGAGCCAACTTCTCAAAATTTTGGAATTCATTTCAAACAAGAATTTGGTGATGCAAGTTTTCTTAAATCAAGTTTATCAGCTGCTTCTGGTTTAATTGACGGTAAGTGGGCTTTTAATACTACTGTTGTTAGAAAAACTGGTGATGGACTAATTGACGGTGCATGGACTGATTCATGGTCTTACTACTTTGGTGCTGCTTATAATCTTAATGATGATAACCGTATTGAATTATATGCTCTCGGTGCTCCTCAGCGTCACGGACAAAGAAGTTACAGATTGAATATCGGTGCTTTTAGTCATGATTTTGCAAGAGGTCTTAAAACATATTCAAAAGATGCGTTAGCTGATCCAAGATTTGCTGAGCAAGGTTTAAAATATAACTGTAACTGGAATACTTTAACTACAGATTATAGTGGTGAGCAATATTGGAATGGTTCAACTCATGAACGTTATGATGAAAATTTCATGAACGAAAGAGAAAACTATTACCATAAACCACAAGTAAACTTAAACTGGTATTCTAAACTTTCTTCTAAATTAAGTTTATATACAACAGCATATTATTCAGGTGGTGTTGGTGGTGGTTCTGGTACTTTTGGTTCTATGGCTTGGGATTATTCTCTAAGACAAAGAGTTTTAGACTTCGACGGATCTATTGCTAAAAATATAGCTAATGGAGATGGTGGTTCTAGAGGTATTTTAAGAAATAGTGTAAACGAACAATGGGCAATTGGTGCAATTTCAAAAGCTATCTATAAAATTAATGATAACTTGAATGCTACAGTTGGTATTGATTGGAGAACTGGTGAAGTTGATCACTATCGTGAAGTTAGAGATCTTTTAGGCGGTGCATTCTATTCTTTTGACGGTAATGAATTTGATACTGAAGCTCAATATAAAAAAGTATTGGGTGACAGAATGGATTATGATTTTACCAATAAAATTGACTGGATCGGTACTTTTGCACAAGCAGAATATACAGATGAAAAAGTATCTGCATTTGGAATGGTTGGCTGGAATACTAAAAAATATGGTTACACAAATCACTTCAAAAAAGGTGCTGACGGTGGAGAATTAGAAGCTGAAACAGATAATTTCTCCGGTTATCAGTTTAAAGGTGGTGCGAGCTACAGAATTAATGAAAATTTAATGGTATATGGAAATGGTGGTTATGTAGCTTCAGTTCCAATATTTGATAATACAATCAATGATAGAACTGGTGATGTTTTTACAGAAGTGGATAATGAGATCTTTACTTCTTTCGAAGGTGGACTTCAATTTAATACAAATAACTTTGCTGCAACTATTGCTTACTACCATACAAAATGGGAAGATAGAGCAACAACAGTCCCTTCCAGAATCAACGAAGATGATGAAGGTTTAGTTCTTATTTCTGGAATAGATCAATTAAACAAGGGTTGGGAATTCAGTATGTCTTTCTTACCAATAAAACAATTTAGACTTGATGCTTCTGCATGGTTAGGTGACTGGTATTTAACAGATGATGTTGATGCAGTTTTTAAAGATTATTCTGGTAATGGTAATGCTGATCAAGAATTTCAAGCTTATGTAAAAAATATCAAAGTTGGTGACATGCCTCAGGCTGGTTTAACATTTACTGCAACAGTTATGCCTATTAAAGGGGCAAGTGTTGCTCTAGTTGTTCATACATATAGGTCTCATTATGCTGCTTGGGATCCGTTTGATAGAACAAATCAAGCTGATGCTGAAATTCAGCCATGGAAAATTCCTTCTCATACTGTTGCAGATCTTCATATGTCTTATGATATTCCTGTTAAATTGTATGGTGTTGGCCTTCAAGTATTTGGTCATGTATTTAACGTATTTGATGAAGTTTATATATCAGATGCTACGGATAATAGTCCTTATAATAGTTTTGATAAAGATCATGATGCTGATGATGCTGAAGTTTACTTTGGTTTACCAAGAAACATAAACTTTGGTGTAAGATTAAGCTACTAATTTTTAGCTTATAGATTATTGAAAAGCCTCATCGAAAGATGGGGCTTTTTTTCTTTTAAAATTGAACTCAGCAAAAAATGGAGGTTATATTGAACCATATTTTAATCCAAACGATATGATAAATGCAACCCGTTAAATGTTGGCGTAATGCTTAATTTGTTTTTCTTTTCCCTTACATTTTGCTGATTTATAACAAACATTCCGCCGCTCATACCAACTAATGATCCAATAACAACATCAGAGAACCAGTGCTGATTATTTAAAACTCTAGCGTAGGCTGTAAGTGAAGCAAAACCGTAGAAGAAAATTCTGGACCATTTTGTATCAAAATATTCAGCCAGAACTGTTGAAAAGGCAAATGCTACCGTACAATGTCCGGATGGAAATGATGGTAAATTGCTATTGAAAGATAGTCCTCTAAATTCCCAAGAGCCTTTATTTGTTTCTGGTCTGTCTCTTCCAAATATAGTTCGGAAAAACATAACAGTTATTCCTGAATATGATAAACTCTGAAATAACATTCTGCCCACTTTTCTTACTTCATCTTTACCCGAAACAATTCCTACCGTGTATGTTGAAATTGCGGCTAAGTTTGCATACTTAATAAAGCCATAATATGTTGGAATATCCCAGAGATCATCATTTAAAGTTTTTATTGTATTTCGCCCAATAGCGTCATGCATTTTATTGTCAAGGTGCATCAGTCCGTATGTTCCCAAAGTAACAGATCCAACACCAAGCCATTCTCTCCCGCTCATTCTTAGGGGATATGTAAAATAAGAACCAGCATCATTAAGAAAAATTATTCCGTCATCTAACAATTTTTCATGAATACTTTTATTCTCTTGTGAATAACTGTTTATTTGAAAAATAAGCATAAAGATAATTGCAATTTGAGAATATAACTTCATTTCATGTACCGTTCAGTTTTGTTTGCGAGAAGATAGAAAATAAAAATTAAAATCCAAAAAACCTTAAGATGTTAATAATATTGGTGTTACAATTAAGTTGTATCTACTTAATTGATAGTTGAATTTCAAATCAGTTTACTTATTTTTGTAGAGAGTTAAAATGTTAAACCGAGTAGTTAGAATTTTATTGAACGCAAAGGGGTTTTAGTAATTCATAATATTTCCCAGATTTAGATACGTTAATAACGTTGCACTTGTTATAAAGAGAATTGGTATGACTTCAAAAAAAATAATAAACAAAGCTGATAAAGTATTCCAGATTCTGCGAAAAGAATATCCGGATGTAGTTACACAGCTTGATCATGAAAATCCGTTTGAACTATTAGTTGCAACAATTTTATCAGCCCAATGTACTGATGCAAGAGTAAACATTGTAACTAAAGATTTGTTCAAAAAATATATAATTCCAAAAGATTACATTTCAGTTCCGGTTGAAGAACTTGAGAAAGATATTTTCTCACTCGGATTTTATAGACAAAAATCGAAAAGTATAAGAAACATGTGTGTTGAATTAATTGAAAATCATTGTGGCGAAGTTCCTGCTGATTTTGATAAGTTAACAAAACTTTCCGGCGTAGGTAGAAAAACTGCTTCTGTAGTTGCCGCAAATGCGTTTAACATTCCCGCAATAGCTGTGGATACACACGTTAAGAGACTTTCAAATTTAATAGGATTAACTGTAAACAAAAACCCAGAGAAAATTGAAGCTGATCTAAAAGAACTATTACCAAAAGAGGAATGGAAAGACTCGTCTCACTGGCTAATTATGCATGGAAGAAATATTTGTATTGCACGGCGACCCAAATGTGCTGAATGTAAAATTACAAAGTATTGTGATTATTTTAATTCTAAATAGAGGAAATTATGTCTAATCAAAAAGAACTTGACCGCGAATATTGTCATTCTATTTTAACCGAATTTACTAAGAGTGAAAGTTTACTTAAACATGCATATGCGGTTGAAGCCTGTGTTAAAGCATACGCAATAAAAAATAATGAAAATGTTGAGTATTGGAGTAACGTTGCTTTGCTTCACGATTTTGATTATGAAAAATTTCCAACTGTTGAAGAACATCCTTATAAAGGTGCTGAAATATTAAAAGAACGGGGATTTGGGCAAGATTTCATAGATGCAATAATGTCTCATGCAACTTATACAAATATTCCAAGAGATACTTTGTTAAAAAAAGTTTTGTTCGCTTGTGATGAACTTGCCGGATTTATTACTTCTGTAACTTATGTTAGACCAAATAAAACTATTACTGAAGTTCAGGTGAAATCTGTAAAGAAAAAAATGAAGGATAAAGGATTTTCTAGAGCAGTAAGTAGAGAAGAAATTATTGAAGGTGCTGAATTGTTGGGTATAACTCTTGAAGAACATATTCAATTCTGTATTGAAGCAATGATAATAGAGAAAGACAGACTTGGGCTTTAAAAATTATAGTGCACAAATATATGACTCATGGTAAAATGTCTTGACATTTAATGTCTAAACTACTTATACTTACAAACAAAAATTTAGAGGAAAGTATATAGAAAATTTTGCTACGTTATTTTTGATTGGTAAATTAGTTAGCTAATTTAATTTTGGTAAATATTAACGTATAATTTCGGAGTTCGCTCAAATGAAAAGCAAAATTTTCTTTAGTGTTTTTCTCTTTTTTTATGTCCTTTCTATTTCGGCACAAGAATTAAGAATTGTTTCGTCCGATAATAATTCAGTTATCATTGAATATAAACCAATCTATAAAGATACTTTAACAATTAAATCTTGGAATCAGCAATACTTCAGTTTTTATGTATCGGATTTAATTTTAGAAAATGAAACTGAGATTGGTGATGCATCGCAATTGGTTAGAAAGATAAATGTTGGTGTTCCTTCCGAATTTGGAAATACTATTCAGATATTATCATCAAATTTCACAGTTTTTAATGGAAATTTAGTTCCGGTTAAAAATTATGAAATAGATGAAACCACTGATGATGCTTACGAAACATCAGAAAAATATCCTCAAACAAGTGAAATTGATCTTGTAACTTTTGGCGAATTTGGTTTAATAAGATCTCTTCCTGTTCAAACAATAAATATAAATCCTATTCAGTTTAACGCTTCTTCCAGAACAATTAAGCTTTATGATAAAATTTTATTTAAGATAAATTTTGGAACACCTGATGCACCAGTTACTAGATCAACAGACAAGATAGTTGAAAATTCTGTTATCAATTATAATGTTGCAAAAAACTGGTCTAGAGCAGATGTGAGATCTTTAAATAAATCAACATCAACTGTTTTATCTCAGGGAACCTGGTATAAATTTGAAGCTCCTCATGAAGGTATTTATAAAATAACAGCTTCCGATATAGAAAAAATGGGTATGGATGCTGGTGAAGTTGATCCTAGAACAATTAAGATATTTAATAATGGCGGCATACAGTTAAAAGAAACTATATCAGATGAGCAGTTGAATGGTTTATCTGAAATAGCTATAAAAATTGTTGGTGAAGAAGATGGTAAATTTGATTCTAACGATTATATTTTAATGTATGGCAGAGGAACTGATTTTTTTGATCTTGATGACTCTGGTGAAGAAGTAAAACGTTATAAACATCCGTTTAGTCTAAAAAATTATTTTTTCATAACTTCTGGCGGCAGTAACGGTAAGAGGATTGAAGCTAAACAAAATGTAAACGGAAATGCCGATATTCAGCAAAGTTCAACAGAAGCGTTTTATAGTTATGAAGTTGACAATCTAAAAATAGGTGAGACCGGCAGGCAATATTATGATAATGAAGAATTTTCTTTGAACACTAAAAGCAGATCATTTGTTATTCCAATAAAACATCATGTAGCGGGTTCATCTTCAATGTTCAGTTACGCTTTTGTAAATACTGCCGAAAATTCAATTGTGCTAAGTGTGCAAATAGACGGTAATTCTGTAAGCTCAAGTGTAGTTAGTAATTCCAGAAAATATTATTACGGAGGAAGACTCGAAAAAAACTTCTCCTATAATAAAGAGTTAAATGAAATGAGTATTTTCAAATTATCTTATAACGCCACTGCTAGTCAGCATAAAGGATATCTTGATTATTTTGAAATTGCGTATGATAAAGAATTAAAAGCGGTCAGCGATTCTCTTATTTTTTATTCGAACATAAATAGAGGTATTGTTGAATATAAATTAACAGATTTCAGCAATAGTTCGTTAGAATTATACGATATAAGTGATTATGCAAATGTTAAACTTGTAAATGGAGCCAGTGTAAACGGCGGTCAGATTATTTTTAAGTCTGAAGAAACTGAAGTAAATCGTTCAAAATATTTTGCAATAAATAAAAATAAATATAAAAGTATAACCAACATTGAGCAAGTTTCAAATTCCAATATAAGAGGAATTGAAGACGGAGCAGAATTTATAATTATAGCATCTCAGGATTTCAGAACTCAGGCAGAAAGATTGGCCAATTTTAGAAACAACGAAGCACCGGAAAAAATATCTACTAAGATTATTGATAGAGATGAACTTTTTAATGAGTTTTCATGCGGAAGTTTAGATCCGGTTGCTATTAGAGATTTCTTAAAATATGCTTTTGATAACTGGAATACAAAACCATCATTTGTTTTATTATTTGGCGACGGTAGCTACGATTATTATAATTTAAGCGGTGAGAATAAAAATATTATTCCAACATATCAGACTGTAGAATCACTGAGCGAATTAGCATCCTATCCTATAGATGATTATTACGCAAGAATTTCTGGTAATGATTCTTTTTTAGATTTAGCTTTAGGAAGATTCTGCTGTGATTCTGAGGAAGAGGCTCAGTCGCTGGTTGATAAAATTATAGCTTACGAAACAAACGCTCCGCAAGGTGTTTGGCGAAATGAAATTACATTAGTTGCTGATGATGCCTGGACTCCTAGTTCAACTACAGAAACTTTACATACAAGACAATCTGAAGAATTATCAAAAGATATTATTCCAACTTCTTTTAATCAGAATAAAATTTATTTGGGCGAATACGAAGAAACTATAGTCGGCTCGGGAAGAAGAAAGCCGGAAGTTAATACAGAAATTATTAATGCAATCAATAACGGTAGTCTTCTAGTTAATTATACCGGTCATGGAAATCCCAAAGTATGGGCAGACGAAAGAGTATTTGTTCTTAACGAAGCTTTATCGAAAATTGAAAATGACAAGTTCTTTTTCTTAACTGCCGCTACATGCGATTTTGCTTATTATGATAACCATGAAGATAAAAGTGCCGCGGAAGAACTGTTTTTGATGAATGATAAAGGCTCGATTGGTGTTTTTGCGGCAGCCAGACTTGTAATTGCCGGAGCAAATTCCGAATTAAATAAAAAGTTTTATCAGAACTTGTTTCTCAAAGATGTAGGCGGATTACCATTACGCATTGGCGCAGTTTTTATGAATGCCAAAAATGAATATTATCCGTCTTCGGCTAATACAAAAAAATACCATCTTTTTGCTGATCCTTGTTTAAGATTAAAAATTCCCGTAAAAGAAATTAAAATAGATTCGGTAAATGGAAATTCTTTTACCCAGATTGTTCAGCTTAAAGCACTTAGCAAAACCTCAATTAGCGGGCATGTATTAAACGGAGCCGGTCTAGTTGATAATAATTTTAATGGTGAAGCAATTATTTCAGTATTTGATTCTGAAAGAATAGTTGATCTAAAAGACGCTAATTACTCAATGATAGATCAGGGCGGAATCCTTTTTAGAGGAAGAGCATCTATTACTAATGGAGAGTTTAAAGCTAATTTTATAATGCCGAAAGATATTTCTTATGAAAACCAGACCGGTAAAATTGTAGTTTATTCGTTTAACGCAACTGATGATGGAATTGGTTTTACTGATAAATTAGTAGTTGGCGGAACAGATACAACAAAGGTTACTGACAAAAAAGGTCCAGAAGTAGAAATATTTTACGATGATGCCTCATTTGAAAATTCGTATTTAGTTAATCCTAATTTTAACTTAATTGTAAATGTTTCGGATGATAGCGGATTAAATACAACCGGAACAGGAATTGGACATAAGTTAGAAGGAATCTTAAATGATGATATCGAAAAACCTATTGATTTAACAAATTATTTTGTTGGTGATAAAGATGCTGACGGGAAATCGGGTGTAATCAATTATAGTTTTCTGGGGTTAGAATCGGGAGAATATAAGATTAAAGTTAAAGCTTGGGATGTTTATAACAATCCAGGTGAAAGTGAAAGTTATTTTTCAGTTGTAAACGAAACCGGTCTTGCTGTTAGAAATGTTGTCAACTATCCAAATCCATTTAGTGCAAATACGGTTTTTACTTTTCAGCATAATTTAACAATAGATGTTGATGTAAAGATAAAAATATACACAGTTGCCGGGAGATTAATTAGAGAAATTGAAGAAAATAATATTTTAGAGAAATTTGTAAAAATACCATGGGATGGACGTGATGAGGATGGCGATAATTTAGCAAGCGGAACCTATTTATATAAGCTAAATGTGAAGACATCTGACGGCGAGTACAATAATAATATCCTTGGAAAATTATCAGTAATTAGGTAATATATTGGTTTAAGTTTTTTGAAAGTTATGAATTGTTCATTTGGAGGAATAAAAAAATGAAAGTTTTATCAAAATTTGTTATGATATTTTTAATTACAATATCATTAGGAAAAGTAGCATTAGCACAGGGCGAAACCGCAGTGCCGTTTTTATTGTTGGCTCCTGACTCACGTTCCGGAGGTGTTGGTGAAACTGGCGGCGGTTTGGCAGATGATGCTACAGCTATTTTCTGGAATCCGGCCGGACTTGCTTTTTTAACCGGCTCTGAAATAAGTTTTACTCATAGTAACTGGCTGCCACAGTTTCAGTTAGATGATTTATATTACGAATATGTGGCTTATAGACAATATATGGAATCATTAGACGGAAGTATTTCCGGTAGTATTTCATTTATGAATTATGGCGAATTTATTAGAACTGGTTCTGATGGAACTGAGTTAGGTAAATTTAGCTCTTATGATGTTGCCGCTACAGTTGGATACGCGACTAAAATTAGTTCGGACTGGGGACTTGGATTTAACTTCAGAGTAATTCATAGTAAACTTTCAGATCAGCCGACTGAAGAAGAAAAAGGAACCGGAACCGCAACTACGGTAAGTTTTGACGTTGCTGCAATGTGGAGACCTGAAGTATTAGATCTTCCATTAATTGGTGATATTGGAAATCAGTTAAGTATTGGTATGAACTTAAGCAACATTGGTCCTAAAATAACATATATTGATCAGGATCAGGCCGATCCAATTCCTACAAACTTTAGATTAGGTTTTGCATACAAAGTATTCCAGGATGAATATAATTCTTTAACTGCTACTCTTGACTTCAGTAAATTATTAGTTGATAGAGGAAGCGGCGATTCAACTAAAGTTGAAGAAAAAGATGAATTCTACAAAGCTATTTTTACCGCATGGGCCGATGATCCGATGAGTGAAGAATTAAAAGACGTTGTTACTTCTTTTGGATTGGAATATTGGTATGGCGATCCTAACGACTTTTTATTTGCTTTAAGAACTGGTTTCTTTTATGAAGACCCTGATTACGGTAACAGAAAATTCTTGACGTTTGGTGCCGGTCTTAGATATGATATGTATGGATTCGATTTTAGTTATATAACAACAAGTGTATTTAAAAATGGCGAAAATCATCCTCTATCCGAAACTTTAAGATTTACTATTATGATTGGATGGGGAGGAAGTGAAGCTAAAACTCATGGATTCCCAAGAGGTATATAAAAAATTATGAGAATAATATTTTATTCATTATTAGTTAGTTTAATAAGTTTGGGCAGTTTATCTGCCCAAACTTTTGTGCGTAAAGTAAACACTGTTCCAAACGGAAATAGAAATGCTGTCTTAAATACTAATGAGCTGAACATATTAGCTGTATTGGTTGAGTTTCAGGACGATCGTGATGATGGTACTTCCGGCAATGGTAAATTTGGAACCGGGTATTCTAAGGATTATGGTTTTGATATTATTGATCCGTTACCGCACAACAAAGAGTTTTTTGAAGATCATCTGCTATTTGCCAAAAACTATTTCAGCAAAGTTTCGGGCGGTAAATTAGAAATCTCGTATAAAGTTCTTCCAAATATTCTTACGGTTTCTAAAAGGATTAGAGAATATTCTCCGGATCCGGGTACTTCTGATTATAGCGGTCTTGGCGAATTTAGTAAAGAAGTCTGGGAATTAGCCGATGCAGAAAACTCAGATGTAAATTTCAATGATTATGATTTATTTGTAATCTTTCACGCCGGTGTTGGAAATGATATAAGTGTTCCGGGAAGTATTGGCGGTGAACGTGATTTGCCTTCAGTTTACTTAGGTGAAAAATCTTTAAAGAACATTTATGGTCAGTCTTTTGAAGGTTTTTCTGTTGACAATGGAAACTTCATGATTACAAACACTCTTTTGCTGCCGGAAACAGAAAGCAGAGAAATGAGTGGAATAGGCGGAACTACTTTATTGGAACTATCAATAAACGGTTTAACTGTGGCTAATATTGCGAGTCATCTTGGCTTGCCGGATTTATTTGATACAAACACCGGTAAAAGTGCTATCGGCCGATTTGGCTTAATGGATGGTCAGGCAATTTTTGCTTATAGCGGATTATTTCCACCTGAACCGTCTCCTTGGGAGAAAATATATTTAGGATGGGAAACTCCTATTACTTTAAATGTTTTTTCAGGATTAGTTAATATTAAAACTAAATTGATTTCTGGAACAGAACCATATATTTATAAAATTCCTATAAACGCTACCGAGTATTATCTTGTTGAAAATAGACAGCGTGATGCCTTAAAAGACGGAATCAATATTCAATACAAAGTTAATGGCGAATTAAAAGAATTTAGTCTGCCAAAAGATACAACAGGATTTTACAGTTTTGAAGTAGATACTTTAAGCGGTGTTATACTTGATGTTGATGAATTTGACTGGGCTGTACCAGGCAATGGTATTTTGGTTTGGCATATTGATGAAAGCATTATTGCAGATAATATAGAAGTAAATAAAATTAATGTTGATATAGACAACCGTGGTGTTGATTTAGAAGAAGCTGATGGTATTCAGGATATTGGCGAGGAATTTCAAACAATATTTGGTACAACTGCCGTTGGTGAAGGTGAAGAGTTCGATTTTTGGTACAAAGAAAATGATTCTGAATTATATAAGAATTCATTTACCAATGATACAAGACCAAATACAAAATCGAATTCTGGTGCTGCGTCTTTAATTAGTATGACAGATTTTTCTGAAATAGCTAATACTATGAGTTTTAATCTTAGTTATGAAAGTGACAAGATTGAGTTAATTGCTAACAGAATGATAGATATTAGTAATAATGGTAGCGAACATCCTTCCGATTTATCTCTGACATCAGATAATAAAGCCATTTTAATAGGCTATGGTAGAAGTGTTTACAAAACAGACATAATTATCGAATCTACTATCCATCAACAAATTCTAGATTTTTCTAATGAAAAAACTGTTTCTTATTCTATAGATGGAAAAAAGTTTATTGTTGGAACAATTGATGATAAACTTAGTGCTATTATTACTGAAAATAACATAGATACTAGAGAAACTATTGCTCTTGATAGTAAAATAGTATCTGCACCAGTTTTATTAAAAGATGAAGGTAAAATATTGGTTGGTGCTGAAAATGGAAAGATTTATGAAACAGATCTAAATTTTCAGAGTCAATTAGTAGAAACTAATTCTTTTAACGGTGAAATTATAAGTCTGACAGCTAATAATAGTATTCTAACTTCATCTAGTTGGTATATAGAAAATAATTTGATTTTTTCTGTTCATGAACCAAAACAAATTGCTAGCAGTAATAATGGTTTTAATACAGTTTTATTTGATAATAAAATTGTATTAAATGCGAATGGAAACTTAGTTGAAACCGAAATTGACTCATCAGTAAATTCATTCAGTTTAGCTGATCTAAAAAACGACAATAGTTATTACGCAGTTTATTGTGAAGGTAATAAAGTTCATGCTATAAACGAGCAAGGAATTTCTGCAGATAATTTCCCTTATTCAGAAATAAATGGATACAACTTTGTTGGTCAGCCTTTATCAGTTGATTTGGATGGAGACAATAAGTCAGATATAATTGCTTCAACAGAAAACGGAATGATTTACGCAATATCTGGAAATGATGGAGAAGTATTAGAAGGATTCCCAATTTCTGCTGGCGAAATGTTGGCGACAACTCCGGTTGTATTTAATTACGATGGAAGAGCATCTTTAGCTGTTATTACAAATTCAAATCAACTTATGGTTTGGCATATAAGTGATACAGAAGGTGAAATCTTTTGGGGACAGAAATATGCTGATCAGTATAATTCATCTGTAGCTCCTTCAGTAAAATCAACAGAAACAATATCAGAGTTTTTCCCAAAAGATAAAGCTTATAACTGGCCAAATCCTGTTTATAGTGGTGAAACAAACATTAGATACTATGTTTCGGAAGATTCTGATATTACAATCAAAATATTCGATTTAGTTGGAGATTATGTTGCAGAATTATCAGACAAAGCTATTGGTGGTTTTGATAATGAAACAGTCTGGAATGTGGCTGATATACAGAGCGGTGTGTATTTTGCGCATTTAGAAGTTAAAGGAAATAATGGAAACAGCGGTTCAAAGATTATAAAAATTGCTGTTATAAAGTAATAGATCTCTGAGTTTGTGCTAATATTGTCATGCCGGTTATGTTTTGTGCCGGCATCTATGATTATTGATTGAGATTCCGGCTGAAAAGAATACCGGAATGACAATTACACATTTTCAGCGATAAATAAATTCTACAAAAATGGTCATTTTCAAACTAAAATTTGGAATGACCTTTTGCCATATTTAAGAAAGTTGTTTAACAAAGAAATTAAAAGACCTTATGAAAAAGATTCTACTAATATTACTGCTATTTACACTCGCAAAAATAAATGCCCAGTTTACAGATTTCCATCCTGAATTGGAATGGTACACAATTGAAGGGGAACATGTAGTTGTTCATTTTCATAGTGAAGCTGAAAGAACCGCAAGAACTACTTTAAAGATTGCTGATGAACTTTGGGATCCTATCTGCAACTTATATCAGTATGAACCTGATAAAGTTCACTTTGTGATTAAAGATATTGATGATTACTCAAACGGAGCTTCTTTTTTCTTCGATAACAAAATTGAGATCTGGTCATCCGCATTAGATTTTGATTTGCGGGGAACACACAACTGGCTTCGTAACGTTATAACACATGAATTTACACACATGGTTCAGATTCAGGCTTCTATGAAGGTTGGTAGAATGGTTCCGGCATTGTATCTGCAATTTTTAAATTATGAAGATAAACGCAGACCGGATATTTTATACGGTTTTCCAAACTTTATAGCTTCTTATCCGGTTGCAACTTTTAATATTCCAGCCTGGTTTGCAGAAGGAACAGCTCAATTTCAAAGAAGAGAATTTAACTATGATAATTGGGATTCTCACAGAGATATGATTTTGCGTAGTTATGCTCTTGATGATAAGATGCTAACATGGAATCAGATGGGAGTATTTGGGAAAACAAGTCTGGGTAATGAATCCGTTTATAATTCCGGTTTTGCAT
The DNA here is from genome assembly GCA_016342755.1 of Melioribacteraceae bacterium. Lineage (GTDB taxonomy): Bacteria > Bacteroidota > Ignavibacteria > Ignavibacteriales > Melioribacteraceae > JAEINS01. The sequence goes on along the minus strand of JAEINS010000017.1, from coordinate 7,165 downwards.
TAACCTTATATATCGGGCAAAAATATGGTGATGATAAAATCAGACTGATTTCTGAGAGATTAGGTGCTGTACAAAACTTCACTATTGATGCGGCTTTTAAGGATGTTCTTGGTAAAGGCGGTAATGAAATCTATGATGAATGGAGTTCATACTTAAAACAAAATTATAGTGAAAGAACTTCTTCAATTAGAGAAAATTTAGTTGAAGGTAAAAAAATAGCCGATGTTGGTTTTGGAAATTTTAATCCTCGATTTTCTAAGGATGGAACTAAGTTTTTATATATATCGAACAAAAAAGCCGATTATATGGGACTTACCGGACTGTATGAGCACGACTTAGCTACCGGCGAAGAAAAAATGCTTGTTAATTATGTTCGTTCAACTGCTGATTACATTCCGGGAACAAATAAAATAATTTATGCGCAGATGGGTGATGATAATGAAGGCTGGGCAAATATAAATGATCTTTATGTTTATGATAAGGATACGGATGAATCTGAAAGGCTTACACACGGATTAAGAGCAAATAATCCTTCCGTATCAAACGATGGTAAAAATATTGTATTTGTTTATCAGAAAGATGGAACAACAAATATTGGTATGGTTGATATCGACGGAAAGAACTTTAAGCGTTTAACATTTTTTGAAAATGGAGAACAGGCTTATAATCCTAAATTTACTGAAGATGATCAGTATATTTATTTTGGTCAGTCTGATAGAGGTTCCCGTGATTTAGCCAGAGTTAAAACAGATGGAAGCGGTTTTGAATTTATAATGCAGAAAAATTATGATGAAAGAAACGCACAGATTTTAAGTGATGGAAAAATAGTTTATTCTTCTGACGAAACCGGTATTTATAATCTTTATCTATTTGATCCTGAAACTAAAACATCCGAGAAAATAACAAATGTTCTTGGCGGTGTATTTATGTCATCTGTTAATAATAACGGTGATATTGTTTATGCCGGATATACTTCTGACGGTTACAAGATTTTTAAGCTTGAAAACAAAGACAGAATAAAAGTTGATTCTACAAAAAGTTATATCAGGTTAAATAATCCGCCGCTTGATACACATACATCATTACCGGATATTGCCAACTATGATGTAGAATACTTAAAAAATTATGATGATCATAAATTACCTGATATTGAAAAGAAGAAGTATAAAGGCGCATTTTCAAGAATAACAGTTCTTCCGTTTTTGCGCTGGGATAATTATAATACTTCTAACAGGGGAATTGATAAGCTTAAGCCTGGTGTTTATCTTGCTTCGAATGATCTTCTTAATCGTGTAGGATTTTTTGTCGGTGCATCAATAAACAGAAATATGGAACGCGATATTTTTGCTACATTCGAATATAAAAGTAAACTTCCGCTGTTATATGATTTGGGCATTAAACCAGAAGTTTCTTTAGAACTATATAGTATCAGCCGTAAATCTGATGCTGATATTGGCTGGAACGCAGATACACTTGCTAATAATACGGTTAGATATGATTATATGATAAACACTGATGTTAAGTATGATCTGTTTGAAGTTGACGCTGTTTTTAAACATAGAATATTTGTCCGCGGAATGGATCTGGAATTTAGATACATATATAGTCAGTATACATCTACTATTGAAAGTTTTACTGTTCCTAATACTACTAGTCTTTATCCTTCAACAAGTGATACTTATTTAAAGAGTAATAATTTTCAGTTGAAACTTAATCTTGATATGAAACTTCCTTATTTAGACAGTGATATAAACCCGATTGGCAGGGAAGTTCAAATTCAGTACAATTATGAAATGAATAAGTTTAATGATGAAGGGAATTATGAAGTTGTTGATGGTATGTTAAAACCAAAATATAATAATTTCAATTTTCACCGATTAGAATTGAACTGGAAAGAGCATATTTATCTTACCAAAAGTCATACATTAACGGCGCAGTTCAGAGGTGCATCAATACTTGGTGATGAAGTTCCCGACTTCTTTGATTTTTACCTTGGCGGATTAATTGGTATGAAAAGTTATCCGTTTTATGCAATTAGCGGAAATAAACTTGGATGGTTAAATCTTACTTATAGATTTCCGGTATTCAAAAATATTGATACTCGGTTAGGTCAATTATATATTGATAAAATCTTTTTATCCGTTCATGGAGATTATGGAAACGCCTGGACCGGTTCTGATATTGATTTTGCTGATTTTAAAAAAGGTGCCGGCGCGGAGTTAAGAATTAAAATGACATCGTTTTATCTATTCCCGACAAGTGTATTTTTTAATGCTTCATACTCATTCGATCGTGTAAACAGATATATCGATTTTTCTGATGAATGGGTTCACTACGGAAAAGAATGGCGTTTTTATGGCGGTATTTTATTCGATTTCGGATTTTAGATTATAGAAGGATATTGTAAATGTTTAAGAAAATAATAATTGCGGTAATTTTAATTAGTTCTCTCATGTTTGCGCAAGAGGAAGAATCATTTATGTTGTCTGGAAATTTGTTAACTGATTTTAATCTTTCTAAGCAGTATGTAGAATTAAATTCTGGTGATATAGAAACTTCAATTGTTAAGCAGAAAAAGTCTGCTTTTTTGGCCGGAGTACTTTCCGCGGCTGTTCCTGGTGCGGGTGAAATCTATACCGGCAATTACCTTAAGGGAGCAATATTTTTAGCGGTTGAAGCTGCCGCAATTTATTTAGCGGTTGATTATGATAAACAGGGTGATGATAAAACAAAGGTTTACCAGAGTTTTGCATTAGAAAACTGGGATCCGGCAAAGTATGCCAGAAACTCAATTGATAATTTTAATCTGGATCCGGCTGATTATGCTGATCTGTTTACTAATTCTGAAATGACAGAAATTAATTATGATCGTTGGGATTTAATTCATAAAATTGAAGGTGATGTTTCAAAACAGGATATCGGGAAATATTATTCCCATGAATTAGCTTCGTTCAAGGATCAGCAGTATTTTGAAATGATAGGTAAATATCAGCAGTTTAATAATGGCTGGAAGGATTTTAATTACGATGAAAACAGTGGATTTGACTATCACACAACACTTACTAAAAATTTTGAAGATTATTCTGTGATGCGTGGTGATGCAAATGATAATTATAATAAATCTTCAACATTTGTAACTGTTATGGTAATAAACCATGTGTTAAGTGTAGTAGACGCGGCTATAAGTGCAAAATGGTATAATGATAAATTAAAGATGAATGCAGAAGTTAAAAAAGAAAATATCGGATTTAGTTATGTTTATTATCCAAAACTTAAATTGAGATATAGTTTGTAAATTTTTTATGATATGATAAGATAGGTTAGAGTATATGAAAATTCCATTAATAGTAATTGTAGGCAGACCCAATGTAGGTAAATCTACATTGTTTAACAGACTTACAAAAAGTAAAGATGCAATTGTTGATGATTTTAGCGGTGTAACAAGAGATAGAATTTATGGCGAATGTGACTGGCAGGGTTATCAGTTTAAGGTAATTGATACCGGAGGCTATGTACCAAATTCGGAAGATTTATTTGAGCAGGCAATTTACGAACAGATTCAGATTGGGCTTGAGGAAGCTGACGCGATATTCTTTATTACTGATGGCCGTATTGGAACGACTCCGGTTGATAGTGAAATTGCCAACTTGCTTAGGAAGTCTGATAAACCATCGTTTGTATTGGTTAATAAATCGGATAATCCGGCACTTGGCGGTAATAAAGCCGATTTTTATAGTTTTGGTTTAGATCACGTTTACGATATCTCAGCATTAAATGGCCGTAACGTTGCTGATGTTTTAGATGAATTGATTGAAGCGTTGGATTTTACCGAAGCTGAAAAAGAAGAAGACAACAGATTAAAAATAGCTGTATTAGGAAGACCTAATGCCGGCAAATCATCATTAACAAACGCTTTGTTAGGTTATGATAGAGCAATTGTAACAGATATTCCGGGTACAACAAGAGACAGTATTCACTCAGTTCTAAAATATTATGGTGAAGAAATAGTTTTAGTTGATACTGCCGGACTTAGAAAAAAAGCCCGTGTAAAAGAGAATATTGAATTTTATTCGAATGTTAGAACTTATAGGGCAATTGCCGAATGTGATGTTGCAATTATTTTACTAGATGCAGAGCTTGGATTAGGCAAACAGGATCAGATTATAATTCAGGAAGCAATTAGAAGAAGAAAAGGAATTATCTTAGCCGTTAATAAATGGGATTTAATTGAAAAAGAAACCATGACAGCAAAAAGATTTGAAGATGATTTATATGATAAGCTTGGATCAGTAGATTATATTCCAATTAAATTTATTTCTGCCAAGACAAAACAAAGAGTTACAAATTTAATTCAATTGGCAAAAGATATTGAGGAAAATAGAAAAAAGAAAATTCCTACAAGCCAGTTGAATGGAGTTCTTCTGGAAGAAATTCAGAAGACTGTTCCTCCATCAACAAAAAGTGGTAAAGAAGTTAAGGTTAAATTTATAACTCAGGTTGGAGAAAAATATCCAATTTTCTTAATGTTTTCTAACGAAGCAAAAGATATTCCTGATAATTATAGAAAATTTGTTGAAAGGAAAATTAGAGAACACTTTGGGTTTGAAGGTGTAGCAATTACAGTAAGTTTTAAAGAAAAATAAAAATTTGATGTAATTTCAAATAATGTTTTTGTCATGCCGGACATTGTTCCGGCATTTTTGTTTATAAATCCTATCCCAACATCACCCTTAATAAAGACAGAAGCAACTTTATTGTCATCTCGAACAGTTTCATCGTGAGAGATCTTGATTTGAGAACTAGATCTCCTCGAAATTAGTTCATGAAACCCACTCAAAACAACTTGACTCTATATGATTCAAATCACTTCTTAAAAAAGACTTTGCAATCCAAAATTTATTTTTGCAAATTTGTAAGGCAACACATAAATCCGGTTAAGGGCAATTTTGTTAACCGAGAAATGAAATGTTTAGTGCGAAATGTTTTTAATAATAATTTATATATAGATAAAAGACAGTTTGTTATTCCATAGTCCTAATTGACGTGAAATATTACGAGGAAGATATGATAAACTATTTTAAGATTTTTGCCAGTATAGGTCTAATAATTCTAAGTTTTTATATTATTAGTTGCTCAGAAAATTCAGTCTCTCCGCCCGATCCTGAAAAGTATACAACAAAATTAAAAGGTAAAGTTTTTTTGGAAAACCAAACTGAACACAGTAATGCATTAATATATTTAAAAGAGTTAAATATTGGAACCTCTAGTGATTCTAGTGGGCGTTTTATACTTGATTTAAGTGAATCTGAGTCTAATTATTCTGGGCAAACGACAATTTATTATTTTCTAGAGGATTATTTTTTAGATTCAGCAGTAGTTTATTTAAATGAAAATAAAGTGAAAATTGATACTTTAGATTTTGGGCAAGATGCGAGCTTGAAAAAAATTGAACTAAAACAAAGAATCAGAGTCAATGGATATTTAAGTAAAAATAGTTGTAGTGTAGGCGATACTGTAACATTTAGTGTAGAGTTTATAAATCCATCTAATCAAAACTTAACGTTTTCAATTTTTAGCGCAGGGGGTACACTTAGTTCAAATACTGGATTTTATGTTAATGAAAGAATTGAACCACATAATCCACCCACTTTTTGGGACATAAAGATTGAACTTCAACCGGGTGGCATTTATAAAGGAAATATGAATTTAGATGCAAATGTTTCCGAGATAGGGACCTATGTTGTTATTACAACATTTCTATTTGGTGAAAATGGGAAAGAAAATTTTTTTGATAAATATCCTCAAATGACTGAATTTATCTGGAAAAACTGGATTTCGCTTCATAGGTGTAAAAATAAATGTTTTGATATGTTTCCAAACAAATATAATTATCCACAAATAACGATTAAACTGTGATATCATTTAGAATGTAAATATAGTTTGCCTGTAGGTGAATTGCTTACTGAGTATTCATTTTATTAATATCATATTTAACTAATTATCTATAAGGAGGCTTTATGAAGATCAAAATCTTAATGGTATTAATGTTGTTTAATATTCACTCAATAATTTATGCACAAAACAAAGTTTATTCGGAAGCTGAAATTATATTTGCTGAAGGAGAAAAATTATCAGAAATGATTACTGTTAAATTTAATTGCCAAATATTTAGTACAAATATTAAGGAATCAAAAGTCGAATTAGACAATTTAGAAATATTAAACAGTGATTTAAATTTATTGCTCAAAAAGCTTAAAAAAAAATATAATAGTATTAAGTTCAGAAAAAAAGTACCAAATGCTAAATGGGGTGAAGATTATGTTGAGCATAAACAAACAGGAAAGTTGGTCAAAATTGAAGATCAATCTCAACTCTACTCATTGTGGTTTAATGAGTACGTTCCTATTGAACAAATTATAGATGAATTTAAAAGAATTGACTGTGTTGAATATGCTCATGGCCCTTATTCAATTGTAGAATACTCGTCTATTACACCTAGTGACGAATATTATTCTTCACAGTGGAATTTATCGATGATTTCCAAGGCTGTCAAGAACCACTTCTTGACAGAAAAGCAGATTGAACAATAATAAAGTAGAATTATGGGAAGAAGAAATAGAACAAATTTTGAAGAAGAACAATTTTATTTTGTTACAACAACAATAAAAGATTTTAAAAATATTTTTAAGTATGAAGAATGTTGCAAAATATTAATTTCTAATATAAAGCACTATCAATTAAAGTATGAGTATGAAATTTTAGGTTATGTAATAATGCCTAATCACTTTCATTGGATAGTAAGAACAAAACCAGAAAAGGGAACAATATCCTCAATAATGAGAGATGTAAAAAAATATTCTGCATGGGGAATTCTAGATTTCCTTGAAGAAACAGAACCAGACTTAGATAAGTCTTTCATTCTTAAGACAAATGGAAAACAAAAAAGGCAATTATGGATACATAGATTTGATGATGAAGTAATTAGAAATGAAAAAATGTTTTGGGTTAAATTAAAATACATTCATAACAATCTGGTAAAAGCGGGAGTTGATCAACGACAACTATTATTTCCGGTCAACGACAATTATTTGAGACTGTAAATTATTTTGTGTAAACGTTATTTTGTAATTTTATAAGAACGGCATCAGCCGATCTTCAAATCTAA
>JAEINS010000016.1 GCA_016342755.1 Melioribacteraceae bacterium | reverse complement strand
TAAATCCTAATTATGCAACAAAATTAAATCGGGAAAAATAATTGTCGTTGACCGGAAATAATAGTTGTCGTTGATCACACAAGTGAAGCATGGCATTTTTATAATACTGATACATATTACATCAGTAATAGTAACATAACTGGATATGATTTTGGAATCCAAACAAGCACGGGTTCAAATATTGGTATGGGCAATATGTATTTTTGCGGTGGATTATTAGATTTGCTAGCATCTAGCGGGACAGTAATTTATGCTGAGGGTATAACTTTTAGTTATTCTGGAGCTTATTCCGGTAATGTAAGTCTTGGTACTATAGATGGAACCTGTACCAGAGCAATGGCAAAGAAAAATAATTTAATTATAGAAGAAAATGATTTGCTTTCAAATAGCTTAAAGGAAATAAATAAGGAATTCAATAAAATTCTTGATGCCGAATCAAAAAGGAAAGATAAAGAGAGAACCAGTGAAGAAAAATTAAAAATAGATGAAGTAATTTCCGCGTATAAAGATGTTATTAAGAGTTTGGAGTTTAAAAAAGACAAAAAAATGGCTTTGACAAGACTTTCTCATTGTTATAGAATGAAAGATAAAGAAAAAGAATTTGCTTCTTATATTACATCGATGTTAAATGATAAAAATAATTCTTCATTCATAAGTGTGCTTAAAAAACAAGCTGGTTCTTCTAAGTTTAGATTAGGCAAGACCGATGAAGCAATAGTACTTTTTGATGAAGTTTTGTCTGATAAAAATATTAGTTTGGAACTAGAGCTTGAAACATTGTATGAAAAAGGATTAGCACTTAAATATTACATGAATAATGAAAAAGCAGCTGATGAAATATTTATTGAATTGATTGCAAAAGGAAAAGATACACCATTAGAAAAATTTGCATTAAGTCAACTATCATCAGATGATATTAAGATTGAACAAAAAGAAAGTATTAAAGAAACTTTAAATGATGATAGCAGCAAATTTGAAGTTAATGCTTATCCAAATCCATTTAATCCGGTTACCAATATCAGATTCTCCATTCCAGAATCGGATAATGTTAGAATTAGGGTTTATAACCAAGTTGGACAATTAGTAGAAGAGTTAACTAATAAAGTTTATTCTTCTGGTACTCACACTGCTGTATTTGATGCTAGTAACCTAGCAAGTGGTGTTTATTACTATACAATTGAAGCTGGATCAGAAATGAAAACCAATAAAATCTTACTACTAAAATAGTTTATTGTTTGTATGGGACGCAATCCATCGGTTGACGGATGCGTCCTTAATATAAAATTTTGGGCAAGCACTCTTTCCCGGGCAAACTGCACAAAGAGTGAAAACAAAAACCAATACAAAAGGAGGCATTATGCCTGAACAAAATGATGTATCTATTGTTATCCCGCCGGAAATATTAACAGAAGTAGAAACAGCTGTAGCAACAATTAAAGAAAAACTAAGTCCATATTTGGTTGCTTTAACACCTTCCGAAAGACATGAGCTACCAAAAATGAGAGATAAAACAATTCCATTTGTTGAAAAAACATTAAACTATGCTGAAAGTTCACCAGAGTTTGCACCACCTTATATGAAAGTTGATGAAATGAAGGTTGATGTAACAGCAGTTGAAAACTTAAAATCAGTTTTGAATCCAATTCAACAAATAGACTCAAATTTAGATGATACAGTTATGGTCTGTGGCAGTGAAGCTTATGTAGCCGCACTTTCATATTATAATTCAGTAAAACTTGCTTCTAAAATGGATATTCCAAATGCCAAGCCAATCTATGATGACCTAAAACAAAGATTTGCTAAAACTAAAAAAAATGGTACTGAGTAATATAAAGTATCTCTAAAGGTAGCGAAGCTGTTCCAAAAGCACAATTTTGTCACCTTGAGTTTATCGAAAGGTGGAATTTCAGCTCGAAATCCTAACTTCGATGAACTCAGTCTGACGGATTTCGACCTTTGGGGATAGCCTCTTTACAAGTATTTAATCGTAACACAGATTGCTTGCAATCTGTGTTTTATTATAATAAACCCACCAAATATTTAAATAGAAACAACTTAAATACTATTAGAATATAACTTCCGACTAATAGAATAAAGCTATATTCCTTTTGAAATTAGCGAAATTCTAATAGAATCTGTTTTGATACTCTGAGAACCAAATTATAGTCTTTTTGTATCAAATTATACTCTCTGAGAGTATAATTTGATTCTTTTTGAATATAATTTGGGTTCTATTGAATAAAATGCAAAAAACATAATCAATGTGGATGATTCTGATGTTGGAAGTGTCAACTTGAGTAAGTTAATTTTTACAGACTTAGATATGTTTTGTCTGTTAGTGACAAGCAAAACTACTAAGTCTGACCATAACATCTTATAATATAACTATTTTAACAATCCATTAATCTTATCTTCCAAATCAAATGGTTTTACTTTTGAATTAAATCTTTCCAATACTTTTCCAGATTTATTAATCAAGAATTTTTCAAAATTCCATTTAATTTCTTTTCCATCGGTTTTAGATTTTAAGAAAGAATAGAGTGGATTTTCATTTTCACCGTTAACATCAATTTTACTAAACATTGGAAATGTAACTCCATAATTAAGCTTGCAAAATTCTTTAATCTCTTTTTCTGTTCCCGGCTCTTGTTTGCCAAATTGATTACATGGAAATCCTAATATTACTAATCCATCTTTACTATATTTTTTATAAAGTTTTTCTAAATCTTCATATTGATAAGTATATCCGCATTTGCTGGCTGTATTTACTATTAAGATTACATTGTCTTTGTATTGCTCAAGTTTTAATGAATCACCAGCAATAGTCTCAACTTCAAAATCGTAAATAGATTTATCTTGTGAGAAAGTTAAAGTTCCCATAAGTAATACTAACAAAACAAATTTCTTCATGCTTTTCCCCTTCATAAAATGCTAGCTTGTTTTTTTGTCATTTCGGATAAGGTGAGAAATCCATTTTTTTTAGAAAAGATTTCTCAGTCGTTCCTTCTTCGAAATGACATTAATTTGTTGATGATTTTTTTTTCGAGAGCAAAATTCTATTTCAAAATTTTAATTTCTATGCTACTTGGATAATCTTTCGAACGATATATTCTTTGTGTTGCTTTTTGGAAATCTTCTTTCGAACACTCATTTATATCAACATATTTTTGTGGATTCAAATCAAACATTGGAAACCAGCTGCTTTGAATCTGCACCATCATTTTGTGTCCTTTCTTAAATGTGTGATGTGCATCGTTTAATTTAAATTTTACTTGTGTCACTTCTCTTGGTTTAAATGGTTTTGGCAGAATAAAACTTTCTCTAAATTTACCTCTCATTATATCAGCTCTTACTAACATTTCATATCCACCCATCTGAACTTTATTAGTATTTGGATCAGGATCGGGTGCATCATCAGGATAAACATCAATAAGTTTTACAATCCAGTCAGAATCAGTTCCGCTAGTTGATACATATAGATCAGCAATTATATCACCCGCAATTGTAATGTCTTCAGTTAGAGCGCTGGTTTCATAAACTAATACATCAGGTCTAGTGGAAGCAAATCTCTGATCATCAACTAAATAAGTTCTATCATACATTCTGCGGGCATCATGAAATTTAGCTGAGTAGGGAACAGGATTTTTAGGATCACTTATATACTCATCATAAGAATATGCAGATGAAAATGAAGGAATATCAAAAGATAGATTCTCGTCTTTGTTAAGGTATAACTTTTTAGGAGTAGCATTTAATGGAGGCCAATGTTCAAATTTATTCCATTTATTATTTCCAGTTTCAAATGCATAAACCTCGGGTAGATTCAATTCACCTTTTTCTTTTAAATAAAAATTAAAATATGGAAGCTCTATATTCTCCTGATAAAACTTAGATGTTGCAGATCCAAAATCCATATCACCAAATGTATCACCAGTTTTTCTATGCCAGCCGCCATGATCCCAAGGACCCATTACTAAAGTGGCTTTATTGTTCTCGTTTTTATCTTCAATGGATTTATAAGTATTAATCTCACCGTAAAGATCTTCATTATCAAACCAGCCGCCAACAACCATTACAGCATGATCAACATTATTAAAATGAGGAAGAGTATTTCTTGATTGCCAGAAATCATCATACTTATCATGTTTTAGTGTTTCATTCCAGAATGGGATTTCCCCTTTTAATATTTGATTTGTGTTTTTAACTGGGCCCATTTCTAAAAAGTAATTATATGCATCTTGTAAATTAGTTCTGTTTCTTTTTGGCCAGCTATTAGTTGGTTCTGGTCTCACAATTCCAAATACAGAAAAGAAAGTATAAGATAATGAAATTGATAAAGCACCATTATGATGCATATCATCACCTATGAACCAATCTGCAATCGGAGCTTGAGGTGAACTCGCCTTTAATGCCGGATGTGCATCAATACAGCTCATAGCTGCATAAAATCCGGGATATGAAGTTCCCCAAGTAGCCACATTCCCATTGTTATTAGGAATGTTATTTATTAACCATTCAATTGTATCGTATGAATCTGTTGTTTCATCAATATCATTTTTTTTCTTATTAGTTATATATGGACGCATATTTACATATTCGCCTTCACTCATAAATTTACCGCGAACATCCTGAAATACATAAATAAAACCTTCTTCTGCATAAAGTAAATTTCCTGGGAATTTATCTTCACCATACGGCCAAACGCTATATGGTGTTCTTTGAAGAAGAATTGGATATTTGACAGAATCATTCTTGGGTATATATGCAGAGGTAAAAAGATTAACGCCGTCTCTCATCTCAATCTGATATTCTTTTTTTACGTAGTTTTCTTTAAGGTATTCTTTGTTTTGGGCTGCTGTGTAATTCGCTGAAACTAAAAATAAAATTATAATTAATAAAAACTTTTTCATTGTATCTCCGACTATGATTCTTCCAAAAAATGTAAGCTAAGAATAGCATCATTATAATTCAAGATGTTATTTACTTTAAATTTCATATTTATAATCGATTATCTGAGTATAAATTTAAATCATGCTCTTTGTTTGTTTAAGGAAAAACAGTAATTTAGCCTTCAACAAAAAAGGGATTTAGTTATGAAACGTTTAAAATTTCTCTTAGTGAGTTTAATATTCTTATTAACAATTAGTAGTAATCAAAGCATGAGTGAAATCATAGAAAATAGTAAAGTTGATCTTGATACAGTTTATTCCTCAAAGCAATTAGGATCTTTCATTAAAGATGGTAAAACTGTTTTTAGACTATTTGCTCCTTCAGCTGTTGAAGTACTTCTTTTCACGTATGAAGAAGTGAATGATACTATTTACAGTCGTTTTGAAATGAAAAATGATGAAGACGGCGTTTGGGAAGTGGTGTTAGAGGGGGAAATACCTGGACTTTTTTATGGGTACAAAGTTTTTCATGAAAATGAAGATACACACGAAGACTACAAACCATTATGTGTTGATCCATACGCAAAGGCAGTAGCATCTTATACTTCATATCTTAATCCACGAAAATCAATTGTCTGTGATGATAAATATGATTGGGAAGATGATACCTGGATTAAAAGAGATTGGCGTGATTTAATAATTTATGAGATGCATGTTCGTGATATGACTAGGCATTCTTCCTCGGGTGTTTCTGAAGCCGGTACTTATAAGGGGCTTGTTGAAAAAGGAAAAACCGGCGGGCTTGATTATATTAAGAATTTAGGAGTTAATACTGTAGAACTGCTTCCAGCAATGGAGTTCGGTGTTGTGGAGATTCCTTACAAAGATACAGTTGATGGAAAGTTTAATACATGGAATCCTTATGAAAGAAATCATTGGGGTTATATGACTTCAAACTTTTTTGCACCGGCAGCTTATTATAGTGAGAACTGGAAAGAACTTGAATGGAATACCTGGATGGGAACAGATACTAAACAAGTAACTGATTTCAAAGATATGGTGAAGGGATTTCATAATGAAGGCATTGCTGTTGTGATGGATGTTGTCTATAATCATTTATCAGAATACGAACTGGGAAATCTTAAGCAGATTGATAAAGAGTATTATTTTAGATTAGATGAACATGGGCATTTTATATCAGAGAGTTATTGCGGTAATGATCTGAAGACTGAGCGTCCTATGCTGAGAAAGCTTATTGTTGAAAGTATTTTATACTGGATGAAAGAATATCATGTTGACGGATTTAGATTTGATCTTGGAAAATTAATTGACTGGGAAACACTTGAAGTTATAATTGAAGAAGCCCGCAAAGTTAATCCTGATGTTGTTTTTGTAGCAGAACCATGGGGCGGTGGATATGATCCGCAAGGATTTTCTAAGATTGATTGGGGAAGCTGGAATGATCAAATTCGTAACGGAATAAAAGGGGAAAACCCAGATAACGGACATGGATGGATATTCGGGAAATGGTACGGTAATAATGATTTAAACAGAATTAAAAGTTATGTGAACGGAACTTTGCAGAGAGATAGCCATGGACTTTTCTTAAAAAAGGAACACTCTGTAAACTACTTAGAATCTCATGATGGTTATACACTTGGTGACTTTATTCGTATTGGTGCCGGACATGTTGATCATGAACATGAAATAATTGACGTTGAAAAACATGTTAAACTTACTAAAAGACAATTAAGCTTAAATCAACTTGCGGCTGCATTTTTAATGACATCGCAAGGTATTACTATGCTGCATTCCGGACAAGAATACGCACGAAGCAAAGTTATTCCTTATTACGTAACAGTTGATGATACAAACAAAGGTAAGATTGATCATAATACTTATAATAAAGATAACGAAGTAAATTATCTTAATTATGATCATGCTACAATCAATAAGGCATTGTTAAATTATTATAAAGGACTAATAGCTTTAAGGAATAAATATGAAGCTTTTAGAAAAGCAAAGTATGTTGATATTGGTTTTAACCAGATTAAAGATAATCCATTTGCTCTAGCTTATTCACTGAATTATTACAGCGATAGATTTTATGTGTTGTTCAATGCTGATCAGAATAAAAGTGTTCAGTTCGAGTTACCGTCTGGAACATGGGAAGTTTTAGTTGATGATAAAAAGGCTGGGACAGAAGTATTAGATGAAAAGATTGGTTATGTAGATCTAAACCCAATTTCGGCTATGGTATTAAAGATGAAAAAGTAAAAATTAAATAAATAGCTCTATAATATAAACCTCGAAAGTTTTTAAAAACCTTCGAGGTTTTTTTTATGCTGAATAAATTGCCTGCTTTAACGACTTATCAATTGCGGTTTTAAAAAACTTTAAATTTACAGGCTTGCTAAATATATGTTCAACACCAAGTTCTTTATAATCTTCAATTAAATCCTCATTAAGATCATCACTTAAAACGATTATCTGCGGTTTATAACTATCATCAGAAAGCTGAATTTTTTTCACCAACTCATAACCAGATGATTCCGGCATATAATGATCAGTTATTACTAAAGATGGTTGTGATGTAAAAATAGTATCAAATGCGTCCTCAGCATTTGAGGCTTCTATTACAGTATATTTTGGCTGAATACTATTTATAATTTTTGAATAAAGAATTCGATCAGTTTTTTTATCATCAACTAATAAAATATTTGTAGAAGAGATTGGGATAGTAAATTTAAATTGTGTTCCATTACCTTTTTCACTTTCAACCCAAATTTTACCACCATGTTTTTTAACTATATCATAACAAAGAGATAATCCTAAACCGCTTCCAGATTCTCCTGATGTTCCTTTAGTAGTAAATTTAGTATCAACTTTAAAAAGTTTATCAATATCTTTATCATCAATACCAACACCATCATCCTCAACAACAAATAGTACTTCTTTTGAATCAATATTTATTTGTGAGCTAATTGTAATGTTGCCGCCTTCACTTGTAAACTTGATTGCATTTGCAATTAGATTTGTAAATACTTGTAAAAGTAAATTTTCATCAGCATGAATAAATATATCCTCAGATATTTTTGATTCTAAATTGATCATTTTCTGTATTGCACTTCCAGATAACATCTGAACAATTTTTCCAGCAAGAATTCTAGAATTCATTCGCTGAGGTTCAAATCTTATTCTACCTGTTTGCAGTCTTGTCCAATCAAGAAGAGAATTTACAAGTGACAACATATTTTTAGATGATTCTTGAATAAAGGTCACATATTCAGATTGTTTTTCATCAAGATTGCTATCTGAAAGTAATATATCAGTAAAACCAAGTATTGAACTAAAGGGAGTTCTTAAATCATGAGATATAATCGAGATAAATCTATCTTTAGTTTCGTTAAGTTCTTTAAGACTTGCTGCAGTTTTCTTTATATCTTCTTCAGCTTTTTTATTTAATGTGATGTCACTTACGAGTCCGAACATTTTTTCAACTTGGTTTTCTTCGTTTCTTTCAACCGTTATCTTATTTTCAATCCAGACTATATCACCATTTTTTTTAATTATTCTATACTCAATTTCATCCGAGTTATGTGTTTTATCTTTGAAAAATCTGAATATTTTTTTCAGAACCATTTTATAATCATTTGGATGAATTATTCTAAGCCAGAGTTTCTGATCCTTTATTAATTCATCGGCACTAAAGCCTGTAATGTTTTTAACCGGTGATGAGTAGAATACCTGTTTATATAATTTGCCTGCTTTCTCAGCCGTCCAGATAAACTCAGTAATATTATCGGTAATACTTCTAAATCTTCCTTCTGATTCTCTTAAATTTTCCTGATACTTTTTTTGTTCAGTAATATCGCGGAAGAGGGAAACAATAAAAAGATTATTATCAGTTTTGTATGTAGTCTCCGAATTTTCGATAAGTATTTCTGAACCGTCTTTCTTTTTCCCTTTAAACTCATAAAGGTTTTTTAGAACTTCACCTTTTTCGTGTGCTTCAATTCTATGCGCAATTTTATGGATGTCTTTTTCACTTACAAAATCTAACGGATCTTTACCTATTACTTCTTTAAGACTATCGTAACCAAACATTTCTACAAAGGCTTCGTTTGCCAGTACAAGTTCTCTATTGTTAACAACAAAAATTCCGTCGCGCGAAACCTCAAACAACGATCTAATAAGCAGTAAATCGTTCTCAATCTTTTTCTTTTCAGTTATATCTGTTAAAATAGCGTTTAAATATTTGGGCTGTTTCCTAAAATTTAGGACAGTAGAAAAACTTGCGAGTACAAATATTTTTTCTCCATCCTTATTTTGCATTGGTAATTCTAAAGTAGTTGTGCCTTTTTTTATAATGTCATCAAAATTTAACTGATAGTTTCTAAAAAAATCATGATCAACTAAATTTCTAAAAGCTGATTTTATTAATGTGTTGTCTTCATATTCAAAGGTGCTTGAAAACGACGGATTTATATAGTTTATATTTCCATCAATAGATAAAGTACAGATATACTCTTTTGTATTTGTTACTATGTTTCTAAATCTTTCTTCTGAATTTCTTAACTGATGTTCAATTCTTTTCCTTTCGGTAACGTTTGAGCAGAGCATTACAAACGATCTTGCATCTTCTTCCTCAATTAAACCAACTCTAAAAGAAAGAAATTTTTTCTCTCCGTTTGCAAGCTGTATTTGAAAATCACTATTCCAGGTCTTGTGTTCAAGAACACTAGCCTTTACCGACGCAAAGTATTTCTCGTTAAACGCGCTAATAACTTTTCCAATAAACTGTCCGTGAACCTGACTCCTGTTATAGCCAAATAATTTAACAGCCGATTCATTCCATAACTGAATGAATCCATTTTCATCAACATGAATAACAGCATCAACAATTTTAGAAGTAATTGTAAAATATTTTTTTAATTCTACAATTTCTTCAGAATTTAGAAATTCGTTTGAAGTACTAGTTATATCTTTTATTAAAGCAATAAATAAATTGTTTTTCCCATTCTCACTTTTAAACGGAACAACCGATATTTCTATTATATAGTTTTCACCTTTGTTCTCAGTTGAAATATTTATTGTTTCATATTTATTTCCTAACCGTACACTATCTAACAGAATTGTGATCTTAGATTTTATGTCATCTCTAAAACAGTCAACAAAATTTTTATCAGATTCAAGAGATAAAATTCCCTTAAGGTTTTCATTTTTATTTGTATGCGATAATACAATATTATAATTATCAATAATACAGTAGGTTTCAGACAGGTTGCCAAGAAATTTGTTTAATAGATCTGATTTTAATTCATCCTCGTGTTTAATAAAAATTTCAGTCTGCTGATCTTCTATTAAAATTACTCCGCCGTCAAACTTATCGTTATTATAAATTGGCGAACCTTTTAAACTAATAGTTATACTTTTACCTTTGGGCGATTTTAATTGTTTTAATTCCTTCTCAAAACCTATACCTTTTTGCAGTTCCAATAGTTCAGGGCAAATAGTTTCGGGAAAGAAAATATTATTTTCATATAGATCAAGATTAAGTAATTCGGGAAAAGTGTTAACATCAATTATACCAAATCTAAAAACGTTATCGTTGTTATAGATTATTTCCCATTTTCTATTAAATACAATTAGACCTGCAGGCATATTCTCTAATATAGATTCCCAATCAGGATGTGATTTTTGGGCAGTTTCAATATTGATATTTTTATTAGTCATTAATATTTCCATTAAGAGAAAAGTGTTTCATGAATATAATTAAATAGAGAGATATTCTCAAACTTACTATATAATAAGGTGTTTTGAAGAGTTTAATTTTAGTGGATCCATAAAGTTTTAGTGAAAATATATTAATAACATTTTATAAAAAATGAACTTTTATAAAAATTATAATTTCATAAACTAAAGTAATCGAGAAAAAAATATCAATCACAAGTTAAAATCGAGAAAAAAATCTTGATATATTCAGATTCATTTTATAACTTTGCTGCCGTGACAAATAAGTGAATCAATTTTTTTAATACAAGGAGAAAAAATGGCAAACTTAGATTTAACTAAATACGGTATTGAAGGAGCTACTGAGGTAGTTCATAATCCATCTTATGATGTGCTTTACGCAGCGGAAATGGATTCTAGTTTAAAAGGATTTGAAAAAGGTCAATTATCTGAATTAGGTGCAGTAAATGTAATGACTGGTGTTTTCACAGGTCGTTCACCTAAAGACAAATTTATTGTTGAAGATGACGTTACAAAAGATACAATGTGGTGGACATCTGACCATGCAAAAAATGATAACAAACCTACAACTCCTGAAGTTTGGGCTGATCTAAAAGACTTAGTAACAAAACAGCTTTCAAATAAAAAATTATATGTTGTTGATACTTATTGTGGAGCTAACGAAGATTCAAGATTAAAAGTTAGATTTATTATGGAAGTTGCATGGCAGGCTCACTTTGTAACTAACATGTTCATTCGTCCGACTGCTGAAGAATTAGAAAATTATGGCGAACCTGATTTCGTATCAATGAACGGTTCTAAAGCTACTAACGAAAAATGGCAGGAACATGGATTAAACTCTGATGTATTTACAGTATTTAACTTATCAGAAAAAATGCATGTAGTTGGCGGAAGCTGGTATGGCGGCGAAATGAAAAAAGGTATGTTCGCAATGATGAACTATTATTTACCGCTTAACGGAATGGCTTCAATGCATTGTTCTGCAAACGTTGGCGAAAAAGGCGACGTAGCAATTTTCTTCGGTCTTTCTGGTACCGGAAAAACTACTCTTTCAACTGATCCAAAACGTAAACTTATTGGTGATGACGAACATGGCTGGGATGATGACGGTATCTTCAACTTTGAAGGTGGATGTTATGCAAAAACCATAAAATTAGATAAAGAAGCTGAACCAGAAATTTATGCGGCTATTAAAAGAGATGCATTATTAGAAAACGTAACTTTAGATGAAAATGGTAAAATAGATTTTGACGATAATTCGACTACTGAAAACACTCGTGTTTCTTATCCTATATACCATATTGATAATATTGTTAAGCCAGTTTCAAAAGCCGGACACGCTAAAAAAGTTATCTTTTTAACTGCTGATGCTTTTGGTGTAATGCCTCCTGTATCTAAATTAACTCCGGAACAAACTAAATACCATTTCTTATCTGGTTTTACAGCAAAATTAGCTGGAACTGAAAGAGGTATTACTTCTCCACAGCCAACTTTCTCAGCTTGTTTTGGTGCTGCTTTTTTATCACTGCACCCAACTAAATATGGTGAAGAATTAGTGAAAAAGATGGAAGCTCACGGAGCAGAAGCATACTTAGTAAACACAGGATGGAACGGAACCGGAAAAAGAATTTCTATTCAGGATACCCGCGGTATTATTGATGCTATTCTTGATGGTTCAATTGATAACGCTCCAACAAAAATGATTCCTGTATTTAACTTAGAAGCTCCAACTGAATTGCACGGTGTTGATTCTGGTATTTTAGATCCTAGAGATACTTATGCTGATGGTGCTGAGTGGGATAAAAAAGCTAATGAGTTAGGTGAATTATTCATCAAAAACTTTGCAAAATATACTGATAACGAAGAAGGTAAAGCATTAGTTGCTGCCGGACCTCAATTATAATCGGTTATTTAAATAGATTGATTAAAAAACCCGGTTATATAACCGGGTTTTTTGTTTTATGCAAAAACACAAATTGTAATAACTATTTTATCAGCATGAGTTTTTTTGTATCACTAAAATTATTAGTATTTAACTTATAGAAATAAATTCCGCTTGAAAGATTATATTCTGCAGCATTAAAACGGATTCTATAATTTCCGGCATCTTGTTCTTCATTTACTAGAGTAACAATTTCATTGCCTAAAATATCAAATACGCTAATTTCTACGTATTCAGAATTTGAAGGAATGGAATATTCAATTGTTGTAGAAGGATTAAACGGATTTGGATAATTTTGTTTTAATGAAAATTCATTTGGAATAAAATCATTCTTCTTTTCTACTCCAACAGTAATACTGCTTTCTATTATCCATAAGTAGGGATCGTCTGCCCATTCAGATTGGTCATTGCTATAATTAACAAATAAATATTCAGATTTCCCGTCACCATCCATATCAGTTGCCGGACTGCCGTAGAAAAAGCGTGGTGATAATGTATTAGCTGAGTCAGGTGAAAAACCGCTATAATCCCATACATCAAAAATAACGTCGAGATTCCAATTAGCTGAATCAGAAGGTGAACCGGAACCGGCATATTCTAATTTGTAAATTTGTCCGTTCCGTTCACCGGCAATCATTAAATCTATATTACCATCATCATCCGGATCAGCAATATGCATTGTTCTTAGTTTTCCCTCAGCTATAGCAGGTATCTTATAAAATAATTTTATATCATCAGCAGTAATAGCTTCAACATCAGTAACATTATCAATAATAAATAGTGCATTATCTGATTCAGTTCCGGCAATATAAAGTTCATTATCGCCGTCATTGTCAGCGTCAGCAACTCTAACACTTTCTAAAGCACCATAGTCAATTCCCGCATCACTATACAGATTTTTAACTGAAAACGCTTCAGTAAATTCACCTTCGCCTGTACATTCCAGAATTGTAAATGTAAATAGATCCCAGGTGAATACGTAAATTTCTCTGTTGCCGTCATTATCCAAATCACCGGTAGTAACATTATAAACACCGCCGCCTGCATTATATGAATATTCATATTCAACTTTCCAGACAGAAAAGAAATTAAACTCATCAACTGAACATACTAACACGTGAATATTTTCTGATGAGTTTCTTTGTCCGACTATAAGCTCATTTTTACCATCACTATCAATATCCTCAATGATAAGACTGTATGGGCGGAAATCTACATTATCTTCTAAATCAAAGTTCCAGTAACTTGTTGGTCCGGGATTAAAACCGCTTACAATTCCATATTCATTTTCCCCAACTACTCCTGTCCAGGTATAAGCCCATAGCCTGAGAGGATTAGGATCATCGCCAGAAACTGCCGAAGGTAGTGCAAATACTAAATCCACAACGCCATTATTATCAACATCACCAACTTCTACCATAGCAAAAGAGTTTGTTGATACAGGATGTTTCCAATGCCATACAAGTTCATAAGTGTCGTCCCCATTCGCTTCATACATCAAAGTGTAGTTTGAATCGAGATCAGTCCATGCACAAAGAAATTCACCTTTCCCATCCTGGTCAGTATCAAAACCAGCTTTAACAATGCTCATTTCAGATCCTATGCCTTCATACATAAAAGGCTTTTGAAGCATTTTCCATGCAACGTTCCATTCTTCCTGGGCTGTAATAAAATTAGATAGGATTAAAACGAAAGAAAATAGTAAAATTTTTTTCATAGCTTCTCCATGTTTTTTTAGAGGTTATGCCTGCCTCGACGCAATAAAATATAATAAATTAATTTAAAGTCAAATGAGGCATTTTTAATTAGTCTAATTAGTTATATAAATAAATAACATTTTTATATATTTGCGTGATCTAAAATTTAATAAATGGGAAAGGATTATAATGAAAAAAATATTGTTATTAATGTTATTCTTAAGCGGATCCGTTTTTAGTCAGACTGCCACTGTAAGTGTTGATGAAAACTATGAAATTAGAGGCGACAGCATAAAAGTAGCGTTAAATATAAAAGATTTTACTGAAGTTGCATCACTGACAATTCACATTACTTATGATAATTCTGTTCTTGAGTGGGGACAAATATTAAATGTTAATCCTCAGTTTAGCGGATTATTAGCTGGCTCAACAAGTGAAGAAATCATTTTAGCATGGTATAGTCTTGCTCCGCAGACAGTTACGGAGGCTGAACTATTAGAATTACAGTTTGTATTTAAAGGCGGCATTAGTGAAATTGGTTTTGATGCAAGAACAAGTCAGGTAACCAATATGTCGGTACCGTTAGCTGTTAATTATATCAGCGGATCTATTGGAAACCTTCCGGCTCCTGGAAAAGTAAATTTAATTTCTCCTATAAATAATGAAATAATAAATACTGAATCAGTAGAATTTATTTGGGAAAAAGAAAAATCAGCAGAAATTTATAGCTTCCAATTATCAGATAAAGATGATTTTTCAAATATAATTTATGAAAACTCAATAATCTCAGATACCACTGTTCGTGTTGAAGATCTGGTTGACGGTACAAATTATTTTTGGAAAGCAGCCGCCGGAAATATTGCCGGTACCGGTGATTATTCTGATGTACATACATTCTCAATCCCATTATTAACTCCAACAAATTTAACAGTTGCCGAGGTGAATTCACTTTCGGATTTAAGCTGGACTGATAATTCACTTAATGAAGCTGGTTATTATATCCTGAGAAAAGAGAATGCCGGATCTGAGTTTATTATTATTGATTCGGTAGAAACTGATATAAATACATATACAGACAGTTTGGTTGTGTTAAACGGGAGATATATTTATAGTGTAAAGGCCTTTAATACTGAGTTCATTTCTGAAAATAGTAATGAAGCTGAATTAACTATAATTACAGATGTTGAAGAGGAAGTTGTTCCAGCCGAATTTAAGCTTAACCAGAACTATCCAAATCCGTTTAACCCGGAAACCAGAGTTTCATTTTCTGTATCTGCAAATTCACATGTTCAAATTTCAGTTTTTGATACGTTAGGGAAAAAAATTAAAAAGCTGGTTGATGAAAATAAATCACCCGGAAATTATAATGTTACTTTCAATGGTTCAAATTTAGCCTCCGGTACTTACCTTATTAAAATGGAAGCTGATAGTTTTACTGAAACCGTTAAGGCGGTTTTAGTTAAATAGAATTACAAAGATGACATCTTTTGTAAAGATGTCATCTTATCATAACCACTCTGTCTAATTTTCTTATCCAATATTTCCGGCAAACTATATCTCTAAATTCATTATTTATCTTGATATTCATTATAGATAGATTTAACTTTTCGTATTAAAAACGATAGAAATTTACTGTTGTTAAAAGTATTATGGGGATGATATTTTGAACAGATTAAATCCGATATTTCTAATAAAAATGAAAAGTATTATAACTTTGAAATATGGGTTGTATTATTGCAGGTTTTATGAAGATCTATATTATAGAATCTGTTCAGAATTATACCATCCTATAAAAACTCGATTTAACCAATATATATTTCTGGAAAAATTTTATTCGACTGTATTAAGGTTTTATTAATTACTACTTAATTATGTAGTGTTTTAATTATCTTAATCTTATTACATTAATTGTTAATCTAAGGATAAACAAATAAATATTATAGAATACTAACTAACAATAAAAGGAGAGAGTGTATGAAGTCCAAATTACTGACTTCACTTCTGGTTCTGTTAATCAGTGTATCTGCAGTGTTTGCTGGTACTACCGGTAAAATATCGGGTACAGTTATCGACGCGACAACAGGCGATCCATTGATTGGTGTAAACATAATCATTTTGGGCACAAGCTTCGGTGCGGCATCAGATCTTGATGGGCACTATGTAATTCTAAATGTATCTCCCGGTACTTACGAATTAAGAGCTTCTATGATTGGTTTTGCAAGCCAGAAAGTAGTGGATGTAAAAGTAAGAATTGATCAGACAACAGAGATCAATTTTAATTTATCGGAAGAAACATTACAAACGGAAGAAATTGTTGTAATAGCAAGAGAACCTATTGTAAAAAAAGGGGAGTCTTCTTCCGGTGCAAATCTTAATATTAAAGAAATTGAGAATTTGCCGGTAGTAAGTGTAGAAAGTGTGGTTGGATTACAAGCCGGTGTTAGCGGATTAGAAGTCCGTGGCGGTTCAACAACTGAAACTAACTTTATGGTAAATGGTATTTCACTTAAAGATGGCCGTGATAATACACCTTATTCTAATATTAGTTTTACATCTGTTGAGCAGGTTCAGATTAAAACTGGTGGTTTTAATGCCGAGTATGGCGAAGTTCGTTCCGGTATGGTTAACGTTGTTACCAAAGAAGGAAGTAAAAACGAATATTCAGTTAGATTTTTGGGAAGATACAGTCCGGCTGCTCCTAAACATTTTGGCGGTTCACCTCATTCTGCTAACTCATATTATATGAAACCGTTTTTAGATGATGCTGTTGCATGGACCGGAACAGAAAATGGTGCCTGGGATACTTATACCCAGCGTCAGTACAAACAATTTGAAGGATGGAACGCGGTTTCTGAAAGAACACTTCAAAATGATGATCCTAACGATGATTTAACTCCTGAAGCTGCCCGGCGTCTGTTTTTATGGCAACATCGCAAGGATTTAGATATTCATGATCCTGATTATGATTTTGATGCTAGTTTTGGTGGTCCTGTTCCTATAGTAGGAAAAGCTTTGGGCGATATGAGATTCTGGGCTTCTTACAAACAGGCAACTGAAATGTATATACTTCCACTTTCAGAAGATGCTTATAAAGATTACAACATATCGTTAAAATTAACATCCGATCTTGGAATTGGTAAAAAACTGATGATTGAAGGTCACTACGGAGAACAAACAGGTACTAATAACAGTACTGCAGGTTCACCGGGTATTTTTAGATCAGCTTATAGTGTGGCTAGTCAAATGGATCAGGCATCTTATATTGATACAAGAATGTACGCGTATGATTACTGGGCACCAACAACTATTCTTAGAAATAGTCTTGGTCTTAAGTATACTCATGTTTTGGATGATAAAACATTTTTCGAAATAACAGCAAATACATTTGGTTCCGATTACGATACAAATCCCGGGGAACTTAGAGATACTTCATCTATTTATAAATTTGGTAATAACTATTTTGTTGATGAAGGTCCTTATGGATTCTGGTCATATTCTGCAAGTACAATTGACGGAATGAGAACAGGTGGTGCTATGAGTACCAGCCGTGACAGTTCTTACATCAGAACATTTAATGCTAAATTTGATATTACAAGTCAGTTAGACAGATATAATAACATTAAAGCTGGTATCGAGTTTAAGTATACTCATAATGATGTTAATTATGGCAGATACGATGACTTTTTACAAGGTTCAAATGTTAATTACAGATGGACAACTTATCCAATTCAGGCTGCGTTATATGTTCAGGACAAGCTTGAATTTGAAAGCCTGATTGCAAATATTGGTTTTAGAGTTGAATATTCAAATCCAAATTCTAAATGGTTTGATTATGAAAACTTTGAACCCGGGTTTGCTGCAAAGAATTTTGATTTGAGAAATGAACTAATTCCTAAGAAGGATTTAGAATCTAAATTAACAATTAGTCCGCGTTTAGGTATTGCGTTTCCTATTACGGTTAATAGCAAATTATTCTTTAACTACGGACACTTTAGAGATCTTCCTACAACAGATCAGCTTTATAGAATTGCCAATGATTTTCAGGGCAACCTGACATATATTGCTAATCCTGAAACAGATTTACAAAAAACTGTAGCTTATGAATTAGGTTATGAACAAAACTTAATGGATGAGTATTTAATTAGAGTAACAGGTTATTATAAAGATATAAGTAATGAAGCTGTTGATATTGATTATATAAGTTCTGACGGTACAGTTGATTATGCAAAAGAAGAACCAAATTATTATAGAGATATAAGAGGTTTTGAAGCAACTGTTACTAAGAATCGTGGTGAATGGGTTCAGGGGTTCTTGAATTATACTTATCAGGTAACTACAACTGGTAAATTTGGCTGGGGTGAGTATTATGAAAACCCGACCGAGCAAAGATCTTATGAAAGAACAACAGATTGGATGGTTCAATACAAACCTGTTCCAACACCTTATGCCAGAGCTAATATTGATTTGTTTACTCCTCAGGAATACGGTCCAAAAGTAGCCGGATTTCATCCTTTAGGTGATCTTAGAATGAATATTCTTGCATCATGGCAGGCTGGTTCTCATACAACATGGACCGGCGGAACAACAATTCCCGGTATAAGAAACAATGTTCAGTGGAGAGATTATTATAATGTTAATTTAAGAGTTAGCAAGGATTTCCAGTTTGGACCAGTTGATATGCAGGTGTTTGTTCAGGTAAATAATTTATTTAATGTTAAACGTCTTTCAGAAACCGGTTTTTCAATGGGTGAAGACAGAAACCAATATTTCAAATCATTACATCTTCCAAATTCAGCAATTGAAGGTAACTTTGGATACGTGAATGTTCCCGGTGAAGATAAACCTGGTGATGTTCGTCTTAATGGTTCAGAATTTACACCTATTGAAGCTGTTAATGACAAAAGCTTAGTAGGTAATCCTGTTGACGGACTTATTTATTATGATGACGTTACCGGAAGTTATTTTGAGAATGACGGTAGAGGATGGGAGCAAGTTGATTTTGCGGAAATGCAAAAAATCCTTGACGATAAATCTTATATAGATATGCCTAATCAAACTTATTTCACGTTCTTAAATCCTAGGGATGTTTATTGGGGTATAAGATTTAATGTTACGTTATAAGAATTTGATATTTAATACTGAGGAAAAAATGAAGATAAATAAATTTAAGTTACTGGTGTTTTTAACCATACTCTTTTCGGTTGTTATAATGAACGGAGAGTTAAAGGCACAGTTCGAAAACAAATGGATGAATGTTGGTTCTCTTCATAACTGGTATTCTGAAATAGGTTCTGAAATAGAACACGGCTTTGTTGCATCGCAGCAATACGGATTGCAGTGGCCGGCAATTTATCCTTATCAGGATATGCAGGCGGCAAAGGCATTTTGGATTGGCTGTAAAAATTTTGCTGAGGAAGATGGAACTACATTTGATTTTAAAGTAGTTCATGTTGGTCCGCGTGTTACTGGTGTGGATGAGTTTTTTCCGGTTGAGTTTACTGTAATTAGTAAATTCGATCCGGGTAACGTAGTTGTAAATGGAATAGATTCATACGAAAAATTAGTTGAAATTGATGAAGTTGATGAAACAATGCCATTTGACAGATTAATGTATAATGAAGTTAATACTCAGATTGGTATTACAATCAAAAGAAGAATTTATCAGTTTAGTGCTGATTATCATGATGATTATATTGTTCAGGATTATACCTTTATAAATACAGGTAATACTGACGGTGATGAAGAAATTGAAAGACCTGGTATTACTTTAGAAGATGTTGTTTTTCATTTTCAGCACAGATTAGCAATTTCACGTCAGACTCGTTACTTAGTAGGTAATTCATCCGGCTGGGGTGTTAATACTATGCTGGATGCCAGAGGCGAACCTGGTCGTGCTGATGATGATAATCCGGATGGATTAAGAATGCAGTGGGCATGGCATGGATATTACAGCGCATTTAACGAATATAATAATATTGGTGTTCCGGTATTTCATTCCGGCGGTCAAAATTATATTGGTGTAGCAGATACTGTAGGCAGACTTGGTTCTGCTCAGTTTACCGGAATTATTTCATTATTCGCTTCAAAATCGCCTGCCGAATTTGATACAGATGATGCAGCACAGCCATCAACAACACAGTATACATCTTCGGATGGTACTGTTGCATATAATAATAGCGCGTGGAATGCTTCGTTAATGGCTAGCGAATATAGCTGGATGACAAAAGGCCATCCTGAAAAACGACATGCGGAATTAATTGACGGTTCTTCTGATTATGCTGTTCATGCAACATCAACAAATGATCCTGGTGCAGGCTCGGGAAATAACTCGGGTTATTCAAATGCTCATGGTTATGGTCCGTATACATTAGCTTCCGGCGATAGTGTAAGAGTTATCTGGGTTGAAGCGGCTTCCGGTTTAAGCAGGGAAGAAGCCATTAAAGTTGGTATGAAATTTAAAGAAGACTTTACTAATGGTGTAAGCAGTGCTACCGAAGTTAAAAACCTTGCGGTAATGACGGGAAAGGATTCTTTAATTCAAACATTCAAAAGAGTTAAAAATGATTTTGATGCTGATTGGAATGTTCCTTCTGCACCATTGCCTCCAAAGGATTTTGTTATTAACTCTGCTGGCGGCAGAATTGATATGAGCTGGGATGTTCATGATAATCCTGGTGATATAAACGGATTTGAAATTTATAGAAACGCGACCGGAAATGTTCCCGGTTACGAAGATCATGAATACTTTTCTAAATTTGAACTGGTTGCTACATTAGGATCCGAAGTTAGAGAATATAGTGATACAACTGCTTCACTGAATGAAGATTATTATTATTATATTCTTTCGGTTGGTGATGAGATTGCAGGTAATCCTGGTCTTAATATTCCTAACCATACTCTTAAAAGCAGCAGGTATTATACACAATCGTTTGAACCCGCAAATGCATTAACTCCGGGTGAGCCGTCTCTTACAAAGAAAGTGAGAATTACACCTAATCCGTATATCATTGATTCGGGTACTCTTTATGGCGGTTCTGGTAATAGAAACAGATTAACATTTGTAAATTTACCGGGTGTTTGTACAATTAAAATTTATACTGAATTAGGTGAACTGGTTAAAACTATTGATCATAATGATGGTAGTGGTGCCGAAAAATGGTTCTTAAATACTAATTCAAATCAGATATTAGTTAGTGGTATTTACATTGCGGTAGTGCACGAAGCTGCAACAGGAAATCAGGAAATCGTAAAATTTGTAGTAATTAGATAGTAATAATTTAGTAAGGTAAAAAATGAATAGATTATTTAGTATCATATTGTCGATTATTCTGCTTGCAGTTTTGCTTGCGGATTCTTCAATAGCTCAGGACAAGGAAAAAAGAGCACAGACTGGTATGAAGTTCTTAAGTGTTGCAACTAACGCCAGAGCTATTGGAATGGGAGAAGCAGTAACGGCTCTCGAAGGAAAATCAGAATCCATGTTTTTTAATCCGGCTGGTATGGCAAGACAAAAGAACTTTATGTCTTTTACAGCTGGAACAACAGAATGGATTGCTGATATTGATTATAGTTATGCAAGTATTTCAATTGCCCCTAATAATGGGGAATTTGGTGTTTTTGGAATAACGGTAAAAGCAGTTGATTATGGCGAGTTCATTCATACCATACCGGATGGTGAAAGCAGTGCCATAGATATTGATACTTTTTCTCCGACTGCCTTAGCTGTTGGTTTAGGTTATGCAAAAGCATTATCCGATAGGTTTTCAGTAGGTGGTAACATTAAATATGTTTATCAGGATTTATCTGCCGGAATAAAAGGCGGATTTGTAACATCTTATACTGACGGCAGTACATATGAAAGTGAAAAATTCGATAAAGGTGTAATGGCTTTTGATCTTGGTATACTTTACAAAACAGGATATAAAAGCTTAACATTCGGAATGAACGTCCGTAACTTTTCATCAGAAATTGAATACATAAAAGAAAGTTTCCAGTTGCCTTTAATGTTCGAAATGGGACTTTCAATGGATTTGGTTGATCTATTTGAAATTGACAAAACACAGCATTCATTCTTATTCTCTATTGATGCAACACATCCCAGGGATTTTAATGAGCAGCTGAACATTGGTGTTGAGTATACATTCTTAAATACTTTTTCGTTACGGTGCGGCTTAATAACCCCGACTGACGAACAGGGTATAAACGCCGGTGTTGGTATAAAAAGAAATGTTGGCGGTGTAGATATGGCATTTGATTATGCTTACACTGATTTTGGTTTGTTTGATAACTTAAATAGATTCACAGTTAGTTTTGGATTATAATTAAAATATTATAAAAAAGTTTGGTAAAGAATTATGAAAAAAAACAATTTACAAAAATGGATTATAAAGAATACACTTCTAGTGCTGCTTGCATTAAGTGTTGTATTTGTAATTGGATGTGAAGATGATTCAACCAATAATCCATATGAAGAAAACGCAAATTATGCCGGTGATGGTTCAGGACAGCCTGTTGTCTCGCAGATATCTCCAGTTGATGGAGCTATTGCCGGTGTTACCGAAGTAACAATTACTGGAAGTAATTTTTTAGATTCTGAAGAAAAACTTATGGTATCTTTTGGAGGAGCTGAAGCTGAAATTATTTCTACATCTAAAACTGAGATAAAAGTAAAAGCTCCAAACTTAATTGGAGATCAATTAACAGTTAGAGTCGGGACCGATAATGAACTTTGGAGTGATATAGTTTATTACGATCTTAAACCGGCTTTTACAATTCCTAACGCATTTAGTAAAGATGAAGAAGTTTTTGCTGTTGCTGTTAACTCAGCCGAAGAAATCTTTGTATCGATGAAAGCCTTTAACGCAGGTGTTGGTATTAAGAAATTTAGTGAAGGTACAAAACCAGTTGCATTTGCTCTAAAAGGCGGTGAAACTTTTTGGAACGATCTTAAATTTGGCAAGAATGATACTTTAATAGGTGTTTATGGTGTAAGAGCTTTATTTAAATTATTAGAAGGCGAAAAACCTTCTGCATATACAAGATTCGCGAGCTCGTCTTATAGAGTTAGTGCGTTCGACTTTGATAAGGACGGAGTAATTTGGGTAGGTGGTTCTGCCGGAATGCTGTTTAGTGTTCAGCCTGATGGCACAATTACTGAATTTGAATTTGCGCCTGTAATAAATGCCGTAAAAGTTTACGACGGTTATTTATATTTAGCGATTGATGATGGTTCTGAAAAATCTGTTAAAAGATTTGTTATTAATTCATCAACAGAATTAGGTACAGAAGAAACTTATTTTGCATTTTCAAACGTTTTTGAATACGCGTTAAATGATATTAACGCCATTACATTCTCTAATGACGGAGATATGTATTTAGCAACTAATCAGGAAGATCCTATTTTAACTGTACATTCCAATGGTACTTATGAACCATTATATACTGGTATTTTACAAATAACACCAAATTTAGAACAATCTGTTATTAGTTTATATTGGGGTAATGATAAGTTTTTATATGCAACTTATACTTACAAACCGGATGCGGAAACCCAGCTTTCTACAATCTTTAAAATAGATATGCAGAAGTTAGGAGCTCCACAGCACGGTAGAGACTAAAAAATTAAAGCCTCATTTTTTTTGAGGCTTTTTTTTTATTCAACACTTTTTATTATTATTACATAATCGAAAAGTTTAATACTTAGTAAAAAGATATATGTCGCTAGAAAATTTTATCCTAAAGAGCCAATATGAAAATGTTGGTGATATCTGTTTAAAAGTGCGTGAGATTTGTAAATCTAGGGACTTAGATATAACTGCGACTAACCACATTGAGATTGCACTTACCGAAGCATTAAATAATGTAATTGAACACTCCTACAAAGAAGATCCGGAACAAATTATTTTTGTAACTGTTGAAGATCTTGATGATAAAATGACTTTTAAGATAATAGACACTGGCTCTTCTCGTGAAGATTTAAAACCCAGGGAATTAAAAATAAATCCTGATGATATTGAAAGCCTTCCCGAAAGCGGAATGGGATTATTTATAATTGAACAGATTATGGATGAAACCAATTATTATACTGAAGGTGATAAAAATGTATTTACACTTATAAAAAAAATTGAACCTTCTGTTTCTAACGGGGAATAAATCAATTCTAAATATTGTCTTATAAACAAACTTTAAATAGGAATAATCTAAATCTCATATATAAATAGATACATATTCACTCTTATTTTATTACTATGCATAATACCAATAAGTAATAAAATTACACTTGCACAAGATAGTACAAGAAGTGTTGTATATAAGCCAAATCCATTTCAACGAAAAGCACATCCGGTAATAAAATCAAGATATCCATCGTATTCGTTAATAAACGGATACAGATTAATTGAGAAAGCTAAAGATGATGATCCTCTTGCCCAGCATGAACTTGGTTTAAGATATTTACTTGGAATGGGATTTCCAAAAGATACTGTTCATGCCGTTGAAATGATAAAATTAGCCGCCGATAAAAATTTAACTTCTGCCCGTTTTAATTACGCCATTATGTTATCGAATAATGTTGGAGTTAAGTGGAACCCTTTTGAAGCTTTTAAGCATATAAAATTTGCCGCTGAAAAAGGAATGCCGGTTGCCCAGTATGCTTATGCAATTCAGTTTACAGATAACTTAGTGGTTAATAGAAATTTGGATGAAGCTTATAAGTGGTTAAAGTTATCGGAGTCCGGCGGTTATAAAGGTGCTTCAAAAGTTATAGAACAGTTAAAAGAGAACGGATACGTTCCAAACGAAAAGGATGATGACTTTTTATTTAACAGTTCACTTAGCGGAAGAAATTTTCAGAGTGAACAAAGTTTGATTTCCAGAGAATGGGAAGTTGACTTTATAGATTTCAATTCTGATTCGTTAACCGAAACAGAGGATAACGGCAAGTTAGAAGAATTTCTAAATAAAGAATCTAGTTTAATTAGAAAAACAATTGGTATTGTTGATACGGCAGATAGTACGAGTAACAGATTAGAAGGATTTGAAATAATTGCCGAAGCATCTGAAAATGGCTCGCCCGAAGCACTTTTATTACATGGCAGATTTCTTGAAAAAGGTGTAAAGGTAAATCAAAATTTAATTTTATCGGCAGAAAAATATATTAAAGCTTTGCGGTTTGGAAGTCTGAAATCAGTTGAACGATTAGTTGCATTGATTAAAGCGGATGATTTTTTCGATCAGCTGAAAATAGAAGTTGATAAAGAGAATCCAATTGCTATGTATGTCTGGGCAGGGCTAACAGCACTCGGCTTCGATTTCAAATTAACTAACGGTCAGGCGTTCGATTTATTGATTAAGGCCTCAGAGATGGAGCATATTCCTTCTATAATTGAAGCTGGTTTATGTTACTCCTCAGGCACCCTGGTTGAAAAAAACATTGTTTCTGCCGAAGAATATTGGGGGAAAGCTAAAAAATTAGGAAGCCGGGAAGCAGAAGTGCGTTTAGCAATGTTAGCTGTTTTTAATGAGAGTAAAAAGGATTTAAAAGATGAAATTAAAACTCTGCAAATTGCAAACGATGAAGGAATGGTACTTGCTTTAACTGCTCTTGGGTACTGCTACGAATCCGGGAAAGGTGTTAAAGGAGATAAATCTGAAGCTGTGAAGTTATATAGACAAGCAGCCGGAAGAGGTAGTGAAACTTCTTTTAATGCACTTAAAAGAATGTATAATGATTTAAGACCGGACGAAGAAATTTTCGAAATAGTTCAATAATTATTTTGCTTTCAAAACTACGAGTGTTAAGTCATCATGACTTATTGCCTGACCTCTAAAATCGGCAACACTTTGTCTAATGACGTTAATTAGTTCTTTCGGAGATTTATCATAGTTAGAAACAACTAATTTTTTAAGTCTTTCATCTCCATATTGATTTTTATATCTATCCATTGTTTCCGTTAGCCCGTCAGTATAAAAAATGAATAAATCTCCTTTCCCGGGTTTAATAAGAATTTCTTCCAATGACTCTTCAAATTTCCCATTATTGCTTAAACCAATCCCAATCCCTTTAGGGTTCACTAATTCAAATTTGTGCTCATTTATTTTGTAGTGAATAGTTGGAGTATGACCAGCATTACAGATAGAAAGATTCCCTTCTTTATCAATTTTAGCACTGCTAAGTGTTAAGAAAAATCCGCTACTAAGTTTGTTTGTAAAGTTTTTATTTAGATTTATAAGTAAATCTCTAAAGTTTTTGAAATAATCGAACATCGAATGAATTATGGCCTGAACCCTAATCATATAAAGAGCGGCAGCCATTCCTTTACCCGAAATATCACCAATTATAATAAACGTATTTTCCGATTCACCACGCGGTTCAATAAAATCAAAATAGTCGCCGGAAACTTCCCGGGCAGATTCATAATATGCGTCAATATCAAAAAAAGTATTTTTAGGCGGTGCCTGCGGAATTAATTTACTCTGAATTTTTTTTGCAAGAGAAATCTCATCTTTGAAAATTAGTTTGTCAACAAGTTCAAATGCTAACAGTGCATTTAGAAGCAGTATTCCTAAAACTATATAACTTCCAAAATCATTAAATGCGCCAACAATCATAAAAAAGATAGAGATTAAATAAACAATTCTTCTTGCCGGAGTTAACTTTAAAAGGAAAGCATTAAAAAGATTTCGCGCAAAAATTAAAATTCTAATAAATTTATTTCTGCTTGTATCGGGCTTCGAGATATCTTTTGCGAAAAATTCATAAACCTCTGACGATTCTTTTTTAATAAGTTTTTCAATTTCATCATAACTTAAATCGCTGGTGTATAAATCAAAAAGTCTTTTTATGGGATTAGAATTGCTCATCATATATCCAATATTTTTCTATTCAGACGTTTTAGTCATGTTAAAAGTTTTCTAAAACTAACAAAAAGTAGTATTTTATGAATAAGATAAATAAATTTTATTATAAATAATACTGGTTCAGATAGCAAGAAGCGTATGTTAAGATTACTTATATACATATTAATTGTATGTTCATCAATAATTTATTCGCAAGATTTATCTTATAAATATTATTCTAATGAAGATGGATTACCGGAGAGACAAGTTTACGATGTTGTTCAGGATACAACCGGCTTAATGTGGTTTGCCACAGAAGCTGGTATAATGACTTACGACGGCACTGAGTGGAAATTGCTAAAAGATGAATATCCTGAACTTGATTACCGGATGATAAAAATTAAGTTAGATTCTGAAGGGAATGTATATTTTTTACCTTATTCATCTATACACGATATAATTAGAGTTAAGAATGATAAAATCGATAAAATTCCTTTACGATATAAAAACAATTTACCTTTCAGAATAACTGATTTTGAAGTAATGAATGGTGAAAATGAATTAAAAATTGCTGTTTCTTCGGGAATTGATAGTTTATATCTGTATAAAAATGATTCAACATATATTGTAAATCTAAAAGAAAAACCATTTGATTACATAAATGATATATCTCAATTTAATGGTGAGTTTTATTTAGCAACTACTGATGGGATTCAAGTTTTAGGGTTTAACAATAATATATATATTGACAAATTTGAAGAAGACAGACAGGCAGAAAATGTATTAGCGTTAGAGATTCTTGATGATGGAACAAATATTTTTTCAGCTTATGGTTTAACTGAGAAGGCTATATTTGAATACAGAGATCGTGAGAGGATAGAAATTACAAATAAAGTTAATCTTCCAGAGTATTTTACTTCTCGTGCGGGATATTCAATTAAGAAAATTAAAAATAAAGAAATATTCTATTACGGTGAAATGGGAATGTTCAATAAGTATGATAAATTTTTTAACACCAGGTTGTACTTTCCGTTAGAAGATAATATTCGTTCTCATGGTGTTACATCTTTATTTGAAGATAAAGAGAATAACTTATGGACAACTTCTTTACGCGGCATAAATAAGATTAAGCAAAATTTATTTGTAAATTATACTAGTATTAATGGTTTATTTAAAAATGAAGTTAGTGCTGTTGAACAATTTGACGATGGACGTATTGTACTTGGGCATAATGGCGGAATAAGTGTTCTTGATGATAAGAAAATACATAAAATTCCAATTCAAAATGATCGTACAATGTATGATAGAGTATTAGATATTGATAAAGATAAAGATGGGAATATTTGGTTTGCTATTGAAAGGCGTACTCTTGGTTTTTTAGATAAATCATTAAACTTAAAGACTATAGAATTAGGAGATTATTCTATACAAAGTTTATTATGGGATCATGAAAATACTATTTGGATTTCTAACCAATATAAAGAGATTGTAAGATTAAATTATAAATTTGAAAAACTTAATACATATAAATATGAAATCCTCAACTATACAAGAAGAATGTATGAATTTAGTGATCATAATATTTACATATGTTCTTCTCTCGGATTTCATATGATTGATAAAAAAGATTTGAATAGCTCAGATATAAAACCAATAAAAAAAGGACTAAGCTGTTACTGTGCTTTTGAAGATAGTGAAGCTACTATATTTGTAGGAACAAAAAATGGGTTATTACAGCAAAGAGGTATTGAATTTGAAAAAGTAAATTTCAATAATTTTAATCTCGATTTCCCAATATATTCTGTATCAAAGGAAAACGATAGTACGTATTGGTTTGGAACAGAAAAAGGAATAATACGCTGGGATAAAAAAGAGAACAATGTTGAACAATTTACAATGTCTGACGGCTTAGCCGGAAATGAAACTAACAGAGCCGCCAATTTTATTGATAAAGACGGGATTTTATGGATTGGAACTGATAAAGGGTTATCAAGTTTTAATCTTAAAAATAAAAGAAATATAATTCCTAAACCTGTTGGTGAATTGCTTTCTGTTGAAAATATTGAAGGAGAAAAATTTAAGCTGAATGAAGAACTAGAATTTCCATACAACCAAAATAATTTGTTTTTTAAGTACAGGGGATATTCTTATTTAGATGAAACAAAAAATATATTTAGAATAGAATTAACAGATGATGATAACGAAATAATATTTTTTAATGAAACCAGAGAAACAAAATATCTCATTAATAATATTGATCCCGGGAAATATTATTTCCGATTTCAATTTAAGAATGCTAAGGGAATCTGGAGCGAACCAATAACATCCGCGCTTATAAAAATCAATTCTCCATTTTACAAAGAACCATGGGCAATAACTGGTGTGTTTATATTTTTCGGAGTGTTTTTTTTCTATATCTATGATTATATATCTTCAAAAAAATATAGTAAGGATTTAGAAAAAAAAGTAGAAGAACGTACGCTGCTGCTTTCTGTATCAGAAAAACGGCATAAAAAACTTTTGGAAACCTCGCCGGTTGCTATTGTTATTACTGATAGTTTTAATAGCATCATATTTTGTAACGAGCAAACATACAGCCAATTTAACTTTGTTCAAGGTGATCAGATTGAAGGACGGGATTTTTCAACATTCATTAATAAAAAATCGGTAATCGATTTTAATGAAATTTTGTTTGGAACAATAAAATATGAATCGGTGAGAGAAAGGGAAATTGTTTTTAATAAAAAAAATGGCGAAAGCTTTCCCGGTATGATTAACACAAGTGTAATATTTGATGAAGTGGTAAATAGAATAAGTATTATATATACGGTAAAAGATATTTCCATTCATAAACAGGCCGAATTAAATCTACAGAACCTTAATAAGGAACTTGAAATAAGGGTTAATCAGAAGACATCCGAAATAAAGGGTTTGTTAACTCAATCGCCATTTGCAATAGCTATATTTAGGGCTGATGGATCAATTGAAGAAGTTAACAACATTTTTCATGAATTATTTAAAGACAATAATATTTTAGAAATATTAAAAAATTATAATGTCTTTAAGGATAATACTTTATTGAACTCTGAATATTTTGAAATAGTAAAAAAAATATTTACTGAGGGAGGATCATTTACATCACCTATAATTCCGTTTATGCTTCAGGAAAATAATAAAGCTGATAAATGGATTCGCGCGCGACTATATAGTATTCATAGAGAAGGAAGTGTGGTTAATAAAGTTGTTGGTATGATTGAGGATGTTACTGAAAGGATAAAAATGGAAGAAATTAGTAACAAACTTATTGAGCAGAAAAAATATGCAAGTGCGGTTATTGGTGCGGTTGAAAAAGAACGGGCCAGAATTTCTAGAGATTTACACGATGGAATTGGGCAAATTTTAACCGGAATAAAAATTAAGCTTGACGGATTTGAGTTTGAACATAATATTGAAGATGAAAATTTAGAAGATGTTGGAAATTTGATTACCCTGGCTGGCGGTGAAATTAGAAATATAATTTATGATCTTCATCCAATAGTAATTGAAAATTATGGTTTATTGCATGCGCTTAAAAATCTTTGTAATAGAATTAAAAAAGATTCCAGTTTTAAAATTGTTTTAAACGAGCTTAATTATTCTAATAAATTGGAAAAACAGAATGAGCTTCCTGTATTTAGAATTGTACAAGAGGCATTTAATAATATTGTTAAACATGCAAATTGTAAAACTGCGACTTTAACCATTAGAGAATATCTTGATGAAAACTTATTGGCTTTAACCGTTGAAGATGATGGAGTTGGTTTTGATATAAATAAAGTTTCTGATAAATGTTTTGGCTTAAATAATTTAAAACAGAGAACAGAATTTTTAGGCGGAGAAATAGAAATAAATTCAGAAATAAATGCAGGTACAAAAATATTTATTAAAATACCTTTTGCATAATCAGTTTATAAAAGGATTTTTAATTAGGATAATAATAGTATGAGTATAATTAAGATATTAGTAGTAGATGACCATCAGGTTGTTAGAGAATCATTAGTCTCGTCAATTAATAAACATCCTGAGTTTGAAGTTGTTGATCAGGCAAATGATGGACAGGAAGCAATTGAAAAGTATGAAAAATGCCGTCCCGATCTAATTCTGATGGATTTAAACATGCCGAATCTTAATGGAATTGAGACATCAAAAATATTAAAAACCAAATATCCGGATGTGAAAATTTTAATTTTATCGATGCACGATAATAGCGAGTTTATTCTTGACGCGTTATCAGTAGGTGTTGAAGGATATATATTGAAAATGTCTAATCTTAAAGAGGTTATTAAGGCTATTAAAGATGTTCATAAAGGCGGTAATTATTTTGATTCGAATATTACGGGGCAGTTGGTGGATAACTTTGCATCGGATTATAGTAAGCAAAGTGAACAAAGTATTATGGAAAGGTCTGGTTTAACTCAGAGAGAAATTGAAATAATTAGACTGCTTACAGAATCTAATACGGTTGAAGAAATTTCTGAAAAACTAATTATCAGTTTACACACGGTTAAAAACCATAAGAGAAATATTCTTAATAAATTAGATTTGAAAAACACCGGAGAGTTAATAGCATTTGCATTTAGAACTAAAATTGTAAGGATATAATATTATAGATATTTTATAATTACTGTTTTACTTTCTTTTTTCAATTTATCGGCTATTAAAGGAATTATTCTGGTTCTTTTTAAAAGACCCTGCTGAACAAATTCAATATTATCATTTGCCGGATTTGCAGTTGTTCCGATAAAAAAGTTTATCTTATCTGCTGCCGATAACAGACTTACAAAATCACCAACAACATTTCTTTTACTAATTCTGGTAATATCTTCATCTAGTAAATTATAAACCTGGTTTAGCGTAACTGTACCCTCTGTAACCAAATCAATTCCTTCAACTTCATAAGCCGGGGGAATTAGCGGATCATAATTTTCTTCGACAAATAGTTTTTTGTTTAAATATGAAGCAACAATTTTAGCCGTTGTAGCACCGCATATTATTTTAATTCCGTCACTTTCTACAAATTCAGAAACTTTATCATAATCAAGTTTAGGGTTACTTGGCGGACCGGAAAAAACATTTACTATTGTTCCTTTCCTGGCTTTTGCCAGAACTATAGACATATCATCTTTTTTTATATTATCATTTATTTCTAATGCTCTGGAATAAATAGTTTTTGGAATATCTTTGTATTTTATTTTTCCGCTTAACTTATAGTTTAGAAATTCAGACATTCCATAAACTCCCCAGCCATTAGTGTTCTTAGAACCCATTCCTGCTTCAGATATTCCGTCACTTACAAATAAGAAAGCTTCTTTCTCCGATAGATTGCAATGTGTTTCCATTATTAAATCAGAATTATTTTTTCCCATTTTTAATATTGAAGCCTTATTATTCGAAAAAATAATAGGAGGCGGCATTTCGTAGGAAATAATTGTAGTATTACCGTTGTTTAGTATTCTTGCAATTATAAAAGCTGTATAGAGATTATCTTTTGTTTTTGATCGTTCAATTATATCAGTTGTTCTTAGAACTGATTCACGGAGAGATTGACCTTGCTGAAGCAGTTCTTTTAGATGAGATACATACATAGTAGCCGCAAGATTAGCCTTTACACCGGATTTAATACCGTCAGCAAATATTATGGTTGTACCCTCTTTATTGCGGATTACTTCATACACATCGCCGCATAACTGACCGTTAATTTTAGGAGAAGTGATTGCTTCTATTTCAATGTGGATATATTCCATCGCCAGTCTTTCCGTGATGATTGATGGTTCTCTTTATCATTCTGTTCATCGTCGGTAATTTTTATAATATTATCTACCAGCAATTCACTCTGAGCAGTACTTTCGCCTAATAGTTTTGCCATTTTTTGAGACATCTCAATTTGATGATCAAGTAATTCCTGAGCCTGCATAATTGTATGCGCTTTTAAGTTCTGGAGCTTTCTTTTGTCAGTCACGTTTTTTGTTATATCTACAAAAATTCCTACAAATTGATTTTCTTTAGGAAGTTTATAGAATATCTGATGACAAACTTTTTTATGTTTTTTATGTTCAACAGTTTCTTCAAGTTTATCCAGTTTTTCCGATTCTATTTTTATAAACCCTTCAGGATCAATAATATGCGATATTTTTTTACCAAGAATAGATTTATTACAATTAAATATTTTTGCGAAAGATTTGTTTATATGAATAATATTTAGCTGATTATCTAAAATAACAATTCCGTTTGGAGTTGTTTCCATAATTTTATCAGTCCGCTGTTCAGCTAATTTTCTCATGTGAGGAATGCACATATCAAGTTCCGCCATTCCATTAATTACCGCGATTGCTTTTTCTCTGCACGTATTATATCCGCACGCGCCACAGTTTAATTCGTCTTCAGAATTGGTTTTCCCAATTTTTGCCAGAACTTTTAAAATATCTTCTTCACTTATTTCACCAACAGAATTAATTGATTTAGGTCTAAAATTAACAGCAATTTTTTGTGTGAGAAAATTTTTGTCAGCAGATTTATTATTAATGCGGCGGGCATATTTTAATAAATTATTTTGCCGTTCAAAAATATTTTTATCAGCAAAAGTGCCGGGTCCATTAATACAGCCATGTTCACAAAAAAGCAGATCGAGTAAAACTTTTTCATCATTATTTTGAACATAGTTTAAGGCACTTTTAATATTCTCATAACCGCTTGTGCTAATTATTTCTTCGTCTTTAAGATTCAATTTTTCGGATGTAACTTTGAACAATCCTCCGTTTAGCGGAAATAATCCGGATTTAGTATTTGGCGTTTCATCAAAATCAATTTCCGCTAACTGGTTAAAATCGATTTCTTTTTCATTAAACCATTGCTCCAATTCTTCAAATGTTAAAACAGCATCCACATAACCGGCATATTCTTCTCTTTCAGCTTCAGCTTTTTTTGCTAAACAGGGACCAATAAAAACCACTTTAGTTCCTACAGCAAATTTTGATTTGATTTTTACCGAATGAACCAGCATTGGCGAAGTGAACTCAACTAAATTTTTTGTTAAGCTATTATCATATTTCTCAATGTAATTAACAACCGCGGGGCAAGACGAACAGATCTGAGTGATATCTTTTTTCTTAAACTCATCAATCGAAGCATTGCTGACTTCATCAACACCATTTGAAGTTTCGGCTACATACGAAAATCCCAGAGCTCTTAAAGCAGAAGCTATTTTTGCCGGATCAAAAAAACTGGCAAATGAAGGGGCAATACTTGCTGCCACAATATTTTCATTAGCCAGTAACTCCTTAACTTTTGCAATATCGTTTCTATATGATTTAGCATTTTGCGGACAAGCTTTTATACAATTGCCGCAAAGTATGCAGTTATTCTCTTCAACATAAGCTTGTTCATCTTTCATTTTTATTGCTTTAACAGGGCAGACTCTAACACAGCGGTAACAATCTCTGCATTCAGCTTTGTTGGTATGTATAATTTTATTATTTGGCGTAACTGTGTTCATAATATTATTTGAGATAATTTTAAATGGTATTATTGATCTGAAATACTTTGAGGTTAAAGTATTTCTAATAAAAAATTAATAGGAAAATCTATTACAAGGAATGAAATAAATTTTTATAAAATTAAATCTTGAAATGTTAAAAAGAACCTAAATTTGCTAATCTGAGCCAAGAATTTTTTTCTCATGTAGTTTACGCGAAATAACTGCCAGACTTTGAGTAAGCTGGGCGTTTTCAACAATAACATCATCGGGTAATTTTAGCTGGCACGGAGCAAAATTCCATATAGCTTTAATACCGCCTTCAACCATAATTTCCGCAACAAATTGTGCATACTGAGGCGGAACAGTTAAAACTCCAAATTTTATTTTCATCCTATTTGCAAGATCAGGCAGTTT
Organism: Melioribacteraceae bacterium; assembly: GCA_016342755.1. Lineage (GTDB taxonomy): Bacteria > Bacteroidota > Ignavibacteria > Ignavibacteriales > Melioribacteraceae > JAEINS01. The sequence goes on along the minus strand of JAEINS010000016.1, from coordinate 70,108 downwards.
CTCAATCGAAAGTACAGGAATAGTATCTATTTGCGTCCCGATTTTTTGCTTGTCAGTATCAAAAGCGGCAACAAAATTTAATCCGTATTTTTTAAATCTTTGATAACCCAGCATAGCAGAACCAAGATTACCAACTCCTGCAATAAAAGCATCTTCAGTATTATTCCAGTTTAAAAAAGCTTCAATAGCAATTATAAGATCTTCAATTGGATAACCAGTTTTAGGACGACCAACTATATCTGTATATTCAATATCTTTTCTAACCTGCGTTGGATCAAGTTTCAATTCCCTTGCAATTAATGTACTTGAAACGTCTTCCAATCCGCCTTCTCTTAATCTAAAAAGAAGATGTAAATATCTTGGTAATCTTCTTAAAGTAGGTTCAGGTGCAGATTTAAATTGTGATGCCGTCATATTTAGATTCCATAAAATCGAGAAAAAATTCGCAATACAAAGTAACAATTCTTTTTACGTTTGTCAACACAATTCTGCTTTTTTAATTAAAACAGGTGCTTAAATCAAAAAAGCGACATGTTTATCCACTTAAAATTTAAAAACAAAAATTGTAATAATTTATTATAGAATTATAGTTTCTTTATTATTTTTAATATTAGTTTTTATCTAAAAAAGGAATTTTATGACTGAACATATCAAACCGCTAAATTTAATGTCCGTTGAGGAACTTACAAGAATAATAACCAAAGAAAAAGATAATTATAATGAAGAAGTTCATGAAAAAGTTGTTGCTGAACTTGAATCAAGAGGAATTACACTTTCTGATTTAATCACAAAAGTAAAATTTCAAAAAAATCATGAAGCGGAACTCATTCTTGGAAAGGATGAAGCTCTAGAACTATTTGAAAATGAAATTTCTTTATTGGATGTTTTATACATAAATAATTTTATGTCCGAAACATTGGTTATTCAAAAAGGATACGATTACTGGATCATTCATCACTTTTCTGAAAAATCGGATATTAAAACCGGATTTCTTACCAATGATATAAAACCCGTAATTGAGAAATTTATATTATTGGAAGACTGGCAGGCAGATTTAAGTTTTCATGCACACTGGGAAACTTTAATCGAATCAAACTCAGTAAAACATATATTAAAAGCTTCGGAACTTCTTAATGATGAATCTATTACTCACATTATAAATTCCCGTAATCTAATAAGATTTGTTAATCAGAATGCGGCTTATTCAATTATTGTACTTTCTGAAAATGCCGGTGAATCTGAAGATGCTCTGGAAAAATTTGAGAATTTGAAAACCGATTTGTATAAAAATTTAGAAATTGCTGAAGCCGATAATGATGTTGATGAGCAATTAAAAATTCTTGGAGAATTAGAAGCGGTTACTCCGGATGATCCTGCGCTGTTTTATAATAAAGCACAGTTGTTAACAGAAAAAGGTGAAATAAAAGAAGCTTCCGATGCGTTGATAGATTCGTTTAATATTGAACTTGAAAACGGAAACGTTGAAGATCTTGAGGAAACTGAAAATTATTTAAAAGACTGCTTAGATAAAGTTGAAGATAAAAATAATATTCTCCATTGCCTGGCTTCAATAGCATCTTTCCGCGGCGAAGTTGAAGACGCTTTTGATTTTTACAAACAGATTGTAAATATAAGCGAAGATGATATTGTTGCGCATTTAAACTTAGGGCATCTATATTATTCTCACACTGAGGAAGATAATAAAGCCAAATTTCATTTTGAAAAATATTTACAGCTTGATCCTGACAGTTCTGATAGAGAATCAATTGAGAGTATTTTAGAAAATTTATAAGAGAGGAATTAATGAACAGAAAAGTATTAATTACTATCGCTTTATTATTTCTTACAATTCCATTTTTTGGACAAAAAGAAGATTTACAGAACCAAATTGAATCTTTAAAAAAATACAATGAAAACCTTGAACATCGATTGGATGAAGTTGAAAAGAAAATTGATGATCTGCTTTGGTTCGAAAGAGTTGGAGATGTTGCGCATGTTGATAAGGTTTATATGTATGGGCCACCCCGCTGGCGGGATGAAAAGACAACCGAAATGGGATATAAAAATCCCGAAAAATTTTGGTCGTATGTTTATATTCCCAAAAAATTGGATGTAGATAAGAAATATCCGCTTATCGTTTTTCCGCATGGTGGAGTTCACAGTAATTTTTCTACATATTATACTCACATAATAAGAGAACTTATTTATCAGGGCTACATAGTTGTAGCGGCAGAATATAGAGGCAGTACAGGCTATGGGAAATCGCATTACGAAAAAATTGACTATGGCGGTTTGGAAGTTGAAGATGTATTAGCCAGCAAAAATTACATGATTGAGAATTATGATTTTGTTGATGCTGACAGAACAGGTATAATTGGCTGGAGTCATGGCGGCTTAATTGCACTTCATAATATATTTAATTATCCGGACGATTATAAAGTTGCATTTGCCGGTGTACCCGTAAGTGATTTAATTGCTCGGATGGGATACATGACACAGAGTTATCGTGAGTTATACTCGGCTGATTATCACATTGGTAAAACGGCAAATGAGGATGTTGAAGAATATAAAAGAAGATCGCCGGCCTGGAATACTCACAAGTTTAAAAACACTCCATTGTTAATTCATACAAATACAAACGATGATGATGTTAACGTTCTTGAAGTAGAACATCTTATAAAATCGTTAAAAGCAGATGGAAAGAAATTTGAATATGAGATTTATAAAGATATGCCGGGCGGACATTCGTTCGATAGAATTGATACTAAAAAAGCTAAAGAGATTCGTGTTAAGATTTATAAGTTTATTGGAAAGCAGCTTAAACCTAATAACCAAATTGAATCTGTTAAGGAATTACACAAAGCAGCCTATAAATACTAACTGAAATTGATTATGACAACAATAAAAGAAAAATTGGCAAAGTTAGAAAATTGGCAAGCGCCGGAAGACTGGATAAATATTAAGTCAGTTGACGCGCATACAGGCGGAGAACCTTTGCGAATTATAACAAGCGGTTTACCAGAACTAAAAGGTAAAACCATTTTGGAAAAACGTTCTTACATGAAAAAGAACTTTGATCATCTTAGAACATCACTTATGTGGGAACCGCGCGGACATGCGGATCAATATGGATGTATTATAACTGAGCCTACAAATTCTACATCTGATATCGGTGTAATATTCCTTCATAATGAAGGATACAGTACCATGTGCGGGCACGCAATTATTGCAGTTACAAAGGTTGCGGTTGAAACCGGAATGGTTGAAGCAGTTTCTCCTTTAACTAAGCTGCTGATTGAAGCACCTGCAGGATTAATTACTTCCTATGCTAAGGTTAAAGATGGAAAAGTGGAAAGCGTTTATTTTCATAACGTTCCTTCTTTTGTTTATTCATCCGGTAAAATTATTGAAGTTCCCGGACTTGGAAATGTAAAATACGATGTAGCTTATGGTGGAGCCTTTTATGCTTTTGTAAAAGCGGCCGATATAGATGTTAAGCTTGATGCGTCTGCATATACCGGGCTAATTGAAAAAGGAATGGCGATTAAAAGAGCAGTAATGGCTTCGGAAAAAATCATTCATCCGTTTGAGGAAGATTTAAGTTTTTTATATGGAACCATTATAACTGGTGATCCATATTCTAAAGAAAATGATAGCCGTAATGTTTGCGTATTTGCGGAGGGTGAAGTTGATAGAAGTCCGACCGGAACAGGAGTTTCAGCGAGAATGGCTTTACATCATTATAAAGGTGAATTAGAGACTGGCGAAAGCATGAAGATAGAAAGCATTCTTGGAACTGTATTTAAGGGAACTGTGAAAGAAGAAACAACGTATGGCAAGTATAAAGCAGTTATACCAGAAGTTGAGGGAACTGCATTCATAACCGGTAAAAACGAGTTTGTAATTGATACTGAAGATATTTTAAAAGATGGATTTATACTGAGGTAAATATGTCTGATAAAAAAATACTATATCTCTCATCAGATGATGTTCAGAAGTCGATTAGCATGATTGATGCAATTAACGCGATGGAAGATGCTTTTTCCCAGCTCTCATCAGGTGAAGCAAAAGTTCCGTTAAGATCGCATATAGAGATTTCAGAAAAGAATGCCGGAGCTTTATTTATGCCGGTATATCTTCCCAAAAACAATCTAATTGGTTTAAAATCAGTTTCAATATTTACAGAAAACGGTTCTAAAGGATTGCCGTTTATTCATGCGCTTATAATGGTCTTAAGTGGTGAAACTGGTGAGCCGGTTGCGGTAATGAACGGAGAGTTTTTAACTGCTATCAGAACTGGAGCGGCTTCCGGATTAGCAACAAAATTAATGTCGAAGAAAAATGCAAGTACCGGCGCGTTAATCGGAGCCGGAGTTCAGGGGGAAAAACAAATTCAAGCTGTTTATGCGGTCAGAAATATTTCAAAATTTTATGTATTAGATATAGATATAAACAGGGCGAAAGAATTTGTTAAAAGAATTTCGGGAAATATGGATTGTGAATTAATAGCCTGTGATGATAGATCGGTATTAAAGAATGCGGATATTATTTGTACGGCTACTTCATCTAAGCTTCCTGTTGTGCTTAGAGAAAATATTTCGGAGGGAACACACATAAACGGAATTGGATCATACAGACCGGATATGTGCGAAATTGGAGCCAGTATAATTCAAAGCGCTAAAATAGTGGTTGATTCACGGAAAGCATGTTTATCAGAAGCCGGTGATCTTATTCAGCCAATAAAAAACAGATTGATAAATGAATCGCATATAGTTGCCGAGTTAGGCGAAATAGTTGATAATAAAGTAAAATATAAATTTGATGAAAATGATATAACTGTATTTAAGTCAGTTGGAAATGCTGTCCAAGACTTAGCGGTTGCTGATATTGTTATAAAAAATGCAATTAAAAACGGGTATGGAACTTTCCTGCCATTGTAGTTACTAATAAAGACTAAGGAAATTATATGTTAAAAAATCATCCTAAAGGAATTATGATTTTATTTTTCACTGAAATGTGGGAACGCTTCGGATTTTATACTTTAATGGCAATTTTAGTTCTGTATATGGGCAGTGAATTTGGCTGGGATGATTCTCAAAAGGGTGATGCATACGGACTATTTCTAGGACTTGTTTATTTTATACCTTTGCTTGGCGGATATATTGGTGATAAAATATTTGGTCAAATAAATACAGTACGAGCCGGCGCTTCTTTGATGGTGCTCGGTTATTTAAGTCTGGCATTTTCATCGGCGGAAAATATAATGTTTTTCTATCTGGGATTATTTCTAGTAGCGTTTGGAACCGGAATATTCAAAGTAAACATAGCGGTATTAGTAGGTAATCTCTATAAAGGCAGACCAGAATTGAAAGATGCGGGATTTAATATTTTTTATATGGGTGTTAATGTCGGAGCCACGATAGCTCCTTTAGCCGCCACTTTAATAAGTATATACTGGGAAAGTTATAGGATTTCGTTTGTAGCCGCGGCAATAGGAATGACTTTAGGAATTATAAATTTACAGCTTGGTGCAAAAAAATTATCAGCCACAGATACAAAGACAGCAAAAGAAAACGGGAATGATATTACTGCTTCAAATATTCCTTCTGGTGAGTTTAGACAAAGAGTTATAACACTTGGTATTCTGTTTCTTATTGTAATCTTCTTCTGGGTAGCGTTCTATCAAAACGGATTTGCGCTTACACTTTTTGCGGAACGATCAACTTTGAAACTGGATTGGCTACGACCTGAAACATATCAATTCTTCAATCCATTTTTTATTCTGGTATTAACCCCTTTATTATTAGGCTTTTTTGCAAGATTAAATAAAGCCGGTAAAGAGCCTTCAACACCGGTAAAAATATTTATTGGCATGATGATTATGGGATTATCAATGGTTATAATGGTTGTTGCTTCAATGTCTGGCGGAGATGCTGATGCAAATAACATGATGCCTTCGTGGCTAATAGGTACTTATTTTGTTGTAACTCTTTCAGAAATAATGATTTCTCCAATGGGGCAATCATATGTTTCTAAAGTTGCACCGCCTAAAATTCAAGGTTTAATGATGGGAGGCTGGTTTGCTGCAACTGCCTTTGGAAGTTACGGATCAGGGTTGTTAGGTAAGTTTTATAGCGATTTTTCGCATCATGAATACTTTTTAGTGTTAACAGGATTATTAATTTTTTCAGCAATATTGGTTTTGGTCTTTATGAAAAAACTTAAACGATTTGCTGAATAATTTTAGGAGATAAAAATGTTAGTTAAAGAAAAGGTAAATCAGTCTAAAGAATTATTAAAAGAATTTGATGTTGATTGCTGGATAACATTTGCAAGAGAGAGTCAGATAAATGGTGATCCAACATTAGCATTTCTTGTAAGTGCCGATATAACGTGGCATTCAGCATTTATAATTTCCAAAGGCGGTAAAACTAATTCTATAGTTGGCCGATATGATAAAAGAACAGTTGAGGAAACCGGAGCTTATGATAATGTTGTTGGTTTTGTAGAAGGTGTAAAAACTCCGTTTATTGAATATATGAAAGAGCTTAATCCTTCGAATATTGCTATCAATTATTCCGTTGGCAGTGAAATCTGCGATGGAATAACATTCGGAATGTATTTAACATTAAAAGAAATGTTAGATGAAATAGGAATGGGCGAAAGAATAATTTCTGCCGAAAAAATAGTTTCTGCCTTAAGAGAAAGAAAAACTGAAACGGAAATAGAAAGTATTAAAGCCGCGATTTCTCATACAGAAGATATATTTGATCTTGTAAAGGATTTTATAAAACCCGGTGTTTCGGAAAAGGAAATTGCTTCCTTTATGAAGGAAGAAGTTAAAAATAGGAATTTAGAATTTGCGTGGGAAGAGAGCGTGTGTCCGGCCGTATTTACCGGCTATGATACAGCAGAGGCTCATTATGCGCCGACAAATAAGCTAGTTAAGCAGGGTGATGTTCTTAATATGGATTTTGGTGTTAAGGTAAACGGGTATTGTTCCGATATGCAGAGAACATTTTATATTATGCAGGATTATGAAGATACAGTTCCTGATGATGTGCAAAAGGGTTTTGATACAATAGTTGACGCAATTGAAAGTGCTAAAGAAGCCATGAAGATTGGGATTGAGGCATTTGAAATTGATAAGATAGCACGGGATATAGTTGTTAGTAATGGGTTTGAAGAATTCCCGCACGGACTTGGGCATCAGGTTGGAAGGTTTTCTCATGATGGTACCGCGTTACTTGGTCCAAAATGGGAAAAGTATGCAGAGAAACCATATAAAAAGCTTGAAGAAGGAATGGTCTTTACTATTGAGCCGCGTCTAGATGTTATTGATAGAGGAACTGTAACCATAGAAGAAATGGTTCTAGTGACAAAATATGGTGCTGAATGGTTATCAAATCCGCAGAAAGAAATAATAGTTATAAAATAAATAGGCCGATCATGAAAAAACGTATGTTATTAATATACCTTTTATTTATAAGCAGTTTTGTATTAGCCGGATCAGATCTGTTAGAAAAATTACAGGCGATTCCGAATATTGAAATTATAGAAATTGATACAGCAAATCATTTTACTGAAGCTTATCAAATTATGTTTGAACAGCCTGTAAATCATTTAAGACCAAATGGTGCTAAGTTTAAGCAAAGAATATTTTTATCACACACTGATTTTGATTCCCCAGTTGTGATGGTAACAGAAGGATATCAGGCGAACAAAAACAGACATAGCGAAGTTACCAGAATATTAAAATCGAATGAGCTAATTGTAGAGCATCGATATTTTGGTGAATCGGCTCCTGATATGATATATTGGAAGTATTTATCAGTTGAGCAAGCGGCCGCTGATCATCATAGAATAATAGAAACCTTCAAACAAATTTATGAAGGGAAGTGGATTACAACTGGTGTTAGCAAAGGCGGACAGACAACGTTATTCCATCGTGCGTATTATCCAAATGATGTGGATGTTTCGATTCCATACGTGGCTCCTCTAAATTTTGAACAGGAAGAGAGAAAGATTCACACTTTTCTCGAAAATGTTGGAACAAAGGAAACACGTGATAAAATATTGGAATTTCAAAAATGTGTTTTAAAAAATCGTGATAAGATTATGCCGTATTTTCAGAAATACTGCAACGATAAAAACTATACTTTCAAATACGATCTAGATATGATTCTGGAATATTCAGTATTCGAATATTCTTTTGCATATTGGCAGTGGGGATTAGTTGGTCCGGAAAATATTCCTAATTCTGATTCAAGTCCCGAAAAATTAAATGATCATCTTGTTACAGTTTCCGATCCAAGTTTTTTTGACACAAAAGGGATGGAAGATCTTAGCCCTTTTATGTACCAGGCTTACACCGAAATTGGATTTTACGGTTATGACACTACTCCTTTTGAAGGATTACTGAAATATGTCGATTCAGATTTTGCAACTATGGAAATATTTGCGCCAGCTCTTGGAAAATTAATGTTTGATCCTGAGCCGATGAGATATGTTGAAAACTATTTGAAAAACAGTAGTAATAATTTCCTTTATATATATGGCGAAAATGATACATGGTCCGCAACTGCTGTTGATATTGGGGACAAAACCAATGCTGTTAAAATGGTAAAAAAAGATGGTTCGCATAGAACAAGAATTAGAAGTTTTGAAGGAGGAGAAAAAGAAAAAATATATTCAACATTAGAAAATTGGTTAGATATGGAAATTGAAAGATAATTTTAATGACTATATTAAACTCAAAATATAACGCCCCGGGTTTTTTAAAAAGCGGTCATGTTCAGACTATTTATTCATCGATGTTTCGTAAGATAGATATTCCAAACTATGTTAGAGAAAGGATTGAAACAGTTGAGGAAGATTTTCTTGATTTAGACTGGTCTAAAATTGGTTCTGGCAAACTTGTTATAATTTCGCATGGATTAGAAGGGAATACAAATCGGCCTTATGTTACCGGTATGGTTCGGGAATTAAATAATTCCGGCTTCGATGTTTTGGCGTGGAACTTTAGATCCTGTTCGGGAGAGATTAATAAAGTTTTAAGGTTTTATCATTCCGGCAGTTCTGATGATCTTGAAACTGTTATTGAGCATGTTAATAAGGACTATAATTATAATACAATTTCTCTAGTCGGTTTTAGCATGGGAGGTAATGTAACCTTAAAATATCTAGGTGAAAACATTCGCAATAAAATATCCAATGCAGTTGTTATTTCTGTTCCTTGTGATCTAAAATCCAGTTCAGAAGAATTATCCAGGAAGAGAAACTGGATTTACATGAAACGTTTTTTGCTGAAGCTTAAAAAAAAGCTGCTTGCTAAAAAAGAATTGTATCCAAATAAAATTTCATTAGAAGGGTTTAATAAAATTAAAAACTTCAAAACTTATGATGATATATATACAGCACCAATACACGGCTTTAAAAATGCCGAAGATTATTGGGCTAAATGCAGTTCTATAAATTTAATATCTGATATTCAAATTCCGACACTAATTATAAATGCTCTTGATGATCCTTTTCTTTCGGGAAGTTGTTATCCATTTAATGAAACCGAAGAATCTGAGGCGGTATTTCTCGAGACTCCTAAACATGGCGGGCATGTTGGATTTGTAGATTTTAATAATGCTGGAAGTTTTTGGAGTGAAAGAAGAGCGGTTGAGTTTTTAAATAATTCTATGAGGGTGAAATGAGTGAGTTAAGTGAAGAGTATTTTGAAGAAAGTGAGTTTAATGATGTTCTGTATGCAAAAGAAGAATTAGGACAAAAATCATTTTACGATTGTACATTTAAAAATTGTGATTTTTCAAATTGTCTGTTATATGACACACTTTTTTTGAACTGTGAATTTATTCAGTGCAATTTGAGTTTGGTTTCTATAAGCGGCACAAAATTTCAAAATGCAAAATTTATAGAAAGTAAATTAATAGGAATAGATTTTACCAATGTTAATAGGCTAATACTAAAAATAGAATTTGTAAATTCAATTATATCTGATTGTAACTTCTCGATGCTTGAATTAAAGGGAACAAATTTTATTGACTGCAAAGTTTTGAACAGTGATTTTTATAAAGCTGATTTAACTAACGCAAGTTTTGAAAATGCTGAATTATCGGGAAGTCTATTTGAACAGACAAAGTTGAATAATGCGGATTTCACAAATGCTTTTGGGTATAGAATAAATCCACAGATTAACGAAATTAAAAGCGCAAAATTTACTTTGCCGGAAGCTGTTGCATTAATCGAAGAGCTTGGTGTAATTATAGAGTAGATATTTGTACATTTTATCAACTGTTCGTATTTTAATAATCGTGTCAAAAAATCCATGTTAGGAGAAAAAATGAGAAAAACAGTTTTACCAATATATTTACTATTAGTACTTGCTTTGCTGTTTAGCGAATCTTTGCAGGCTCAAAACAATAAAGTCAGGTTAAGTTTGAAAGCCGGTGTTTCGCAGACAATTGGCGTTGATACGGATATCACTATTGTTTATAGCCGTCCTGGTGTTAAAGGGCGAAAAATTTGGGGCGACCTTGTTCCATACGGAATGGCTCCGGGAAATAAATATTCTAAAAATAATCCGTTTCCCTGGCGTGCCGGTGCTAATGAAAACACAACAATTGAGTTTTCGAAAAATGTAATAGTAGAAGGGGAAAAACTTAACGCGGGCAAGTATGGAGTTTACATGATTCCGTCTGAAAAAGAATGGACTATCATTTTCAGTAATAAAAATGACATCTGGGGAAGTTATTTATACGATGCGGAAAATGATGCGCTCAGGATTAATGTTAATCCGCAAAATGCCGATCATCAAGAATGGCTGCAATATGGTTTTGAAAAATTAGCGGGTACATCGGCAACCGCATATTTACATTGGGAAAAAATTAAAATACCGTTTAATATAGAAGTAAGCGAATAATTAAATTGTAGAATCAGATTTAACCAGTCTGATTCTACTTAATATACGCAGCCAACAATCTGGGTGATTTTAAGAGGGAATTATGGAAATAGAAATCAATAAGAATTATGCTATCCAAAGGCTGCGGCAATGGCTTAATTATGAATTATCAACAACAGCACTATTTTTCTGCATCATGGTTTTGGATTTACATTCATATTAACTGTATTAGCTGCTATAATCTTTACTCCAATATTTCTGGGATGAAGAACGATTCGGCTGGATAATTTTCTTTGCAATTATTGTTGGATTACCGCTGTTATCATTGTTGTTTATGATGAACAATTCTAATTTGTTACCTATAATGGTGTATGTTCCATTGGGGGCATTTTATTTTTATAGCTTTATACTCAGACTTGTAATAGTAGACTGGTAAACTTATTCAATCTGCTTAAGAGCTTCCTGCACAGATTTAACCGGAAGTTTACAGACTTTATCTTTGCAGACATAAATATTAGTTTCGCCATCAACTAATCTGTTTTTCAATAATGGAATACTGCCTTCTTTATTACCTCCGGCAAAAATTGTATTTGGAAGAAAATGATGATCAAATTCATTTAAAAATATTTTTTCGTTTTCTCCCAGAATAGCAACTTCATTTATTTCAGATGTAAATAAAAAGAAGAGATTAGCCCAGTTAGCATAAAAAGCTCCGCCTTTTATAACATTGGGCAATATATTATTAAGCATTCGCCGCGATTTATTAATGTATTTCTCTTCGCTAAAATATTTACCAAGAATAAAAAGATTATTAGCCATAACAGAATTTGAAGAGGCAATAACGTTGTCCGTAAGTTCAAATTTTCTTGCGATAAGTTTTTTATCCAAATCTGAAGTATAAAAGAACATTCCATTTTCGCTATTATAGAAATGTTGAATTACATAATCTGCAAGTGATTTAGAAATGTTCAGCCATACCTCATCAAACGTAGCCTGGTAAAGATTTATAAACGCTTCTATCAATATAGAGTAATCATCCAGAAAAGCATTTATAGTAGATTTCCCGTTTTTATAATTTCTGAAAAGTTTAAAATCCTTAGTAATTACATTCTCTTTCAAAAAATTAGCATTTGTTAATGCAATGTCTAAATACTCTTTTTTATTAAAAACTCTGTAGGCATCTGTAATTCCCTTTAACATTAAAGCATTCCACGAAGTCAAAATTTTATCGTCCAGGCCCGGTCTTATTCTTTTACTCCGCTCCTTAAAAAGAATTTGTTTTGATCTTGATAAAGATTCAGAAATCTTACTTTCACTGAGGCTTATAGTTTTTGCCAATTCTTTAATTGTGTCTGTGTTATAAAAAATATTAGTTCCGTCTTCCCAATTGCCGGATTCTTTAATGTTATAGAAAGCGGAAAATATTTCGTAATCATTTCCAAGAAGTTTTTTTAACCCGTCACTTTTCCAAACGTAAAATTTGCCTTCTATACCTTCGCTATCCGCGTCTAAAGAAGAATAAAATCCACCTTCTTCTGAAGTAAGCTCGCGCAAAGTAAAATCGATAGTTTCTGCAATAACCGATTTATATTTTTCATTTTTATTAATCTGATATGCACTTGCATACAAACTTAACAACTGTCCATTATCATATAACATTTTTTCAAAATGAGGAGCGAACCATTTATCATCAACAGAGTATCTTGCAAATCCGCCGCCAAGCTGATCGTAAATACCGCCGCCGGCCATTTTGTTAAGTGTTATGGTTACTGCTTCTAAAGCCCTTGGATTCTTGGTTTTATAGTAATAGTTAAGTAAAAACTTATGCGCAATTGGAAGCGGAAATTTTGGAGCCCGGTCAAATCCGCCATCAGTAAAATCAATTGTAGAAATTATGTTCTCAAATATTTCATCTAATGTTTCAGTAGTAAATTCTCCGGGAGTCTGTACATCGTTTATAAACTCAGACATTGCAACACCATTTGTTAAATTGGCTGCCTGTTCCGCTAACTTATTATATGAGCTTTTTTTGAGATCAACTATTTGTGAAAGTAGAGACATCCACTTTGCTTTAGGAAAATATGTGCCGGCATAAATAGGTCTGCCGTCTGGTAAAGCAATAATATTTAACGGCCATCCGCCGCGCCCGGTTAATAACTGAGCGGCAGTCATATATATCTGATCAATATCGGGGCGTTCTTCTCTATCAACTTTAATTGATATAAAATGTTCATTCATTAATTCTGCAACTTCATTATCCTCAAATGATTCATGTTCCATTACATGGCACCAATGGCATGCAGCGTAACCAATACTTATTATTACAAGTTTATTTTCTTTTTCAGCCAGATCCAGAATAGAATCATTCCATGGATGCCAATCAACCGGATTATAAACATGCTGCAATAAATAAGGACTTGTTTCGTTTTTAAGATGATTTTTACTTGCCATATTGCTTCTCACTTTCTGAGGATAAGTTATATTTACCAGGAACAAAAATAACAAAATAAGAGTAGAAGTCCTATTCAAAGAGAAGAGTTGTGGATTAGTCATAATTTTATTTGGTAATTGTAAATTAATAGACATTATTCTTTTATAAATTGTTATAAATTTTGTGCAACTAAATTATATATTTAGCATCTAACTTTTTAATGATAATAAAAGTCTATTAAAAATATAAAGGAGAACAAAATGAAAAAAATCAAATCAAAAATTCTACTAACGGCTTTAGCTGTGTTATTTGTTGTTTCACAAGTTTCGGCAGGAACAGGTGAATTAAATTGGTTAACCGATTATAATAAAGCTAAAGAAGTTGCGCATAAAAAAGGATTACCAATTTTAGTCGATTTTACAGGCTCGGACTGGTGTATTTGGTGTATAAGACTTGATGAAAATATTTTATCAAAAAAAGAATTTATTAAATATGCGAACGAAAATTTAGTTCTTCTTAAATTAGATTTTCCAAGAAAAACTGTACAGCCAGCCGAACTAAAAAAAGCGAATAATGAATTAGCCGCTAAATATGGAGTAAGAGGATTCCCGACTGTCTTATTGCTTGATAAAACTGGAAAGGAAGTCGGGCGAACCGGATATCAGGATATGACTCCGGCTGAATATGTTAAGCACATCGAATCATTTGTAAAAAAATAAATTTTACGGATGGCATCTTTTTAAGGAGATGTCATCCGCCTTTTTTAAACTGACCTTATAATAGATAGAACTAAATTTGTTTTGTTGTATCTCATTTCTTAAAAATGTATCTTCAAAAATTATTAGTAACCATAGAATAACGAATTTTGATTTTGGAGGAAAATGTGATTGTTAAGCAATTTTTAACCGGGGGCGATAGAAATTTTGGATATCTGGCCGCTTGTGATAAAACAAAAAAGGGAATTGTAATTGATCCGTCATATTCACCAAAAAAAATTTACGATTATGCTGTTGAAAATGAGATTGAGATAAAATACATTTTTAATACTCACAGACATTTCGATCATACCGAAGGGAATGTTAGAATTGAAAGATTTACAGGAATAAAACCATTAGGATTTTGTGATAAAGATCCAAGAACTGACTCACCGTTAATTGATGATTATGAAATTGAATTAGGTGAATTGACTGTAAAAATCATTCACACTCCCGGACATACTCAGGACTCCATTTGTATTTATATTGGTGATGCTGTATTTACAGGCGATACTTTGTTTGTGGGTAAAGTTGGCGGAACTGATCTGGCCGATCAGGCTCATGATGAATATCATTCTTTACATAAAAAGTTATTAAGGCTGCCTAAAGAAACCAGAGTTTTTCCGGGACATAATTATGGAGCGGATGCAGAATCAACAATTGATAAAGAACGTAAAACTAATCCGTTTTTAATTCAGCCTAATCTGGAAGCCTTTATAGATCTAAAAAGAAACTGGCTCGATTATAAAAAGAAACATGGAATAACATAGTTAAGTTTTACACTTAAACAGACTCCATTATTTTTAAGCTACTTCCTGATCTTTGTACTGCAGCTGATACAATTTATAATAGATACCTTTTTTAGCAAGCAATTGCTGATGATTTCCAATCTCTCTAATTTCACCTTTGTGCATTACAATTATTTTATCGGCATTTTGAATTGTAGATAATCTATGAGCAATAACAATAGAGGTTCTGCCCACTAATAGTTTCTCAATAGCTTTCTGAATTAGCATTTCGGTTTCTGTATCAATACTGGAAGTGGCTTCATCAAGTATCAAGATTTTAGGGTTATAAGCCAAAGCGCGCGCAAAAGAAATTAATTGTTTTTGTCCTACACTTAAAGTTGCACCTTTTTCCTTTACAATCTCATCATATTTGTTTGGAAGATTTTCTATAAAACTATTTGCCCCAACTGTTTTAGCCGCTTCTATAACCTGTTCTTGTGAAATTTTAGAAGAGTTCAAATCAATATTAGATTTGATAGTACCCGAAAATAACTGAACATCCTGCAATACAACTGAAATATATTTTCTTAAATCTTCTTTTCTAAGGTTACGAATATTTTTCCCGTCCAATAATATTTCACCGCTATTAATATCATAGAATCTGGTGAATGTATTAATAATAGTAGTTTTACCGGCTCCGGTAGCGCCAACTATAGCTACAGTTTCACCCGGTTCAATTTTGAAAGAAATATTTTTTAAAACATAATTTTCTTCATTGTATGCAAAATTTACATTTTTAAATTCAATTCCACCTTTAACATTTTCTAACTCTTCAGGATTTTCCGGGTTCTCTATAAATGTATTATTATCAAGTAATCCAAAAATTCTTTCTGATGAAGCCATTGCTGTTTGAAGAATATTATATTTTTCCGATAAATCCCGGATTGGTCTAAAGAACATTTCGGTGAATAATATAAACGCAATCAGATCGCCGGTTGTTACAACACCTTCTAATATTCCTCTTCCTCCGTACCAGATAATTAAAGCTACCGCAACTGAACTGATCAGTTCTACACTAGGATAAAATATTGCATAGTAGAAAATTGAATCAATGTTTGCTTTCTTATGATCATTATTTATTTCAGAAAACCGTTTTTCCTCTTCCTTTTCTTTCGAGAATATTTGCACAATACTTATTCCCGAAACATGTTCCTGCATATATGAATTAAGCCTGGATAAATGTTTTCTTACTCTGCGGTAAGCTTCGCGAACTTTTTTTCTGAATAGGAATGTACCATAAATTAAAAATGGCAATACCGATAAAGTAACAAGTGATAAATCCCAAGACATAAAAAACATGAAAAAGAGTATCCAGATTATTATAAAAATATCACTGAATATCATCACAATCCCTGATGAGAACATCTGATCAAGAGATTCAATATCATTTGTAGCATTTGTTACTAATCTTCCGATAGGAGTTTTATCAAAATATTTAAGTGATAATTTATGTACATGTGTAAATACTTTTTTGCGTAAATCGTAAATAATTTTCTGACCCATATATTGTGTAAAGTAGGTAAGAAAGTATTGAATGGCAGATTGTAAAACCAATGATATAACAAGTAATACCGCTATGGTTAGTAATCCGTCGTAATTTCCCACTTCTATATTATCATCAATAGCAAGCTTTGTTAAATAAGGTCTTAACGGTCCAAGTCCGGCAACAATAAGGTTTAATAAGATAGAAAGTACTACATATTTCTTATAAGGCTTTATATAACCCAGCAGGCGTTTCATTAAAGTAGAATCGTAAGCTTTACCAACTATATCATCATGATTATGAATCATTAAAATTCCTTAATAAGTATGTTTAATTAATTTGTTTAAGTTCATCTTCAAGCAGTTGTTTAAAATGAATATCGGCATAGATTCCTTTTTTAGCCACCAGTTCATCGTGTGTACCTTCCTCCGTAATTTTGCCGTCATCAAGTACAATAATTTTATCAGAATCTTTAACAGTCGATATTCTATGACTTATAATAATACTGGTTCTGTTTTTCATAAACGCTTTAAGATTGATAAGAATTTCTTCTTCGGTTTTTGTATCGATAGCAGAGAACGAATCATCAAGAATTAATATTTTAGGATCAATTGCCAAAGCACGTGCCAGACTTGTTCTTTGTTTTTGTCCGCCAGATAAAGTAATTCCGCGCTCACCCAAAATTGTATTATATTTATTAGGAAATGATTCAACATCTTTATCAAGAAGAGAAATTTTTGATACTTCTTTTAGAAGATTATCATCTTTAATATCAGCTCCATAAAGGATATTATTTTCAATTGTATCTGAAAATAAAAACGCTTCCTGAGGAACAATACCAATGTTTTTTCTAAGAATATTTAATGGGATTTCTTTAATCGGTTTATCATCAATTAATATATCGCCTAATACGGTATCATATAAACGGGGAATCAGATTAACAAAAGAAGTTTTCCCAACACCTGTATGCCCTACTATAGCTAAAGTTTCACCATTGTTAACTTTCAAGTTTATATTTGATAATACTTCCGGAAGGTCTTCTTTATATTTAAAACTAACATTCTTAAATTCAATTTTTCCGCTAATGTCATTTATAGAATAATCAGTTATTTCAGTATCACTAATTTCACTTTTCTCCGACTGCATTTTTTTTAGCCGCTTCATACTTGCCGAAGCCTGCTGAATTAGGTTCATTACCCATCCAAAAGCTATCATCGGCCAGGTAAGCATTCCTATGTAGGCAACAAATGCGGCAATTTCACCTATTGTTAATTCCTTATCAATAACCATTCTGCCGCCGAATAGAATTATAACAATTACCGAGAGTCCGGTAATAAAAAAGATAATCGGCATAAAAAAAGCCTGGAGTTTTACTTTATCCATCATACTTGTGAAATAAAGATCACTCAAATTTGTAAATTCATAAATCTCGCGTTTTTCACGAACATACGATTTAACAACACGAATACCTGAAAAACTTTCCTGAGCCTTTGTTGTTAAGTCAGAAAACCTTTCCTGAATCTTTGTGAATTTTTTATGAAGTTTTTTACTTATATAATAAACAGCAACCGACATAAATGGCAGTGGAATAAGCGTATAGAATGTGAGCAGCGGATTTATAGATATTAAAATTGTTATTACAATTATTGATTTTATAAATGTGTCAACAGAATACATAACTGCCGGTCCAACATACATACGTACTGCCGCAATATCATTAGTAGCATGAGCCATAATATTTCCGGTCGTAGTATTCTGAAAAAACCGGTAAGACAATTTTTGAATATGGGTCCAGAAATCCTGTCTCAGGTCATACTCAATTTCTCTGGAAACAACTATAATAGTTTCACGAATAAAGAACCTAAAAATACCGCTAATAACAGCAGCTACAACAATAAATAAAGCATACTTAACAATGCTTTCAATTGTAATGTTTTCTTTAAATGAGTCTATTGCTTCTTTTAAGAAGAATGGAATAATTACCTGCGAAACATCGGATATGATTATAAACAAAATTCCGAGGGCAAGTTTATTCTTGTATTTAATAAAGTACTTATTCAGTTCTGACAGTGTTTTCATAGGTATAATATCTACAATTTTTTTGAAGTCTAAAAATACAAACTATCTGTTTAAAAATGGTGGAAAAGATTTAGTATCTAAGTTTTTGTGATTTTGGGCAACTAAGAAAAAGACCCAATTAAATGCAAAAGGAATACTTTAGATGAATTTTAATTAGTTCCCAGAGTTAATAATTCAATGTTTTCTTCCAAAGTATTTGTTTTTTCAAATATATAATTTATTAAAAGAGTTTATGTCTTCTAAGGCATCTAGTAAATAAAAATAATGTTTAACAATAATTATCGAAAGTAAATTATTAACATGAAACAAACTTTGTCTCTCCACATACATTTCAATGAATTGTGATGATTAAAATACTAAATAATGGACTCCTAAAAGTAATTGGCATCATTTTTTCAATTACTCTGTTACTTTCTTGTGAGAAGACAATTAAGGAAGTTAATGGAGGCGGAGTAGTAATAACTTTTGATGATTATTTTATTAGTGATTGGTATAACGCGGATTTAGGGTTGCAGAAATATGACTGGAAAGCGACATTTTTTATTTCCAATCTAAATACATTATCTGAAGAAGATTTTGAAAAATTACGCCTATTACAGTCAAAAGGGCACGAGGTTGGTTCTCATGGTTTGAATCACAAAAAGGCAAAAGAATATTCACAGGCAGATAAACTTGATGAATATATTCAAACGGATATATTACCATCAATAGAAATTTTAGAAAAGAATGGATTAAAAATAAACTCATTTGCCTATCCTGGCGGAGCAAGAACAAAAGATACTGACGAAGTTTTATTAGATCATTTTAATATAATTAGGGCAACAACTTACGGGAAGACAGACGCTCCGGAACAAAAAAATTATGCCAATGGTTCTAGAATTGTTTTTGGATTAGGAATTGATAATAGTTATGGCAACTACGAAGAATATCTTTTGAAGTTGTTGGAGTATGCAAGAGTAAATAATTTGATAGTTATTTTCTACGCTCATAGAATTTCTGATGAACAAAATCTTCCTAAACAGACAGTCAGTATTCATGTTCTTGAAGCGATTTGTAAATTTGTAAAAAACAATGATATGAAATTTATGACTATGAGAGATTTGATAATAGAGGGAAATTAAAAGCCGGATATTAATCCGGCTTAATGAAATTAAAACTAACCTATAATTTTAAACCCGGTATACTTTTGTAAAACTTCAGGTACAATAATTTTGCCTTCCGGAGTCTGATAATTTTCGAGTAAAGAAACCATCAACCGACTTGTTGCAAGACCGGAACCATTTAGAGTGTGTAGAAAATCTAATTTTTTATCTTCAGTTTTACGATATCTGATACTTGCTCTCCTGGCTTGGAAATCTTCAAAGTTACTGCACGATGAGGCTTCGAGCCATTTATTTTCCGCAGGCGACCATGTCTCAATATCAAAGCACATTGCAGCTGCAAAACTTAAATCGCCAGAACATAATTGCAGTATTCTATAAGGTATTTTTAATTTCTCTAAAATTTCAGTTGCGTAATCTACCAGTTTATCTAATTCCTGATAAGAAGTTTCCGGTTTAACAAATTTCACCATTTCTATTTTATTAAACTGATGTACTCTTAAAAAGCCTTTAGAATCTTTACCATAAGAACCGGCCTCTCTTCTGAAGCACGCTGAATAACCAACATAATTTATCGGAAGATCTTTTTCTTCAAGCACTTCTTTTCTGTGAAGGTTAGTTATAGGAACTTCGGCAGTAGGAATGGGATAAACTCCGTCTTTTTCGCAGGTGTACATATCATCAGCCATTTTAGGTAACTGACCTGTACCGCGCATTGATTCGGCATTAACCATAAAAGGCGGTAGAATTTCTGTAAATCCATGTTCGTTTATATGAAGATCGAGCATATAGTTTATTAAAGCACGTTCCAGAGTTGCACCCTTGCCAACATAAACCGGGAAACCCGATCCGCTGATTTTAGCACCGCGTTCAAAATCCAGAATGTTTAATTTTTTGCCAAGCTCAACGTGATCCATTTTTTCAAAATCGTTTTCAAAATTAAAACCTTCCGGCAGCCATTGTTTTGTTTCAATATTATCATCGGCACTTTTACCAATTGGTGTATTTTTGTTTGGAAGATTAGGAACCCACATTAAAAGCTCATTTAACTTATCTTCAACTTCTCTCAGTTTTTCATCAAGCTCTTTTACTTCGTTGGCAACTTTTCCCATCTCAGCAATTATGTCAGATGCATCTTCACCAGCTTTTTTAAGTTTTCCAACTTCCTGCGATACTTTATTTTTTTTAGCTTTTAATTCTTCAACTTTGGCTACTAGTTCTCTTCTTTCTTTATCAGCCGCCAAAATTTCATCAACTGTATCTTTTTCATTTTTATTAGAGATTCCCTGCTTTACAAGTTCAGGATTTTCTCTAATTAATTTTATGTCTAACATTATTTCCTCAATAATTTGAAGTCTATTTTAATTTGTCATTCCTAACGAAGTGAGAAATCCTATTTAACGGATTCCTCAGAATGACAAATAAGTGTAATAAATTACTTTGCTACTATATTATAAATTTTATTTTTAACGTAAATCTCTTTAACAATAGTTTTTCCCTCAATATGCGACAGCACGTTAGGATTACTCATTGCAGTTTCCCTAACAGCAGCTTCATCACTATCCAAAGGCATTTCAAATTTGGCTCTAACTTTACCCATTATCTGAACAACAATTGTTACTTCATCAACAGTTAAAGCTTTTTCATCAACTTCAAACCAAACCGGGCTTTCATTTAAAGAAGTATCTTTTCCTAAAAGACTCCATGCTTCTTCACCAAGATGAGGAGCCAATGGAGAAAGCATAACGGTAATTCGTTCCAAGGCATAAGTCTTAAGATCTTTTCTACAGCCGGAAAGATTTTTAGTCAGCTCATTTAATAATTCCATTAAAACAGCAACAGCAGTGTTAAATCTGAAATGTTCAATCTCAACAGCAATTTTACTAAGTGACTGATTCACTTTACGATAAACATTTTTTTCTTCTTCAGAAAGAGAGCCAATATCATAAGTGTTTTCAGCCGGATTAGTTTTTGAAATACCTTCGTGATTTTTAATCATCTGGTAAATTCTCTGAACAAATCTATCAACACCAACAATTCCTTTATCACTCCAGTCACCGCCAAGTTCATAAGGTCCCATAAACATTAAGTACATTCTAAATACATCAGCACCAACATCTTTAATAAACTCATCAGGATTAACTACATTTCCTTTCGATTTAGACATCTTGGCACCAGCATTAGTAATGGTTCCCTGGTGTATCAGCTTTTGGAAAGGTTCATCACTGTTAACCATTCCAATATCGCGTAAGAATTTATGAACGAATCTTGCGTATAATAAATGCATTGTAGCATGTTCCGCGCCGCCAACATACATATCAACCGGAGTCCAGTTATCGCCAAGATCTTTATCAAACATTCCATCAGAAAACTTAGGATTCATATAGCGTAAATAATACCAGGATGAATCAACAAAAGTATCCATAGTATCAACATCACGTTTAGCATCGCCGCCGCACTTTGGACATTTACAATTTACAAACTCTTCATTTGTAGCAAGAGGCGATCCGCCGTCATGCGAAAAATTAACTTCGTATGGAAGTTCAACCGGCAGCTGGTCTTCTGGAACAGTTACTTCGCCGCATGAATCGCAATAAACAACCGGAATTGGAGTTCCCCAATATCTCTGGCGGGAAATTAGCCAGTCGCGTAATCGGTAATTTATAGTTTGTCTTCCTACATTTTTATCATTCAAATATTTTGTGATTTTTTCTTTGCCGGCATCAGAACGTTCTCCGTTAAATATATCAGAGTTAATCATAGTCCCGACTTCAGTAAAAGCTTCAGTTAATTCTTCTTCAGCGGTTTTACCATCTTCAAGAATTACTTTTCTGATTGGAAGTTCAAACTTTTTTGCAAATTCAAAATCTCTAATGTCATGACCCGGAACAGCCATTACACAGCCGGTTCCGTAGCTTGCAAGCGCATAATCGGCAATTAGGATCGGTACTTTTTCGCCATTAACCGGATTAATTGCAAACGCACCAGTATGAACACCGGTTTTTTCTTTTGTGGTTGAAGTTCTTTCAATTTCGGAAAGTGATTTTACAGATTCAATATAATCTTCAACACCTTTTTTATATTCATCAGTTGTCACTTCCTGAACTAAATCTAATTCAGGAGCAAGCACAACGTAAGTAACACCGTAAAGTGTATCAGGACGTGTTGTAAACACTTTTATTTTTTTATCATGACCAACAATATCAAACTCAATCTCAGCACCGCTACTTTTACCGATCCAGTTTTTCTGCATCAGCTTAGTTTTTTCCGGCCATTCAATTTTTTCTAATCCGTCAAGTAATTCATCAGCGTATTCAGTAATCTTAAAGAACCACTGGGTTAAATTCTTTTTATTAACAAGTGTATCACATCTTTCACAGGTTCCGTCAGTTTGAACCTGCTCGTTTGCAAGAACAGTCTGGCAGCTTGGACACCAGTTAACCGGCGCGTTTTTCCTGTAAGCTAATCCTTTTTTATATAATTGAAGGAATAACCATTGATTCCATTTGTAGTATTCAGGAACACAAGTCATAAGTTCTGAATCCCAGTCGTACATACAGCCCATAGTTTTTAACTGCTCCCGAATATCTTTTATATTCGTCATTGTGCTGTCGTAAGGATGAATCCCAGTCTTAATAGCATAATTTTCTGCAGGAAGACCAAAAGCATCGTATCCCATCGGTTCAAATACATTATGTCCTTGCAGCTTCTTAAATCTAGCCCATGAATCAGTTGGCCCGTAATTGTACCAGTGACCACAGTGTAATTTAGCGCCTGAAGGATAAATAAACATCACAAGAGTATAAAGTTTCTTCTCAAGATCAGTGAAATTAGTTTTAAATGATTTATTGTCGTCCCAGTTTTTACGCCATTTTTGTTCAACTTCGTTAAATGGATATTTCATAATTATTCATGATTTTTGTGAAAAAATAACCCTAAAGTTAACTAAATAGGAGCCAGATATCAAGGATGAAAAAGTTAACTTTTCTGAGGAAAAATAAAGAGATCAATAAAAAAATTATTAGATAAAAATATAATTTCATATTTTTGAAGCTGTTGTGAAAATTTTAAATGTGGGGATAAAATATGAGATATTTTAATTCAGATTATTTCATTTATAAAGAAAATGAACTTTACTGCGAAGATGTAAAATTAAATCCGGTTGCTGATGAGCTTGGAACACCCTTGTATGTTTACAGCAAAAAGTTTTTTCAGGACAGGTACCTGGAATTTACTAACGCATTTAAAGACGTAAATCATAAAATATTTTTTGCGTCTAAATCCAATTTTAATCTTAATGTGATAAAAACCTTTGCTGATCTTGGAAGCGGAATTGATGTGAACTCGGCAGGTGAACTTTATAGAGCATTAAAAGCAGGTATTGATCCTAAAAAAATATTGTTAACCGGCGTTGGCAAAACTGCCGATGAAATTAGAATGGGATTGGAAAATGATGTTCTAATTATAAAAGCTGAATCTTACGGAGAAGTTGAACTAATTAATAAAATTGCCGGTGAACTAGGTAAAGTTGCCCATGTTGCGTTTAGGGTTAATCCAAATGTAGACGCAAAAACACATTCTTATATTTCTACCGGACTTGCAGAAAATAAATTTGGAATTGCGGCAACTGAAGCTGTACAGTTTTTTACTGAATGTGATAAAATGCCAAATATAAAAATGACTGGTATTGATATGCATATTGGTTCACAAATTACAACCATTGAACCTTATATAGAAGCAGTTGAAAAATTATCTTCTTTAGTTGAAGAACTTCGTTCAAACGGAATATCCATAGAGCATTTTGATATTGGCGGCGGAATGGGCGTGTTATATAAGGATGAAACAACGTTTACTCCGGCTCAGTTAGCTGAAGCAATTGTGCCATTATTTAAGAAACTTAATTGCGAAATTATGTTTGAACCTGGTCGTTACTTTACTGCAAATGGCGGGGTTTTGCTTACTGAGGTTTTATATACAAAATCAAACAATAACAAAAACTTTATTGTAACTGATGCTGCTATGACTGATCTTCTAAGACCCAGTATTTATGGTAGTTATCATCATATACAACCAGTAATAAAAAATGGTGAAGAAGATATTATTGCTGATGTAGTTGGTCCTGTTTGTGAAAGTGGCGATTTTCTTGCCAAGAAAAGAGAGATCTCTAAAGTTAAGAGTGGCGATAAATTAGCAGTGATGTCAGCCGGAGCTTATTCAATGGTAATGGCCTCAAACTATAATGCAAGAAGAAGACCGGCAGAAGTAATGGTAGATGGTGATAAATATTATGTTGTAAGAAGCCGGGAAACATTCGAGCATCTTCTTTATGATGAGAAAATTGTTGATGGATTACATTAAATAGAAAATTGCGGTAAAGATTTCTCAGTCATTTTTCCTGCCGATAGGCATGCTTCAAAATAGAAATTATTTGTCTGTATAATTATTTAACCAGAGCGGATTTAACTCCGCTTTTATTTTATATGAAGAAAAAAACAAAAGCAATATTAACCGAAGGAAATGTAACAAAGCAATTGATGAAGCTTAGTTTTCAAATGTTTTTTGGAATGCTGGCTACCATGATGTTTAATATTGTTGATACCTATTTTGTAGGTCAGCTTGGTACAACAGAGCTTGCGGCAATGAGCTTTACATTTCCTGTTGTAATGGTTGTTGCCGGTATTGCAACGGGGCTTGGTGTGGGAGCCTCTGCAATAATTTCTAAAGCTATTGGTGAGGGTGATCAATATAAAATTCAAAGGTTAACAACTGATAGCCTGGTTCTTTCACTTATTATAGTTGCCTGTTTTATTTTTCTAGGACTTTTTACAATTGAACCTGTGTTTACTTTAATTGGAGCTAATGCAGAAACACTAGGCTTGATAAAGGATTACATGCTATACTGGTATCCGGGAATGTTTTTTTTAGTGATACCGATGGTTGGTAATAGTGCAATTCGTGCATCGGGTGATACTAAAACAGCTAGTATTGTAATGGTTTCATCTGTTGCGGTTAACATTTTGCTTGATCCAATTTTTATTTTTGGATTTGGAATTATTCCCAGACTTGAACTTACCGGAGCCGCAATTGCTACGGTTATTTCAAGAGCCTTAACACTTGTGCTATCATTATACATTCTTAAGCGGCATCATAACATGATAACTTTTAAAGTTCCTAAAATAAGTGAAGTTATAATTTCATGGAAAAAACTTTTATATATAGGTATTCCTACTGCGGGAACAAACTTAGTAGTTCCATTAGCTATGGGTTTTATTACAGCTTTGGTTGCTTCGTTTGGTAAAGAAGCTGTTGCTGCCTTTGGAGTTGCATCAAGAGTTGAAATGCTTTTTGCCGCGGTTATAATTTCGCTCTCGGTAGTTCTTGGTCCATATATTGGTCAAAACCAGGGTGCAGGTAAAATAGATAGAGTACGTCTGGTTATCAAAAGAGCATATCAGTTTGGAATTAGCTGGGGAATTTGTACTGCTGTAATATTAATGATAATCGGAAAATACTTTGCCTCATTATTTAATGATGATTTAAGAGTGATTGAAATTGCTTCGTTATATTTTGCCATAGTATCATGGGGTTATGGGTTTCAGAGTATTTTAAGAATTTCTCAGACAGCATTTAACGTATTAAACAAACCTTTTAATTCAACTGTACTGATGATACTTCAAATGTTTATATTATATGTACCTCTTGCTTATCTCGGCTCATATTTATTAGGTGTGAAAGGTATTTTTGCGTCAGCTTTAATTTCAAACTTATTAGCCGGACTAACTGCATATTTCTGGTTAAGAATTTATCTGAAGAAAGACGAGTTTATAAATCATCATTAAAATTGGGTGTTATACAGATTTTTCATGTAGCTCTCAATTACTCCAACTATAAAAATATTAGTCCTAAAATAATTTAAACTAAATTAATGTTTTGTTAATTTATGTTTAACAAAATCATGGAAGAAGTGATGAGATTTTTTTTACTAGCACTTGTAATAGTTTGGGCAAATATTCTTTCAGCACAAAATTCAAATTCTGACTTTTATCCTTTAGCTATCGGAAATAAATGGTTTTATGAATCCATCAGTTGTGAGATTGATTGTGTTTCTAAAGAACATATTGTGGAAGTGATAAGTGATACAGTGATGTCAAATGGATTTCACTATTACACAATGATGGAGCAAAATAGAATTTATCATGTCCGATTTGATTCCTTAGCAAATACACTTCGTTGTTATGAAAAAAATGTTTTTTTATATGATTGCGGTGAGGATAGTCAGATATATTCTTTTACTTATGAACCTGATTCAACAGTTGAATGGAAATTATGCGACGAAATATCATATTTTATAACCTATCTTGATAAAGATGATGCGAGACCAGAAAATCAATTATATGATTATCAGCTGTTTGGTGATGACTCTGCTTATTTATTTCAAGAATCTGATTTCTTAGTTTCTGAACAAATAATATTTGAGAAAGGAGTCGGAAAAACTTTTCATCTAACCTCTGAAGGCGGGCAATATACAAAATCCTTGAAGGCTGCAATAATAAATGGTGATACTTTGGGAACAATTCCAAAACAAAATGAAGAACTATCGACTATTATTAATGACCGGAAAGCCTCTAAAATATTCTTTCTTAACAGAGATGTTGGAGGCATTGTAAAAAATGATTCAACAATCTCAATAACCTCTAATGGAGGATTGTCTTGGGAGAATATTAGTTTTGGCGATGATGAAAAATTATCAAAATTGCAATTTGTTTACGAAAATGATTGCTGGGTTTTAGGAGTAAAAAACTTATACTTTACAAATGATGGTGGTAGCACATGGTTTAGTCTATTTTCTATTACGGATGAGCTTGTTAAAACTTTTCATTTTATAAATAGAACGGTTGGCTTTATTGGAATGCACCAGGGGGAAGGGAATGATTTTAATTCAGCTATTTATTACACGAATAATAGTGGAGCAAGTTGGTATAAATCTGAAATAGATTCAATTTTTCAGAGTGCAGTGTTTGATTTTTCTTTCGTTTCAGTTTCAGATGGAATAGCTAATAGTGGTGGAACTGCCTATAAAACAATTGATGGTGGCAAAAGTTGGAAAAAATTGCCTATTGGAGCTGGCAATATAGTTGGTCTTTATGATTTAGTTAATTGTAAACTATTTGAAAAGAATTGCATTGTTCTAGGTGCTTCATATGCTGATTATGTAGCTGTAGGGTATTATATAAAGTCAACAGATGGGGGAATTACATGGGGAAATATAAATTCTAATCATACATTTTTATTTGGCATTACAGATGACTATTTATTAAATGAAGACAGTATTTGGGCATCAACACCCAGTAATTCGTATTTTAGCGAAAACGGAGGACAAACTTGGGATACTCTTAATGTGAATATTGATAGGTTTAGTTTTATCTCCAACAAAGAAGCGTATGGTTTATCTGGTAATCAAATTCTTTTTACAGAAGACGGATGGAAAACTTTTATAGTTGTTGATAATGATATAACAGTTACTAATGAAATTAGTGAGATCCCAAGAAATTTTAATATATTCCAAAACTATCCAAATCCGTTTAATCCAAGTACAACAATAGAATATTCAATTCCATCCGTTGGGATACCTAATGGAGAGTTAGTACAAATAAATGTGTTTGATGTTCTTGGCAATAAAATAAAAACACTTTATAACGGAACTGCTAAATCTGGTAATCACAAAATAAAATTTGACGGAAAGAATCTTCCAAGCGGAACATACTTTATTCAAATAAATCACGGTGATTTTAGGAAAACAATTAAAGCTTTGCTGATAAAATAATTAGGTAACTCGAATGAAATACATATTCCTATTTCTTTTAATAATCTCAACAATGTCAGTTGCTCAGTATGAAAAATCATCTGATTATAATTTAGCAGGTTATAACAAATATATTATAGAAGTTTATCCAGATTCCGCCAAAGGCTTTCTACTTACCTGGAGCGAGAACAGATATGATGCAGTTATAAAGGCAGCTCAAAGATATAACCAGTTTGGAGAGGCTATTGGAAGCAACTTTGTGATTCGGAACTACAGCTCAATATTATATTCAGCCGATGAAGAATCATTTGGAATATTTGATACTACATTCTCAGTCACTTATGAAGACGGCTTTACTAGATATGGGAGTGATTTTATCGGGAGTTTTTTTAATGAAGATTCTGCGCGTGGGAAATTCACGTTAGGAGGAAATTTTTATCCAGAATGCGGAACAGGTTATGTTGGAACTGGAAATGCATTTGTTAAAGAGGGTGAAAGTATAATTTCCGTAACAGATTTTGGCGGACAAATCTGGGTAAGAAAAATTAGTGTTGACGGCAGTAATAAGTTAGTTGATATAAATGAAAATGTAGAAGAGCATCCTTCAAATCCATTTATAAGTGTTAATACAAAAGGAGAATATTTAATTCCTTATCTAAATATTTTTTACGGAGAAACCGGGTTGTATTTCAAATCGTATTCAGGTACAGATACACTAATTACAAAAGCATTTATCGATTCTTTGCAACATCTTGATCAATATTTTATGAATGATGAAAACCACTGGTTAAGAAGTTTTACCATAAGTGATTCTCTATTTCAAATTTTGTTAGTTGATTCTCTAAAGCTAAACTCATATAAAGTTGATATAAATGGGAATCTGCTGGATAAAAAAAGTTTTGAAATTAATAGCGGTAAAATGGGAATTGAAGATTTTTATTTCGGCAACAGTAGTTTTTCATATTCAAATTTTAGTAATGGGAAACGGGCTGTTTTATATTCGCTGATGGATCAGGGAGAGCAATTAAACAGCCTGTATTATTTTGATGATAACGGAGATATAATCGGCGAGCCAATATTCGATTCAATGTTAAAATATCAATTGAAAGATCAAATTTTTAAGGATGAAAATGATAATTTATATTTTGGAGCCGAGATTGATCAGAAAGTTTATTTAATGAAGTATAAAGATTTTTCACAAATTGAATCAGTAATTACAGGTATATTAGAATCTAAAACTATTCAGCAAAATTTCCATCTGAAACAAAACTATCCAAATCCGTTTAATCCAAGTACAACAATAGAATATTCAATTCCATCCGTTGGGATACCTAATGGAGAGTTAGTACAAATAAATGTGTTTGATGTTCTTGGCAATAAAATAAAAACACTTTATAACGGAACTGCTAAATCTGGTAATCACAAAATAAAATTTGACGGAAAGAATCTTCCAAGCGGAACATACTTTGTAAACATGCGGTATGGAAATTTTAAAAAGACTATTAAGGTCTTATTATTAAAATAATTTGAATAAATTTGTTTATCTAAAAAATAGTATACAGATTTCTATAAAACTAGTCTGGAGATTATGATGAATCAAACAATTCGATATATATTTTTAGTTCTGCTTTTTACATTCTCATTAAATGCTCAAACAATATATCTGGACGAAGATTTTTCCGATTGGGATAATATTAGCTCCTTATACACAGACTCAGAAAATGACGGAATCAATATTGATTTTGGAAATTTGAAAATCCAAAATGATGATAAGTTTATTTATTTTTACCTAGAAGTGGGAACTGAAATGAATTTCCAGTCGAACAATGATTTAGTAATGTATATTGATGCTGATGCTAATTCAGCAACTGGTAAAAGCGTTGATGGAATAGGAGCAGAGTTAGAGTATAAAATAGGTGAACGAGAAGGTAAATACTATTATGAGAATAATAGCGAAACTATATATCATCCAAATATTGGTTTAATTTCTTTGCCAACAGTTACTTCTAATAGATTTGAGTTTTTAATTAATAGAGATACAAAAATATTAGATAGATTATTATTTGATAATGAAAAGTTTAATGTATTGTTTAGAGATGAAAGGACTGATGGCGATAAGCTTCCGAATGAAGATGGAGGACTCGAGTTTCAGTTTACATCAGCAATTTACTCAGAACTCCCTTATTCTATTGATAAAAAAGATGATGAGAACATTAGAGTTCTTTCGTATAATGTTTTATTTGATAATCTTCATAAAAGTTCAAGAAAAAATAATTTTAAGAGAATCTTTCAGGCATTAAAGCCCGATATCATTGGATTTCAAGAAATCTATGATCACTCCGCAAAGCAAACGGCCGATTTAATAAAAGAGTTTTTGCCAGACCAGACTTGGTATTACAGCAGCACCAATAGCGATAATATTTATGTAGGTAAATATCCTGTGATCAACTCTTATCCGATTGATGGAAATTCAGCATTTTTGTTAGATCTTGAAGATGCTGGCAAAGAAATGCTTTTTATTTCTGCTCATCCGCCTTGTTGTGATAATGAGTTTAAGCGACAAAAAGAAATTGATCACATTATGTCATTGATTAGAGATTTGAAAAATGGAACAGGACCATTTACTCTTCAAGAAAATTCTCCTATTGTAATTGTTGGTGATATGAATTTAGTGGGATATGCTCAGCAACAACAAACATTAATTAATGGTGATATTCAAAACACAGGTTCATACGGTGAAAAATTTTCGCCTGACTGGGATGATACAGATTTATCTGATGTAAAACCTTTTGCAACTGGATTTCCTGCTGCTATAACTTGGTATAATGGTAATAGTGATTTTTCACCTGGACGATTGGATTACATTGTTCATTCTAATTCTGTTCTAGAACTGAAGAATTCGTTTACACTATTAACACCTTTTATTGATATTGATACATTATCAAATCACGGAATTGAATCATCTGATGTTATTTTAGCTTCAGATCACCTTCCTACAGTTGCCGATTTTAGTGTAAAACCGTTAACTAATAATCATACTGAAAATGATAATATTCCAAGTAAATATAATTTATTTCAAAATCATCCAAATCCGTTTAACCCTTCTACAACAATAGAATATGCGATTCCATCTTTGGATACACGTCAAGGCGATTCAGTACAAATAAATGTGTTTGATGTTCTCGGCAATAAAATAAAAACACTTTATAACGGAACTGCAAAATCTGGTAAGCACAAAATAAAGTTTGATGGGAAGAACCTCGCATCAGGAACTTACTTTATAAAAATGAACTGCGGCGATTTTAGGAAGACAGTTAAAGCTTTGTTGGTAAAGTAAACTTATAGTGAATATTTTTAAATGTAAAGAAAACCTGATTTACATTTAAAAATATTATCGTTATACTCTCTTCGAAATGAGCATGGGGATAGCTCGCAGTCTAAAAATAACTTGGGGCAATTATGAAAAAGTTAGTTTTTGTTTTATTCTTATTGGTATTTACTATAATAAATATTCAAGCACAAGCCTTGTCATGGGAAGAAAATTTTAATTTCACATCAACTGGGAATTTGAAAACACTTGCAACTAATTGGGAATCGAATAGTGGTAGTGTGCCTATTCAAGTTATTGAAGGAAATTTATCTTATTCCGATTATCCTTCCTCAGGAATTGGAAAAAAAATAGTTGTAAAAGGCGGAGCTACAGGGAGAGAGAGAATAACGAGAGAATTCACAAGTGTTTCTGAAAATGGCAATTCAATTTATGTCTCATTTTTAATGAATATCTCTAGTGATGGTTTGGATTACATGGATCTTGACGGCGATTATTTCTTAAATCTGGATGGGAATGCATTAAAAGCTAAAGTTTATGTAAAAAAAAGTACTATCATGGGCAAATATTTAGTTGGCATAGCTAAAACAATAGTGCCAACTTACTCTTCCATTGTACTTTCACAGAATGAAACTTATCTAATAGTATTAAGTTATAATTTTCTAACAGGCGATGATTTATTAAAATTATGGATAAATCCTTTGTTGTCTTCCACTGAACCTCTAGCATCAGTTACAATTTCGACAGGTGCAGATGCTACAGAACTATCCTCATTACAAATTAGAGAAAACCCTAAGAGTGGGCATATTGACCTTGATGGAATCAGAGTTGCATCAGGTTGGATGCAAGCTCCTCTCCCTGTAGAACTGACAACATTCACAGCTAACCAAACAAACTCATCAATTACACTTAATTGGGAAACGGCTACTGAAGTTAATAACTACGGATTTGAAGTTGGAAGACAGTTGTTAGTTAACAGTAATCAGTTAGCAGAATGGGAAAAAATAGGTTTTGTTGAAGGACATGGTAATAGCAATTCACCTAAATATTATAAATATATTGATAACACAGTTTCAGCAAGTGGGATTTACAATTATAGATTAAAACAAATTGATACTGACGGCGGATTTGAGTATTTCAATTTGGATGGAATTGAATTTAATGTTGCTGAAAACTACGAGCTTGATCAGAACTTCCCAAATCCGTTTAATCCGGTTACAAATATTACCTACTCAATTCCCAGAGACGGATTTGTAACTCTGGAAATCTTCAACTTAATCGGAGAAAAAGTAACTACGCTGGTAAATAAAAAACAAAGTGCAGGAGTTTACAAACAAAAGTTTGATGCTTCAAAACTAAACAGCGGATTTTATATTTATAAGATTACAGCTAATCAATTTTCCGAAGCTAAAAAAATGCTGTTGATAAAATAATATTTTAATAGCCGGTGTACATCAAGTAGTATTAAGATGTTACCGGCATTGTTTTTTAGAGAAACATGTTCATGTTTTTATTCATATTACTATAATTTCATTTTTAAGAATTAACTCCTCAATTTTGTATCTTTCCTCAATCAAAAAAATAAGTGTAAACCGGTTGAATAATTCAAAACAAGAAAGAATAGTTTTTCTAGATATATTAAGACTTCTTGCCGTTTTTTTAATGATAGAAGGACATTCGTTTGATGTTTTTCTAAGTGAAAAATTTCGCCAATCTGGTACTATGTTCTTCGATCTTTGGAATTTAGTTAGAGGAATTACAGCTCCAATTTTTTTCTTTACTACCGGAACGGTATTTAATTATTTATTAATCAAATCCGAAAATGAAAAAAGTAATCCCAGAGTTAAAAAGGGAATCAAAAGAGGATTATTACTGGTTTTAATCGGATACCTCCTTAGATATCCAACACATACAATTGTTTATTTTGGTGATGTTACCGCAAAACAATGGCAAATATTTTTCACAGTCGATGCACTGCACGTAATTGGTATAGGTCTTTTATTAATTGTATTAATTTATCTGGCTGAAAAAAAAATAAAATTCGATCTTTCATTTTCATATCTGGTGAGAGCAATAATAATATTTGCCATTTCGCCATTTATAAATGCGTTTAATTGGAGTTCTATTTTGCCCGATTATTTGGCAGGATATTTTTACTATGGTACCGGATCAATATTCCCTTTATTTCCATGGTTAGGCTATATCTTTGCCGGAGCATATTTTGGTTCATGGTTAAGAAAAAATTCGCAAACCGGGTTAGACAGTAATGGAGTGTTAAAATTATCCATAGTTACCATATTTTTATTTGTTATTGGATTTCTATTTAATCATCTGGAAAATAATTACCTAAACGGGTTTTCTTACTGGCATCCAAATTCGGCAATGGTATTTTACAGGTTAGGAATTGTAATAATAATTGTTTTAGGAATTAGTCTGATTTTCAAAAATGATTATAAACTGCCTCAGTTTTTATCAAAAGTGAGTAAAAATTCATTATATATTTATATTGTTCATCTTATTATTTTATATGGATGTGCCTGGTTTCCCGGAATCAATAAATATATTGGTAAAAGTTTTACTATTTTTGAGAGTTTCATTCTTACAATTATTATCTATTTATCGGTTATTTTATTACTTTTCGCTAAAGAAAAGGTGACTTTAAGATTTATACAAAATCCTAAAATCACTTCTTAATTGGCTGAATATTTAAGGTGTTTATGAGAGATTCGGAAACTACAAATCCTATTCTTGGAATTGATGATAAAAAGTTTGAGCATGCTTTAAGACCTATAAGCTTTGATGAGTTTACTGGTCAGAAAAAAATTGTTGAAAACTTAAAAGTATTTATCGGAGCCGCAAAAAAACGTGATGAAGGTTTAGATCATGTTTTATTAACCGGCCCTCCCGGACTTGGTAAAACAACACTTGCACATATAATTGCCCATGAAATGGGCGTTAAATTGAAAATTACTTCTGGACCGGTTTTAGAAAAGCCGGGTGATCTTGCGGGAATTCTAACAAATCTTGAAGAAAAATCTGTGATTTTTATTGATGAAATACACCGTCTTTCTCCTGTAGTTGAAGAATATCTTTATTCGGCTATGGAAGATTATACTTTAGATATAATGATAGATTCCGGACCTAATGCGCGTACAGTTCAATTAACACTTCCCAAATATACTTTAATTGGTGCAACAACCAGAGCCGGTTTATTAACCGCTCCGTTGAGAGATCGTTTTGGGATAAAATCAAGATTCGATTATTATGACAGCAAACTTTTATGTACAATTATAAAACGCTCTTCAAACATTCTTAATCTAAATATTGATGAAGATGCTGCTTTCGAATTAGCAAAAAGATCGAGAGGAACTCCCAGAATTGCTAATAGATTGTTAAGAAGAACACGTGATTTTGCGGACTTTGAAGATAAAACGGTTGTTGATCTGGCAATTGTAAAAAAAGCACTAGATGC
This sequence comes from Melioribacteraceae bacterium, assembly GCA_016342755.1. Taxonomy (GTDB): domain Bacteria; phylum Bacteroidota; class Ignavibacteria; order Ignavibacteriales; family Melioribacteraceae; genus JAEINS01. The sequence goes on along the minus strand of JAEINS010000016.1, from coordinate 34,960 downwards.
TTTAGAAGTGGATGAATACGGGCTTGATGAGATGGATAAAGATATTATCCTTACTATTATTGAGAAATTTAACGGCGGTCCGGTTGGATTAAATAACCTTGCGGTTTCTGTAAATGAAGATGCCGGAACAATTGAAGAAGTATACGAACCGTTTTTAATTCAGCAGGGATTTATACAGCGTACACCAAGAGGCAGAGAAGCAACCGATTTGGCTTATATCAGATTTGGTAAAACAAGAAAAAAAGCAAATAGTGATAAAGGTTTATTTGATGAACAAAGTTAAAATTAATAATATAATATTTGGCGGCGGAAATCCGTTTGTATTAATGGCCGGTCCTTGCGTTATTGAAAGTGAGGAAATTACTTTTAATACCGCCAAAGAAATTAAAGCGATTACGGAAAGACTAAATATCCCGTTTATATTTAAGTCAAGTTACAAAAAAGCAAATAGAACAAGTGTAAATTCTTTTACCGGACTTGGTGACAAAGAAGCTCTTGCAATACTAAAAAAGATTAAAGATGAGTTGTTACTACCGCTTGTAACCGATATTCATACTGAGCAAGAAGCGGCAAAGGCTGCTGAAGTGGTTGATATACTTCAAATTCCGGCGTTCTTGTGCAGACAGACCGATTTACTTGTGGCCGCGGGCAAGACCGGAAAAATTGTAAATATTAAAAAAGGACAATTTCTGGCTCCTGGTGATATGAAACATGCTGCGGAAAAAGTTAGATCAACGGGCAACAATAATATTTTATTCACAGAGCGGGGTTCAACGTTCGGATATAATAATCTTGTTGTTGATATGCGTTCATTAGTTATAATGCGGGAACTGGGTTATCCGGTTGTTATGGATGCGACTCATTCGGTACAAATGCCGGGAACCGGTGAAATTACCGGAGGTAACCCTGAATATATAAGACCATTAGCAAAAGCCGCTGTAGCCGTAGGTATCGATGCGTTATTTCTTGAGGTTCATCCAAATCCTTCGGAGGCAAAAAGTGATGCTGCAAGTCAGTTAGCACTATCAGAACTTGAAGATTTATTAATTGAACTAAAAAAAATTGATGAGATTGTAAAAAACAATGAATAATATTTTATTGAACCTCAGAAAAGTCAGGCTGTTTTTATTCGATCTTGAAGGCGTTTTATATCTAGGCGAAGAAGATCTCTCATCATTTTATACAGTTGACGCGGAAGAAAAAATAAAAGTCCTTTTTGAAACCTTATCAATTAATGGTTCTATGGTAGGTGTAATTACCGGGCGTAATAAAGACGAAGTAACATCCTTCTTTGATAAAAAGGGTTTTACGCTTTTTGCTTCAGCAACCCTGGATAAATTGGGCTTTGTGCAAAAGTTAATAGATAAAAAAAAGTTAAAATTTGAAAATGTATTCTATATAGGTGATAATTTACTTGATATTCCTTTACTTCAGAAGGTTGGAGTTTCTGCTGCGCCTAAACATGCACGCAGAGAAGTGAAGCGCGTTGTTGATTTTGTTTGCGAAGGAGAAAGCGCTTTAGAAATTATAGTAAATATAAATAACTTATTAGTTCAATCATATAAAGAAGGTACATAGATATATGATTGATTTTATTATGGAGGAAATTGATGTCTGAAGAGCAGATAATTGCTAAAGGCAAAGAAGTTATAAGAATAGAAACCAATGCTGTTAAAAATTTAGAAGATAAAATTGATGAAAATTTTGTTCAGACAGTTGATGTAATTTATAAATCGAAAGGAAGAGTTGTATTAACGGGAATGGGTAAATCGGGCTTAATTGCCAGAAAGATTGTTGCAACACTTAACTCGACAGGAACTGCTGCAATTTACATGCATCCGACAGATGCTTTTCATGGCGATTTAGGAATGGTAAGGAAAGATGATATAGTTATAATTGCTTCTAAAGGTGGTAACACAGAAGAACTTATAAATCTGATTCCAATGTTTAGACGACTTGAGGTAACAATAATTGCAATGGTTGGAAATCTAAATTCCAGAATAGCACAATTAAGTGATATAGTTTTAGATGTTTCAGTTGCCGAAGAAGCTTGTCCTCATGATCTTGCGCCAACTTCATCAACAACCGCAACACTTGTAATGGGAGATGCTGTTGCTGTTGCGTTAATTGAAAAACGGGGTTTCACTCCTGATGATTTTGCTCTATTGCATCCGGGCGGAAGTCTGGGTAAACGCCTTTCATTAAAGCTTTCAGAGATTATGATTAAAGGAAATCATGTTCCCATAGTTAATGTAAATACTCCTCTTATAGAAACCATTTACGAAATTACTTCCAAAAGATTAGGCTGTACTGCTGTTGTTAATGATAAAGGCGAATTAGTAGGAATAATTACTGACGGTGATTTAAGAAGACTTCTTGAAAAAACATTGGATATGAAAGGATTAAATGCTGAAGATATAATGACAGTTGGACCTAAGACAATTCAGGAAGATTATCTAGCGTCATTTGCTTTACATCAGATGGAGAAATATAATATTACATCGCTAATTATTACCGATTCACAAAAACATCCGGTTGGTATTGTACATATTCATGATCTTATTAAAATTGGCTTAGAAGCCAGATGAGTTTAAAAAACATAATATTCTTAACTGTTCTGGCAGTTAGTTTTTCTTTCTGTTCCAAAAACAAAGTGAAACCTGTAATTGTTGAAAGTTTAACCAGTGAAGAAATTCCTGATCAGGAGATTTATAATTCAAAAGTTAGAATTACAGAATTAGGCGAACTTAAAGCCATTTTATACTTTGACACTTTAAGAAAATATACTGATACAGAAGTAACGTTGCTTAAAAGTGTGAAAATTCATTTTTACAACGAAGAAGGTGTTAATACTTCTACCTTAACTTCGGTTAAAGGAAAAATAAATAATAAAACAAATGATATGTATGCCATTGAAAACGTTGTTGCCGCTAGTGATAGCGGTGTGACTTTGTATACAGAGGAATTAATGTGGAGAAATAAGGATCAGAAGATTGTAACTGAAGAGTTTGTAACAATTGTAAACGGCGAAGATAAAACAGAAGGTTACGGATTCGAATCTGATCAGTCACTTGTTAACTATAAAATTTTCCATCCGGTTTTCACATCACAAAATAATAATGGGATAAAATAAATATCATGCAAAAAGTTATCCTATTATTGTTCATTTTTATCTCAAGTCTTATTGCACAAGAAGAACTGACCGTTACAGGTGATCTTCTTAAAGGTGGAAAAATTGGAAAAGAAAGTGTCCAGGAATGGGTTGATAATGTAGTTATGACCCAGGGGGAAGTTAAGATAACATGCAACAGAGCAATCCGGTTTCTGGCTAGAAATGAAGTAGAGTTAATTGGCAATGTTGTTGCAGTGCAGGACACAATTACAATTTTAACAGAACATATAAGATATTTTGGAGACACTAAGTACGCTTATTCTGATAAAGCAATAATTTTAAATGACGGACACACAATCTTATCAGCAAAAAGCGGCTTTTACTATTTTAATGAAAAAAGAGCAAGATTTAAGGATGAAGTAGATTTATTTGATGGATTAAATAAACTCAGTTCAAATTTATTAATTTATTACAACGATATAAATAAATCGATTGCTACCGGGGATGTGAGGATTTCAGATTCACTTTCTTCAATTAAATCGGATAGTTTAATAAATTTTAAAGAAGACCAGCTAACATACGCTTATGGAAACGTTAAGATTACTAATCCTGAGAATAATATAGTTATAACGGGTGAATATCTTGAAGACCTGGGAAAAACCAATTATACCAAGATTACGGGAAATCCTTTGTTAACCCAAATAGATACTTCAAGTACCGGCGAATTAGATACACTTCTAATTTCATCAATGATACTCGAATCAGAGAAAGATTCACTTCACAAATTAATTGCTTCTGATTCGGTTAAGATTATCAGAGGTCAGTTTTCATCGGTAAATGATAAAACCATTTACATAAAGGAAGAAGAACGGATTTTTATTGCCCGTAAAAACGATGAAACAAAACAGCCTGTTTTATGGTACGATAACTCGCAATTATTAGGCGATACAATAAATATATTTATAAAAAATAATAATTTAAATTATATCGATATTGTTCAGAACGCGTTTTTACTTTCTTATAATAGTAGTAATAAAAACAGATTTGACCAGATAATGGGTGATTCGCTTAAGATATTCTTTAAAGAGAATAATTTAAATAGAACAGAAGTAGACGGAAGTGTTTTAAGTATATATTATAATTACGATAAAAATGAACCGGGCGGACTTATAAAATCCAGCTCGGGGAAAGCAAAAATTTATTTTGAAGATAATTTTGTAACTGATGTGAAATTGTATAAATCGCCAAAAACTGAATATCATCCTGAGAAATTGGTTACAGGTAAAGAATTAGAATTTACATTGCCAGCATTTCAGATTCATAAAAATAAACCCCCAAAAGAAGAGTTGTTAAATAAACCAAAGAAATGATATGTCGAAAATCCTAACATTAAGAAGTGAAAATTTAGTAAAAGTTTATAAAAAACGTACAGTTGTAAATAAGGTTTCTATAGAGGTTGAACAGAAGGAGATAGTGGGATTACTTGGACCCAACGGTGCCGGAAAGACTACAACCTTTTATATGATTGTCGGGATGATAAAACCTAATGCCGGCAGGGTTTTTCTTGAAGAAAACGAAATAACATCTGAGCCTATGTATAAAAGAGCTAAACAAGGTGTTGGTTATTTGCCTCAGGAAGCATCAGTATTTAGACGGCTTAGTGTTGAAGATAATATTATGGCAGTGCTCCAAATGCTTAATATTCCGAAAACTGAACGTAAAGAAAGAATGGAGCAATTACTTGAAGAACTGAACATTACACATATAAGAAAAAGTTTAGGATTTCAGTTAAGCGGAGGAGAAAGACGGCGTACTGAAATAGCAAGAGCTTTGGCTTCAAAACCAAAATTTATATTATTGGATGAACCATTTGCCGGAGTTGATCCTATAGCAGTTGAAGATATTATGGGCATTGTTGCAAATTTGAAGCATAAAGGGATTGGAATTCTAATTACAGATCACAACGTGCATGAAACTTTAAGTATTGTAGATAAAGGATATATTCTAATTAATGGTCAGATCTTTAAATCCGGTTCTGCGAATGAATTAGCTGAAGATAGTGAGGTTAGAAAATTATACCTTGGTGAAAATTTCAAATTAGAGAGATACGGTTAAAATCCTCTCTTGAAAAAATAAAAAACAGCAATGACCATTGCAGAAATAAAAAAAGAAAAAATTGAAAAATTTCTAATTCTTTTTATCTTATTTTTTTTGTCTATATCTTCCTGCTCAGTTAAAAACAAATCATAGTCACCGTCTTTAACTGTCCACTTATAATAATTTTTATTTACCAGGTTTTTCATATCATCCCAAATTTAAACCGAAAACTTACAAAAGCCGTATTACACGTGCTTTCTAACCATATACAATTATGAATCACCCTTGCTTCAAAAGTTTTCTAGACTGGCAATAAACTTATTAAATTCAATGTTATAAATCAAGATGAATAATTATATAATTATTCATCTTGATAATATAAATCCGGTTTTTATTCTGTGGCATATTTTAATGTTTAAACTCACTGATAATTTTATTTATCTCGCCTTTCGAAATTCCAGATCCAAATACAGCACTTTTATCCTTAGGAACTATTTTTTCCTGCGGCTGATTAGTTTTCTCTTTTATTACGGGATTTCCAGCTCTGGCTCTAAGTCTTTCTTCAATTGTTTCCATAAAACCTGAACTTGACGATACATGTTTTAAAGATGATACTGAGTTCCCTTCGTTTATCGGTTTTGTTTCGTAGGCTAATGTTTTAACGTTCATTAAATGTACAGCAGAAACATTTTCCGATATAATTGAGCCGCCCCAGGTTCCAACGCCAATGGTTAATGTTGGTGCTAAATCAGTTGTATAACCAACGGCTCCTAGTGAGCTGGGAGTATTAACAACAATTCTGAAAGCGGGTTTTTCAAGCGCAAATTTCATTATTATATCCTGATCATTTGCATGAATTGAAAGTGTATGACCAATTCCGCCAAATTTTAATAATTCTATACATTTATGACATCCGTCTAACCAGCCATCAACAACATAAAATGCCAGCATAGGCGAAAGTTTTTCCATTGATAAAAGTTCATCGTGCCCAACGGTTGTACATTCTGCGGCTAAAACTTTTGTTCCGGCTGGTACTTTTATTCCGGCATATTCAGCAATAAACTCAGCCGATTTACCAACAATTTCAGCGTTAAGTTTTCCACCTTTTGTAACTGCATTTTCAAGTTTTCTTTTCTCTTCAGAAGTTACAAAATAGATTCCTTTACTTTTTGATTCAGCAATTACTTTTTCGGCTAAAGGTCTGTCTACAATCATTGCCTGCTCTGATGAGCATAAAGTTCCATTGTCAAAAGTTGTTCCTTTAATAATATCGCTTACAGCTTTTTTATAATTTGCGGATCTGTCTATGTAAGACGGAACATTGCCAGAGCCAACACCATAAGCAGGTTTGCCGGCACTGTACGCCGCTTTTACCATTGGATTACTTCCGGTTGCTAAAATTATGGCAACATTATCTTCTTTCATTAATGCTTCGGTTCCTTCCAGAGTAGGAATTGTCATGCCAAGAATTAAATTTTTAGGAGCTCCGGCACTTACTGCAGCTTCTGACATAACTTTTAATGCTTCAAGAGTACAATTAACTGCTTTGGGATGCGGGCTTGCGACAATTGTATTTCTGCATTTAAGAGAAATAATACTTTTAAACATTGCAGTAGAGGTTGGATTTGTTGAAGGGATTATTGCCGCTACAACTCCCATTGGTTCAGCTATACGGACAATTTTTCCATTGCTGCGTGTTTCAATAACGCCAACAGTTTTTAAATCTTTTATATGATTATAAACATCACGGGTTGCAAACTGATTTTTTATAAGCTTATCTTCCCATTTACCAAAGCCGGTTTCTTCCAGAGCCATCTTAGCAAGCCTTTCAGATTCCCTCATTCCGGCATCAACCATTGATTTTATAATTTTATCAACCTGTTCCTGATTGTAATGTTTGAATTCTAATTGGGCTTCTTTTGCTTTAGCACATAAATCGCGGGCTTCCTGGCGTGATTGTATATCCTTATCTATCTGCATCTCTTCCTCTTTATTTAAGAACAAAATATAATATTAGAGTATTAAAACCGCAATTAGATAATTAAAAGAGGTTAAATAGAATTACGATAATACTTCTTTTAGCTTGGAATAACCAGTTTTACTGGCTTTAACAGACATGCCGTTTTTTAAAATAATTTTATGAGTATCCTTTTCAGCTAATTCAATTTGTTTTATTGATGACAGATTGATTATATATGATCTGTGAATTCGTAAGAAACTTTTAGGATCCAACTGATTCTCAAAGAACTTCAAGGTTTTCTGTTTAAGATAATTACCATCGTCAGTAAAAAGTTTAACATAATCATCCTGTGCTTCAAAAAGATGAACTTTTTCAGTTGCAACAATAGAAATTTTCTGATTATTTTTAATTACGATTCTATCGAGATATTCTATTTCGTGTAAGTATTGTTCATTTAGTTTTTCATAAGCATCTTTTTTTGCAGATGAAAATTCCCCAATCTTAGAAACCGCTTTGGAAAGTGCTTCATCAAATCTATCCATTGAATATGGCTTTAGCAGATAGTCTGTTGCATTAACATCAAAAGCTTTAAGCGCATATTTATCGAATGCAGTTGAAAAAATAATTACCGGAGGATCTTCAATAAGCTCCAGCATTTCAAATCCGTTTAACTTTGGCATTTGAATATCTAAGAAAACCAGATCGGGTTTTAATTCATTAATCTTTTTTATTCCGTCAAATCCATTCTCAGATTCGCCAATTATTTCTATATTATTTTTATTTTCTAAATATTTTTTTATAAGGCTTCTTGCAAGTTTTTCATCATCTATAATTAAAGTTTTAACTTTTGTACTCATTCTTTTTCTCCATTTTCAAAGGGGATATAAAGTGTTACAATAAAGCTGGATTTCTTCCTTTCATAAGTCATTAAGTTATCCTGATCATAAATCATTTTTAATCTTGAAGCTATATTTGATAATCCGATACCTTCGCCACGTTTAGAAACAGACTCAGGATCAAAATTGTTTTCAATTGTTAAAACCAGATAATTATCTTTTTTTGAACATTTAAAATCAATTATTACTTTTTCAAGACTTTCATATACTCCGTGTTTAATAGCGTTTTCGAAGATTGGCTGCAAAATCATGTTTGGTAAAAGAGCTTTTTCGCATACTTTGTCTAAGTTTTCAACATATTCAAACTTATCTTCAAATCTTATTTTTTCAATATCGAGATACAATTTAATTGATTCTAATTCATCCTCAAGGCTGTTTAATTTTTTTTCATTATTTAATAAAGTACTTCTAAAAAAAGTTGAAAGTTTAATTGTCATTTCTCTGGCAAGTTCGGGATCCGAAATTGTTAATGAGCTTATTGAGTTCAAACTATTAAAAATGAAATGCGGATTAATCTGGTATTTCAGCGATTTTAATTCAGCTTCCTTAAATAAAGATTTCATTTCACTCTCTTTAAGCTGAGTTGCTTTCATATTATTGTAGTAGATAATAACATAGTTAATTGAAGCAATAATCAGGTAAAAATAAATGCCGACTAAAAATCTCCAGATAAGAGATTTGGTTAAAAATGATTCGTAACCAGCCGAAATGTTAGCGAAATTTGTTAACAGATAATAGCCGGCAATACACCAAAAACCAACAGTAATTATTGACGCAGTTATATGACTAGTTGCAACTTTGAAAATGGAATTATTTTCAAAAGTAATATATTGCGCCGGATACCAGAAACTTAACCCAAGAAAAAAATACATTAAGTTAAAGATTAAACTATCGGCCAGTGCATAGTTAAACGGCTGGTTTAATATTAATGTAAAACTTGATAATTGTATTAGGATTATAACAATCCAAATAAATATATAAGTTAGTAATACTCTGCTATTTTTTACAAAGGGATTTATCATAATTTTCTATGCAAATATCTCACATCCGCCAAAAAGGGTTAAACCTTTAATTATCAAAATTTTATCGTCCGGTAATATTTCATTCGGGTCCGATCTTCTTTTATCATCAACTCCGCCAAAAATTGCTGTAGCTTCAACTAATGTTTTATATCCTTTTGGAACATAAATTTCAGTTCCGCCAAACATTGTAAAAACATCAATAATATTTGTACCTTCAGCTAAATGACAATTTGACAAGTCTATTTCCGCGTGTCCAAACAGGGCAGTAATCTTTCCGCCTCTAAAATTTGTTAAATCGTATTTTTGTTTTATTGAATGAAATATAGCGGTTATATCAATTAAACCATCAACCACCTTTGCTTCCCTTATTCCATCCTCTTCATTAAAACAGCATTTTTTGTCTTTTCTTCCCTCCGGATTATCTCTTTTATACAAAACATAAACTCCTAATAGAATTAAAAGTATAGGCCAAAAATCGGAGAATACTTCTCTAGCAGAAAAATTAAAATATTCCGATGCTATCGATATTCCGCCAATACCAATTAATATTAGTCCAAAATAATCATGCTTTTTATTGATTAGGATAAATGTTCCTACAGCTATAAAAATCATTTGCCACGAAAAAATTAGATCAGTCAGATAGAAATAATAAAAATTATCCAGTATAAGAAAAGCTCCAAGTATAATTAAAACTATACCAAGCCATTGTCTTGAATTTGATTTATATTTTGTCATTTTAAATTCTCCTAATTAATATGATTTAACTTCGCCGCCGCCAAACATTGTTACACCCCTTATTATAAGAGTTTTTTCTTCATCAATAGCTAGAACGGGATTTTTACGGCGCGAATCGGAAAATCCGCCAAATAATGGTATTATATCTATTATAACATTCCAGTCTTTGGGAACAAAAAATGAAGTACCGCCAAAAACAAGAACTATATCAATAATCTGATTTCCTTTGGCAAGTTTGCAGTTTGTTAAATCAATTTCTGATCCGCCAAAAATAGCCGTTACTTTACCGCCGCGAAAATTACTTTTTGAAATCATTTTGTTTCCGCCGCCAAAAATTGAGATATCATTTATCTGATCAGCTTTATCGCCGATGTCTTCTATGCTTCTGTTTAAAATATCGTATTTCAGACTTCGGTTTTTATTTAATATTAAGTAAATACCTAATACAACTAAGATAAGCGGCCAGAATTTTGGGAATAAACCAAAGATACCTAATAAAAGAAATACTATACCCACTGGTTTATTGTTTGTAAGCAGAACAATTGATAATCCCAGTATTATGAAAAAAGTTTCCCACTGGAATAATGCAAAAGGCAAATTGAAATACATAATATCCCAATTATCTAAAAGAAACAATATTCCAATTAGAATAAGCCCGAGACCAAAAATTATTCTTCCTTTTGAAACATATTTATCTGACATTGTTGCTCCATACTATTTTAATAACTGGGCGCAATTTATATTCTATTTATATTACATGAAAATAAAAATCGGTAAGTACTCTGGTTTTATCGGTGAATAAAGGAAAAACCGATGTTGTTTAATCAATTCTAATAAGCCGTTTAATTTTTTTTCTTGTAGGTTCATTATAAATGAAATAGTTTCGGGTAATGGTTTAATTTAATTGGTAATAATGATTAGAAAAGCTGAGAGAAAATTAATATTAGGAATTGTGTTAATTCCTGCTGTAATTCTTGCCGGAACAATTGGGTACATGCTTATAGAAGGGTGGGACTTTTTTGATTCGTTATATATGACTGTTATTACTATTTCCACAACCGGCTATAGAGAAGTACACGATATGTCGATGGGCGGAAAGACACTGTCTATTCTACTGATTATTAGCGGAGTTACAACTATCGCTTATACTGGCGGGCGGGCGGTACAATTCCTTTTGGAAACGCAAATGTTAAGGAGAAGAAGAATGAAGAGGAAAATTGAGGAACTTACAAATCACTATATCATTTGCGGGTATGGACGAATGGGACAATATATTTGTGAAGGATTAAAGTATTGGAAAGAACCATTTGTAATTATTGAAAATGACACAGCACTTTCCGAACAGCTTGAACAATTAGATTATACCTTTATAATTGGGGATGCGTCAAGCGATGAAGTTTTGTACGAAGCTGGAATAACTAAGGCAAAAGGTTTAGTGGCAGTTGTTTCAACAGATGCTGAAAATGTTTTTATAACATTATCAGCAAAGGAACTTAGTAAGAAAATTCTTGTTGTTGCGCGAGCCATTGATGAAAAAACTGAATCAAAGTTAAAAAAGGCCGGTGCTGATAGGGTTGTAAAGCCGTATGAGTTAGGCGGAAACAGAATGATCCAATTATTATTACGTCCCGGAGTTAGTGATTTTATAGATGTAATTGTCCGTAAAAGAGGTATTGATATAAAAATTGAAGAACTTAATGTTACGGAAAAATCCAGTTTAATTGGGCAGACCCTGGCTACAGCTCCAATCAGAAAAGAATTAAATATCATGATAATCGCCGTATCGGGTAAAAATAGGGATTACACCTATAATCCAAAATCATCCTACATAATTGAAAAAGGAGATAAACTGATTGCCTTAGGTGAATTTAATAATCTCCAAAAGTTAGAGGAGCTTTGTTAAAACGTATGGTGCTATTATAACTTATTAAAAAGTGCTATATTTCTTTTTATTAAAAATTTGTATTTAACAAGCGTATTCATGAGTAAAAATAAAATTATAAATTATCTGAACAATATTTTTGGCAAAACCAATCTGAAAAAAATAAGAGAATTTTTCTCTCATTATGTTGTTGGCGTTTATCACCGTATGGATGAAAATCATCTTTTCCTGGCTGGTGCCGGAATTGCATATTCGCTGCTTGTAAGTATTATTCCATTAATACTTATAATTTTTTCGGTGCTTGGCAATGTAATCTCATTTGAGAATATTGAACAGCAGCTTTATAGATTAACCGATACAATTATTCCTTATCCTGAATATGCGGATTATACAAAACAAGTTATTCTGCAAAGGCTTCCGGGATTTATTGAATACAAAACACTTGCCGGTTATTTAGGCGGATTAGGATTACTTTTTACTTCTAGCTGGTTGTTTAGCAGTATGCGCAGTGTTCTGAATAATATTTTTGGAGTTCCAAATCAGAAACATTTTTTTATAGCCATGTTAAGAGATTTTGGAATGGTACTGCTGCTAATATTCTTTATTCTCCTTTCAACATTCATTTTACCGACAATAAATATATTAATAGACTTTGCGGATAAAATAGAAATTCTGCAAATTTTTCAAATTAGCGGATTTCAGGATTCAATATTTTCAATAACTTCCGTACTTATAATTTTTTCATTGTTCGCGCTTTTTTATTATTTAATACCCTATGAAAAATTAGGCAAGAAGATTCCGTTAGTTGCCGCTTTTTGGGCTACACTGTTGTGGGAAATTGCCAGAAGTGTTTTTGGCTATTACGTTGCAAATTTCTTGATTCTCAACAAAATATACGGAGCCTTTTTATTAATGGTTGTTGTTGCTTTCTGGATATTTTATTCGTCAGTTCTTTTTGTTTTAGGAGCAGAAATTGGTCAGTTATATAGGGAAAGAAAAGAGAGCAATGAAAAAGACAATGCTGAACCATATATTCAGAGTTAGGTTAAGATGATCCAATTTTTACCGCTTGCCGGTGCAAACGATTCAGGAATAAATTGTTTCTATCTAAACATAGATGGAATAGGAGTTATTTTAGATAGCGGAGTTCATCCCAGAAAAGTTGGCTCAGAATCCTTACCCGATTTTTCTAAATTAGAAGACAAACCTATTGATTATGTTTTTATATCGCATGCGCATCAGGATCATATTGGATCACTTCCATATTTAATAAATAAATTTCCGTATTTAAAAATTTACATGACACCACAAACAAGGGAAATTTCTTCTTTAACTCTTCATTCAACCGTTGCTATTTTGAAAGAGGAAATTGAAGAAACAGATTTGGTGCAGCATTATACTCATGATGAAATTGATTTATTAATGCGGTCTGTAAATGAAAGTAAATATAATGAGCCGTTTGAACTTACAACTCTTCAAAATAATAAATCGATAACCGTTGAGTTTTTTGATGCCGGACATATTTTAGGATCAGCCGGAATTTTAATAGAATATCAAAATAAAAAAATATATTACAGCGGCGATACAAAGTTAAATAGCCAGTATTTATTATCCGGCGCCAAACTTCCCGAAAAACCGGTAGATGTATTATTATTAGAATCAACTTATGGTTCTACCGATACAAAAGAAATTGGTACAAGGGAAGAGAGAGAAAAAAGGTTTACTGATAAGGCGAATGAAGTTATTGGAAAAGGAGGATCAATATTAATCCCGGTTTTTTCATTAGGTAAAACTCAGGAGTTATTGAAGCTGGTTCACGATAAAATGAAAAGCGGTAAACTAACAGAAGTACCCATATATACTGGCGGATTGGGTGAGAAAATTTCGAGACTGTATGACAGCAACAGATATCTTGTAAATATGATTGATCCAAATTTTAAGATTACAGAAATTCCCAGAGAAAAACTTTATGAGGTCTCTAGTTTTGATCTGTTTAGGAGAAAACCCAGTATAGTTTTTGCTTCCAGCGGTATGATTCTTAAAAAAACTGCTTCATTTGTTCTGGCAAAATATTGGTTTAGACAAAAAGATTTTGCCATTTTTACCGTTGGTTATATGGATCCTGATACTCCGGGCTATAAAATAAGCAAGAGTAAAAAGGGTGATGATTTAACTTTAGGAAACGATGATGAAGTTTTTAACATTAAATGCGAGATTGAAAACTTCAGATTTACAGCACATTCCCACCGAGAGGAACTTTTAGATATTGCGGAAAAACTTAAGCCGGGAAGAATAATTTTATTTCACGGAGATGATGAATCTGTAAACTGGCTGGGTGGAAATCTACTTGACAGGTTTAAAGGTGTAAAAGTTCATACTGCAGAAAATTTTAAATCTATTATTTTTTAGTTAGAATATTTTATATTTGTAAATTCATGTGATGAAAATATAATGGAGTATCAGATGGAATACACAAAAAAATATGCCGGTTTCTGGAAAAGATTTTTAGCCTTAATTATTGATAAAATTGTCTTAGGTGCAATTCATACGGTTATATTCATCCCATTGTGGATGATCTTTGGTGTTAGCCTGCTGGGAATGACTAACTTCGACGAATTTGACAGATCATTTACAAAGTTTACATCAAATAGTGTTTTAGTTCAGGATGATGTTTCGGCGGCTTCAATAATAATGATAATTATGTTTGGAATAATTACTCTTATTATTGTTTTCTTTATTCAATGGTTATATTATGCATTAATGGAATCATCTTCAAAACAGGCAACATTAGGAAAAATGGCTGTCGGTATTAAAGTAACTGATATGAGCGGAGCCAGAATTGGATTTGGCAAGGCGAGCGGAAGATATTTCGGGAAAATTTTATCAGGTTTAATTCTTAATATTGGGTATATAATAGCCGCTTTTACAGAAAAAAAACAGGCACTTCACGATATTTTAGCCGGCTGTCTTGTTGTAAATGTTAACTATAGTGAACCCGTTTACAGAGAAATTACTCCGGAAGCTGCTAAAGAAAACAATATTGAAATTAATGAAGAAGAAGATAAAGAGTAGTTAAACTGGTGCTTAATTAGTAAAGAATTAAAGTTTTGTTTTCTGAAACAAGTACAAATCAGAATATAATTTTTTTCATAGTTTTAATAATTTATATTAGCTACATTAAAAATCATCAGACTTTTTGACATAAATAAATTAAATAGTTTTTTATAATAATTAAATGAAAGAGGGAAACATGAAAAAACCCCTATACTTTTTATTACCGGCATTATTTATAATGCTTTTTCTGCCAGTTGAGAATTTTTCGCAGAGTGGAACCGCGGTAACTTTTAGAATTGGTACACTTGGTGCCGAAATAGGTGTTGTTAGAAGTCTTAATTCTCAGTTTAACGTTAGAGGAGGAATAAACTTTTTAGGTTATACTCACGATGGCGAAACTGATCCGGGAGAGGGAGAGTATGCTTTAAACTATGAAGCTGATTTAAACTTTTTTTCAATTGCCGCTTTAGTTGATTATATGCCATTTGAGAATTGGTTTAGATTAAGTGCCGGACTTTTGATTAATACAAATGATGTTACCGGAACCGGAATGATTGCTGATAATGTAGTTCTTAGTGAGAGAACTGTATATACACCTGAACAAATTGGTAAACTTGAATTGACGATTGAGCCTTCGAGTGCTGTAAGTCCTTATATAGGTATTGGATATGGAAATCCAGTTGCAAGTGATAAAAAACTTGGATTCTTTTTTGATTTAGGTGTAATATATCAGGGTTCGCCTGATGTTATTTTGAAAGCTGATAAAAATTCAATGATCTACCCTACCACGGATCCAAATGTACATGATAACGCTAAGGTTATGGAAGATGCCATTCAGGATATTAAATGGTATCCGGTTCTTACATTTGGTTTAAGTTATCAATTTTAATTAAAATATTTGGAGAATATAAATATGAAAAAGAATACAATTTTGAAAAACTTAATGTTCGCTATAATTGCATTATCGTTGTTTATTACCGGTTGTGATGTTACTAACCCGGCCGATGATATTTTAGTAGTTTTAGATGCTGAGATTAGTGAACCTATAATAAATTCGCAGCCAAGTTTAACAGCATCAACAGAAGTAATAGAATTATTAAGTGATTTCACTTTAGGTTCAGGTTCCGGTTCAGTATTAGGAAAAGTTGTGGGTTCAGGAAATAACATAATGGCTGAAACACAAAATATTGAACTTAATTTAGGAACAATTGCGGAAGCTGCGGCAACATTAGCCGGATTTGGTGCAAATGTAGTTAATAATTCTGGCAACATTGCAAACATGACATTTACAATCTCTACAACATCTGGTGCAGGCGCTACTTTAATTTTAGATCAGACTATTGCTGATGGTGCAACTGTTTCTTCATTAGCTATAAATACTACTGCATTGTTCGGATTTTTCTCATCACATCCGGGACAAACTTATAAGCTAACTATAGAAGCTACAGGTGATCCGAATCTTAATCTAAAGTTCAACTATTTAAGATTTATTTTACCAGCGGTAAAAAATATTACCGGTGAACTAGATATATCTGATGAAAAGTATAATCTAGAAAAGATTCTGGTTACAGATATTGGCGGAAGTATAACTAATAACGGTACAGGTGATGCTACAATAAGCTTATATCTTGCTACTTCTTATTTAAGTGAAACTACAGCGGGATTAAATAGTTTTAAAATTGCTGGTCACGTTATTGCTGCCGGAGAGACTTATAACTTCTCAAAAAGTACTTTAAATTATTTTGATCAGGTATTATACGACGAAATGGCTACTAAATTAATTAGAGATAAAAATAAACTTTATTCTCTTATTAGTATGTCTTCTTCATCCAATCTTAATTTATCAATAGAAGAAGTTACTTTAGAAGGTGAATTTGAAGTAAGTCTGGATTTATAGATATTTATTAGTTCTTTAGAAACCTCCGGGGTTTTAATACTCTGGAGGTTTCTAATTCCTTCCAAAATCTTTCCTTTATACCCAACAAACAAAACTTATTTTTCTTATATTTACCCTTTAATTTAAAATGAATTTCGAGTGTAATTTTGGCTGAAGAAAAAATATTAGTAACAAGTGCATTGCCTTATGCTAACGGACCAATTCATCTTGGACATTTAAGCGGAGCATATTTACCGGCAGATATATTTGTTAGATACCAAAGGTTAAAGGGAACTGATATAATTTACGTTTGCGGTTCCGATGAACACGGAGTTCCTATTACTATTACAGCAGATAATGAAGGTATAACTCCACAGGAAGTAATTGATAGATTTCATAATATAAATAAAGACGCATTCACAAAATTTGGAATGAGTTTCGATATTTATTCCAGAACTAGTATTCCTACACATCATAAAAATGCTAAAGAATTTTTTAAATGCTTTTATGATGCCGGTTTGTTCAATGTTAAAAAATCACATCAGTTTTATGATGAAAAATCTATGAGGTTTTTGCCCGATAGATACGTTGAAGGAACCTGTCCAAAATGCGGATATGAAGAAGCAAGAAGCGACGAATGTGAAAAATGCGGTTCGCTATATGACCCTTCAGAATTAGTAAATCCGGTTAGTAAAATAAGCGGTTCTACACCTGAGCTTAGAGAAACTTCGCATTGGTATTTCCCATTAGGAAAGTATGAAGAACGGTTAAAGAAATACATTGATGAAATGAATTCGAAAATTGGGTGGAAAGATAATGTACTTCAATACTGCAAAGGCTGGTTTCACGATGGTTTAAAAGATCGTGCAATTACACGCGATTTAGACTGGGGTGTAAAAGTTCCGCTTGACGGGATTGATGATAAAGTATTATATGTATGGTTTGAAGCTGTACTTGGTTATATCTCAGCTACAAAAGAGCTTTCGGAGAAACGCGGCGAACCTGATTTATGGAAAAAATATTGGAAAGATAAAGATACAAGATACATCGCGTTTATTGGAAAGGATAATGTTGTCTTCCATACAATAATTTTCCCGGCTATTTTAATGGCATGGAATGATGCAAATCCGGATGATCAATACTTATATCCTGAAAATGTGCCTGCTAATGAATTCCTAAATTTTGAAGGAAAGAAGTTTTCAAAATCCAGAGGCTGGGGAATTGATGCAATTGATTTTCTTAACCAATTTCCTGCTGATCCGTTAAGATATACTTTAGCGGCAAACCTGCCTGAATCGAAGGATACAGATTTTTACTGGAAAGAATTTCAGGGCAGAAATAATAATGAGCTGGCTGATATTCTTGGCAACTTTGTGAATAGAACTTTTATTTTTGCTAATAAACATTTTGAAAGTAAAGTGCCTGAAACTGGCGAACTTCTTGATATTGATAAAGATATGCTAAGCTATATTGAAAGTCAGCCAAAGAAGATTGGTGAGCTGATTGAAAAATATAAAATTAAAGATGCTGTTTTAGAGATGATGAATCTTGCCCGCGCCGGAAATAAATATTTTAATGATTCAGAACCATGGGTAAGTATAAAGCAGGATAAATTGAGAACCGCAACTACAATAAATATTTGTCTTCAGACTATTTATACTTTAGCTGAAATAATGAGTCCGGTAATTCCAGAATCTTCAACAAAAATATTTAACATGTTAGCTGCCAGACCGGTTAAATGGAATGATTGCGGCAATGCAAATCTTAAAGTCGGAACTCAGTTAAATACATCGGAAATTCTTTTTACTAAAATTGAAGATGAAGCTATTGATGCCCAGATTAATAAGCTTGGTGTTGTTGACGGTGTAGTAGTTGAAGATGCGGAGGACTTTAAGCAGATAGAATTTGATGATTTTGTTAAAATTAAACTAAGAGTTGCTGAAGTTCTTGAAGCAGAAAAAATTAAAAAGAGTAAAAAATTATTAAAGTTACAGGTAAAAATAAAAGGTGAAACCAGACAAGTTATTGCTGGTATTGCAGAAGCTTATAAACCGGAAGATTTAATAGGCAAAAAAGTAGTGATGGTTGCAAACCTTAAACCGGCTAAACTTATGGGAAATGAATCTCAGGGAATGATTTTAGCTGTTGAAGGTGAAAACGGATTAAGTGTTGTAGAAGTTGATAAATCAATTAAAAATGGAACAGAAGTTAGATAAATTGTAATTTATGGCGGCTTTAGTAAGTCGCCTTTATTTTGATAAATATGATAAAAACAAAAGCACCTCAAAATAGAACAATAAATTTATCTGAAAATGAGAGAGAAATTTATTCGCAAAAATTAATCTCAATTTCAGAAAAGGTTAGTTACCGGGAGATTAAAAATAAAACCATTAATCAGGATCTTTTTGAAGTAATAGATTTTCTTCCCGATAAATTTGTTGATATACTTTTTCTCGATCCTCCTTACAATATGTATAAATCTTTTAATTCAAATAAATTTAAAGAGATGAGTATTGAAGGTTATTCCGAATGGATCGATTCATATATATCAAAGTTTGTTCGTATTCTAAAACCTACGGCATCAATATATTTCTGTGGCGATTGGCGTTCTTCTACTTCAATTCATTTAATTCTTGAAAAATATTTTAAGATTAGAAATAGAATAACATTTGAAAGAGAAAAGGGAAGAGGCGCAAAAACAAATTGGAAAAACAACTCAGAAGATATTTGGTTTGCAACTGTTTCTGACAGATATGTTTTTAACGTTGATGATGTTAAACTTAAAAGAAAAGTAATGGCTCCGTATAGAAACGACAATGGTGACCCTAAGGACTGGAAAGAAAGTGATAATGGCAGTTTTAGACTTACACATCCTTCAAATATTTGGACGGACATTTCTATTCCGTTCTGGTCCATGCCCGAAAATACCGAGCACCCTACTCAGAAACCTGAGAAGTTATTAGCCAAAATTATAATAGCAAGTTCCAATAAAGGAGATGTTATTTTTGATCCGTTTTTGGGATCGGGAACAACATCGGTTACAGCAAAAAAATTAAGAAGAAATTATGTGGGAATTGAACTGGACGAAACTTTTGCCTGTTTAGCAGAAAAAAGATTAGAACTTGCAGAAGACGATATTTTAATTCAAGGATATTCAAACGGAGTTTTTTGGGAACGAAATTCATTTTCACAAATAAAACGTAGTTAGAAAATTAGCATTGTTGATTTTCAAAAATTCAATGGGTAATATTAAAAGTTTAATTTAAAATGATATTGGAGGTATTTTTTATGAGGTTAAGTTTTGTCTCATTTTTGTTGATTGGTCTAATTGCATTATTAGCATCGTGTACACCGGAACATTCAAAAATTGTTGTTGCCGAATATGGCGATTATAAAATTACTATGGATGAATTTGAAAAAGCGTATGCTCAGAATGTTGGCGGTATTGAAAATGCAAAAAAAGATTCTGTGCAGAATTTAGAAAAATTTTTAGATCTATATACAAAGTTTAAAATGAAACTAAGAGATGCTTCTGTAAGAGGTTTTGATAAGGAAGAAGATCTTCAGAGTGAATTTTTAGATTATAAAAATAGAATTGGTTCATCTTATATTAAAGAGAAAAAAGTTATTGAACCAGGCTTAAAAGAAATTTATGAAAAACGTAAAAATGAAGTAAGAGTGGCTCATATTTTAATTAGGCAGGATACAATTTCAAAAGAACAGGCTAAAGAAAAAGCTAAGGAATATCTTAATAAAATTTTAGCCGGTGAAGACTGGAACGAAGCATGTAAAAAATATAGCGAAGATAACAGCTCTAAAAACTTTGGCGGTGACGTTTATTATATTACCGGCGGAGTTATATTTCCTGAATTAGAAGATGCGATCTTTTCTTTAAAAGCTGATGAAGTTTACAAAGAACCTGTTCCATCCAGATTTGGATTTCATTTACTAAAAGCAAGTGAAATTATTCCGCGAAAAGAAAAAATTAGCGCTCAGCATATTTTAATAAAAAGCGATTTCCCAATTGAAAAAACTGATTCTTCTGCATTGGCAAAAATGTATGAAGCTTTAGCAAAGATTAAAGCCGGAACTGATTTTGGTGAAGTTGCAAAAGAATATTCGGATGATCCGGGCAGCGGTAAAAATGGCGGGGAACTAGGTGCTTTTGAAAGAAGAATGATGGTTAAACCATTTGATGAAGCGGCTTTTAAATTGAATGAAGGTGAGATTTCTGATATAGTACGTACAAAATTTGGATATCATGTAATTAAAGTAAATAAAATTGAATCACAAAAAAGCTTTAATGAAGAACGCCAAAAATTATCAAAAATGTATGAGAAAGTTCGTTACCAATATGATTTAGATAAATTTATAGAGAGTTTGAAATCGGATGTTAATTTTAAGCTGAATAATAGCGGTATTGAGTTTGTATCTTCTAAATTAGATTCTGTAACTTTTGGTGCTTATAATGAAGATAATGAAAAGTCAGGAGTTAAAGATACAGTTCTTTATTCAATAGCCGGAAAAGTATATACTGCCGATAGTTTATTTAATAATCCTGCCGTTAATAAAAGTTCAGTTCAAAAACTTGTTAATAAAGAAAATATTGAAAATTTAATTAAGCAAGTTTCTTCAGATCAGATTTTATCAGCCAAAGCAATGATTCTTGAAAAAACTGACAGCGACTTTGCCGCTTTAATGGATGAATACAAAAACGGTATTTATATATTTAAGCTTCAGGAAGAAGAAATATGGAATAGAATTGCAATTGATACTTTAAAACTGAAAGAGTATTATAAATTGACAAAAGATAATTACAGATGGGAAGACAGAGTTGATTATCATGAAGTAATGGTTGATACAGAAGTAAAAGCGAAAGAAATATATAATAAAATTAAGAATGAAGGTGCCGCAATAAATGTAATAGCCGCTGCTTCAACAAAAAGAAAAGGTGCCCAGAAAAATGAAGGTCATTTTGAATTGGTTAACGCTGATTTAAATGAAGTTTCGAAAATGGCTTTTAAATTGAATGAAGGTGATCTTTCCGAACCAATTCAGATTGCGGATGACGAGTGGATTATTCTTAAAATTAATAAAAAAGATGCGGCAAGAGTAAAAACATTTGAAGAAGCATACGCGGAAATTTCCAGTTCATATCAGGAAATAGAAAGTGACAGATTAGAAAAACAATATATAAATAAATTGGAAAGTGTTTACGCTCCGGTACTTTATAAAGATGAACTTACAAAAGCATATATGTCCGGTTCTAATTAATCTTTTAATTGTTACGGCTGCTTTAAGTTTAAGCAGCTGTGAATCTAAAAAGGAGAGTTTCCCCGGTGCAGCCAAAGTTAAGAACGAAATTTTATCAGTTGAAAAACTGAGGGAGATTCTTAGTTCTAATTTTGTAGATGAAAGCTTTAAAAATGAATATATTCAGAAGTGGATTGAAAGAGAAATTCTTTTTCAAAAAGCTGTTGACGATAGTATAATTTATAGTGCCAAATTTAAGAAACTGTTTGAGGATACAAAAAAAGATTTAGCCGGAGCTTTGGTTCTTCAGAATTATTATTCTTCAAATATAATTGAAGTAACTGACTGGGAACTTAAACAGCATTATAAAGAGCATAAAGCGGAATACAGACTTAATGAGGATGCTTTTATAATTAGAGACGCATATTTCAGTAAGTTTGATAAAGCGGTAAATTTTAGAAAAAATGTTTTAAGAAATAATTGGACAACAGTTATACAACAAATTGAAGATACTTCTGATATAATTTCTATCAATGAAGAAAAACTATTCTATCCATTTGAAATTAGCAACCCGGGTATTTTAAGAGTTATTAAGAATTTAAATGAACATGAATTAAGTATAGTACTTAATTCGGAACCAAACCGGTTTGTTATTGTTGAACTTGTTCAAAAATTAAATGAGGGAGATATTCCCGAATTTGAGTATGTGAAAGAAGTTGTAGAAAAAAGATTAAAAGTAAATAAACGTAAGCTGCTTTATAAAGAACTGATTGAAAGTCTTTATTCGAAGTATAACGTAAAAATAAACAAGTAAATAAGGTTATTAAATGAAGAAAGTTGTGATTTTTCTTTTGTTATCTCTACTGACAATAAATGCACAGGATGTTTTAGACAAAATTGTTGCTAAAGTTGGTGATGAAATTATTCTTAAATCTGAACTGGATATGCAGGCTAATTATTTTGCGATTCAGAGAAATGTAAACCCAAATGATCCAAAAATTCGTGAGCAGCTTCTTAATACAATGATTGAAGAAAAGCTTTTATATGTTAAAGCTGAACTTGATTCTATTGTTGTTAAGGATGATGAAGTTGATATGCAGTTAGATAGTCAGCTAAACTATTTTATAAACCAGTATGGTTCCAGAGAAAAAGTTGAAGAAGCTTACGGAATGAGTATAGAGAAGATTAGGCGGGAACTTCGTGAGGATATGCGCAAGAATATTATGGTTCAGCAGATTAAGCAGAAAAATTTTAGTCAGGTAAACGTAACAAGAAGAGAAGTTGAAGAGTTTTATTTTACTTATAAAGATTCTTTAGGACTTATACCTGAGAAATTCAAACTTTCACATATATTCAAAAATCCCAAAGCAAGTGAAGGCTTAAAACAAAAAATAAAACTGCAGGCTCAGGAATTATTAGACAGTATTAAAAACGGCGGCGATTTTGCCACATTAGCCACAGAATTATCCGAGGATCCGGGAAGTGCAAAAATGGGTGGTGATTTAGGTTCAGTTAAAAGAGGAGTTTTCTTCCCGGAATTTGAAGCAGCGGCATTTCAGTTAAATCCTGGTGAACTTAGTGAAGTTATTGAATCACCGGTAGGATTTCATATAATTGAGCTTTTAGAGAAAAAAGGTGAATCAATTCATACAAGACACATTTTGTTAAAAATAAAACCTGATGATAATGCCGATCTTAAAGCAATTGAATTTTTAACTGAGGTTAGAGACAGTATTGTCAGATTTAATAAATCGTTTAATGATATGGCAGAAAAATTTAGTGATGATAAAGAAACTTCAAAGTTTGGCGGAGATCTGGGAATTTTAGAAGTTGGCCAGATGGAAAAATCTGTTCTTGAAACTGTTAGGAAAATGGAGAAAAATGAAATCAGTTATCCAAAAAGAATTCAGATGAATAGAGATACCTACGGCTACCATATTGTTAAATTGATTGAACATAATTTGCCGCACAGAGCTAATCTTGAAAATGATTTTGAAGAGTTGAAAAAATTAGCTGAATATAATAAACAGCAAAAACAATATGAAAAAATGATTAAAGAACTAAAAGAAACTGTTTTTTGGGAAACAAGGTTATAGGTCAATTTTGTCAGATAAAAATTCAACTATTAATGATGAAGAATTAGTTCTTCAATTAAAAAATACTGTAGAAAAAATTAAAAATGAGATTGGCAAAGTTATAATTGGCCAGGATCAGATTATAAATGAATTACTTATAAGTTTGTTTTCAAACGGACATTGTCTGCTGGTTGGTGTTCCCGGTCTGGCAAAAACGTTATTGATCAAAACAGTTTCAGAAGTACTCGATCTCAGTTTTAACAGAATACAGTTTACTCCCGATTTAATGCCGAGTGATATTACCGGAACTGAGATTATTGAAGAAGATATTAATTCAAAAGAAAGAAAGTTCAAGTTTATAAAAGGTCCTGTTTTTGCAAATATTGTTTTAGCCGATGAAATAAACAGAACACCGCCAAAAACCCAGGCTGCTCTTTTAGAAGCAATGCAGGAACATAAAGTTACCGCTGCCGGAACAACTTATAAACTAGATGAACCATTTTTTGTTCTGGCAACTCAAAATCCAATTGAGCAGGAAGGTACTTATCCATTACCGGAAGCGCAGTTAGATAGATTTATGTTCAATTTGTGGCTCGATTATCCTTCTTTTGCCGAAGAAGTGGAAATTATAAAATCAACTACAAGCAATTACAAAGCCGATCTAAAAAAAGTTATTTCCAATAAAAAAATAATAGAATTTCAAAATTTAGTTAGAAGAGTTCCAATTGCGGATAATGTAATTAAATTTGCTATAAAACTTGTAACCGCAAGCAGACCTAAAACTACAGAAGATAAATATGTAAAAGAATGGGTAAGCTGGGGCGCAGGTCCAAGAGCTTCGCAATATCTTGTTCTTGCCGCTAAAGCCAGATCTGTGATGGAAGGCAGATTTACTCCTAATATTGATGATATTAAAATTTCAGCAATTCCTGTACTTCGCCACAGAATAATTCCTAGTTTTTCTGCCGAAGCTGAAGGCATTTCCAGTGTTGATATAATAGAAAACTTACTAAAATAAATTATATATAAAATGACCTTGAAAAAATTATACTCTATTTTCTTTTTAGCAGTATCCGTTTTTATTTGTAGCTGTACAGTTAATGAAAAAGATCCGGAAACTGAAGCGCTTAATGCCGATACTTTAGTTGTTGAAAAAAACGAATTCGGAATTGAAGATGCTGACAGCTTAAATGAGTTTAAATCTGAAGTACAAAAAAACGAAACTATTTCTGATATTCTAAATGCCCATAATGTTTCGTACAGAAGAATACATGAAATTGCAGGCGAAATTAAAGATTCATTTGATGTTAGAAAAATCCGGCCCGGAAAAAAATATACAATTTATTCCGAAACGGATTCCGTAGAACATGTTAAGTATTTTGTTTATCAGCAGAATCCGGTTGAATATGTTATTCTAAATATTGCTGATTCAATAACGGTTAAAAATGGAGAGAAAGAAGTTGTAATAAGAGAGAAAACTGTTTCCGGGATAATTGATTATTCACTCTACCAGACTTTAAGCGAACAAAATGTTACTCCGGTTTTAGCAGGTTCCTTATCTGAAGTTTACGCATGGCAGATCGATTTTTTTAGAATTCAGAAAGGTGATTCTTTTACTGCTGTTTATGAAGAAAAATACATTGATGATGTTTTTGTTGGTATTGGAAAAATACTTGGCGCAAAATTTACTCATTTCAAAAATGATTATTTTGCGTATGGTTTTGATGACGGAAATGGATTTACATATTTTGATGAAGAAGGAAATAGTCTGCGGAAAGAGTTTCTTAAAACCCCGCTAAAATTTTCAAGAATTAGTTCCAGATTTTCTTACAGTCGTCTGCATCCAATTTTAAAAACAAGAAGACCTCATTTAGGAATTGATTTTGCCGCGCCAAGCGGAACACCGGTTAGAGCTGTTGGCGACGGTGTAATTGCGGAAGCTAAGTATAAAGGTCAGGCTGGCAGACTAGTAAAGATCCGTCATAATGGTACTTATCAGAGTGCATATTTGCATTTATCAAGATATGGAAAGGGAATAAAAACCGGAACTAAAGTCAGACAGGGTCAGATAATTGGATATGTTGGAAGCTCAGGTCTTTCAACCGGACCGCATTTAGATTTCAGATTCTGGAAAAATGGACAGCTTGTAAATTATCTTACCCAGAAATTTCCGCCGACCAAACCTTTAGAAAAAGAATATTTTACTGAATTTAATTCAGCAAAATCTGTTATTTATGGTAAGCTTGGTTTAAATAATCAAATTGCTGTAATAGAAAAAAACAATCAGGAAAACAAAAAATCATAATTTTAAGGAAATAGATATGAATAACTTTGCCTTTTATAACCCGACCAAAGTATTATTTGGAAAAGAAACCATTGGACAAATTGGAAAAGAAATAGAAGAAAATGCCGTTAAAAAAGTTTTATTACTTTATGGAAAATCATCTATTTTCAAAAATGGAGTATATGATAAAACGGTTGCATCGCTTAAAGAAAATGGAATTGAATTTGTTGAACTTGGCGGAGTTAAACCAAATCCGGTTCTTGCAAAAGTAAACGAAGCCATTGATTTGTGTAAAAAAGAAAATGTAGACGGAATTTTGGCAGTTGGCGGCGGAAGTGTGATTGATAGCGCAAAAGTTATTGCTGCCGGATTTTATTTTGATGGAAATATCTGGGATTGTTTTGAAGGAAAGGCCGCGGCAACAAAGTCACTTCCAATTTTTACAATCTTAACTTTATCAGCTACTGGTTCAGAAATGAATGCTTTTGCTGTTGTAACAAAAGAAGATGAATATAAAAAATGGGCGTTTACCGCTGGCAGCAGTTCATATCCAACAGTTACTGTAATTGATCCGGAAATTCAGTTTACATTGCCAAAAGAGTAAACTGTAAATGGAACAGTTGATACACTTTCACACTTGTTTGAACAGTATTTTGATAGTACTAAAAGTACAGATATTCAGGACGAGTTGATTGAAGGCATCATTAGGACTACAATGAATCATGGTGAAATTTGTGTAAATGAGCCGGAAAATTATGAATCACGGGCACAGCTTGCATGGTCTGCAACAATGGCGTTAAACGGAGTTGTTGGTGCCGGAAAAAGCGGCGGCGATTGGGCAACTCATCAGATGGAACATTCTGTAAGTGCTTATTTTGATATTGCGCACGGAGCCGGACTGGCAATTATTTTCCCGGCCTGGATGAAATATGTTTCAAGAGCTAATCCTTCAAAGTTTGTAAGATTTGCGGAGAAAATATTTGGAATTACTGATGGAACGGATTTAGAAAAAGCTGATAAAATGATTGAAATGTTGCAAGATTATTATAAATTACTTGGAGCACCAATTTCATTAACTGAAGTTGGCGTTAAAAAAGGAGATCTTGATAAATTGACTGAAAATGCTGCTTTATCTGCTCCTATGGGTAATTATAAAAAGTTGGAAAAAGAAGATATCAGAAAAATTTATGAATTAGCGTTATAAAGTTTATAAACCCAATTTCTTAAAGAAATTGGGTTTATGCCCTCCAAATTGAACCAAATGTGTATTTCCCTAAACTTTAAAGAAAAGTTTAAAAAAACTTATTAAAGATTCTAATCTTTCTTCCGATGATGGAGTTGAGTAAGTAGACATTAATTAAACAAAGGATTGTTTTATGTCAGCCACAGGAGTTTCTCTACAGAATAACTACATTAACTTAAATGTAGAACTTGGATTAAACGGTGCTGCTCAGGCAAAAAAAGCCAACGATAAAAATTCTAAAGTGGAAGAAAAACAGAATAAAAACCCTGATTTAGAATTTGAAAAAGCACCTGATTCTGAAGTTAAAGAAAAGAAAAAAGAGCAAGAAGAAGTTAAGAGGCTTAAGGATCGTGACAGGGAAGTAAAAATCCATGAGCAAGCTCACAAGAGAACAGCAGGTTCATTATCGAGCGGACCGCCAAACTATGAGTACACAATTGGTCCTGACGGACAAAGGTACGCTTCTGGCGGAGATGTTTCCATCGATG
Organism: Melioribacteraceae bacterium; assembly: GCA_016342755.1. GTDB lineage: Bacteria > Bacteroidota > Ignavibacteria > Ignavibacteriales > Melioribacteraceae > JAEINS01. The sequence goes on along the minus strand of JAEINS010000016.1, from coordinate 6,983 downwards.
TTTCGCCCGTTCCAGATGACCCGGAAGCTACAATTAGAAAAGCCAGGCAGATTAAGCAGGCTGCATTAGCTCCGCAGCGGCCGTCTTCCCAGGATCGTAAAGTTGCCCAGGAAGCCGCGCAGATGGAGAGAAATGCGCAGGTTGAACTCCAGAAGAAAAAGCTTAGTGATTCTAAGGATAGTATTGAAAGTTTAAAGACTGGCGAAAAACCTTTAGATAAATTTGAAAGTAAAAATGAAATTACTACTTATGATTCGAGTGGAAGAATTGAAAATCATAAGATGACACCGACAAAGCTCGACGTAAAAGTAAAATAAATACTCCGTTTAAGCCCTTCATTACGAAGGGTTTTTTTTGCCATCCCGCCAAAAAAATATGTACTCCTTGTAACGTTTACCTATATTTTCATATCTAAGTATTAGTTATTCAGTTAATTGAATTGGAATGAATAAAAAAGAAGAACTTCAAATAATTGCTAAGATTAAATCCGGCGATCAGAACGCCAGCCGCAAACTTTTTGATTTTCACGCGGATAATCTTTTCTGTTTTCTAATGCAGTTTGCAAAGGACAGGGATTTAGCGGAGGATTGGACTCAGAATACTTTTATAAAAGCGTTCAGGTATATAAACGGATTTCATGGTACATCTAAGTTTTCAACATGGCTTTTTAGAATTGGCTTAAACGAAATGCGTTCAGATTTAAAGAAAAATAATAAGTGGAATTTTGAAGATCTTGATGCTCAGGAAAAACTGCACAAAGTTGAGTTTGAAGATAATTTTGAGTGGACGCATGATATGAAATGGCTTCTTTCCGGTTTAACTGAAGAAAAGAAAGCAATATTTATATTATTTGAAGTTGAAGGTTATTCTCATTCTGAAATTGCTGAAATGATGGACACAAGTGTTGTTGCGTGCAGAACAAGTTTAAGCAGGACAAAAAAATATTTAAGGGAAAAATGGCTGAAACAGTCGGAGACAATTTAAATGATAGATAAAAAATCGTTTTATTCAGAAGATGAATTTATTACAAACTCTGAGCGAAATAGAATTTGGAAAGGTGTAAAAAAATCATTCCCGCAAAAAGAGAGAAAAAAGATTTTTCTCGATCTCAAAAGTTTTGTCTTTGGAATGGGATTTACTGTCGTGGTTTATTTTATGATAGTTGGTTTGTACACAACTATTGAAAATTCTATCTACCAAAGAACTCCAAATTTGTTGAAGGTAAACAAAGTTTATTCGGATGTAATTAATAATCTGGAAAACAGCATAATTGACGAAGATAATTTGAAATACCCCAAAGTAGTTGTTGATGGACAATTCGGGGAAAATTTTGAGAGAATTAAGGGAATAAATCTGGCAATATCCGACTTAAAAAATATTCAAATCAGCTCTACGGTTAAAGAGCAAAGGTTAATGAATCTTTATAAAATGAAACTTAAAGCTATAGAAGATTTAATTCTAATAGAGGTGAAAAATGAAAACTTCAATTAAGGTATTTATAATATTATTGTTTGTCTGTTCAGTAATTTCCGCGCAAAAATCTAAAAAAATAGATGAATCTTTTAACGTTTCCGCTGATCAGAAAATTGTATTAAAAGCTTATCCCGGAATGGATGTTACAGTTCAGGCGTGGGATAAACAGTCTGTTAGTTTTAACTTAAATGTTGAGGTTTCGTGCAGTGATGGGGATTTTGAGAAAGAATTTATTGAAAATTTTAAGATAGTTGAAGAAAATACTAATTCAATTTTACACCTTTATTTTGAAGCTCCAAAACATAATGGCGGCTGGAGTTTCTGGGATTTATTACGATTAAAATTTGTGTATAATATTTCAATTAATGTAACGGGTAAAATATTTGTTCCAAAGCATAATTTACTTACTGCCGATTTTAGTTATAGCGAACTTAAAATATTTGATCTTGAAGAGGAGTTTAAGTTATCCGGCAACGGGAATGAAATTTTACTGAGAAATTGCGGTAATCTTCAAGAGATTAATAATAATTATGGCGATATTCAGATAGAAAATTCAGAAGGGCAGTTAAATTTAGAAACCAGAAGTTCAGTTTTGAAAATAGATAAATTTGCCGGTGAACTGGATATTAAGGCTGATTATTCGGACTTATACGTGAACAATATTGATGGAGAATGCAAAATAGGTTCTAGAAGCGGTACAATTAAAATAAAAGATGTTACAAAAGATTTGGATATTCATTCTCCTTACAGCGATATGGAAATAAATAATATAGGCGGAATGACCACAATTGTTACGCGGAGCGGAAATATTTATTGTAATAATGTTGGCGGTGTTAAAATTGACGCGCCTTATTCTGAGTGTGATTTAAGTAAAATTACCGGAACCGCGTCGGATAAAATGGATGTTATAATAAAAAGCGGAAATCTTAATATTACTGATGCAAAAGGGGATTTGAACGTGGATGATTCTTATTCAAACTTTAGGCTTAATAATATCGGGGGAAATATTTCCATTATTACCCAGAGCTCTTCTATTGACGCAAAAAATATTCGTGGAGATATAGAAATAGAAGCTCAATACTCAAATATTGATTTCAAAAAAATTACAGCTAATAATGTAAAAATTAGTAATAAAAGTAATGTAACCTTACTCGATCTTGATAAAGTTCCTAATAATGTTAAAATAATTAGTGAATATGGTGAAGTTAAAATAAGAATGCCCGAAGGATATGAAGGAACTGTTGATCTTACTGCTGAATACTCGGAGATTAGAACCGATATTCCGGTGAAAATTAAAAAACTTGGTAGCAGTATGATTGGAATTGGAAGTATTGGAAGTGAGTCGAATAATAAAATCGAAATAAGTACAATGTCGGGAAATATAAATATTATAACGAAATAAAAAAATCCCCGCAATCTCCTACCCAACAAAATTGCGAGCAAGTAAAAATTGCGGGGATTTGTGTTTCCTTCATCAATACATATACGCCATTATTTAAGTAATAACATTTTTTTCTTATCTATTTTAGTAACTCCAGTTTCCATCTCAGCAATTAATTGATAAATATAAGTTCCGCTAGAATAATTTATTGCTTGCCAATTTACTTCATGAAAGCCGGCAGTTTTATTTTGATTTATAAGTGTGGTAACTTCTGAACCAAGAATATCATAGATTTTTAGAGTGACCTTTGCATTTTGTGGCAATTGAAATCTTATTTTCGTACTTGGATTAAATGGATTTGGATAATTTTGTTCAAGTTCAAAATTTGAAGGCGGAAGATATTTTACAATAATATCTTTGCTAATTGAATATCCGTTTTTATTTGAAATCAAAAATTTAAGTGTGTCAAGTTCATTTACCGGTGCGTCTCTTTTAATATCAAATTTGAAATATGCATCTTTAATTTCACTTGTTTTTAAGTTTTCTAAAATAACTTCGTTTTTTGTAAACTCAATAAACTCAGAATTACTTTTTTCTTTAACAAATAAGCTTGAACTTAAATCACCTTCTGAAATGTTTTCTAGCGAAAGATAAATTTCATTCCCGGACGTACCAGGTTCAACATCATAAATTGTTTGGGAATAGGCTAGTGATGATAAGAATATTATCATCAGCAGTATATATGTATTTCTCATTTTTTTTCTCCTGTTTTTTCGATAATACAGAAACCTCCGAGGTTTTTAAAACCTCGGAGGTTTAAATTACTCAACAATAATCTCAACTACGTTAATAACACTAGTATCTTGTTTTTTATCAAAATTCTGTATCCCAACTTTTATTCTGAATGAAATATTTTTTGGAAGCAGTTCAATTATAAACTCTCCATTATTGTTTGTAACTCCAACAAGATTCCATTTTTTTGAGTAATAACTTACTTCGGCGTTGTCAATCGGAGTACCATTATTATCCTTAACTGAAACAGTAACCGGAATTGTTGAAAACTGAACATCAGTATCATCATTTAAATTTTGTTTTTTATCGTTAAGAATATTTTCGTGCTCAATTCTAAAACTGTATTCTTTAGGTAACAGTTCTATAGAATCGGTTCCGCTTTGCGTTATATCTATACCTTGCCATCTACCTGCGTAAAAAGAAGCAACTCCTTCATTTAGTAATGTGTTGTTTTGACTGTCATTTAGTTGAATAGTTGTATTAACCGTATTGAATTTAACTAAAGGTTCAGTTTCTACATTCTGTTTTTTGTCAATGTTAGCACCAAGATACTTAACTCTAAAACTGTATTCTTTTGGAAGCAGTTCCGTTTTGGGTTGTATCTATAATTTGCCATTTACCGGCGTAGAAAGAAACAATTCCTTCATTTGGCAATCTGTTGCCTTGGCTGTCTTTTAACTGAACTGTTGTGTTAACTGTTTGGAAAACAACTGTATCTTGCCCGACTGTAATATTGTTTAACTGCTGCCAACCGCCAAGGTAATTCATTTTTAGGCTTATTGCTGCACGTTCTGTATTAACAATAAAAGTACCGTTGCCGTTATTTATTACGTTTTGCCAGCTTCCATCATACTGTTCTAAAGTACCGCCTTTTAGCAAATGGCCTTGGCTGTCTATTAGTTTTACCGGCATTCCGGCTGGTGCTTCATCCTTTATTTGTTCAATTAAATATTCTGTATTATAATAAAGTAATGCAAATGCTTCGCTTGTTAATACTGTAGAACTGTCAAGAACAGATTCTGTTAATATTTTTTGTAACTCTGCTTTTGCTAAACTGTTATTATTAGTTTCTAAATAATTTTTTGCATTATTTAATATAGAATTGTATTTATCTCTGGTTTGTTCGTTTTGTATCCAGTTAAACTTAAAGGAACTGTCAGTATAAGAAGTTATTGTATCAATAAATTCAATAATAGTAATTGTTGAATCTATGATATTAGAACCAACTGTAAATAGCACTATTGAATTATTTTCATAATCATCTACTGTTGTATATAAATCATCTCCGAAATATGTCTCATGATTTAAACCTCTTAAATAACATTTAGAAATAGACGGAATTCCTAGTGCTGCAAAAGAATATTCATTGCAACTATTTCCAGGTTCAATTAAATTTTTTGTCGAAAGATGGATGAAATTAAGTGAATCCGACCACGAAATGGCCTTACCCATTTTAACTCCATTCCAACCTGAAGGACTATTTATTGTAATAATCGAATCAGGATTAGTGTATAAATCAAAAACATTAATCATTTGTTTACTGGAATTTTCATTTGTAATATTATATTTATAGGTAAATAAGTTTTCTGATAAAAAAGTTAGTTTTAAGTTTATCTTAACTGAAAAATTATTTCTTGGGAAGAATTTTTCAATCGAAATATCATTTTTCGATGGATCATCTTTAAATGAAATACCATCATATGAATAAACAGTAGTATGAAGATGTTCATTGTAGACGCTATTTGTAACTATTTCCCAAATATTGTCACCTTCAAAATCTACTATATCATATAGTGCATTTTTATCTGTTGTAATTTCACTTTCATTATAAGATGTATCAATTATACATTGCCCAAATTGACCATCCCAAGAATGAATCCACAAATTGTAATTTTTAGAACTAGGTTCAATTATTTCCCAAAGTGTAATTATTTCAACTTCCCCATTATTTGTCAAATCGAAGGTTGCAGATATTATCCCATTACGATTTTTAGATGGAAGTATTTTATCATAATACCAAATTATATTATTGTTTTTATATATCCCTAATATATTATTAGCAGAATCCATTTTTTCTTTAGCGGTAAATATTATACAGTTACTCAATAGATCCCTTGGATTACTGATAAATCTAAGTTTATGTTCACTAATATTATTTTCAACTTCTGACATATTTATAAAGTCAGTTATTTTATAATCATTACCAAATTTAATTTGAAGTTGATTTTTTATGGTTGTTTTATCTTCCAAATTTGATACAGTTTGTGAAAAACTATTTATCGAAAGAATTATTACTATAAAGATTAATAAATATGATTTAATCATTTTATCTCCTAGGTAAAAATAACTTAGAATTATTAATTACTTCTTTTTGATAAATTGGCTGTCCTTTATCTTTCTTGCCAGCTTCCATTGGTAAAACATGCCCATTAATGCACTTTCATATCCAATCCCGAATTTAAACTTTGACTTTGGTTTAGGCTCCCAACATTTTGTTTCCTCTAAAGAGAATTTATTATGTCTAAAAAACAACAATTTTAAGTTACGAACACAGTAGTTTAGTCCAATAAAGTGATCATTTAGCATTTCTGGAATATCACTTAGTGTTTCAGGATAATCATTATCTAAAACTGCTGTGGAATAAAGCATTTGTAATAAACCATATGAAGCAGCAATTCTAGTTTGAGCAATTATATTAACAAGACCTTTTTGCTCATTATACACCCAATTATTTTTTATATAATCAATAATCTTTTCTCTTGCATAATTATTTGCTTCTATTTGATAATCTAATTGCAATAGTGTGTTGGGTGACAAGGAGTATTTTTCTTTGAGCCTTTTTTCTTCTTTTTTGAGAAATTCTAAAAACTTATTTTTAGGTCTTTGGTAGTAATAAAAGTTTATTTGCCCTTTTTTTCTAGTATCATTTTCAGTTCCTAGATACCTATATCCATATTTAGTAGAGGGATTATTTTCATTCACCAATTGTGAGTGTTGTTCAATTATATCCCACAAGCTTTTACACTCTTGGAAATAATGATAATCCATTACATTCTTGTGTTCACTTTTAGTTGGAATAGAATTAATTGTAGTGCTATTTGTGCTCATAACAAATGGATTATTTTGATTGATTAATTTAACTATTGTATTTGAAAATTGAGTAGTATATGGTTCGAATAAATAGGTAGGAGTAAATCCTTTGGAGCTAGAACCATCTTCATAATTGAATGTTTTGATAGAAGCTTCGTTTAATATTTGTCCTTTTGATTAACGACATTTATAATTCCTTTTAAACGACAATTAAAATTCCCGAAAAAAGTGGAATTTTAGCCATCCT
>JAEINS010000043.1 GCA_016342755.1 Melioribacteraceae bacterium | reverse complement strand
AATTTGAAGAATGTTTTACAGACAATTTTAATACAAATGTTGCTTAACTTTGTGTCTACTTTTTATGGGGAAGATCAAGAGATATCATCATTAATAATGCCGTCTCCACCACTAAATTCAACGTTTTGCCTAAGCTCAAAATCTATATGAGTAAAATTTGATCTTTGAACCCTATTATAAAAGTTTTCTCCATCTGGTAAAGGCAATGCAGTATTTCCATCTAAAGTGATCAATAATTCTCTAAAATCTAGTGAACTGGCCTCATTAGAAACTTTAATATCAATATAGTGTCCATAGATATCAGATAAAACTTGATTTGGTAAAATTATTGTACAATCTAAATGATTATGATCTAATGCTCTTAAAGGATGAACAGTATTATCATTATCAAATTCGTCATATTCACAATATCGAAAATCTAAATGATCATCAGGGTCACCATTATTTTTATAATCCAAAATTGTTCCTAATATTGTTGTTCCAGCAACTACAGGATCGTCCATAACTAAACTCGGATTTGGAACAAGGTGCATATATTTAATTGTTTCATTATCATAAGCGTCATATAAATCATCACCTATAGTTTCAATGATAATATACTGATTCTGACTAGTTGACGTTGTAGAAGTTCTCCCATCAACCCAACCATCAACGGTTGCATAAACAATATTAGTTTGCTTCGCTGAAATATCAATTCCTTCATGAAAATCATAACCTGGTAGTTCACGAACTCCAAAAGGAGAAGTTATATCACTTGCAGATTTATTAAGTGGCCAAGTTGAAGCTTGGGGAAGTATTTTCATTGTTAAAATAACAATAATAATGACACAATAGATTATTTTACTTTTCATTTTTGCCCTTATAAATTGACAGATTGTTATTTTCTTTAACAAGAATCGTATTATTTAATTCCGACTTCAATACTTTTGAGTTACTACCATATCTATAATTCACTCTATTTTCTAGATCAAAACAATTTAGACCAGTTGATTCTAAATCATTGCTCTTAAGCTGAAATAAAATTTCTTTGTCATAATTTGCGAATATGGCATGAGATATAATCACACCAAATTTTTTCTTTAACTTTTTCACCAATAAAGTTTCACCAACATAATAATCATGCAATAAGACTTCCGTATTGTTTTTCGAATATTTCGAATACAGTATTTTGTTTTTTATGATCTTAATATCCTGAATGCCTGTTCTTTCATTTTCATTTAATAACAAACGCTTTTCAGATACAACATTTCCATCGTAGTCCATTACTGCCAAATAGTTTGGAAAACTCGTTGTTCTACCATTTTGCAACACGAATCCGCAAAATGCTATTTTATTTTCATACCTCTCAATATCAAGTGCCCGATTAAAATTTGACTTTGATATCACCATATCTCCATTTAACGTAGATAGATCTTTCTCCATCATAATTTTTTTCATACTTAAGTTATATATAACAATTTTAGCACTTGTATAATCCCTCTTTCTACGATTATTCAGGACTTTATATTCCTTACTTTGAACTATTATTATTACATGATCATCCGTTAAATAATCAGCATAAAAAGAATACTTCTTATCAAGATTAAGTGGGTGATTTATTGTCCCACCATTATGAAGCTCTACAAATTCAAATTTTCTTTCGTCATCTCCAGTGAAACTACTAGTACTTATTATAAAATTTCCACTTGGAGAAATTTTCATGTTAGGATTATCTAATCCTTCAATGTTTTGTAGTAAACTCCCATTTTCTCGATAAATCTTGGCTGTAAAATCATGATAAAGGGTGTGTTTGCTGTCATAATATTTCCGAAAAGGCAATAAAAAAACATCCTCATGATCTGTAAAGCTAGGCTCTAGTAATGTCGATTTTGCACTGTAACTTAGTTTAATTTGTTGTGAGTTCATTTCATCAGTAATATTGAATGTTCTTTCTTTTCTATTTAATGGAATCTCTAGAAAAGAATGGCTTAAGGAATAAAATTCCGAGGCATTGTGAAACCTATTAAGAATTTCTTTTTTCTTTTCGTAATTATCAAATTTTGATGTTTCCAATTGAGCAGATATTGAAATTTGCATTATGAACATCAAAAATAGGATCATGTTTTTTTTCATTAATCTCTCGCTTATAATTGTTTTAGTTATTAATATTTCTACTTATTAAATTTTAATCAACTATTTCTCTAAAAATTTTAGAATTCTCAATTCGAAGATTAGTCGTAAAATTAATCATTAACGTTAAAATGACTAATTTTCATTATAACCGTATTTGAATTTCGATTTGCGTTACAAGAATTAATATAAATAATTTTGAATCATATAATTCACCTCCATTCTTTTGTTCATAATTTTTTTAGGGTCAAATTTTGTTATCGCAAAAATCAAAGTTAGATTATATATAAAACTTTATGATTGAGCTTCCTTAAAAATTTATTATTCTAAGTTTTACCATAATAAAACTCAGCATTAAATAAATTTCACTTTATATAATTCACTTTCATCGCAATTTTTTTTGTCATGATAATTAACATAACTACTAGTCTCACCACCAATTCTAAATATTTGGTTAGAAGATAAAATTGATCCATCAACTGTTAGAGCCCAAGTATTATGTATTTGAACATGTTCCAAGTCAAGTGCATCTTCGGGAGTTTCAGTAGTAAATTCAAAAAATGTACCATCACTATCCACTCCTAATTCTTCAGCAAAAACCACATTATTATATAGATCTGTATATTCCAGTTCAAGTAATGGATGGAAGTGATTACCATCTTCTAAAATTTCATAGTGCAAATGATCAGAGTAATCTCTTGGATCTTGAATTTCCCCTACTAAATCAACTGTAAAAGTAATATTCTCATATTTTTCCTCAAATTATAGATCATATACTTCGTCTTCATTAAATTCATCGACCACATATATATCTTGATCTGGATTTACATGCATAAACCTATACCAATACCCATCAGTCCCATACATTTTCACATAGTTTTCGCTATGGTGATTTGAAACAATCTTCGTTATTCATCCTGCAACAGTTGGGTGAACATCATCCTCTTTACTAGCTTGCAAATCAATTGCCCTATGGAAGTCATATCCATAACTATTATCATATTTATCTCTTGCACCGAATGTTGAGTTAATTTGACTAGCATTTTTGCCCATTGGCCATGTTGAAGATTGTGAAAAAATTGTATTTGTAATTATCATGAATAGTAGTAACATAAATTTTCTTTTAAACATTGCACCCTCAATTTATTTCTCTAATATTAGCGAAGTTGAATAATCTTTTATATATGGTTTTTTATTATAGGACTTCAATATTTTTACTTTTTCTATGTGTTTTATCGAATTATTTTCTAAATTTATTTTTTTTGCACCCTTGGTTTGCAATATATTCGAATTAAATTCAAAATAGATTTCTTCTTGATTATCGTAAACTAAATTCTCATATCACCCTCATTATCTAATTATTTTTTTTCCATTTTCTTCGATAACATTAACAATTTCATTATCATAGCATTGAATTTTCTTTGTTAACTTGGATTTTATAACTTCTTTTGATTTTGCATTAATTCTATATAATTCATTTGATCGTTTAAAACTAAGTCTATATTCATTTAAGGAATCATTCAAATTTATCAATGGCCAAAAGCCCTTTTTATTTCCATTAAAGTTTACAATTTCCTCTAATTCTAATTCATTTTTTATTTTTGAAATTTTCGCACTTTCAAATTGATAATGGTATATGTAGAATATATCATCATCCGAACTCACAAAATTTATTACTCCATAAATATTAGAATCTTTTTCCTCCAGAGAATTTTCATTTTCACACTCAAGATTACTATTTAAGACCATTAGATAAAATGGCAGAATAGATGTTAATGAATGTTGAGGTTTTATTTTACCTACTAAAATAATTTTATCATTAGAGACCTTAACTGGATTATAACACGTATTTGCCATCCACACAGGATCTCCATCTTGTGTGAATATTTCCTTTTCACTTAGAATTATTTTATTCTCTAAATCAATCAAATAAATCTTTGATGGTTTGTGAATGATTTCTTTTATTTGTTTAGACTCTTGGTTAATTCTTGGTCTTTTATTCATATTAAATTTTTTAATATTTAATTGCTGGTTAATTATTAAAACACAAATGTTATCACTTAAAAATTCTGCAAAAAACATTTCATTATTTTTCGGGAGTGGTATGTCTATTTCATTACCAAGTTCAATATTAAATGCTCTAAAATTTCCCATCCCATTAATTTCAGAGTAACGAGATGTTATCAAAAATTTATTATTATTTGAAATTAAATAGTTTGAAGCTTTAACGTTATCAAATTCTGCAATAGGATTCCCATTCCCATCCCTAATATCAATTAGATGAATATCATCGGTTTTTTTGAATATTAGTCCACAAAAATCTCCTGATTTTGAAAGAATTGGTTTATAAGGTTTTAATTGATTTCGATTTTGTAACTCTTTTTTTCTTTTTCCATTATTATCAAAAAAAACATAACTTTCGTTTTTTTTATCTACAACAACAATAGAGTGCTTGCACACATATAATTCATTGAACTGATCGATGCTACTAGAAAGAGTGACTTCTTTCTTATCTTGTGCTGTTGTGCTTAATAAAAAAATAAACACTAGATAAACACATAACTTAAATTTCATTTTAACCTCTTCATAAATAATTTAATTTAGTTTTTACAACTATTACAGAAATTTTAATTACTATAGCTCAACTCCATTCTTTTGTTCATAATTTTTTCTAGGGCCAAATTTTGTTATCGCAAAAATCAAAGTTAGATTATATATAAAGCATTATGATAGAGCTTCCGTAAAAATTTATTCTTCTAAGTTTTACCATAATAAAACTCAGCATTAAATAAATTTCATTTTATATAATTCTAAATTCATAAAAATGATTTTTGTACAAATACCCTTTTCTGCTTTTGTTGTTGATAAACTTTTTCCCTTTTTGTTGTCTCTATTAGTTCAACATTAAAACTTATCTAATAAATTGTATGTCCGTACACCCTGAATGGACACTATTAACTTAGTAAACTTTTATTTACTATCCAAATAAGAACATATTTAATTATATTAATTTGAGTGTAATTCTTTTTGCACCTTATTATAATTGGCTTAAAGACGCTTATGCTATTCTTTAATTTTATAAGCATGCATTATTTTACCTCCGTAACATTACATTCTTAACAGCGAGTTATTAAAACTAAATTTCAAAAACTTGATCAAAAACAATCGTTTTAAAATATAATACTTTGTCAGATAGTGTAGACCACTGGCATATTAAGATCAGATTCATTTTCAAACATAACTTAGAGACGAGGCATGCCTTGTCTCTACAGATTTTCGTAATAAGCTACCAAAATAAATCCTTGGTAATTTATCAATGGAACATATGTTCCACATAAGAAAACTCCCCGGGGAAGGCTGGAACATATGTCCTAACGCTACCCAACCTTCAAGTGAGCGTTGGAACTAGTATTCCACTGTAGTGTCCTGAAAAAACTTTACATATTTTATACGGTGTTACAATTACCCACGGTTTAAACCGTGGGTTTACCAAAACTATTTATATCTAAATACAACGGTCCCGACTTTTACATCGCTTCCCTTTTCAACTAAAACTTCTTCTACAGTTCCAGCTTCATCACTTGGAACTTCAACAGTTGCTTTGTCAGTTTCAACTTCTAGAACAACCTGATCTTCTTCAAACTTTTCACCAACTTTCACTAGTAAATCTACAATTTTTGCAGATTCAACACCTTCACCCAAATCAGGTAAAATAAATTCTTTGCTCATTTATATCTCCTTAATTAAATATTCTAAAATAAATGTAAACTAAACTGAAGTAAAATAAAAATAATATTCAGCACTCTTACTGAAATGGTAAAGCTCGTTTTTCAGTAAAATCATAAAACTAACTCGTTGTTACATCCTGTTCATTAAGTTTGTTTTTTATAACCTTACAGAAATTTATAAGATTTTCTAAAATTGCTTTTTCATTATTGAACTTATTTACTTTAACCAGTTTCATTGTATCCTTAGTTTGAATGAATCTAACATCCTTAACATATTTTTCCATAATAAATTGCAAGAGATGTGTAAACTTAGTAGCGTAAAAAACCTCGTTTTCTCTTTTGGGAAGAATTAAGGAAACCTCATCTTTCTTAATTACTACTCTTTCAAACATTGCCATCGAAGCATAATGTCTAAGTATAGCTGTTTGAATCAGTAGTTCAACTTTCACTGGTGTTTTACCAAATCTATCTTCAAGTTCTTCTTTTATCTCACCCGACTCTTTAACATTAACCATTGAGAATAATGCCGTGTAAAAGCTTAGTCTGTCAGCCTGTTCAGGCATATAGTCTTCTGGAATACCAATTTCAAAGTATGTATCAATTGTTGGATCTGTTCTGTCCTGCGCAACAGGAAGGTTTTTGAAAACTTCACTAAACTCTTTCTGTTTAAGTTCTTCAACAGCTTCGTCTAAAAGTTTAACATACATATCAAAACCAACAGCATCAATAGAACCTGATTGCTCGGTTCCTAAAAGATTTCCGGAACCCCGAATCTCCAGATCGCGCATGGATAAGTTAAACCCTTCGCCAATATCTGAGTATTCTTCAATTGCCTGAAGTCTTTTTACCGCCTTCTTTGTAATTGTATCAAGAGACGGAACAATAAAATATGCGTATGCCTTTCTATCAGACCGTCCAACACGTCCTCTAAGCTGATGTAATTCCGCAAGTCCGAATCTATCAGCACGATTTACAATTATTGTATTTACATTCGGAATATCAATTCCAGATTCAATAATCTTTGTAGCAATAAGCATCTGATATTTTTTGTTCATGAAATCAAAGATCACTTTTTCAAGTTCCGCTGGTTTCATTTGCCCGTGAGCAACCGCAATCGATAAATTTGGAATATGCCTCTTTATATAGCCGGCTATTTTATCTATTGATTGAACACGATCATGTACAAAGTATATCTGCCCGTTTCTTTTTACCTCACCCAATACCCATTCTTTTATTTTAACAATATCAAAAACTTCAACCTTTGTATAAATCGGCTGTCTGTTTGGCGGAGGCGTAGCTATAATAGATAGATCTCTGGCTCCGAGCAATGACAAATTTAATGTTCTGGGAATTGGAGTAGCAGTTAATGTAAGAGTATCAACATTCTTTTTTATCGATTTTAATTTTTCCTTAGCCATAACTCCAAATCGCTGTTCTTCATCAATTATAAGAAGACCTAAATCTTTGAAGCTAACATCTTTAGAAAGCAATCTGTGTGTTCCAATAACTACATCTGTTTTTCCAGCTTTAAGATTTTCTAACGTATCAGTCTGCTGGGCTTTAGTTCTAAATCTTGAAAGTGCGTTTACCTTAACCGGAAACTGTGTTAATCTATCGCGGAAAGTATTAAAGTGCTGTTCGGCTAAAATGGTTGTTGGAACCAGCAGCGCAACCTGCTTACCGTCATTTACCGCTTTGAACGCAGCACGTACAGCAATTTCAGTTTTACCAAATCCAACATCACCGCAAACAAGTCTATCCATAGGGTTTTCTGATTCCATATCACCTTTAACACTTTCCGTTACTGTAACCTGATCTGGTGTGTCTTCGTAAAAGAATGAAGCTTCAAGTTCTCTTTGCCAAATTGTATCCGGACTAAATGAAAATCCGGTTGATGCTTTTCTTTCCGCATAGAGTTTAATTAATTCCCTGGCGGCATCCTGAATTTTCTTTTTAACTTTCTTCTTCGTGTTTTTCCACTCATTACTGCCAAGCTTAGATAACGAAGGAGAAGCCTGGTCTTTATTTGAAAACTTTTTAACAAGAGATAAGTAATTCAGATTTACATAAACATTATCTCCATCGGCATAAAGTATCTTTATACATTCCTGTTCAACCATGCCAATCTTAATGTTTTCTAAACCCTGATATTGTCCAATTCCGAAGTTTTCATGAACAACGTAATCACCCCTTTTAATTGAGCTAAAATCCTTTGAGGTCGATTTTTTATACTTCTGCTTTGATGAAATCTTTGTACGATATGGTTTATTGAAAATTTGATAATCAGTCAATACAAGTATTTTATCATCCTTACAATTAAAACCGCTCTTAATAGGTAATACTCTTAGTTTAATTCTCTGACTTTCCAATAACTCAGCTATATCTGCTTTTAATTCAGTTAAAAGATCATATAATCTTTTAGAATGGATTTCGTTTTCTGCTGTTATATAAACTGTAAATTCTTTACTTGTAAAATCAATAAGCTGATTTGCTAATACTTCATAGTTAGAATTAATTGGAGGTGCTTCAGATATATTTAATGATATGTGATTATCACTTTTAATTTCTTCTTCAATTATCCACTTTGCCGGCTGATTAAACAATTCCTCAACTGAATTTAGAGAACCTTCTTTAAAATATTCTTCTTCCTCAACAACTTCCTTTTGCTCAATTCCCTCAAAAATTTCTTCTTTTAATTCATCATCTATATCATCAGCTTCAATTTCTGGTTTTATTTTTTTGAACAAAGAATTAAGTTCGAAACTTGAAGCAAAAACAACAGGGTTTGTTAAATAATCAAATATATTTGAATCATATTCTTCACTGTCATTTCTTATTGAAGAAGCTAATGTCACTTTTTCAATTGATCCGGAAGAACGCTGACTCTCGATATCGAAATATCTAATCGATTCGAGGAAGTCGCCATCAAACTCAAGTCTGCACGGCTGTTTTTCGCTGAACGACCAAAAGTCAATAATAGAACCGCGAATAGCATAAACACCCTGTGTATCAACGTATTTATCCCGATTATAATTAATCAGATTTAGATATTCAATAACCTCATCGTAACCCATTTCACCGCCGGTTTCAATCCGGGCAGTATTTTTTTCGATTATATCTTTATGAGGAAGCTTTAAGTTTAGAATTGAATAAGGTGCTATAATAATGTAGCTTTTTCTCTTATTTAACTCTGTAAGCCTTTCCTGAAGTGTTTCCGGATTCAGATCATTTATAGCAACAATTTTATCAGATAATCCCAATAGGTTCAATTCAACTTTAACTTCATTAACGCTTTGTATATCGGGAAATAATGTAATAACCTGTTTTTCTTCTTTTATAATTGAGTTTATAAAAAGAGATTTAAATGATCCGGGCAGAACAGAAACATATAATTTTTCTTTTAATTTTAATTCTTTTAATTTTTTTTGAGTTTCTTTAACAATCGATAATTTATTGAATCCGGCTATAACCTGGTTTTCCATCGTATCCCTTTTAAAACAAAAGTATCCCGAAAATAAATATTTTACGGGCTTCCTTTATAAATAGTAATTAAAAACACTTCCAAAAATATAATACTAATTTTACTTTTGAAAGCAGTATATTTCAATTTATTTCAAAAGTTATCTTCACCTTGTTTTAATCATTGCAATTTCATATTATAAAATCACTTTACTAAATATTCGGGGTTATTAGATGGCACTATTAAAAGCTAAACCAAGAACAGAATTGTCGCCGAATGATCTAAAATGGACATGTGATGTTTCTAAATTTGATTTTGATTCTACAAGTTCACTCAAACCATTGGAAGGCATAATTGGTCAGGAAAGAGCGTTAAAAGCATTAAAACTGGGCGTTGATTTGCGTACATCCGGGTATAACGTTTTTATAACGGGGTTATCTGGCACTGGTAAATTTACAACCGTTAAAACTATGCTTGAAACACTCAGACCCAAGTGCCCGGAACTTAATGATTATGCTTATGTAAATAACTTTAAGGATCCAGATCGGCCGCTATTACTTATGTTTCCCGCAGGCAAAGCAAAAAAGTTTAAGAAGGATCTTTCTAATACAATAAAATTTCTTCAGGATCAAATTCCAAAAACTTTGGAAAGTCCTGCGGTGATCGCCCAGAAAAAAAATTTGATGGTTGATTTTAGTGAGAAGCAGCAAACACTGATGGGTTCTTTTGAAACTAAGCTTAAGAAAAATGAATTTACACTGGGTCAGGTAAAAATTGGTGAAGCCGCACGACCTGAGATACTGGCAATTATTGAAGAAAAGCCGGTTTTTATTCAGCAGCTTGATGAATATGTTTCTAATAAAAAAATAACACGGCGCAAGGCTAACACTTTAACAAAAAAATACGCTTCATATCAGCAGGAACTGCAAAGCATTGTTCAAAAAAGTTTAATTCTAAATCAGGAATTTCAGGATAAAGTAATTACTCTTGAGAAAGAATCGGTTGCTTATATAGTTGAGGGAGCTATAGAAGATCTAAAATCTAAATTTAAGATTAAACAGGTAACTAATTATCTAACTGAGGTTCAGAAAAATATACTTCAAACCCTGGATGTATTTAAAGGTCACTCGCAAGAAAAAATTGAAGAAAACAATACCGTTTATGTTATTGATTATCTTAAGGATTATGATGTAAATATTATACTTGATAATGCCGGTGCTAAGGATTGGCCTGTTATTATTGAAACAACTCCGTCGTACACTAATATTTTTGGTACTATAGAAAAATATAGCGATGGATACGGAGGCTGGCATGCAGACTTTACCAGAATTAAGGCTGGATCGTTATTAAGAGCTAATGGCGGTTATCTTGTTATAAACGCTATTGATGCTTATCAGGAGCCAGGTGTCTGGCAGGCTTTAAAGCGTGTTCTTTTATACGGCAAATTAGAAATTCATGATCTTTCAACTGTATATCATTTTTCTCCCAGTGTGCTAAAGCCGGAACCTATTGAAGTAAATACAAACGTAATCTTAATTGGAAATAACTATATATATTCAGTACTCTCAAACCACGAAGATGATTTCAATAAGATATTTAAGGTTAAAGCTGAGTTTGATTATGAAATGGATCTAAATGATAAGGCTATTATTGAATATGCCCAGATAATAAAAAAACTTATTGAAAATGAAGGGCTGCTTGAGTTTGATAAAAGTGCTTTATCAAAAATTGTAGAGTATGGCGCACGTTATGCTGGACAAAAAAAGAAATTAACCACAAGATTTGCTTATATAGCTGATCTTGCCCGGGAATCTAGTTTTTGGGCTAAAGATGTTGGTGCGCCAATGGTTAATGTTTATCATGTCAAAGAAGCCTACAAAGCTAGTCAGGAACGGCATGGCCTCAGTGAATCTAAAATTCAGGAAATGATTACCGAGGGAAATATATTAATTGAAACTACCGGCTCCAGGGTTGGACAAATAAACGGACTTGCAGTTTACAGCAATGGCAGACATTCGTTTGGTAAACCGACTCGTATAACAGCCAGCGTTGGTCTTGGAACAACCGGTATTTTAAATGTTGAACGGGAAGCAGGATTAAGCGGTAAAACACATGATAAAGGATTGCTGATAATTTCAGGTTATTTTAGAGAGACTTTTGGAAGACGACTGCCTTTATCTTTTACAGCGGGAGTGGTTTTTGAACAGGGTTATGGAATGATAGACGGGGATAGTGCTTCCATTACCGAGATATGCGCTATTGTTTCTTCCCTTGCAAATATTCCTTTAAAACAATCATTGGCAATAACCGGATCAGTCAATCAGAAAGGTGACATTCAGCCCATTGGCGGTGTAAACGAAAAAATTGAAGGTTTTTTTGATGTATGCTTTGAACAAGGATTAAATAAAGAACAGGGTGTAATTATTCCGGTTCAAAATGTAAACGATTTGATGTTAAAAAAAGAGGTAGTAGAAGCTGTTGAAAAGGGTGATTTTCATATTTATTCAATATCTAAAGTTGAAGAGGCAATTGAATTATTAACTGGTTTTAATTCAGGAGCAAGATTAAAATCCGGCTCGTTTCCTAAAAATACTGTTTATGGTGAAGTTGAATCAACTCTGATAGATTTTCATAAAAGATTGAAAACCCCGCCTTATAAAAAGAAAACTACAACTAAAAAGAAAAAATAGAGGTAAACATTGAAAGGTCAGCTTTCAAAAACTAAAATATTAGCTACAATTGGACCTGCAACTAGCAGTGCTATTGATCTTGAAAAGATAATAAATGCAGGAGCCAGTGCACTTAGGCTAAATTTTTCACACGGATCATTTGAAGACTTTGAAAAATTATTTGAAGTTATTAATGATATTTGTATAAAAAAATCGTTACCCATTCCGATTTTAGTTGATCTACAGGGTCCTAAAATTAGAATTGGCGAATTAAAAGAGCCTCAATATGAAATTAAAAAGGGTGAAACCATTGAAATTACTAATGAGGTTATTGTTGGTACAAAAGACAAGGTTTCAACTTCGTACAAAGAACTAATTAATGATGCCAATATTGGTAATATTATTTTGGTTGATGACGGACTTTTGAAGTTTGAAGTGATTGAGAAAAAGAAAAAATCATTAGTCTGTAAAATTATTGAGGGTGGAATTCTTAAGCCCAGAAAAGGTATGAATTTACCTGGAATGAAATTAAGCACACCGTCAATTACAGAAAAAGATTTAATCAATTTAGAATTTGCCATCAAACACCGTGTAGATTTTATAGCACTATCATTTGTTAGAGAAGCAAAGGATATAAAGGATCTAAAAAACTGGCTTAAAAAGCGTGGAAAAGATATTCCTGTAATTGCTAAAATTGAAAAAGAAGAAGCTGTTCATAATTTTGATTCAATTTTAGAAGCCGCAGATGGAATAATGGTAGCCAGAGGTGATCTTGGTGTTGAACTTGCGCCGCAAATGGTTCCAATATTGCAGAAAAATATCATTAAAAATTGTAATGCTGTTGGTAAAGTTGTTATTACCGCTACACAGATGCTTGAATCAATGATTAGCAACCCAATACCAACCAGAGCCGAAGCTTCTGATGTTGCAAACGCCGTTTTGGATGGAACTGATGTTGTTATGTTAAGCGGCGAAACTTCAGTTGGAAAACATCCGGATGTAACTGTTAAAATAATGAATGATATTTTAGCAAGAACTGAATTACAAACCGATCTTCGTAAACCAATTGAATATTGTGTTCCATTAACTCTGCAGGAAAACCTGATGGATGCTATTGGCCAGGGTGTTGCAAATACTTCAAAACAGCTTCAGGCAGCAGCAATTGTTGTTTTTACACATTTTGGTAAAAAGGCAAGATTAATCTCAAAATTCCGTCCCGAATGCCCGGTTTTTGCTTTCACAAACAGCTTCGATAAAATGAACCAGTTAAATCTGTTTTATGGTATTAAACCATTTTTCTATGATGGAATGGATGAAGAAGAAGAGGCTATTAAGTTTGCAACTAAAGTTTTGAAAAAGGGAAAATTGGTTAAAAAGGGCGATTTGCTGATTTTTACCGGCGGTGTTCCAAATTATATAAACGGAAGAAGACACTGGCTGCAATTTTCTGTGTTATAAAATTTAAACCTTGGAGGTTTTTAAAACCTCTAAGGTTTAATCCTTATTAAAAATTAAATTCCACACCAACCTTAAAAGTTTCAATAGATAATGGTTTTTCAGTTTTAAATGGCCAGTTCATTTTGTCTTTTTGAAGCTGGAAAAACGCTAGCGACAATCCATTCTTCAGCAAGAAATTAACAATCGGAGCGGCATAAGGAGAACTATCCAATATTTCATTAACAAAGTTATCTAATGCGCTGGTTGCCGCGGCATTTATAGCCAGGCTCCCTAAATGTTTCCAGACTAAATATCTCGGGTAGATTATTGTTCCTTCGTATCCAACATTTATTCCGGCAAAATTACTTACTTCTAATTTTATTCCGGCTTCTGCCAATGTGGTAAATCTAAAAGTATCACCATATCTATCAAATGTTTTTGCAATATTTTCGTCTAAATCCGCATTATAAAAGTTTTTACTTTTAAGTCTGGACCAGGCAATTCCAAATTGACTATAAGGAATAAGAGAAATTTCTCCAACAGAATATCCTATTCCGTCTTTTCTCATAAAACCGAATCTCCAAACATCCGCTTCAATTCCTAATTTATCATCTGATGAAATATCCTGAGAATAATTTCCGGCAAATAGAAAACTTTCTTCCAAATTCACAATATGATCATAATATTCATCAATAGAACTGTACCCGAGTTTTACTTCAACCATACCAAACTCAGAAAAATCAGTTTTAATATTTTTATGGTCAGGTTTACCAAGGCCATAATTTATTTCTATGGTTGGTCTGTCTTCATACCAGTTCCAGAATTCGAAATCATTATCCCAATTCCAGTTTTGCCCTTTTACCGGTGAAGTTACAAATATTAACAAGATGATTATAAAACAGTATTTTTTTAACATTTGGAATTCCTTGTTTTTAAAATATACCGTTTAGACGCAATAATCTGATGAATTGTTACATTTACAATGATAGGATAAATAAAGCAGATAAAAATTACCTGCTTTATTGTACTTTAATACCTGATTTGTCCTCTAAAGTCTTGATCAATGTTTCTAACAAAACATCGTTTTGAACCGGCTTTGTTAAGAACACATCAACACCAGCGTTATAAGCATTATCCTTATCTCTTTGGAAAGCATGTGCAGAAAGACCAACAACCGGCAGATCTTTATACTCAGGCATTTCACGGATTTCTCTAGTTAATTGTAATCCGTCTTTTTTACCTCTTAACGAGATATCCATAAGAATAATATTAAACTTATTGGGTTCCAGCTTTTCGTAGAATGTTTCTGATGAGTCACAAATTTCAAGATCAAATTTCCTTTTCAGAAAAATTTGTAGAAACTTCTGATTTTCATAATCATCTTCAACAACTAATAATTTAGGTTTTTTCACTTCTTCAGACATTATATTCCCTAATAATTTGTAACCAACATTACTATCGGAAAAAAAAGATGTTTTTTTAGTTTAAATCCGCATAAATAATAAAGCGTAATATATGTTAAAAAATGAAAACAAGCAAAAAGCACATAAATAAAAAAGATTGCTTTTGAGGATTACACTATCTAAATTTAAGGTCTTAAAATTTTTATTATTTCTAAATTGGAGGAATTGTATATATGGGAATGATGGGGAAAATGCGTAGTTTAGCCCCTTGGTTTATAATTACTGTAGGTGGACTTTTTGTTCTTTTTATGGTATTATCAGATTCTAAGGTTACAGAGATTATTGGACAAAGAGCTAATAACGTCGGTTCAATTAACGAAAGAGAAATTTCATACTCAGAATTTTCTAAAATGGTTGAACAATATAAATCTTATCAAACACAACAAACTGGTCAGGATATTCCACAAGCGCAGATGGAAGGCTTTAGAGATCAGGTTTGGGACGTTATTGTTTCTCAACAATTGATGAATGAAAAAGTAGCAGAATTTGGTTTAGCGGTTTCTGATGACGAAATTAAAGAACAAATATTAGGACCAAATCCTCCAGCACACTTAAAACAAAGTTTCATTGATTCTACTGGTCAGTTTAACAGAGAATTATATGAACAGGCTATTTTCGATCCGAGAAACAAACAAATATTAATTACCGAAGAAAACAGAATTAGAGAACAACTACTTTCTAAAAAACTTCGTGATTATGTAAATGCTTCAATTACTGTTAGCAATGATGAAGTAAGAAGAGATTATATTGATAAAAATGTAAAAATGAGTGCTGAATACGTTTCTGTTTCGGCTAATTCTATTGGTGATTCTGCTGTTACTGTTGCTGATGATGATTTGAAATCGTATTACAATGAAAATAAAGATTCATACAAAATTAGTCCTCAGCGCAAAATCAAATATGTTCTTTTCAAGAAAGAACCTTCTAAAATTGATACTTTAAGTATAAAAAATAATTTAGACGCTATTGTTAAAAAATTAAAGACTGATTCAAGCTCATTCAAAACTTATGTGGAAATCTACTCCGATCTTCCTTATGTACTTGATACTACTGATGTAACTAGATCAGCAGCTCCGGTTTTTGAACAATTAGTTAAAGCTAAAGAAGGTGATATTATTGGACCTACTTTAACTTTTAACGGTTTTACTGTTCACCGTTTAGTTAAAAAACTTAAGTCTAAAGATACATATGTTAAAGCGTCTCATATTTTAATTAAGTCTGCCGGTGATGATGCAAAAGCTAAAAAAGAAGCTGACGCAATTTATCAGGAATTAAAGAATGGTGCTGACTTTGCGGAATTAGCAAAATCTAAATCTCAAGACGGATCTGCTTCAAGAGGCGGAGATCTTGGCTGGTTTGGTGAGGGACAAATGGTAGATGAATTCTGGCAGGCATGTAAAAAAGGCAGCGTGGATAGAGTTCAAAAACCTGTTAAATCTCAGTTTGGCTATCATGTAATTTTAGTAACTGATAAAACTAACAACAAATTTGTTGTTGAAACAATTGCAAACAAAGTTGATGTTTCTGCTACTACAGTTGATAAATTAAATAATGCAGCTAATGATTTTGAATATTTAGCTAAAGAAGGTGATTTTGAAAACGAAGCTAAATTATTAGGATATACTGTTGGTGAATCAATGGCATTTGGCGAAGAAGCTAAATCAGTTCCCGGTATTGGATCTAACAAAGCTCTTATAAAATTTGCTTTTGAAAACGATCTTGGTGATGTTGGAACTGTTTTTAATGTTACTTCCGGATATCTTGTACCAATGGTGTCTGATATTGTTAAAGAAGGATTTAAAGACTTCGAAGAAGTTAAAGGTCCAATTAGAAGTGTTGTTTTAAGAGAAAAGAAAACTGAAAAAGCTGGCGAAATCATGGCTGAAATTAAAGCTAAAGTTGGTGACAGCGGTGACTTAAATGCTGCAAAGTCGGTATTTACAAACGCTAAAGTCAGTACAGTTTCAAGTATTGCTCCTAATGCAAGTATTCCTGGTATTGGCCGCGAATTCGCGTTCACAAATTATGCGCTTAATGGTGAGCTTAATAAAGTATCTGCTCCTATTAAAGGCAAGAACAGTTACTTCTTAGTTAAAGTTAACAGCAGAAGTGAAGTTAATGAAAGTGATTTCGATTCTAAAAAAGATCAAATAAGAACTACATTATTAAATACAAAGCAAAATCGTTATTTCCAAGATTGGTTAATAAAACTGAAAGATGATGCTGAAATATCTGATAATAGATATATGTTCTATCGTTAGTTAAAAATAAATATTAGATATAAAACGCAGACTTTTTGTCTGCGTTTTTTTTAAATCGGCCGCTAAAATTTTATGTGCTGATGAAACTTATATAGGTGGTGCGAACAACTCAATTTTATTAGACGCATCCGGATGGCGATCCTTTAACTTATTATTGGGATTTGGTAAACTGGAAGGCGTGAAAGTCTTTTATACTTATTCTGAACCAGGCAATTACAATATTATATTAAAGGTTCTTGATAATAGAAAAGGAATTTGTTCAGAAAGTAAAATTTCAAAAGTTATAAAAGTTTTGAAGCATTAGTATTCGGTTATTAGAATGAGCCTGCCTGCTGACAGGCTCATTCTGACTGTACAGTTACATTTTTCACTTTCCAAACATATATAACAAAGCTTCGTCAATTCTCTTTGCCCAGGCAGCTTCATTATGTTCAGCGTTTTTATCTATAATTATTTTTAAATCTTTACCTTCTGTGTATCCTTTATTTTTTAGTACTTTAATCATGTTATCAATTCCGGGCTGCAATCGTACTTCAAGCCCAAGTCCGCCATTATCAATATAAATTTTTAAGTCTTTCTTTTTGCCAGTAAAAGATTCAACTGCTTTTGTATAATCCAGGTAATCAATCTTAAAGGCCGGAGACATACATATAGCTTTTGAAAACACATCGGTGTGTTCCCAAGCCAGCATCAATGCCGCTATTCCGCCCATCGATGAACCGCCGATTGCTGTATTACTTCTATCAGGTAAAGTTCTGTAGGTTTTATCAATAAGCGGTTTTATATTTTCAACAATTATTCTCATGTGCATAAAACCCTTTGGTGTCGGACTATAATCAGCCGTACGGTCAGATGAATTATTTATACCAACTATAATCACAGACTTCATTTTATCTTGCCGAATGAGGCTATCCGCTGTTTCATCAACTTGCCAGTCAATACCAAATGCGGCAGTCTTGGGATCAATAATATTTTGACCGTCGTACATGTAAAGAACAGGAAATCTTTTTTCCAGACTGCTCTTATAATCCGGCGGCAGCCAAACTATAATATCTCTAGGTAGAAGATCTTCTCTTTCAAAATTTTTATGATATTTAACTTCACCGGTTATTTGTCCATTAAACCCTGACAGCTCAGCAAACTGATTTTTCCATCTAAGCGCGCGAAAATTAAAAACAGTATCTTTCGTAACAGTTAGATAACTGTTACCTGGTACTACTCCGTTAACCAGCATAGCTTCTTTATTCCAGTCGCCTTTAGTAAACTTAAATGTTAATGGAGTTCCTGAAGGAAACTGAATTGTTTTGCTCCAGATATTTCCATCAATTTTATTAAACTTAACAATATTCGGCTGCCAGTTACCAAGCTTAGTATCATTCCCGGCTATATAAACTGATTCATTCGCATTTACATTTTCCGTAAAAACGTTGAAAGTAACTTTAAATTCCTGGGCAAAAAGTGACATCGTTATAAAAAGAAAAACAATTGTTTTGCTTAACATTACGGCTCCATACGCTATTTGAAATCTTTTTTATATTCATCTTTATATTTAATTACATGATATGTTGCGGCTCCAACCGCTGCGGCTGTACCAATAGTTCCTAAAACCTGATACAACATTTTATACTTTTCCTGGTTTTTATATTTAATTCTCAACGGAGACAGCATTTCTTTTCCGGTTGGAAATAACGGGGTGAGATCGGCACTATTAAAACTAAACGGATGAGAACTTAAATATGTATTAGTCCAATCGTAGTTAACATCCGCATTATAAAAATACTGCAACTCTGAAATTGAAAATTCGGGTGAACTTTTTTTCTCAGTTTTGCTTGTATCAACTTCTTGGGCTGAAAGAGTTATTGTTATTAATATTAGTGAAATTAAAATCCTTTTCATTCATGTTCCCCATTACGTATTGTTTAAAAATAATGCTTCGTTTATTTAATGACAAGAGTTTACAATTAGGATTATCTTTCCCCGTGTTTTCTTATATTTTGATTTGCAGTTAATTAGTTTTATAACTAATAGAACCCTTTGCATAAGTTAATAAAAACCTGATAAAAAGTCTAAAGATTAATATCTTTGGGCATGAAAAACAGAA
>JAEINS010000015.1 GCA_016342755.1 Melioribacteraceae bacterium | reverse complement strand
AAAACCTAATTATGCAACAAAATTAAATCGGGAAAAATAATTGTCGTTGACCGGAAATAATAGTTGTCGTTGATCAGCTGATTCAATATCCACTGGTGAGTATTGGTAATCACTATAGTTCCATGTATTCAAGATATTTAAGTTTCTATTTTCTCTCCAAACCATTAAGCCTAATTGATTACTGCCTGAAGCAGGTATAGGCCAATACTCTTGCCATCTATTAGTATTTGAGTAACAGGTTAAATAAATCCTTTGTCCTCCAACAGATGTACCTGGTCTATCTGGAATGTCATAATAGTAAATTTGAGACGTACTGTCGATATCCTCCAAAACAATTGTTTCTGTATCTGTTATCTCAAT
Organism: Melioribacteraceae bacterium; assembly: GCA_016342755.1. GTDB lineage: Bacteria > Bacteroidota > Ignavibacteria > Ignavibacteriales > Melioribacteraceae > JAEINS01. The sequence goes on along the minus strand of JAEINS010000015.1, from coordinate 115,432 downwards.
AGGTGTTAACCAGTCACTCTCTATTCTAAATATTGGATTATATAAAGAAGGTCTACTTCTAAATCCAGATCCATTTGTCATTTCATCAAAACATCCGAATGACCAGTGATCATATTGGTTTGTACCACTGTGATCTACATCTGGAAAATTAAACCATGCATGTCCTAACTCATGTACTGTGATAGATATTATATGATCGGCTGAACTAGCTCTTTTTCTTTGAATAAGCGCATGATCAGCGCCTCTTGAACCATATCCAGATCCATCGATTAAAATATTTGCACCAGAAGATGTCGTATCATTGGTTGTATAAATCATACTCGTTGGCAAACCAGGAGTACCGGTCCCCCACTTCCCTACTTCCATTCTTGCCACCATGAATACAAGCATATCTACAGTTCCATCATCATTATAATCAAAATTACTAAGATCATATCTTTGGTCAACAGAATCTAGTACTTCTCGAACCATGTTGTCATTGACAACATAATCTACACCAAATGATGGATGAGCAACAAGTGTATTGGATAATTCAAAAGCTTCAACTGATCCATCGAGATTCACTGCATCTACCAATACTTCGACATTATCAATTGTTATATCACCATAAGATACATCATCAAAATAGTCGGCTATGAATCCAATTTCGTCAATGTATTGTTCCGAAAAATTTGTAGGTTGTCCCTGCTCCACACATAAAACAAATGTCAGATTATAATTGGCTATAATCATCGATTTTTGAAGTGGGCTTGGATTATTCAAACTTTCATTTGGATCTAGATAACAATGTACTCCAATTTCTACTTGATCATATAAATTATAGAAAAAAAACAATGAAATTAATACGATATAAATTTTAATCTTATTCATTTTACTCTCATTTTATTAACAGAACTTTGTAATTTTTAATAAATTGCTTACCTTGAAATGTGACAAAATATACACCTGACGGTAATTCATTGGCTGATATTCTGTCAGTATAAAATCCCTTATTAAAAAATCCTTTTTTTACAGATTTAACTTTTTCACCAATTAGGTTGAACAACGACAAATCTATAAATAAGTCTTTTTTTAGTTCATAGTTGATACTCAATTTAGAATTAAATGGGTTTGGGAATGGATGTGAAAAGAACAGGTCATCACGATTATTTAATAACTTTTCGTCTGATACCGACACTATTTGCCCATCTTTATCTATCAAAAGTTGACTCTCGTATAAACAAAATTTACCAGTATAGTTTGCAGCAAAAAACAAAGATTTTCCATCCGATGTTATTGCAGGATATCGTTCTTCATTCTCATTTATAACTCCAGCGAGAAACAAACTATCAGCTATAAAAGAAATATTTAATTTGTTGGATCTTTCATACATATCATAATAAGGTTTTTCTATTGTAGCACCATCCTTAAGATAATTGACCCTAAGTTCTACTTGTCTATACTCTACATTATTTGTAGAATCCATGAATTTACCCAGCCCGATATAGTAGATTTTTTTAGCATCCTCAGTCAAACCAATTCCCCAAGTTGACAATAATCCTAAATATTCTTCTGGAAATTCAGTTGCGCTTCCCCAGCTAAAAGTATTTTTATCCCAAGTGGACTTGAAATAAAGTCCACCACGTGAAAAAATTATCGTTGTATCATTTACTTCGTGACAATGACCTTGTCCTTCTAAAGGATCATTTACTCCAGACCCAAGATTAATTAGTTCGCCAAATATATTATTGTCTTTATCCCAATGAGCATATTTGAGATCTAATCTACCTTTATCATGTTGCCCAACATACATTTTTGATCCATCTGGAGAAATGACAGGTTGAATATAATTACCAAAATTACCATCAACATGTTTTAATTCACTCCAACCGCTATCAGTTTTTTCTAAATAATCTTGTGCACTAATAAATAAATATTCTCCATTTCCAGTTACAGATGGGCGGGGTATGGTATAAAATGTATCAGGAAGTTCTATTTTTACTGGGTTACTCCATTTTTCTGGTGCCTCTGGATAGTAACCAAATTGACCAAATGTTTCTATAGATATTAGAAGAATTAATAAAACAAATTGTACTCTCATAATTAACTCTAAAATTTATTAATAATTAATTATTACTCAAGAATTACATAATCTAAAATTGTAAGAAAATCACCCCTCGTTATTTGACAAAACCCGCCCTTTTCTTTTATGTTTCTAAAGTAAGATAGTTAAATCTTATTTACAATTCAAGATAGGTATCCCTAAAAATTAGTGAAAGTATTTAGAGATTACCCTAAAGTTTTTATATTAAATTTTTAATTATTCACATTTTAGATTAATATCGGTGTTTTAAAGTTGGGGAAGTCTCAATAGAGGTCACAGATTTTTACACTTATATTTTAATTGCAGTCTTTCGTTAATACTTCGCTTTAAGAAATAACTCAATATAGACTGGAATTGTATCTAAGCTACGCTCTTTCTTCACTTCGGTACATTCTGTCTTGCGACAGAACACTCAGTGAACGATGGAACACTTTTAATGTATCAATTCTTCCAAATCAATCTTTGTCAGATTCTCAACTTCGGTTCCAAGAAATAACTCAGCTACTTCTTTAAATTTAGAGGGAACATCACTCACGTAAAAATTATGAACTGGATTTTTATTTTCATCGGATAGTAAATCATTTTCAATAAGATAATCTTTAACAATGATGGAAGCCGCTGTTCCAGAATCAATTAGATGAATTTCTGGTCCCATCACTTTGTGTATTATTTCAGCTAATATTGGATAGTGAGTACATCCTAGAATTAGCGTATCAATGTTGTGTTCTTTTAACTCGTGTAAATATTCTTCAGCAATTAATAAAGTTGCTTTATGATTTAGCCAGCCTTCTTCAGCTAACGGAACAAACAGCGGGCAAGATTTTTCAAAAACTTCAACTTTAGGATTAAGCTTTTTCAATTCTTTCGAATAAGCTTTATTATTTACGGTAGCATTAGTACCAATAACACCTATCCTGCCGCTTACTGTTTTTGATAAGGCTAGTTTTGCTCCCGGTTCAATCATGCCAATAATAGGAACATTAAATTTATCAGAAAGTTCATCTAGTGCAACTGATGATGCAGTGTTACAAGCAACAACAATTATTTTAACATTTTTATCTATTAAAAATTTTCCGTCCTGGAGAGAATATTCAATAACTGTAGAATTTGATTTTGATCCGTAAGGTACACGCGCTGTATCGCCGAAATAGACAGTGTTTTCATTAGGCAGAAACTGGAACATCCTTTTAACAACAGTTAATCCGCCAATACCGGAATCAAAAATACCAATCGGATTATTTTTAACATCACTCATATCTTACAACATCTCTTTAATAGTTTCAGTAAGTTCCATTTTAATCATTTCATAATCGTGAGCTTCAATCTTATCACCGTTTCTATTAAGTGTATAGAACGAATCAATTACATCATCCCCTTTTGTTCCAATCTTTGCAATATAAACTGACAGATCGAGATCAGCTAACTTGCGTGTAATTCTGTAGAGCAAGCCAAGCCTATCCGGAGAAGAAACATCTATAATTGTAAATTTTTTATGGTCTTCAAATCTTATCTTAACTTTACTTCTGCGTCTAAACAGTTTGTTTTCTAATCGCCACCAGCGCGATTTTAACTGGCTAAATTCTTTGTTGATCTGAAGTTCGTTATGAACCGCGGCAGTCAGATATACTTTTATTTGATCGTATCTGCCTGGATCGGCAATTTTATGTGTTCTAAAATCAGTAACGTTAAAACTATCAATCACAATCCCGTCTTTGCGGGTAAAGATTCTTGCATCGTGAATGTTAAGATCGTTAATCGACAACGCACCACATAGTTTTGAAAGCAGAGACGGAGTATCCTTAGTTATAATGGTGATATTTGTAAAGGGATCCTCTTCCTTAAAGAAAATAGAAATACTGTCACCTTTATTAATCCGATCAATATGCTGATTGATTTCTTCTTCACTGAAATGATGGAAATATCCAATGTCATTCATCGATTCAACATGTTCCATATAATCTTCGTCATTTCTTAATTCAGCATCAGCAATAACTTCGCGGGTCTTTTCAAACAAAAGTTCTTCGCCCGATAAAGTTTCTACAAGCATCTGTTTAGCTTTTCTATAAAGTTCATACAGCTGGTCATTTTTCCACTGCGTCCAAACTACGTTGTTTACTGCCGAAAGATCGGCAAAGGTTAAGAGGTATAATAAATTTAGGGCTTTAAGTGACGGGAAGATTGATATAAAATTATCAAGTGTTGAGGGATCATTAATATTTCTTCTAAACGCAATCTGCTCCATAACTAAATGATTCTTCACCAAAAATTGTACAAGGTGAATTTCTTCTTCTTCATAACCAAGACGTTCCATTATTGAAGCCGCTACTTCAGCTCCTATTATTTCGTGCCCCGATACACTAAGCGGTTTTGCAATATCATGGAACAAAACTGCTAAGTGAATAATATCTTTTTCTTTAAGTCCGGTATAAATATTTCCAAGATTCGAATCTTCCCCATTCAATTCTTCAAGATGTTTTAACGCAATAAGAGTATGCTCATCGGCAGTATAACAATGGTAAACACCCGGCTGGAAAAAGCCTACTAGATCTCTGAACTCGGGTAAAAAAGCACCAAGCACACCAAGTTCATTCATTACTAACAAAGTTTTTGCAACACACTGGGGTAACTTTAAAATTTCTCTAAAAAACACAGATGATTCAGTTTCAGCAGAATAATCATCTTCAGAATTTTCAGCATTAAAAATAATTAACGATCTTAAGTTTTCATCGAAACGTGCATCGTTTACACCGCGATAATAAAAGGCTCTTAGAATTTCAGAAATAGTTAGATTTGAATTTTCTTTAATGGATAAAGCTCCGCCTTTAATTACAAAATCCTCATCTAAATCAATAGCAAAATGATCTGAAATTGGATCTGATAATTCCTCATTAAATCTAATAATCATTGTTTTAGAAAAACGATTTATTATGTTAGCCGATTTAAAATACTTTTTCATAAAATCGTGCCAGGCACCACCATAACCCAGTAATTCTGAGATTGTTTCCTGATCAGTAAATTCAAATCTATCTGTTTTATGCTTCTTTAATAGATGAAGCAGATTACGGACATTTAATAACAGCTTATAACTTTTTCTAATTCTCGCAATTTCTCTCTTGTCAACAACAGCATCTTGTTCAAGTATATTTAAGAAATGTTCGGTTTGTGAAATTTCATTTTGATCAGTAAAAAGAATATTATGTTTTAGAGAATATATCCATTCAACAATGTGAAGATCACGGAGTCCGCCGGCAGAAAACTTTATATTTGGCTCTAGAACTTTTGGAGAATCGCCATACTTTTTATAGCGAAGTTTTGTGTCACTTTTAAACTCACTAACAAGATCTCTCTTAACTTTTAAGTTCATATGACTAAAAAGATGCTCGTTCCACTTATTGTAAAGTTCTCTATTTCCATATAGAAATCTGGTTTCAAAAAACGGAGTAAAAGCGTGAAGATCTTCTTTTAGAAATTTTTTCACATCAGAAAAAATCCGGACTGTGTGAGAAACCTCAATTCCGCAATCCCATAAATAGGTAACTATACTGCGGATATCATCTTCGTTCCCCTTTACTGAATCGAGAATGAACATGATATCAATATCGGAATAAGGAGATAATTCCCTTCTGCTAAAGCTGCCAACCGAAGCTATTACAAAATTGATCTTTTTCTTATTTAAGATCCTTACTATAAAATCTTCAACAAGCATGCTGAATTCTAACGAGAATTTGTACGCTTTTTTCTGCAGATCGGGATTATTAAAAATCCTGTCTTTCTCAACAAAAAATTCTTCTTTTATTTTTATTTTTTCATCCATATAATAAAGATAAAGGAGACCTTAATGATCTCCTATATAAATTTGTTTATGTAATTTTATTTATAATTTTTCAAATCTAGCCTGGAAAAATCTAAGATACTTTGGTTCATAAACCATTTTTAATCCTTTAATCTTGTTTCTGTTTTCATAGACAGTAGCTATAGATTCAACAGCAACATCAATATGAGCCTGTGTATAAACCCTTCTTGGGAATGTTAATCTAACAAGTTCTAATTTAGGATAATTATGTTCACCAGTATCTCTGTTTCTGCCAGCCGAAACAATTCCTCTTTCCATACCTCTAACACCGGAATCGGCATAAATTTCTGATGCTAAAGTCTGGGCAGGAAACTGATCTTGTTTTAAATGCGGCAAGAATTTTTTAGCATCTAAAAATATTGCATGTCCGCCAATAGGTTTAACAAAAGGCACCCCATACTCTTGAAGTCTCTTTCCACAGTATTCTACCTGACCAACTCTTGCTTTAATATTATCGAACATTACCATTTCGTCCATACCGCGTGCCATAGCTTCCATATCTCTGCCGGCTAATCCGCCGTATGTATGAAGACCTTCGTATATAACAACCATGTTTCTTGCTTCTTCATATACTTTTTTATTTCTGGTTGCAAGAATTCCGCCAATATTAACCATTAAATCTTTTTTAGCGCTTACCCAAAGACCATCAAAGTGCGAACACATTTCTTTTAATATCTGCGCTATAGTTTTATCCTGATAACCTTCTTCTCTAAGTTTAATGAAATATGCGTTTTCACAAGCACGTGTCGCGTCAAACCATAATTTGATTTTATGTTTTTTGCAAAGCTCTTTTACTTCCAGTAAATTAGCCATCGAAAACGGTTGTCCGCCAGCCATATTAACCGGACCGGCAATACATACGTAAGGAATTTTTTTAGCACCAACTTTATTTATTAAGTCTTCAAGCTTGTTTAAATCAGTATTGCCTTTAAAAGGATGATTGGAAACCGGGTTATGAGCCTCTTTAATAATTACATCAACAAAGGTAGCACCGGCTAATTCCTGATGTAAACGAGTTGTTGTAAAATACATGTTACCCGGAATATAATCACCTTCCTTAATAAGTATCTGAGATACCATGTGTTCAGCGGCTCTGCCTTGATGAGTAGGTACAAAATAAGGCATTCCGTAATATTGTTTAATCTTATCCCAAAGAGTATAAAAGTTTTTACTTCCGGCATAAGATTCATCACCCAGCATCATTCCGGCCCACTGATTATCGCTCATTGCGTTTGTTCCGCTGTCAGTCAATAAGTCAATGTACACATCGTCGGACTTTAATAAAAACGTATTATAGCCCGCTTCAATAATAGCTTTTTCGCGATTTTCACGAGTGGTCATTTTAATCGGTTCTACGACCTTGATCTTAAACGGTTCGGCCCATGAACGCTTTGTTACTTTTTTCTTCGCCATAAATTCACCATAAAAAAATAGATTATGAAATTAGTTAATTAATAATGGTCATTTATTAAATATTTCTTAGTCTTCAAAACCTTTGTATTCTTCGCCAAAATGTTCTACTTCTATAACGGATCCAATTCCGCCTCTCACATTAAAATCGGCTGTTACCTTCATGTAACGGGGCTGGGTAACTTCAACAAGATCACTTAAAATTTTATTGGTAACACTTTCAAAAAATATCCCGTCGTTTCTATATGAGTTTAAATAGAACTTATAAGATTTCAGTTCAACACATAGTTTATCGGGTATATATTCTAAAATTATTGTTGCAAAATCCGGCTGCCCGGTCTTTGGACAATTTGATGTAAACTCAGGTGCGGTATGTGTTATTACATAATCCCGTTCAGGATATGCATTATCAAATACCTCTAATATTTTTATTTTATCATCCACAATTCACTCCTAGTCTTTTATAAATAATTTGGTCTCTCAACATAATCAATAGGATCTTCTTTCTCTAATTTTTGAAATCCCCGTAATCTTAAAGCACAGCTATCACAAACGCCGCAAGCTTCATCTTCATTTTTATAACAGGACCATGTTAATTGAAGCGGCGCGTTAAGTTCTATTCCCTTAGTAATAATTTCAGTTTTAGAAAGATTAATAATCGGAGTTTCAATTTTAATTTTTGTTTTTGGTTTTGTTCCTAAATCAATCGTTTGTTCAAATGATTTAAAAAAATCGGGGCGGCAATCAGGATAACCTGATGAATCTTCGAACACAGCACCAATAAAAATTGCCTTTGCGTCAATTACTTCGGCCCAGCTAACACAGGCTGTTAAAATATTTGCGTTCCTAAAAGGCACATAAGAAGTAGGGATTTCTGTATTGTTCAAATCTGCCTTCGCTACATCCATCGATTTATCAGTTAATGAAGATCCGCCAATTTTTGAAAGATGTAAATAATCTATAACCAGTCTTTTTGACACATGATAAAAATCAGCAATCTCATGAAAAGCCTTTAGTTCTCTGGCTTCTGTTCTTTGTCCATAATTAAAATGCGCAAATGCCAACTCATAATCCTTTGCTGCTATTGCAGCAGTAACACAACTATCCATTCCTCCGCTTACAGCAACTATCGCTAAATTCTTCAAACTAAATCCATATCCTTGTTTATTAAAAGCTAAAGATACTAAAATCATCAAAAAAATTATATATTGATTCTTAAAAATTTGTTCTATTAAAAAACGATTATACTTGACAATCTTAAAAACAAAAGTATTTTTATACCTCGTATTCTTATCAGAGGGATAAGACATATTTTGGCATATCTGATTTATTGAAAAATAAACAAGGAAATTTAAAATGGAATTTTATGAATTACATCCGACAGATCCGCAAGTTAGATACATAAAAAAAGCTGTTGAAGTATTAAAAAAAGGCGGAATAATTATTTATCCTACTGATACTGTTTACGGGTTTGGATGTGATATTTATAATAAAAAAGCATTAGAAACTATTTACACCATTAAAAACGAAAGTATGACAAAGCTTTTCAGCTTTATAATTCCCGATCTTAAAAACATTGCCCAGTATGCAAAAGTTTCCGATCATGCATATAAAATAATGAAGAAGGCATTGCCGGGACCTTATACATTTGTACTTCCAGCCGCTAGAGAAGTGCCAAAAAAACTTTGGACAAAACGTAAGACGGTCGGGATTAGAGTTCCTGATAACAACATCACTAAAATTTTAGCAGAAGAGCTTGGCAATCCAATTGTAAGTACAAGTGTTACTAACCGCAAAGGTGAGGTTCTTTATGATCCTAATGAGATTAAGGCTATTTTTAATATACAGGTAGATTTAATGCTTTCAGCCGGTTACCTGGAGGGAAAGCCTTCTACAATTGTCGATTTAAGCAATGAAGAACCTGAAGTAATAAGAGAAGGGGCTGGCGATATTAGTTTTGTTTATTAGTGTTTTTTGTTAACCAATGGATTACTCCATTGGTTAACAAAATCTAAAATTTAATTTTTCCTATAATTAACATAAGAATTTGCCTGCGCCGAAGGCATAATTACCATTTCATTAATATTAGCATGAGGCGGTCTTGTAGCGCAGTAAATAACAGCATCAGCAATATCGCCCGCAAATAAAGGAGTTAATCCTTTATAAACATTTTTAGCTTTTTCTTCATCACCATAAAATCTGATATTACTAAAATTTGTTTCAACCATTCCGGGATCAACTGTACTGACTCTTATATTTTTATCAATAACATCCTGGCGCAATGAATTTGTTATAGCATCCAGCGCATGTTTAGAAGCACAGTAAACCGCTCCTTTGGGATATGCCTGATGACCAGCTATTGAACCCAGATTAATTACATGTCCGCTTTCCCTTTCTACCATTCCGGGAACTACAGTTCTGGTTATATATAAAACACCTTTAACATTTGTATCAATCATTTCTTCCCAGCCAGCAATATCATCCTCGTATAGCTTATTGAACCCTCTGGCGAGTCCGGCATTATTTACTAATATATCTATCCGTTTCCAATCATCAGGCAGAGCGTTATAAAACTTTTGTACTGATTTAATATCCCTTACATCTAAAGACGCATAATGTACTTCCGAATTATATTTTTCTTTTAGCTCAACAGCCAGATGTTCAAGTTTATCAAAACCCCGCGAAGATATAATTAATTTAGCACCAAGCGATGCAAATGATTCAGCACAGGCTTTCCCAATACCGGATGATGCGCCGGTAATAAAAACAATTTTCCCTTTTAATGATTCCATTAATGCCTCATAAAATTAAAATGAAGTTATATAACTCTGCACTCTTTTAAATACAGAACTAACATACCCAAGTGTTAAAAATACAATTAAAAAGATTATACCAATTTCTACAAGCGGAGTGAGTTTTAACTGAGCAAAAAATAATGTGACATCGTTAAAGCTATGATATTCCAGAATAGTAATTATGCTGCCGTAAAAAACACTTATAATAATATATCCTGTTATCATAATTAAAAATATTATCATGGAGAATCTTGAAAAACCAACTTCTGTTTTTTTAAGAAAGTATAAAATTATCTCAGTAATAAAAATAGTACAAAAGTAGGGTGATAAATAAACCGCTATTATACTTTGCAATTCTAAGGTTTCTTCTACGTAGAACAGCGAATAAATATTTATCCCTGTTAAATTGAGATGCAGATTATTTGTAGCGAATAATGATGCTATTGCAAATTGTAATAACTCAGTTATATATACAGAAAATAATAACCCGGCGGCTAAACCAGCTATTATACTTCCCATATTCTCAATTTTACTTTTCTTAATATCTTTCAATCCAGCCTGGTCTTTTGGTTTCAAAATTTGGAGCAATTATTATATACTTAAATTCTTTTGCTTTTGCTTTTTTCCAATTACCCTTTGTCTTTTTTACACTCCAGGTTTTATTAGAAATAATTTTTTTAGTCTCTTTGCCTGTTTTTATTTCTGCAATCAGATTTATTCCGGCACTGCCTTTTCTTTCAAAATTTTCAGCTTTTATTTCAATAATATTTTTACCTTTTTTAAGATACTTTGAAATATCAATAAATAATATTCTGCCGTAATCAACTAAAAGTGAAAGTGATCTTTTAGCAAAAATAGTATCAACTTTTTCGCCATTGATAGAAAGTTCCGCGTACGTATCAGCTATCAGTTGAAGCTGCGCACTTTCTATTTTACCTTTTACATCAAATGTTTTTTTGAACGTTACTTCTTTTGCATACTTATTTCTTCTTGCCGGATAATATATCCACTCACTTTCTATTTTAGGTGATTCAAGAGTATCGTTTTTTATCTGATCAGAAGTTTCATTTAAATAACCTCTAAGTCTGTTAAACTTATCAGTGATCATATTAAGATTATCTTCTTTATAATATGTCTTCCAGATGCTATTATAATTGCCTTCTAATCTATTAAGCTCATTTAAGCATTTATCCATCATTACTAAACAATGTGCGTTATCTATTTTAACGTTTTCAATTTTATCCTGAAGAATAAAATTTACTTCAAGTTTAAGTTGATACCATTTATAAAGATCAATCATAAACTTTAATATTTCAACATGATCTCTGTTTTTTACAGCAGATTTTTCGAGAGCCAGAATATCTTCTTCAAGCTGCGGTAATGTTAATTCCATCCAAGATGCTTTAACAGCCTCATTTCCATTTTGCGGTTCCCACCAGACAGACTTTCTTAACGGCAGAACCGGATGCCGCCAGATATCGTGCCACATCATCTGATTTAAGGGGTTTGATAAATTCTGATAAATTCTAAATGCAGACTGATCATCTGTACCAAATAAATCATACAAATAATTTTTTGTGAATGAATTCAGATTACTTTTACTATACGACCATGAACACTGAGCCGACCAAGCGTATCCGTAATAAATAAGCTCCTTTAAAGTTTCAGCACCATAATCTCCCCAGTTAGAGTTTATCATACCGGTTGAACCATGTTGTAATCCTTCTTCGGTTATATACTTAATATTAGGAAGTGCATTTACATTTGTAGGGAATGTTGTTAAGAAATTCCAAACTGATGGTGAAACATAATACTCGTGTCCGGCTTCACTAAAAGTAACTGTCGATTTATAGTTTCGTGAGCCGCCATAATGCCAGTCAACTATAATTATATCTTTTGGAAGATCATCTAAAATTTCGGGATGACGTAAAATCACATCGCCATACATCATAACTTTTTTATTATACTTTTTACAAATATCATAAACCTTTTTATAATGATTAGCATGTACTTTTGCTAAACTCGTTTTTTTTACAAGTTCTCTGCTATTCCCTTTTCCAACATCAAAACTTTCATCGGCACCCATATTAAAATACTCTGATGGGAAAAGCTCAAAAACTTCCTTAAGCATATTCTCCAGGAATACATATGTATCTTTATTTGTAACATCTAATGAGGCTGAACCCGGAAAATCCGCGTATTGCAAAAATTCATCTTGAAGTAAAATATTTTCATAATGACCAAGTGTTTGGAAAATAGGAATAACTTCAATGTAGTGTTTATAAGCATAATCAACAAGTTTCTTAACTTCGCTGTGTGTTAATGCGCCTCTGCCGACTCCTATTGTAGGATAACATTTTAACTCGAGCATATCTTCAATATACGGCATGTAAGTATTCATTTTATAGCGGGCAATATTACGGATTATCTTTTTGAAATTGTCTAAAGTAGAAACCTGTCCGCGGCTAATATCGTCAGATATTCCACGAACACTTAAATCCGGCCAATCCACTATTGATAAACATTTAATTGTTTTTTCATTTTCAATTATCTGAAGCAGACTCATTACAGCATAAAAAAGACCTTTTTCAGTTTTTGCCGTAAGTTCAATATCTCTATTTGAAATTACCAAGGCATAAGCTTCATCAATTTTATCAGAAGGTATACGAGAATCAGCTTCAGTAGAAATTTTAATTTTTAGCGAAGCCTCACTTTCCTGCTCAGTTATTTCAGGCCAAATATCTCTTGCATCGAATAATGATTTTTGAAGATATTCTAAAGCAGTATTGAACCTGTTATTTTTAACATTTGTATAAATTTTGAAATTGGAAGTAAAACTAAAATTTTTAGCGGTAGAAGTAATAATTTGCGGCTTTGGAATTAATCGCAGATCCATTTTTTGCCCCGTTATTTGACTTGTTAAAATAAGTGTAAATAGAACTAAAAGTGTTTTTCTTAACATAAACATAATTTTCCCATGTAATAAAAGCATTATGCAAAGTTAAACTATTTAAGCCAAAAAATGTAGTTCATGATATCAAATCATTCAATTTATTAAAAAGACAAAATATCTTTACATTTTTTAATTAAACCACTAAAAAATTGTTTACTAATTCCGATAATTAACTGGTTTAAAACATAATTTGGAGAAATTAATGAAGAACAAAGCAACTCCTAATAACAAAGAGATGGTTCTTAGAGACGAGGATTTTATTGTCTCTAAAACCGATCTAAAAGGCAAGATTACTTACTGCAATGAGATTTTTATAGAATTTGCAAAATATGATGAAGCTGACCTGCTTAATAAAAATCATAATGTAATAAGACATCCTGATATGCCGGGTTCAATTTTCAAACTTCTCTGGGATACAATACAATCGGGTAGCGAGTTAAATGCCTATGTTAAAAATATGGCTGCAGATGGATCTTTTTACTGGGTTCTTGCTAATGTTACTCCGGTACTGGGCAGAGATTTAAAGCCCATGGGATATTATTCAGTAAGACGTAAACCAAAAAAAGCCGCTTTAGATGTTATTGTGCCTTTATACAAAGAATTGCGAGCATTAGAAAACCGCAGCGGTAAAAAAGAAGGGATTGAGTTATCAACTAAAATGTTAAATAATTTTCTAAATGAAAAAGGTATTAGTTATGAAAAATTTATTCTCTCCATATAGACACAAATCGATTAAGGAAAATATTAATTTCAGAATAATGTTAATAAGTATTTTAGCTGGAATTTCTCTAATCTGTTTGTTTATAACAGAGGGAATGGATCATGAAGCTGAGTATTATTCATTATTTAATAGTTTAACCAATTTTCTCTTTATTGCTGAAATTATTTTAGCAATCGCAATTTTAGTTCAGCTAAAAAATTATATTCATACATCACTTACCAGAATCGGACTTTTATCGAAGGATATTTCTCAGGGTGATTTTTCCGAGAGAATTGTCGGGATTAAAAATAAAGACGGATTTGGAAGAATAATGTGGCAATTAAACGATGTAACTGATCAGTTTGCCGCTCTAATGAAGGAAATTGCAACTTCAACAGAATATGCCTCTCAAAGAAAATATTTTAGAAAACCTATGAAAACCGGTCTTAGAGGTTTGCTGCGTGATACTGCCCAAAGAGTCGGGACTGCTTTAGATTTTCAGGAAAAGAACGATACATTGCAGGAACTTAAAGAATATCTTGATAGAAATACAGAAATGATTAAAGATGCAATGAGCCGTGTAGCTGCCGGTGATTTAACCATTAAACTTACTCCCGAAAAAGAAGGCGATGTTATTTGTAATTTGATAAAAGCATTTAACCAGATGGTTGAACAGCAGCAGGATATAATTCTTCAAATATCAGATAGTATTAGTGCCACGGCAAGCGCAAGCGCGCAGATATCTTCGAGCAGTGAAACAATGGCAGCCGGTGCCCAGGAACAAAGTTCGCAAACAACGGAAGTTGCTACTGCTGTTGAGCAAATGACAAGCACAATTATGGAAACCAGCAATAACAATAATATTGCGGCCGAAGAAGCAAACAGTTCTAAAGAAATTGCTGAAACCGGAGGAAAAGTATTTAAGGAACTTGAAGTTAGCATGGATAATCTTGCTCATATAGTTATTGAATCTCGTGATATTGTTGATGATCTTGGAAAAAGCAGCGAAAAAATTGGAGAAATTGTTCATGTTATTAATGAAATAGCTGATCAGACAAATCTGCTTGCATTAAATGCCGCAATAGAAGCTGCACGTGCCGGAGAGCAGGGACGCGGATTTGCTGTAGTTGCAGATGAAGTTAGAAAACTTGCGGAAAGAACTACAAAAGCAACTAAAGAAATTGAAGAGATGATAAAAACAATTCAGGTTGAAACCGGAAGAGCGGTAACTTCAATGCATTCTGGAACTGAAGAAGTAACAGCAGGTAAAGAAAAAGTTGCAACTGCCGGTCAATCTATGAAGCAGATTATTAGTTCTTCTATTAATGTGCTTAATATTGTTAGTCAGGTTGCCAAGGCCAGCGAAGAACAAAATACCGTAGCTCAGGAAATTAGCCAGAATATTATTGGAATTAATACAGTTGCCCAGGAAACCGCAAACAGTATTGAACAAATTGCTATGGCATCGGAAGATTTAGCTAAACTAACTGATTCTTTACAGCAGCGTGTAAATACATTTACACTTGATAATACTACAAAACGACTTAGTTATTAACTATAATTTAAAAAAGGAAATATAAATCTTAACTTTGGAAATTTATTGATGAAAAAAAATATTACTCCAACAAATGTAGAAGCAGTTTTGCGTGATGAAGATTTCATAGTATCTAAAACTGATTTAAAGGGTTTAATAACCTACGGTAACGAGATATTTATGGAGTTTGCAAAATACAAAGAATACGAGTTATTAAAACAAAATCATAATATAATTAGACACCCCGATATGCCCAGAGCTGTATTTAAACTGCTCTGGGATACAATTAAAGCTGGGAATGAAATTAACGCCTACGTAAAAAATATGTCGTCGGATGGCTCATTCTATTGGGTTTACGCAAATGTTAGTCCGGTAATTGATATTAATACAAATAAGATAAAAGGTTATAATTCCGTTAGAAGGAAACCGAAAAAAAGAGCTTTGGATGTTATTGAACCAATTTACAAACAGTTAAGAGAAGTTGAAAATAAAAACGGATTTAATGAAGGAATGAAACTCTCTACTGATATGCTAAATGAGCTGCTTGAAAGTAATAATGTTTCTTACGAAAAATTTGTTGCCACTATTTAGGCAATCTGTTTACAAAATGTACAATTAAATTTATGATGTAACTCTAAGCCTGGTCGAAGGTGAAAACCAGGTTCCAACTTCGCCCGGACTGACATGAGTCTGAATTTTCTATGCTAACAAAAAAGGGCGCATAATTTGCGCCCTTTTTAATGCTAATTTGATCACCGGACAATTATTCAGGAAGATGTTTTTTCTTAACCTTAAAACCAATTCTGTGGAATGGATTTACAACACTTGTAGCAACATTTTTAAGATGCGAATTAATTCTTTTCAATTCACGTAAATAAGCAGATAAAGCAACCGCCGTACCGCTGTCAAAACCTAATTCTTTATCTTTAATCAACTCGACTACTATTTCTTCACACTCAGCGTTTATCCATTTATAGTCGCCTAAAATCTCAAGTCCGTCTTCAACATCCGAATCTTTAAAACACTTTATTACTCTTTCAAATTTTTCTTTAACGGCATTTTCAATTTTTACTAGTCTTTCCTCAAAAATTCCGGCTTGCAGTCTTTTTTCGAACGTAGCCGCAAGATCAGCAATGTTTTTTGTATGATCACCAATTCTTTCAAGATCAATAACTATACTAACCAGAACTAAGCCTGAAGCAAGTTCATCAGTTCCGCTCATGGTTAAATGATTAAAAACGTCTTTGCGCACATTTCTTTGAAATCTGTTAACAGCACTATCCTGATCATTTATAGACAAATCAGGTTCGTTTGTATCAGATTCGCGTAAAATATTTTTTGATTTTAAAAACATCTCCTGTGTCATATCAAGCATTTCGAACGATTGCTGATAAGCGCGATCCATAAGGGAGTTTTTTGTAAATACAGATAATAATTCTTTTATCATAATAACCTCTAATTAGCTAAATAAATTACAATCACCGGAATAATAAAAAACAAAACTAGTACATAAGCCACAGGTATAATTTTACTTTTTGTTGAGTATTCAGCAAACTTTTCTGCAAGCAAAATTGGCAATTTTTTAAATGGCCACCAAATTATTATTCCGCTTATATTAAAAATTAAATGGGCAAAGGCAACAGCAACTGCCGCATCACTTCCGGTAATTAAAGAAGCAAGCATTGCTGTTACGGTTGTACCAATATTAGATCCAAGAGTATAAGGGAAAATCTGCGATAATGTTAATAATCCGGCACCTGCCATTGGAACAACTAAAGATGTAGTAATTGAACTGCTTTGCACAAGAATAGTTAAAAATATACCAACCAAAAATGCACGGACAGATGTTTTGAAAAGTACTTTATCGAACCAGGCTTTCGCTTTTGAAACCACAAGTACTTTTAACGATGACACCATATATTTAAGAGCCAAAAATAAAATAGCAAGCGCAATGGCAAACATTACCCAGGCAAGAATATCTTTATCAGCAATATATTCACCACCATAATTTAATAATGCTTTTACTACTGGTTTTGTAATAGCTTTAACCGGGCTTAGAAATGCAAGTCCACCAACATTTGCAAAGACATGTTCTAGTTCAGTAGCTATGTAACCAAGAAAATTTGTAGCCAACTGAAGTGGAAAAATTATAATTACCGAAAGAAAATTAAAAAAGTCGTGAACCGTAGCAGCAGCAAAGGCACGCTGGAATTCATTACTTCTATTAATCTGCGGTAAAGATGCAATTGTATTAGTAATAGAGGTACCAATATTTGCACCCATAATTATTGGAATAGCTGTATCAATTGTTAACGCTCCACCAGCAACCATTCCTACAACAATTGAAGTAGTTGAAGATGAACTTTGAATTACTGATGTTGCAATAATTCCAATAAATAATCCCACAAAAGGATTTGTTGTTGTTGCAATAAGAGTTTCAGAAAACTCTTTTCCGAATAGTTTTAATGAAGCTCCCATCAAATCCAAACTAAAAAGGAAAAGATAGAGAAACAATATTAGTTGAAGCGAAGCAAAAATATCCGGATACTTATTGTACAGGTCTTTTAACTTTTGCATTATTCCTTATCGTTTTATATTAAAACACATTAATTAAATCATGAGAGACTGATAAATTTAACATTTTTTTAATAATTTATTAAAAATTTATTAATATTTAGAAATTATGATGCAATATGTCTTATATGATGGGTTTTTGGCATTTTTTTTAAGAACTAAATCATTTTATTAATAAAAATTTGTATTACTTTTTTAATATCTTCATTATAAATCTTATTTAATACTTCATCAGTTGTAAACCAGGCTCTGTCTCTAAAATCTTCCTCCCACGAATCGAATTCTTTATTCACTTTCATTGGATAAACATCAACACTGCAAATCCCTTCCCATTTGCATATTTCGTAAGAACCAATTTTTTCATCTTCAACTTCACCAATACAGCCTGCTTCTTCTAAAGCTTCTCTTAATGCCGATTCCCGTGGAGTCATTCCCGGCTCAATTACTCCTTTGGGAATTATCCATCTTTTCTTTTTTCTAGAAGTTATCAGCATTATTTTTAATTGCATATTTTCAATTTTATAGGGAATTACTGCCGACTGATTGAAAAAATATTCCGGGACTTTTGGCATATTAAATCTTTGCTCCGATTCTAAACAAAATGGTTCTTCATGTTAAGCTACCAATTGGCAAATTAAAACTGTAAAAATCTTTAAATAAGAGAAATAATAAATCATTTTTTTAATGTGACACATACCACAATATTGTAAGGAAGTAATATAAAATAATTATTTTTAACATTATTTTTTCTACATTTTAAAAACTGAATGTTTAATAATTATTTAATATTAAAATTTGTAAATTAAAGACTAATATTGGCTTTGTATTTTGAGGAATTTATGGACTCTATTCTTATAGAAAATGTAACCAAATACGTTTCAGATCTCTTCACAAAACATTCAAATCCGGCTAACGTATATCATAGTTTTGCACACACAAATGGTGTTGTTGAATCTTCTATTGAAATAGGAACTGCCGAAGGAATATCTGATGAGGAACTTGAATTAGTTGTTATTGCCGCCTGGTTTCATGACATTGGTTATTTAGAAGCAAGTGACAATCATGAACAATCGAGCTGTGTATATGTTCAAAACTTTTTTAAGGATCTCTCTTTTTCAGAAAAAAAACTTGATATAATTAAAGGCATAATAATGTCTACCAAAATGCCTCAAAGTCCTAAAACCAGACTAGAACAAATAGTCTGCGATGCTGACATGATGCATCTTGGAAGAAAATCTTACAACAAAACCAGCACCTTGCTCCGAATTGAATTAGAGACTAGAAAAAATAAATCGTTTAATGATTACGAATGGACTAAAATTAATATAGATTTTTTAACAAAGCATAAATTCTTTACCAATTACACACAAAAAACTTACGACGAGCAAAAGAACAAAAATCTAATTAAGCTGCAAAAAAAATTAAGAAAAGAAGAAGTTAAATTAGATACGGATCAAATTAAAAATGAGAAGCTGCAGCTTGAGAAAGAAAAGTTTGAAAGCAAAAAAGAAGTAAATAAAAAAGCAGAACGCGGTATAGAAACAATGTTCCGAAATGTAATGAGAACCCACGTTTCCTTTAGCTCTATGGCAGACAGTAAAGCCAACATAATGATAAGTGTAAACACTCTAATATTAACCGCTATTGTAGCTGTTTTAGTACGTAAACTTGACGCAAATCAGCATCTTATTATTCCAACTATTCTTTTAACACTGGTTAGTATGATAACCTTAATTTTTGCTGTTTTAGTAACCCGTCCAAATGTTACCGAAGGAAAATTTACACGTGATGATATAAAACAGAAAAAAGCAAATATGTTATTTTTCGGCAGTTTCTATAATATGGGTTTAGATGAGTTTACATGGGGAATGAAAGAAACTATAAATGACCGCGAATACTTATACGACAGTATGATTAAAGATTTTTATTATCTTGGTCAGGTTCTGGGGCGCAAATATAAATACTTAAGAATTTGTTACAGTATATTTATGTATGGACTAATAGTTTCCGTTATTGCGTTTTCCATGGCAGTATTTTTATATCCGGAAGGACTTAATCCTCATAAAACTGATACTAAAACTGAACAAGTGGATGATAAAGGATTAGACATAAGAGATATTCTAGAGTAATATTGGGTTATATTATGAAAAAACTATTTTTAGTAAGACATGGAAAATCGAGCTGGAAACATCCAGATCTTAGCGATTACGAAAGACCCTTGAATAAAAGAGGAAATCGTGACGTTCCTTTTATGGCTAAATTATTAAAGGAGCAAAATGTTTCCCCCGATTTAATTGTGTCTAGTCCGGCTCTTAGAGCAATAACAACAGCCGAAATAATGGCGTTAGAATTCGGATATCCTGTTTCTGATATTGTAAAAGAGGAAATGATATACGAGGCTGATACTAATGAATTACTTCAGATTATAAATAATTTCCCGGAAGATAAAAACATTGTAATTATGTTTGGACATAATCCCGGATTAACTTTATTAAGCAATTTTATTTCTGATAAAAGAATTGATAACATCCCGACATGTGGAATTGTTAACATTGATCTTTATATTGATAAATGGAAAGACGTTGATTTCGACAATGGGAAAGTTGTATCGTTTGATTATCCCAAAAAATATTTATAGTAAATTGAGAACCGCACTAAATGAATAGAGAAATAAGCTGGCTGGCTTTTAACCACAGAGTCTTACAGGAAGCAAAAGATCCGTCTGTTCCTTTGTACGAAAAAATAAAGTTCGTGGCAATATATTCTTCTAACCTGGACGAATTTTTTAGAGTAAGAGTTGCTTCAGTAAGAACTTTAATGACTCTAAATAAAAAGACAATAAAAGAGTTAGGTTTTGATCCTAAAGAACTATTAAGATCTATTCATAAAATTATTAAATCCCAGCAGGAAGAAATAGGCGAAATATTTCGGGATATAATTAAACCCGAATTAAAAAAAAATAAAATTCATCTAATTGATGAAACCCAGCTAAATTTGGATCAAAAAGAATTTGTATCCAACTATTTTGAAAATCAAATTCAGCAATATATACAGCCGGTTCTTCTTGTTAAAGATAAAATTAATCCATTCCTCCAAAATGCACGATTATATCTGTCTGTTAAACTTGCACCTAAAGATTCTGAGGTACCGGAACCTGCAAAAGTGATCAGGCATAAATATGCCATTTTAAAAATCCCTACAGATCACCTGCCAAGGTTTTTAACTTTACCTGCGGTTGACGGGAATTATTATTATTTAATGATTGATGACGCGCTTAGATACTGTCTGCCAAAAATATTCCCGGGTTATAAAATAGCTTCATCACACGCGCTTAAACTTACACGCGACGCTGAATTATATATAGATGATGAATATTCCGGCGACCTGATGGAAAAACTTAAACATAGTTTGGCTAAAAGAAATGTTGGTCAGCCAATCCGGTTACTGTACGATAAAGAAATACCAACATCTATGCTGAAATTTATTAGAGAATCAGTCAGCCTTGATAGAGATGACTGCATAGGAGGCGGTAAATATCATAACTTTAGTGATTTCTTTTCGTTTCCAAATCCATTTAAAAATAAATTTTTATACGAAAATATGCCTCCGCTTCCTCATCCGGAATTAGAAAAAGTAAAAATAACTCTGGATACATTTTCAAAAAAAGAATATTTAATTCATGTCCCTTTTCAAAAATATCAGTATGTAATTGATTTTCTTGATGCCGCGGCTGAAGATGAGAATGTTGTTTCAATTAAAGTAACCCAGTATAGAGTTGCTAAGCGGTCGGCAGTTATAAGAACATTAAAAAAAGCTGCCGCAAACGGTAAACATGTTATAGTGTTTGTAGAAGTTAAAGCCCGGTTTGATGAAGAATCCAATTTTAAGTGGGCTGCTGAAATGGAAAAATCGGGAATTAAAGTTTTATATAGTTTTCCCGGATTAAAAGTTCATTCTAAACTTGCTCTTGTTACAAGAATTGAAAATGAAAAAATAAAAAATTACTGCTACTTTGGAACTGGAAATTTCAATGAATCAACGGCTAAACTTTATACTGATCTGGGATTTATAACATCGGATAAAAGGCTTACAACCGAAGCATCCAAGGTATTCGATTATTTAGAAGGAACTTTAAAGGATTATAAATTTAAGCATCTGCTGGTTGCGCAATTTAATATGCGCAAAAAATTTTGCCATTTAATACAGAATGAAATTGAGGCGGCAAAGAAAAATAAAAAAGCAAGAATCTTAGCTAAGATGAATAGTCTTGAAGATCCTAAAATGATTAGCAGATTATATGAAGCAAGTAATGCCGGTGTTAAGATTGATTTAATTGTTAGAGGTCTTTGTTGTTTAGAACCAGGTGTAAAAGGGAAAAGCGAAAATATAAATGTTATAAGTATTGTTGATAGATATCTTGAGCATTCGCGGATTTTTGTGTTTGAGAATGGGGGCGATAAAATTGTATTCGCCGGAAGTGCCGATTGGATGAAGCGAAATCTAAACAGGCGTATTGAAGTTATATTTCCAATCTATGATACAAACCTAAAAAAAGAAGTAATAGATATTCTTAAAATTCAATTAAAAGATAATACTAAAGCGCGAATTATAAATAAGACAAATAAAAACAAGTATAAAGTATTAAAGGATTCTAATCCTTATAATTCTCAAATTGAAACTTATAAGTATTATAAAGAAAAGAATAAACTTTAAAGAGCGTAAGTTGTACTCATGTAATAAAGAGTTCTTTCTTTCGACTTTGCAATTGAAAAGGAAAGACCAATTTTCTTTTCTAACGGAGTTACCCACAAACCGCCTCCATAACTGGAATGTATTACATTTGACGTTTCTTCTTTTTCAAAAACCCGCCCAATATCATAAAACATTTTAATACCAAATTTGTGCGGCATAATTAAATTTAAATCAGATAAAAATACGTCAAGTTCAATTTGCCCAAATAAGGAACCGTCGCCGGCAAATCTTTCTCTGCTAAAGCCTCTTAAATTTTCTTTGCCGCCAAGAAATGCCGCTTTGAAAAAAGGATATTTTCCCCAAACGTTTTCACCGCCAACTTTACAGCTAATGCTGGAAGAATGATCGGCATTAAATGGGATTTTTAGTTTTGATTCAAATCCGACTTTATAGAATTCTTCATGATGATCGTTTGTCTTTGGATAAAAAGTAAAAAATGCTTTTGCAAAAAAACCGCTGGAATATTCCTCCGCAAAAAGTCTCTTGTCATATTCCAGACTAAAATTATTTCCAAACAGCCAATACTCACCTATTCCATGAATACGATCCTTAAACTCTGCTAAAATTGTATTAGCTTCCGGATCAAATGAAATTTCTTCATAAGATAATCCAAAACCAACTTTAAATTTTGTTTTTAACTCATACTGAAATGTAACTGAAGTTGAATAAACCCTTTGTCCAACTTTATAATAACCGTCGTTTTCTAATTTCTCCGAATATTCTGTTTCGTTACCAAAGCCAAAAAATCTATCGAACAATAAATGTGTTCTAAAGAATTTAATATTCATATTAAGCTTTGGCAAAATTTTAATATAATCGCTATTAAAATGAAATGAAAAACTTTTAGGATCCACTTGATATGCAAACCAAAAGGTTGTTCTGGTTTCATACGGCTCTTTTCTAAATCCATAACTTGTGTATTCAGGTCCAAGTGCTAATATTAAACCTTCATCCGATGTATAAGACCAAAACGGCTTTATCCAGAAGGATGATCCTCTGTCCCGTTGTTTGGGAGAATATCTTTCATACGCATCATCGGAAAACTTATAATTGTCATAGAACTCAGTGCCGCTCCCCTTTTTTATTAGCGATGCCGAATCATCATATATAATCGATCTATTCTCGGCATTAGGAATCGGAGTTACATGCAGGCAGTATCCATCAACATTAGAATCATCAATATATCTGTCATTACCGGTTCCGCCAATTACTCTGACTATTATCCCGTCATCAACATTTCCGGTAATATTTGTTTTATCATCACCATCAAGTAAATAAATCCGAACCTCTGAAGTTTCAGAATTGTTAAGAATTGTAAATAAATAAGGCTGACTAATTTTGTTTTGTTCGAAAATTTTAATTTCAGTTTTATTATTATCAATTCTTTTTACTGATAAAGAATCATTGCCATTAGAAGCATAAATATCAACGCAACTCCTTATCAGCTTGTAATAATCGTCTGAAATCTCTGTCAACTTATTTCTCCGTTCAATAAGAGCTTCTTTAACTTCTTTACCAATTAAATTAAAATATTCTCTTGGAATATTACCGAGTGCTAAGTTTATAACATCATCAGTTAAACTTTTTTTTAGAAATTGTGTTACCGAATCCCATTCACTTTTATTAACCAGGGGAAGAACACGCCTGTCAATATATCTGCCGTTCCATGTTAAATTTTCTATGCCCGAATATACTTCATCAAAAGTAACTAATTGAGGAATATAATAGCTTGCCATTTGAGGGACAACACCATCAAATCTTGAGAATGCATGTGATTTGTCCTGCGGAACCGGGTGCCATTTATTTTGACCATTTATATCGCTGTATTGTACCCATTGCCACTGATCCATATTACGCTCCCAATCGCCAAGGTAAACATCCATAAGCCTTGCTTTAAGATATTCGGTTGCGTCAATTCTTTCATTGGGGTTATTTTCAAACCATGTAAATAAATCGCATGTTGGTGTACAGCTCACGGAACCTTCAAAATTCCAGTTACCGGCTCTTTCCTCATCAACAGATATTTCAATGGTACCGGGCAAAAGTTTTAATTCTTCTTTATGTTCACCAAAACTTTCATCTTCCGGCAGAACACATAAAGTCGGGGTTGGATGTAATAAACCTACTTTAGTAAGCAAAGGAGCTGATATTATTGTCGCAACAGGATTTGCGGAAGATGCCTGATCTTCAATTATATTCTTAACAACTAAGTACTGAGCGTCTTTTGGCATTATCTCAACCGGATCTCTTTTAAGAGAACGGAATTTCCAGAGTCTGCCATCATTACCCTTAAAATAGACAAGAATTGTTAAACCTTCTTTTATTACTTTATGTACTTTAATACCTCCGCCAAATTGATTTAGATTTAGAATCTCCAGTTTAACCGGTGTTTTCCAAAGCTCTCTCCAATGTTCACCAAAAAACAATTTATAGAAAAAGTTAGCTTCAAATTCTTTACCCGGTATAATTTTAACTGAATCCTGATAAGATTGACAAAAGAATGTACTATAAAAGAATATTAAAAATAGAATCCGTTTAATCATATTAAATTAATAAGCCATACTAAAATTTAGATAAAAAGTTGTTCTCTCATCCGAGAACCCTAATGAAAATGTGGCTAACAGCGATCTGTTAAGAAATGCCAGATACATACCTCCGCCAAATGAAGAATGCCACACTTCTGATTTATCGTTCTTTATAAAAACCCGACCGGTTTCGGCAAAACCAAATACTCCAAGATCAGCCGGAATAATTATTTTTAATTTTGTTAAATCAGTTCGTAATTCGGATTGACCAAATAACATAGCACTCCCGGAAAACCTTCGTAAACTTAAACCTCTTAAGTCATTATTACCACCCAGAAATACTGCCCTATGTATAGGGAAATCGCCCCATATCTTTCTACCTGAGATTCTGCCGGCAAATGTAACCTTAGAATTGGAACTTGAAAAATAGGAACGTACATCGAACCCGGCATTTAAAAATTGGATCATGTTGTCAAAAATTTCAGGATAATACTTACCGTCAGCTTCAATATAAATTCCCTTTGTTGTTAAAACTGAATTATCACGTGAATCGTAAAGTATAGCGGCGTTAAAACCAATATCATTAAGAGTACCGCGTCCATAATCTTTAATTGGAAATGAATTAATTAATTGCGGATAATCTAACTCAATTTCAGAATCTTCATATAAGACTCCGACTGAAATTTTTGTTTTATTAAAAATTTCTTTCTCAACTAATAGCTCTGCCTGAAAACTTTCCTGCTCTAATCTATAAAGATCATCCTCTTCCAATTCCCTATTGTATTTAGTTTCATTTCCATAGCCGTAATAATTTAGGAATCTTAAACGTGAACGGGAAACATTTAGAGCCACTGTAGCATTTTTAATTATCGAATTAAAACGTCCATTAAATTCTATTGCGTAAGTATTAGGCAATGTTGCATACGCGCCGGTAAAATTAAGCCAGTAATCGTAAGGCGCGACTCTAAAATCATAACCATACTGCTGTAATCCGCCGCCTATTAACAATCCGTAGCTGCTGGTAATACTTAAAACGGAACTCGGTAACCAATCAGTATTTCTGTCTCTTTGTTCGGGCTCGTATAACTCTTCATCAGTTTTAGGGATCTTTACTTTTTCATCATAATGTGTAAGATTCCCTTTATATGTGATTTTAGTTTTTTTACCACTATCGTAAACTTCTGTCTTTGTTTCTTCCGATGGAATAGGCGTAAAATTCATCCAATAGCCGTTAACCACCGAATTATCTAATATCTCGTCTTTTCCTTTTCCGCCTATAATTTTTACTAGCGGACTCTCATCTACCACGCCCGTTATAACTACTTTATCATCGCCTTCCAGCAAATGAATTCTTATCTGTTTTGTTAAAGAATTATCTACAACTTTATGATATAAAATTTTTTCTTTTTTTTCGCCCAATTTTTTACTTCTCGAATATCTTTTTATCACGGTATAATCGTCACTAATTCTATCTACTTCTACAAAGTCATCTTTCTCACTGGCAAAAACATCTATATACATATTTGTAAGTTCATAATACTCATTAGAGTAGCCTGACAGTTTTTCTCTTCTGCTAATTAAATCTTTAATAAGACATTCACCCGAAGTTTTAAAACCTTCCGGCGGCAGCATCTTTACTGCATTAAATATTACAGAATCAGTTATCTGGCTTTGTAAACTGACTGTTATTGAATCCCAGTCTTCTTTTGTAATCTCAGTTAAAAACATTCTGTCTAAAAATCTGCCGCTCCAGCTTAAATCTTCTATCTGCGGATAATCAGCATCAAAATGATTTATTTGCGGAACCTTATACTCAGCTATTCTGGTTAAAGCCCCATCAAATCTGGCAAAAGCCTGATCACGATCTCTTGGAATTGGTTTCCATAATTTCTCGCCATTTCTATTATAGAGTGCCCATCGCCACTGATCTGTATGTCTGTCCCAGTCTCCTAAAAAAAGATCAGTTAATCTGGCTTTTAAAAATTCTTTGCTATCAACTTTTTCACTACGCTTATCTTCCAGCCTGTGAAGTAACTTAAATGTCCCGGATACTTTATCAGCACCATTAAAAGCCTGTGTAACTTCATCACCTTCATCAGGATGAATTTCTATTGTTCCTAAAACATTGCCGAACTCTTTTCTGTACTCTCCCAATAATTCATCATTAGGCATCCAGACTAATTTGGCTTCTGCATGAAGAATACCAACCGCATTTAAAATTGGATTTACAATTAGCGGAGCAAACGGATTAGATGAACTGGTCTGATCCATTAACACATCGCCAACTAAAGTTTCTTGCAGCTCTTCCGGAAGGGCTTTTCTTGGATCTTTATTAACTGAACGAAATTTCCAAAACTGACCGTCTTTGCCTTTAAACCTAAGCGATTTTGTAGCCATTCCGCCACCCCGTTTTATTGGCTTTAATCCTCCGGCAAATGAATTCATGTCTAAAACTTCAACCTTAATTGGAGTTGTCCATAAGTCCCGCCAGTGATCTCCAAAGAAAAATCTGTGGAATGATCCGGCTTTATATTCTTCACCCGGAATAACAATAAGTGAATCTGGTCTTAGCTGTTTTTGTGCTTCTATATTTATGTTAAACGCTAGTGTTAATAATAAAATTAAAGTTGTAAAACTTTTTGTCATTCTAAAACCTTAGTTAGTTGAGTATTGATAAAACGTAATTCTTGCTTTACCAGAATTTCCTTCATCAGAAATTATCATCGTACCATCTTTATAAAAAGTTAAACCTTCCGGTTGTTTATGATTTTTTTTATTTAGCGATGATATATTCATAATATTTCCAAGTGTATCAATTTCCATAATTAATGAATTCTTTCCATCAACTAAAAAATAGCTTTTAGTTTTATTATTGAACCCAATTGCAGACGGATGAAAATTATTGAATCCGTAATCTTTTATTTTGTCAATAGAGATAATGTATCTGGGAGTTTCATCTAATATGTTTTTCTCCAAACTGAATGAATAAATTGCTCTGTTCCCTTTTAATCCTTTGCCCGGAAATTCTTTACAGGCTAACAAAAGAGATTTTGATTCGTGATCAACACACAGACCTTCAACATCATATTTTGATTTCAATCCGGTATCATAAATTTGATACTCAATTTCTTCTCCGTCATTTGCTTCGTTAAACTGATAAATAGTACCGGAGCTTGTTACCAGATAAAAATGGTCTTTAAAAAAAGCTATATCTTCAAAATCCTCTTTGAGTTTACCTTTTAAATAAAATGACTTGATAATATTTCCGTCAAAATCGATTTCAAAAATTTCTCCTTTTTCATCGTTATGACAAAATAATCTGGAATCTTTTGTAAATGTTAAACCTGAAATTTCCTTTAACTTTTTATCAAGTTTTATGCTTTTTATATTTTCAGAAAAAATATTATAACCGCTAAACATTTTATCTTCACCGCCGCATGAAATTATTAAAACTGCGAACATTAAAATTTTATACATCTAAATACCATTTATAAATGAGGTGCATAATATTTAATTATTTTTTAGGAAAGTCAAATTGTGAAAATCCAAATCTTAAACGGTTTGTTTGAAAATTGAAATTTGCTTTTTGTTATTTGTTTGCTTTTTGAGAATCTGTCTTTATAAATTTCCCTCTTAAGACTCTTGTATCTTAATTTTATATTTTTTATTCTTGTAAAATATTTTCAAAATACACTGGGGATAGGGTTATAATAATTGTCATCTCGAAATGAGCGAAGCGATTGAGAGATCTTTCTATAAAACCCGCAACTTAAATAATATTTTTTGGGCAACAAAAGAGGAGCAACATGAACAAAATAACACCCCCCGTCTTTTTTAGTTCTTTAAAAATGGGATTCCGTTTTACAAAACATTTCTGTCTTATTTTTCTGTTTACAACATTTTTTACTAACAGCATTTTCGGACAAGTAGTAATTAAAGAAAAGGTTGAGATTGAACCTGAGATAAAAACAAATTTTGAAATTTCTAAAGATGTATCAACAACTCATAGTTTAAGAGTAGAAGCAAACTGGGAAGTTTTATATTCTTCTATCTACTCTGATGAATCTGTTCCTGTATTCAGATTAAAGTTTAAAATTAGTAATTGCAACGAAGATTTTTATAGTCAATTTAGTACAAGTGGACACCTTTCATTTACAATACCAGCCGAATTAAGCTCAAGCTATTCCATCTCATTATACCAATATGAAAGAATTATGCATAGATATCCCGAGGAAGTATATTATGATCCTTTTATTACCGGAAACTATAATGTTTATGTAGATGGTGTATTAGATACAACTGGTAGTGGTCATACTTTTGTTGAACCCTGGATTGGTGAAAACGCGATAAGTATATTTAATGATGAAATAGAATATGACCCTTATTATGGAGAACCAATTAATGTGGTTGCAAAACAATGTGCCCCAATTGTTGGGTATAATGGAATTGATTATGCTACAATTTCAATAACTGAAGGAAATAGGTATCTGTCATTTTATGATGAACCAAACGATTCTATTATTGGAGACTCCTTTTATGGAGGTGATTACTGGAAAAAACAGTTAGAAACACCTAAATTAGTTTATAATGAACCATATTTTGGAAGCGATGAGATTACCGGCATTATAAAACTAGAAATAAACGGACAAACTGATTTTGATTCTGTAAAAATACTACCTTATGAAATTGAATCAGAGATTTCTGTTACATGTATTCCTGACACAATAACAACTAACACCATCTCTGATATAAATGTAGAAAGAATCTTATTTGGCACACCTGAACCATTTCCGCCAGATCAACTTTTTGATGTAGAAATTGTTGAAGGAGCTGAATATGGAACGCTAATTGCCCCAAATGGTAACTCAGCAGATGCATTAGTACAGGTTGAACAGGGTTTTAAATTTTTATCTGAACCTGAAATTGATTTGGACACTGTTGAAGTTAAAATTGTTGTAAGTACTACAATTGAGGATGATATTTGGGTTACAAAAATCGGAACAACTGAGACTGTTGATCCAAACCAAAGTTCTAACACAACCGCACAGGTTAGTCTTAAAAAATCTTCTACAAAAAATAACCTTGAAAATGATCAAATAAATAAAGATTTTGGTTTTCCTCCTCCAATGACAAGAACTATTTATGGTATGGGAACTGTTAAGGTCGTTTCTGGAGAATCAAATTGTGAAGAGTTTGCTTGTGATGAAAACTCAAATTATAAAACTCCAACAATTGAACTTCAAAAAATTTACTCTAGCACTTACAATGGTATTGATTTCTGTACAAAAGGGGAAAAGCCAGCTGGTCAATTTAAACCATTATTTGATGATATTTATTCCAAAGATAATGGCTTAAAAAACGAATTAATTGCCCCATATAATATAGATGCTTGCTATAACGTAGAGGCGTTTAATGGTGAAGGAGCTTGGCAGTTTAAAGTTAAATCTAACAATGAAAATAATTTTAAATTAAAAGCTCTTGTTTTTACTTGTGAGAATAATATTACTCAAAATTATAATCAAAGCGACATAATTAAAAGTTATTCTGATCTTCAGAATATTCCAGATAACTTACTTTGTCAAGCATTAAAAGATATGGATAACATGCGCCCCTATCCTTTCCAATATAAAGATAGAATTCCTAAAAAATTCTATTTATTACCTTCTGCTATAGAACATGAAGAAATTCACTCAAAAAGATTTGAGCAAAACGTTTTAAGTAAGGCTCTTAAATCAAAATTTAAGTATAAAGGCTTTGAATATTCTATTTCAGAAGCATTCAATTTTCACCCAGTATGTTCTAATATTTTTAATAGTAAAGAAAATGCAATTAAACAATCAAAGCAAATGTTTAAGAAAACCTTAGAAAATTTCACAATACATGCTGCAAAGTTGTTTGCAAACCAGGCATCAAATAGATATAAAAATGAAAATTTCACCCAGTGGCATAACGATGTGCAGAATATTATAGATAATTATATTTGTGAATTATTGAAAATATGTAATCAAAGAGGAATTGAAATATGCGAATACACACAAAAAGATAAGTGGATTGAATTCGTAAACTTTAAGAATAATTTATAGGCATTGAGATGAAAAAATACAATAAAGTGATAATTATTTTTCTCTTAAGTTTAATGAGTAATCTTTATTCTCAAGAAAACTCTTCTGAATTTAAGAACAGCTTAATTGATACATTAAAAAACCATAATTCAACAATGCATTACCCTGCACTCCAAGCAATTGAGAAACATAATTTTTATGAAGCATTACCAACAATAGAGAACCAATTTTGGAGTTTTAAAAGATTTATACAAATTCAATCATTAGAAATTATGCAACGCTTTAATTCTGAGAAAACTTCGGAATTCGCTTATAGATTGTTAGATACACTTGATATAAATCCATTTAAAAATGAGGATTATGGTTCACTTGTTTCTGAATCAAAAATGGAAATTTCAGGAATTTTATTTCGAATTGGGGATTTCACTACTGCTCAATTTTTATTCGACTACATAGACGATATTAAACCAAATATCAATCCTTTGACAATAGATTTGTTAGAATTGGTTGCAAAAAACTATTTACTACTTGAAAGCAGTGCAAAACAAGAATTACTTAATATAATTACTCACAGTGATTCGGATGAAGAAAAATATTTTGCACTCATAGCTCTCGAAAGAGTTTACGGAACAGAGATGATACCTACAATAGTTGAATTATTTAACGTATCTAATAATTCTGCAACTAAATCAATTATCCTAAGGAAGTACTTTAGTAAATATAGTAATCAAATTGATCTAAGAACCATCTTACAAAATAAAATTTTAATAGAGACCTCTGAAAGCCTAAGAAGATCAATTGGAGAGGTTCTCTTATATGGAGTAGGAGGATCGGAAAGTTATAATTTTATCAAAAACTATTTACATAATGAAAGGTCGGAAACTGTAAAATTTTTATTGGGAAATGAGCTGAAAAATTATTTTCCAAATAATTTAAAAGAGTCAACAAATGTTTCTGCAAACTTAGACACCCTAACTTCCTACACAAACCAAAGCTTTGGCTACGAATGGTCTAAAGATGATAACTATAAAGATGAATTATTATTAAAGGCTGAAAAAGCAAAAAACTATTTAACAATTAGCGACTCAATAAATTGTAGAAAAGAAATAGAAGCATTTCAAAATAATGTTGCAGAAGTTTACGCGGACTCAGCCGGAAGTTACCCAAAATATATTAGTACTGCTGCTTACCGTTTTCTTTACTATCAAGCTCAATATATTTTAGACAGACTACCCGAATTAGCGTTAGACAATAACCTAACCGGCGAAGTAGAAGTTAATATAACCAATGATGGCGAAAATTATACTTTTACTTATTCATTTAGTAACAGCGATACAAGTAACCAATTGCTAGAAACAATTTATATTGCAAATAATGATACTGCTCATTCCTTAACTTTACCAAGTGGCTGGGTAGAAATAACTGGAGTTAAAAACTATAATTTATCAGGCTTCAAAACAACAAACGGTATTTCTGCAGGAGAAACTACACATGGATTTACAATAACAACTACAGGTATACCAACAATTGGGAAAGTATACCTGCAATCAAATCGCACAAGTATTGATACTGCTGATATATTTAATAACTCTTTTATTGTTGAAACACTTGTACCTAATATTATTTCTGATGAATTTGATGAATCTGCATTTATAGAAAAACTTATTAGTTGCAACGATAAATGTTTTGAAAAAAATTGGATTTCAGCAGAATGGGTAAAAAATGTTTTCTTTAATTCATTAACAAACAGTAAGAATTTTATAAATCAAAATTTACCACAAAGTGCTATTCCTGTAATGCAGCAACTTAATACAATTTTAGATTCATATTTAACAAGTAACTTTATTACAAATGAAGCACATGTGCTGCTAAAACTTAACAGTGAATATTTAATAACAAAACTAAATATTATGGTTTCAACACCTCCTGCCGATGCAGTTAATCTTTTAAATGAAGTTATTGCTGCAAATAATTACTGTAGAGATAACGGAATGTATTCAGCAGAATGGGTTTACAACACCTTTAACGCAATACTTGATAATGCTGTTATTGTATTAAATCAAAATAATGTTGTAGGATGTCTTCAGGTTATTCAGCAATTGGTTGCAACTATGGATGCTTACAAACCAAGTGGTTTTATAACACAAGAAGGATATGATTATTTTCATCCTAAATGCACTCAACTAATTGAATTATTAAATCAATAATAAGAGGAAATAATGAAAGTTAAACTAATTATGATATTAACTTTTTTAAGTATAAATCTTTTAGCACAGACTGTTTATGAAATTCCCTTTAATACTAAAGGGAATAAAATTGAATTAACAGTTGAAAATACTTCAAGTATAAATGCAAATGATATAAAGGTTAAGGTTTTAGAAAAACCGGATTGGTTAAGCATAGATAGTATGACTAAAGAACTTGCTAACTTAGACGCCGGAGAAACTACCGTCACAAATCTTGAGTTTTCTGTAGATAAAGAAGCACCAATTGGTGAAGAATCTTTAATTACTATTTCTCTACAGACAAAAAATGAACAAACTTTTACGAAAGAAATTAATCTTAAAGTTTTAGCTCCGGAAAATTTTACGCTTGAACAAAATTATCCAAATCCATTTAATCCTACAACCAAAATTGGATTTCAATTACCTCAAAATGCTAGAATCACTTTAAGAATTTACGATATTCTTGGTTCTGAAGTTGTAACTTTAGTTGATCAAAATAAAACTGCCGGATTTCATGAATTAAATTGGAACGCTGGTAATTTAGCTAGTGGAACATATATTTATAATTTAATCGCCAAAATGGAAAATGGTAAAACTAAAACTGCTAAGAAAAAAATGTTACTTCTAAAATAACCCAATATCCCCGTAATTCTTAAAATTGCGGGGATATCTATAAATAATCTAATCAATAAACTTTATAGTAAATGGATATTTATAACTTTGTCCGTTAGCAACTCTAATTGTGTTAAATACTGATAGAAAGAATATAAAAGGTCCGAGCAACATAAGTATTGGTAAGCCTATAATTAATAAAACTAAAAATGATGATGCAAATAGATAAATCATCATACTAAGCTGAAAATTTATAACATCTCTTCCATGAACATTAATATCGTGAGAAATATCTTTTTTTCTTATCCAGATTAGTAATGGAACCAAAACTATTGGAAATATAGAGCTGATATGCATAATTAATAAAAGGGATTTTGTTTCTTCGCATTTTACATCTTTGAAATCATGATCCAAAACCTCCTGCAATAATAACAATGTTGCCATTCTTGGATTTACATCACCATTTTCAATTCTCTGAATACTCCGCACATTTACTTTACATTCATGCGCAAGTTCTTCCTGTGTATATCCTTTCTCTTTTCGTAATTCAAGAATCTTTTTCCCAAGTTCTGGCTGTTTCATTATTTCTCCGGTCTTTTGATTTACATGCAAATGTAGAAATGACGAATGTGTTTGTCAACTGCACTTACACGGCATTTACACGACATTTGTTTTTTTGCTGAAAATGGGTTAAAATTCCCCTTTTTATATTGTCTTTTATCCTTTTTTTTATGCCGCATTATTTATTTAGTTAAGAAAAACAAATTCTATGTTTCCCATTTAACAGAAGATTTTTTATTTCAATTCAAAAAGGATGCAAAGCAATAATGTAAAACTTTCTTATAAAGGATATTCTCTAACACTAATTTTCAATCTCAGATAAAAAAATAATTATTTTCATTTTTTTCTTGCATCAAAAAAATAAAACCAATATCTTTACTTTGAATTTCAAAGTACTTTATATCTAGAGGAAGTAATGGAAAAAGAAAGAGCTTTAGAAGAACTTTTATATATCAAACAGATAATAAACGATAGTAAAAAAGTAATTGCCGAAAACGGAACGGGATTTATAGTCTGGGGAATTATTGTTGCTTTCGGATTACTCTCAACTTATTTATTTGTCGCGTTTAAGATTCCGATGCGGATTCCCTGGAACTGGGTTGTTTTAATTTTAATCGGCTGGATTTACTCTTTTATTGATTATAAACGGAGTGAGAGGAAAAAAGTTTATTCACTTTCCAGCAAAATACTCGGCTCAATCTGGATGTCGACAGGTGTTGCATTAACTATTCTTGGTTTTGTCGGAGTTATGACCGGCGCAATTCATAGTCACTATATTTGTCCTGTTTTCTCAACAATTATTGGTTCCGCGGTTTTAATAACTTCGTCACTATACGAACATAAATGGATTAAATATATAGCATATGTCTGGTGGATTTCGGCAATTTTTATGTTTCTTTTGCCCGGATTATACACTTTACTTTTGATGGCTGCTGAAATTTTACTGCTTCAGGTTGTGCCCGGATATCTTCTGTCAAAAGAATACAAAAAAACTCAGGCTGAATTATTATGAAGGATTTTGATTTTAAACAGCTCGATGATATAATTCATTCCAGAATCAGACTCGCGATTATTTCTGTTTTAATTAGTGTTGAAGAAGCTGAATTCACTTTTCTGAAAAACAGAGTGAAAGCAACCGACGGGAACCTGAGTACTCATTTAAAAAAATTAGAGGAAGTAAAATATATTGCGGTCAAAAAAGAATTTATTGATCGTAAACCGGCAACTTCTTACAGGTTAACAGAAAGCGGAAAAGAAGCTTTTTCGGCTTATGTTGAACGTTTAGAAAATTTAATAAAAAAATAAAAAAATTTACCACCTTACTTTGTTTTTCAAAGTACTTTTTTTTAACAAGAACAATGGAGATTAAAATGGCACACTTAATTAAAAAATCAGTTTTAATGATGATTATCATTGTTAGTTTTATCTATGCAGGCGATATAGAAAAATTAATTAGTGAAGCAAAACAACTTACAAAAACAGGTTATTACCAATTTGATAAAGCTCTATTTATGAAAGCAAAAGGATTATGCGAAAGAGTTTTATCGAATGCGCCAGAAAATTCAGATGCACTTTATTATTTAACTTACAGTCAGTTCCGGTTATTGAATATTATGATGGCAAATAAAGAAACCGATGGATTTACTGAGCTTTTTGAAAGTACAAGGGAAAATGCCAATAAATTATGCAAATCCGGTAAATTCAGATCCGAGGGAAAAGTTCTTCTTGCCGGTGCAAATATTTATAAACTTTCCACAAATCCTATGTTGGGTATTACACTTGCACCGACTATCAATTCTCAAATTGCTGAAGCAATAGAAGAAGATAATAACAATCCGCGGGCATATTTGCTAAGAGGAACCATGTCTTACAATACTCCTAAAATGTTTGGTGGAAGTGTTGAAAAGGCGCAAGAAGATTTTCAAAAAGCTCTGGAATTATACACAAATGAAAATGATAAAGGTTTAACTCCGTCTTGGGGAAGATATGAAACTATGGCTTGGTTGGGAAAATCTTATGTAAAGTTAGGTCAGCCAGACAAAGCAATTGAAATTTATGAAACAGCTTTAAAAGAAAACCCAAATTTTAGCTGGATAAAATATGTACTTCTTCCCCAGGTAAAAAAAAGCGGAAAATCAAATTCTGAAAATGTGAAAATCAATTAGTCGGGAAATCGGAATTTCAAACTTTGCTCAGGATTAGATGTGAAGAATATTATACCGGGGGAATAAAATGAATCAATCAAGAATTACATATATTATTTTACTTTTGCAGATAACCTTTTCAGTGCTTGTTTCAGCACAAAGCAAAATTAAAATATCGGGAACTATTTACGACAACACCGGGAATCCGCTTCCATACGTAAATGTATATATTAAAAATTCCTTAGACGGAGCAATGTCCGATGAAAAGGGGGATTTCAATTTCAAAACAAATCCCGGCAGCGAAATAATTTTAATAGCGAGTATGATTGGGTTTGAAACCTTTGAAGAAAAAATAGAGCCTACTGAAAAGGAGAATATAAAAGTTGCACTCGAACCAAAAGTAATTGAGTTTGAAGAAACCGTTGTAACCGGAAGTTCTTTCAGCTCAGTGAAAGAAAAGGGATTGGTTGTTTCGCAAATGGATGTTTACACAACTCCTGGCGGAACCGGAGATGTTTTTCAGACATTAAAAACACTGCCGGGAATAACCCAGGTTTCGGAAAGTGCCGAGCTGTACGTCCGCGGCGGCGATCCGCACGAGACAATTACAATTATTGATCAGGCTTCCGTTTATCATCCGTATACGTATGAATCATCTTACGGCGGATTATTTTCGAACCTGAATACCGCGGCTGTTGACGGATTATATTTTTCAAGCGGAGGTTTTTCAGCAAAATACGGAAACGCACTTTCCGGAGTATTGGATATTAAAACTAAGGACGAACCGGAAAATTTATATTTCAACATTGGTTTTTCAATGGCTCACGCAACTGTAAATGCCGACATTCCAATAATCGATAATTCAATAGGACTCAGATTTTATTCGCAGCAGAGTTTTACAAAACCGCTAATGTGGCTTAACGGAACCGATGATGAGTTTTCACAAACACCACGGGCACGTAATATTTCCACTTCCCTTTTGTTAAAATATTCAAACACGGGGCGGATTAAAATCTCCGGCATCTTTGCCGAAGATGCACAGGGTGTTGATATAAACAGAGCAGAGTTTGACGGTACTTTTAGCGGTAATACTAATAACAGGCTTATCAATATTCAGCATACTGATTTGCTCCTTAAAAATGGTCTTATCAAAACAAGCCTTTCATACTCAAGCCATATTAACAAATGGCATCTTGGTTCATTAAATATTAAAATGAAAGATTCATATTATAAAATCAGATCTGATTATGAAAAAACTTTTACTTCAAGATTAAAACTGTTAGCAGGATTTGAGATTGAAAATCGTGAGGAACAATTTATCGGATCAATTCCGCAAGAAGATTTTAATATGCGTGCTGACGCGCCAATAAATATTTTTGATGAATCGGTAAAGAACAATAGATACGGTATCTATTCTGAGTTTGAAATAGCAAGACCTTTAGGAATGGATGATTTCTCATTATCTGCCGGGATAAGAAGTGATTACTTTAGCAGAACAGATCAATACTGGTTTGATCCAAGATTCTCATTAGGATATAAAATATCCTATAAATCCACAGCCAAATTAGGAGCAGGAATTTTTCATCAGTTATTATCATCAGAATATTATAGAAATGTAGATGGCAATAAAAAACTTGAGCCGATGAAAGCCTCACATTTAGTTTTATCATTCGATCATAAACTGAGTGAAAATAATTCATTTAGAATGGAATCTTATTATAAAGATTATTCAAGTCTGCCTCTGGAAGATTCTTTGCTGAACTATACAAACAATGGCAACGGATACGCGTACGGATTTGATTTTATCTATAAGGGAAAATTGCCTTTTGATATTGACGGATGGATTTCGTACGGATATATAAGCACAAAAAGGAAATGGCTCGATTTTACAAAACTTACAAGAAGCTCTTTTGATATAACACATCAAATATCATTGGTCGCAAAATATAAATTCAGCGTAATGTGGCAAATTGGTATTAATTATAAACTTGCTTCTGGAAGACCTTATACACCGGTAACTTCGGGCAAATTTTATTCTGATACAAATATATATAAGCCCATATACGGTTTAAAGAATTCTGATAGATATCCTGTATACCAGCGGCTTGATTTACGACTGACATATTTTAATCAGTTATTCAATAAGTTTTTTACCGTACTTTATATAGAAGCATTAAATATTCTGGATATTAGAAATATTCATGAATACACTTATTCAGAGGACTACTCATCCAGATCGGAAGTGGAAAGTTATTTTGGCAGAAGAACAATTGTTGCGGGAACACAAATATCATTTTAAACCACCGACAAATAATTTTAACATTTTTTTGTAAATTTGATAAACAAAAATATTGGAGTTTTGATGCCGGCTAATTATATAAAAAGTATTTTAGATGCACGTGTTTATGATGTGGCAATAGAAACCCCTATTGATAACATGACATTCTTGAGCAAGGCTCTAAAGAACAAAATATTAATTAAGCGGGAAGATCTTCAGCCGGTGTTTTCATTTAAACTTCGCGGTGCTTATAATAAAATTATAAGACTTACTCCGGCACAATTAAACAAGGGTATAATAGCGGCTTCGGCGGGTAACCATGCTCAGGGTGTTGCTTTAGCGGCACAAAAATTAAATATTAAATCTTTTATTGTAATGCCGGTTACTACTCCCGAAATAAAAGTACGCTCGGTTAAAGAAAGCGGTGCGACAGTAATATTGTTTGGCGATAATTTTGATGAAGCCTACACACATGCATTAGAATTAGAAAAAAAATATGGTTATATATTTATTCATCCATACGATGATCACGATGTTATAGCCGGACAGGGAACTATAGGATTAGAAATAGCCAGACAGCATACGGCCAAAATTGACGCTGTATTTGTTCCGGTTGGCGGCGGCGGTTTAATAGCCGGAATTTCTTTGTTCTTAAAATATATTCGTCCCGATATTAAAATTATTGGTGTTGAATCGGATGAATCAGCTTGTCTAAAAGCTGCCTTCGAAAAAAACAAACGTGTTATACTTAGTAATGTCGGTATTTTTGCCGATGGTGTGGCCGTTAAACAAATTGGAAAAGAAACTTATAGATTAGCCAAACAATTTGTTGATGAAGTAATTACAGTTACAACCGATGAAATATGCGGTGCTATAAAAGATATTTTTGAAGATAACCGTTCTATAGCTGAACCGGCAGGGGCTTTGTCTTTAGCAGGCTTAAAAAAATATGTTACTAAAAATAATTATAAGAATAAAACACTTATAGCTATTGAAAGCGGAGCCAATGTTAATTTTGACAGATTAAGACACATATCTGAACGCACTGAACTTGGCGAAGATAGAGAAGCCATTTACGCGGTTACAATTCCCGAAATAAAAGGAAGCTTTAAAACATTCTGTGAAACACTTGGGAATAATAACATTACTGAATTTAACTATAGATATTCAGATTTAAATGAAGCACAGGTTTTTGTCGGAATCCAGATTTCTTCTAAAAAAGATTCTCGTGGAAAACTTGTTAATTCATTAATAAATAAAGGTTATGCCGTTAAAGACATGACTAACAATGAACTTGCTAAACTTCATATTAGGCACATGGTTGGCGGAAGAGTTAAAAATATAGAAGATGAACAAATATATAGATTTGAATTTCCGGAACGTCCCGGTGCTTTATTAGAATTACTTACAAAAATGGGAAATAAATGGAATATATCTATGTTTCATTATAGAAATCACGGAGCTGCTTATGGGAAAGTATTTCTGGGTCTGCAAGTTCCAGCCTCCGAGAAGAAGGAATTCAAAAAATTTCTATCGGGATTAAATTATCGTTTTATCGAAGAAAACGGAAATGAAGCTTATAATCTATTCTTAAAAGGTTAATCGTTTATTTCCCTAAATATAATTGTAAATACCGCGCCTTCATTTTTTTTACTTTTAACAAAAATATCCGCATTGTTAATTTCACAATATTTTTTAACTAGCGCCAAACCTAATCCATTGCCTTCAAATCTGCGTGTATAACCCTGCTCTTCCTGACTAAAGGAATCAAATATATATGGTAGATAATCAGAAGAAATCCCAATCCCGGAATCAATTATTTGAATAGACAAAATAGAATCGAAGGTTATATTTATTTTCACAAAGCCCTTATGAGTATATTTAATGGCATTATTTAAAAGGTTAGAAAAAATTTGTCCCATTGTATAATCATCAAAAGAAATAAAGTAATTTTTTACCTCGCTGTTAAACTGCAAATCGAGATTGTTTTCTTTAGCCGAATATTTAAACTCGTCACAAACTTTTTTAGCAAGTTTAATTATATCCGCTTTTTTAAAATTAGGATTATACGATTCTGTCTGCATTTCAGACATATTAAGAATTAAATCTATTGTTCGTATAATTCTTTTGCCGGCATTATCCATGGCAGGAAAACATTCATCTAATTCATCTGGTATTTCACACCCATCAATTCCCGATTTTAACAGACTTGAGTAGCTAAGAATTGTATTAATTGGTGTTCTAATTTCGTGGGA
Organism: Melioribacteraceae bacterium; assembly: GCA_016342755.1. Classification (GTDB taxonomy): domain Bacteria; phylum Bacteroidota; class Ignavibacteria; order Ignavibacteriales; family Melioribacteraceae; genus JAEINS01. Next base: position 74,116 of record JAEINS010000015.1, on the reverse strand, counting down.
CATCTGCGCAAGAAATTCACTTTTTAATTTACTGGCATTTTCTGCTTCAACTTTTGCTTCTTTTAGTTCTTCAATCATTTCAATTCTATCAGTAATATCTCTTGTAATAGAAAGTAAATGAAGTCTCTCATTTATAGTTATAATATTTGCTGAAAAAAGACCAATTATAACTTTATCATCTTTTAATCCAAACTTAGCTTCATAATTTTCTATTTCGCCAAATTCTTTTAACGTAGATACAATATTTTCCCGGTCTTTAATATCTGCCCAGATATTCATTTCAACTGTAGTTTTTCCAATCAATTCTTCCCTGCTGTATCCCGAGATCTTCATAAAGCCATCGTTTAGATCTACAATTTTACTTGTCTCCATATCAGTTATTAAGATAGCGTCCGGACTTGTCTTAAAAGCTGTTCTAAATTTTGATTCGCTCTCCCTTAAATTATATTCCGCTTCTTTCCTTTCTGTAATATCGCGGCTTGTAGAAAGAATTACATTTTTCCCTAGTAACCTGAAAAGATGTATATTAATTTCTACCGGATATTTTGTACCGTCTTTTTTTACATATATTGATTCAAATATTGCAGATTTATTTTTTTTCAGAAGTTTTAATATTTCAGGGTAACGTTTAAGTCCTTCTCCTGTATTAATATCCTTTGGAGTAAGATTCAAAAATTCGGTTCTTGAATATCCTAATTTATTTAACGCGACTTTATTAATATCAATACATTCAACTCTGTCACCCTTTTCTTCCCATAAAATAATACCGTCCGTAGAGTTATTAAACAATGCTTTGTAACGTTCTTTACTAACAATTAATTCTTCTAATAAATTTTTCTTGTTTTCAACTTCTACTTTTAATTTTTCATTCAATTCTTTAAGTTCTTTTGTTCTCTCTTCAACTTTTTGTTCTAACGACTGGTTTATTTCCTGCAGCCTTTTTACTAAAAAAAGTTTATCAAGTTTATTTATTATTAATTCTGATAACTGTGTTAATAGAATTAACATTGAAGTATACTTATTTCTATCCGGTTCATCGTCAATTAAAATTATAGCTCTGTTTTCAATAAAATCAGAATTAATTGGAATTACAGTTAATATTTGGGGAACAAAACTTTCGTGCAGAAATTTTAGAGTTATATTGTTTTCAGTAAACTCTTCTTTAGAATATATAAATATATATTCATCATTTTTTTTTGCGTCATAAAATGTATTTTTAATCTGAATTTCTTCTTCTACTAAGTCTGTCTGCAATCGTGAAAAATACCTGTGCAAAACTTCAACTTTGCCATCATCATTAAATTTTATATAAGCAGTAAAAGGAATGTTTTTAAGAATGGATATTTTTTCTAAAATATCTTCAATTATCAAATCTTTATCTTCAACAAAACGGATGGAATCGCTTATTAAATTAAGTAACAGAATCTCTACACTTCTTAGTGATAAAGAGGCATTCTCTTCTTCAAGTATTTCAAGATTAGCTTCTAATTCCTTTAATTTTTCTTTATCTGTCATTACAAAATTCTTCAATATGTTGAGCAAGTAATTCACTTTTTTCTTCTTGTATAAAATGACCTGCTTCATCAACAATTTTAAGCAGACTGCCTTTTATTTCATTATGCAGCTTTTCGCTAATAGCTTTACTCAAATATACATCATTATTACCACGAATTATCATTACCGGGCATTTTAATTTTCTTAACTGTTCTGTAATAGAAAGAAGATCGTTATTATCTAAACTGCGCGCAAAATGCAGAAACGATTTTCTTCCTTCTTTTGATTTTAAGGGATAAAAATAAAACTTCATAACCTCTTCAGTTATTTTTGATTTATCAAAAACTCCTCTTTTAATAATCATCTTAAAAGTACCAACATCCAGACTAGCCATCATAAGCTGACGGATAATTGGTGTACGCATTGCAATAATTGGTTGCACCGGCCAAAAATCGTAAGCTACAGAATTAATAAGAGTTAGGCTTTTGGTAATCTCAGGGTAAATAACTGCAAATAGTTGCCCAACACCACCACCAACATCATGACCAACATAATGGAGTTTTTCAATATTTAGTTTTTTTGCAAAATCATATAAAAATTTAGCTTGTGTTTTAATAGAGTATTCAACGTCTAAAGTTTTATCCGAAGAACCAGCTCCAAGAAGATCTACAGCAATTACATCATACTTTTTGGCAAGAATAGGTTTTATAAACCTCCATATAAATGAATAGGTTGTAATTCCATGAACTAAGAGAAGAGTTTCTCCTTCCCCAGCTCTTTGGTACGCTACTATTTTACCGTCAACATCCAGAAACTGGTAGTTTTTGATATAATCTTCCATAAGAACACCATTGTTTATGGTCTAAAATATTACTGAAGTAAATGTGGAATGTAATTTAATAAAAAATATTAAAAGATTTTTTATTAATGCCGATTATTGTCTATAATTTAAGGTGACATGCGTCACAAAACAAATTATAATAACCTCTAAAAAACATTGAATTTGGGCTGAAATCCGCACATTAAGTTATTGTGGAATTAGCTCTTTAAAAATTCGCTTGTTTACATACATACACGAATGTATATTTCGCCTCGGAATTAATTATAAAAGTAAGAACTAATGAAAAGAACAAAAGAAGAAGCATTAAAAACCAGAGAATTATTACTACAATGCGCGGTAAAAGTATTTAACGAAAAAGGATACGCAAACGCAACTTTATCTGATATTGCTGAAGAAGCAGAATTAACCCGTGGTGCTATATATCATCATTTTGGGAATAAAGACGATTTTATTGACGCAATTATACAAACTAATAAAGATAGAATAAACTTCCTTGTACAAGAAGTATTAGATTCTAAAGAGGATATTTTTGCCGCCTTAAAAAAAGTATTTTCTACTTTGCTGGCAAAACTGGAAACTGATAAATTTTTTAGATCGTCTGAAGAACTTCTGCTTAAAATGCAATTATCGGGCGACTTAAGTCATCATAAATGCAAACTTCACGATGCAGCCAATGAGGGATTTAAACAATTACATAAAGCTTTTGAAGAAGCAAAAGAAAAGGGGCTTATATCAAAAGATAAAGATTCAAACAATTTTACGGTTCAAATAATTAGCGCGTATCTAGGTACTTTTATTACATGGCTAATTCATCCGGAAATTGTGTCTTTACAAAAAGACGGAACCGCAATTTTAGACAGAGTAATTGAAAATATAAAAATATAAAAATATAAACTAAATAATAATTTTTAATAAAAAACGGGATTAAAATGAAAAAGTCGATGATCTACTTAATGTTGATTATAATAACAGCATTTGGATTACAAAGCTGCAGCGAAGAAGTTGCTGAGGCTAAAAACATGGAACAAATTTATAAAGAAGAAGGTGTTCCGGTAAAAATTAAAACAGTTAAAAAAGATTTTTTTGAAAAAGATTTAACCTTTAACGCTGTATTAACAGGTAAAATTGAAACTTCATCTTATGCAAGTATTGATGAAAGAATTGAGAAGGTAAATGTTAAAGTTGGCGATTATGTACAAAAAGATCAGATTCTTGTAACTTTTCCAATTGATAATCCTGCCGCACAATATCATCAGGCTAAAGTAGCTTTTGAAAACAGCGAAGCAACTTACAACAGATATAAAAATTTATTTGAAACCGGCGGTATTTCTAAGCAGGATTTAGACAATGTTAAAACTCAATACGAAGTAAGTAACGCCAACTGGGATGCTGTAAAAACAATGATAAAAGTTAAAGCTCCTATTAGCGGTTATGTTACTAAAGTTGCAGTTAGAGAATCTGAAAATGTTAAAAAAGAAGCTTTATTATTTACAATTGGCGATTTATCAAAACTAAAAGCAAAAGTAAATATTTCTGAAACTGAAATTGACGACATTAAAGTTGGCGATAAAGCTACTGCTGTTTGGAATGGAAAAGAAGTAACCGGAAAAGTTATTGAAATTGATTTAGCTATGAACCCAAGAACACAGTCTTTTACATCGGTTTTAGAATTTGATAACAGCGAAAAGGAAGTTAAAGCAGGTGTAACGGCAAATATTACTATTATAAGTAAATCAGATTCTGAAACAATTACAATTGAACGTAAAAACACATTTGTAGAGAATGATAAAAATTATATATATAAATTGAATGGCGACAAAGCAGAGAAGTCTGAAGTTAAGTTAGGAAAGAGTAAAGGTTTATATATCGAAATTCTTGAAGGCTTAAATGATAATGAAAAATTAATTGTTGAAGGTCAGCTTTTATTAAGCAACAATAGTAAAGTTAAAGTTATTAAATAACACGAGGAAATAATGTTCGTATCTGATATATCGATAAAACGCCCAATTATGATGACGATGTTTTTATTCGTTTTTGTACTTTTTGGTGCACTTGCATACTTTGGGCTTCCACTAGATTTAATGCCACAAGTTGATATTCCTTATGTAACTATTACTACGGTTTATCCTGGTGCCGGACCAAAAGAAGTTGAAACTCAAATTTCAAAAAAAATAGAAGATGCTGTTTCTACAATTTCTCAGATTGATAAAATCACTTCGTACTCAATGGAAAGTGTTTCTCTGGTAATTGTTCAGTTTGAGATGGGTAAAGACGCAAATATTGCCGAACGCGAGGCAAAAAATAAAGTTGATGCAATTTTAAACGAGTTTGCTTCGGATGTTGAAAAACCGACAATTGAAAAAATTGAAGTTGGATCTGAACCTGTAGTTGATGTTGTATTAAGCGGAAAAATGTCTTCTACAGAATTATATAATTTAGCCGACAAACAGCTAAAAGACAGATTTTCCCAGATAAACGGTGTAGCAAAAGTTGATATAATCGGTGGTCAGGAAAGAGAAATCCATATTGATTTTGACAATAGAGTTGTATTTCAAAATTCAATTTCGCTGCCGCAAGTTGCCCAAATAGTTGCTGCCGAAAATATGGATATGCCAGGCGGTAATTTCAAAAAAAATAATCAGGAAATTACAGCACGACTAAAAGGAAAATTTGAAACTATTAAAGAAATAATGGAATTAGAAATAATGACACCTTATGGTAAAAAGAAATTAGGTGATATTGCAAATGTTTCTGATTCAGGCGAAGAAATTAAGCAGAGAAGTACATTCTTTAATAACTTCACAAAATCGAAAGAAGATAACGTAGTTCTGTTATCAATGATAAAAACATCAGACGGTAACACTGTACAGATTGCAAACGACTTAATTAAAGTTGTTCCAAAAATACAGGAAGAGCTGCCTGCCGGGGTTAACTTAACAGTTGCTAAAGACGGTTCAACTTTCATAAAATCCTCAGTTGAAGATACACTTACAAATATTGCTTTAGGTATTGTACTTACCGCACTTGTATTGTTATTCTTTCTGCATGATTTACGCTCGACATTTATTGTTGCCTTATCAATGCCAATGTCAATTATATCTACTTTTGTACTAATGCAAATGGCTGGTTTTACAATGAATATGATGACACTTATGGGACTCTCCACTTCCGTTGGTGTACTTGTGGCAAACTCCGTAGTAGTACTCGAAAACATTTTCCGTCATAAAGAAATGGGCAACAAAAGTAAAAAGGCCGCTGCAAAAGGTACTGCAGAAGTTGTAGTAGCTGTATTTGCTTCAACACTTACTAATATTGTGGTGTTCCTGCCAATTGCCAGTATGTCTAGTATAGTAGGGCAATTTTTCAAAGAGTTTGCGTTAACTGTAACTTTTGCAACTATTTTTTCAATTGTAATGTCGTTTACTTTAACACCAATGCTTGCATCAATTATTTTGCCGGATAAAGAGAAAAAGAAACACAAAATTGGCGATTTACTTGAGAAAATGTTCAAATCATGGGAAAATGCTTATCATCATATATTAAAAGTAATTATTAAAAACAGATTAACTTCGTTTGCAACATTAGCAATTACGCTGCTTTTATTTCTTGGAAGTTTCTATTTTGCGGCTCAGATAAGTTTTGAATTTTTTCCTGCTTTTGATGAAGGTGATATAAATGTTGAAGTTGAATTGCCACAGGGATTTAATCTGACCGAAACCGCAAACCTGGTAAATATCATAGAAAAAAAACTTGTTCAGCACAATGAAGTAAAACAAATTTTAACCCAGCTTGGAAAAATTGGCGATATGGATCAGGGAACAAATCTTGCTTTAATGAAAGTAAAATTAGTTGCCGCTGAACAAAGATCAATTACAACAAATGAAGCTGTTACAATTCTGACAAAAGATCTTTCATCAGTTCCAAATGCCATGATAAGAATCGCGGCCGTTTCAAGCATGCAACAAGGCGGAGAGGCACCTATAACATTTAATATTGTAGGGCATGATTTATCAGAACTTGAAAAACAAAAAAGTGTTGTTTATTCTAAGATTAAAGAAATACCGGGTCTTATAAACCTAAATACAAGCTCCAGATCGGGTAAACCAGAAATTACTTTAATTCCTAACAGAATTAAACTGGCTGATGCCGGGTTAACTGTTTCTGATTTAGCTTATACTCTTAGAGCCGCAATGGAAGGGCTTACAACAACAAAATACAATGATAAAGGTGATGAATACGATATTAGAATTTCACTTAGCGATTATTCGGTAGACTCGCCAGAAAAAGTTGCTAACATTTCAGTTGTTTCTCAAAAAGGTATATTTAAAATGTCGCAGCTTGCCGATATTGAATTTACAGAAGGCGTAAGTAAAATTTTGCACGTTGACAAAGCAAAATCGATAAGATTCTCCGGATTTGTTGCCAACGGATTTGCGCTGGGTGATATTGTTAACGCAATTAATGCCGAATTAGATAAAGTAGAATTTAAATCGGGTTATACAATACGCTGGGCTGGTGATGCTGAAATGATGGCTGATACAATGGTCGATATGCTAATGACCTTTATAATTGCAATCCTTTTAACATTTATGCTGCTTGCAGCTATATTAGAAAGTTTTTCCCAGCCTCTTATGATTCTTGGAACAATTCCATTAGCAATGATAGGTGTATTTATTGCGCTTTATACAAGCGGTCTTTCTATGGGTGTACCTGCTATGATGGGTGTTATTATGCTTATTGGTATAGTTGTTAACAACGGTATTCTGTTACTCGATTATACAAACATACTTATTTCAAAAGGTAAATCAGTTAAGGAAGCTTTAATTGAGGCCTGCCCGACTAAACTTAAACCAATTTTAATGTCAACAATAGCTATTATACTTGGTATGCTGCCAATGGCATTAGGAATTGGATCTGCAGGTAAAGAATTTAGACAGCCAATGGGTGTTGTATCCATAGGTGGTTTAATTGCCTCTACAATACTAACACTTTTTGTAATACCGGCAATATTTGAGCTTACACACAGAGAAAAAAAATCTGCTGAAGGAGAAGAATAAGATGAAAAAATTATTGATGATTACTGCTTTGGCATTTTTAATGATTGGCAGTACAAACGCGCAAACATACGATCTAAATTCGTTTATTGAATTAGTGAAAACAAATAACAAAGATATTCTAATTGCGATGAAAGATCTTGAAGCGGCTGAAACGCAGGATAAGGAAGCTACGGCAAATGCTTATCCTCAAATTAACGCGGAAGCCGGATACAATAGAAATTTAAACGATATTTATATGTTCGCCGATCTTGGTGCTTTAATGCCAGACGGTGGAACATCTAAATTTAAGATTAATTATAAAAACGAGTTTAACTTCCAGACTGTAGTTAGTCAGCAGATTTTTAACTACACTGTATTTAATGCTATTAAAGCCGCTAAAGAATACGAAAAACTTTCTAATTATGTTTATGACGCGACATTTAGCGGTGTTATAAACGGATGTAAAAAAGCATTTTATCAAACTTTGTTATTAAAAGAAGTATGGCAGGTAAATCAGAATGCTGAAAAAAATGCCCGTGAAAATTATGACAACATAAAAAATAAATTTGATAACGGTATAGTTTCAGAATTTGAATTGCTGCAGGCTGAAGTCCGCTGGAAAAATCTTATTCCTCAAACAACACAGTCAAAAAGAAACTATGAGCTAGCAATTAATAGCTTAAAATCATTAGCAGGTATTGCTGTTGATAAACCTATGATAGTAACCGGCGATTTTGAAAGTTATCCAAACCGCCCGGAATTAGTTGACCTGCATACAGCTCTTTCGAACCGCCCGGATTATAACGCTTTACTCTGGGAACAAAAATTAAGAAATACAAATATTGATGTAGAACGTGCGGGTCATTTCCCCACTCTTTACGGAAACTTTATTTATAATTTCACTTCAACTTCGGATGAGTTTAAGCTTGAACAAAGAAACGCTGCATGGATAGCCGGACTTACTTTGAATATTCCTATTTTCAGCGGATGGGGAGTTTCTGCCAGAATTCAAAGAGCGCAGATTGAAGCTATGCAGACCCAGTTAAAAATAGATAAACAAAAAGACGCGATCTATACTGAAATACATAACATTTCACTAAAAATTGATGAAGCTGAAAACAGAATTAACTCGGCAGAAAAAGTTCTTGAAGTAGCAAAAAAAGGATTTCAGATTGCGGATAATAGTTCTAAAAATGGCTTAGCAACTCAGCTTGAATTAAAAGATGCCAGATTTGGTTATGATCAGGCACAACTAAATTATTATGCCGCTGTTTATGATTATCTAGAATCATACTTTGATTGGCAACTAGCAATCGGGGCATTATAAAAATTCCATGATTCTTTCATGGCAATCCCAATAAGCGTGGTTCTATTATATAGAACCGCGCTTAAAATTAGAGGTATAAATGAAACTGAATATTTCCCCGTTAAAAAGATACCAGATCAGGGAAGTTGTATTTATTATATCGGCATTTATTTGTTATTCCATGTATCTATTTCTTACAGCTTCCGAATTTGAAGATTTTCCATTTATAAGAGCACTTATAGGCGGATCTGTTTTAGGTATAATATCCGCGTTTTTCGAAATGAAACTATCGAAGAAATTTTTACGGAAATTCAATTTCACTTCAAATATTTTAATTGCAATTCTCTACTACTACGTTACTTTTATAGCTCTGGTTTATTCATTAATTGTTTCAACAGAAGTTTATAAAAACGGTCTGGATTTTAATACCGCATTATATCACTCTTTCGATATACTTTTTTCTTCCCAAATCCAGTTCATGTTTTTGGATTTATTCTTTTTAATATTTATAGTTTCTTTAATTCGTCAAACCAGAATTATGGCTGGTCAAAATGTAATCTCCAATTATGTAAAAGGACGTTATCATAATCCTAGAAGTGAAGAAAGATTTTTTATGTTCCTCGATCTTAAATCTTCAACAGAAATTGCCGAGAAATTAGGACATCAGAAGTACAGCAGATTTCTAAAAAAATTCTTTCTGGAAATTGATGAAATAACTCTGGAAACAAGCGGAATTATTTATCAGTATGTTGGTGATGAGGTGGTTATGATCTGGCATAAAAAAGATGGCATCGAAAATAATAATGTTATCAGATTTTTCTCTTTACTGGACAGCCGGTTTAATTTACTGCGGGATGATTTTATAAGTGAATTTGGAATTTTCCCGGAATTTAAAGCGGGGCTACATTTTGGCGAAGTTTCAATTACCGAAGTTGGCGGAATTTTAAAAACAGATATTGCTTACCATGGCGATCCTATAAATACTACTTCAAGAATTTGTGTGAAATGTAAAGAGCTTAATAAACACCTGCTGGTTTCAAAGGAAGTTTTGGATCTATTAGGTAATGGAGACGATTCTTTCAAAATTTACAATGAAGGTAGACACTTGTTAAAAGGGAAGAAAAAATGCGTTGAGTTATTTTCAATTGAACAAAGGCCGCAATTACTAGAAACGTAAGTTTTTTTTAATTGCAATACTTAAGCCGCTTAATAAGTTTGCCAAAACAGTTTTAAAATTAAAACCGTGAAAAGAAAATTTTTCATTATTTATTTTTTTGTATGTTTCACTCCTAATTAAAACTGCTTATAAAAAACTTAACTTGTTAAATTAATGAATGATACACTTTATTTAGCTCCCATAAGAGGAGTTACAGATTCAATCTATAGAAACGCTTTCCACAAACACTTTGGCGGATTCGATATTGCAATCACTCCGTTTATAGCGTCTTTTAAAGGGGTAAAATTAAAACCGAAAGTTTTTAGAGAAGTACTGCCTGAAAATAATAATGCAATGCCGCTTATTCCGCAAATAATTGGCAATGATGCTGAAGATATAATTAATGTTTCAAAATTATTATTTAATCTGGGTTACAAAGATGTAAATCTCAATTTCGGCTGCCCGCATAAAATGGTTGCAAAACGCGGACGCGGTTCCGGTATACTTCCCTTTCCAGAAAAAATGGATGAACTGCTCTCTAATATAATTCCAAATATTCCTAACAGACTTTCTATAAAAGTACGACTTGGAAGAATTACTACTGATGAAATTTTTAACCTGATTCCGGTATTTAATAAACATGAACTTGCTGAAGTTACAATTCATGCGAGAACCGGAATACAAATGTATGAAGGAACTGTTTTTCTGGATGTTTTTGAAAAATGCTATAAACTTATTGATCATCAGGTAGTTTATAACGGCGATATATTTTACTACGAAGATATAATTGAATTGAAAAAAAGATTCCCAGATATAACAAAATGGATGATTGGGCGCGGCGCAATGGTAAACCCGTTTCTGCCGGGTGAAATCAAATCGGATAACACTTTGCAAATTGCTGATAAAATAGAAATACTTAAAGATTTTCATGATGAAGTTTATCAGGAATATTCTAAAGTTCTTTTTGGTCCGGCTTCTATTTTAGGCAGAATGAAAGAATTCTGGTATTATTATTCACATCAATTTGTTAACAACAAAAAAATCTTAAAGAAGATTCAGAAAACAAACAGCACAAATAATTATGAAGATATTGTAAATAAGTTTTTTCAAAATGATGCTGAACTTCAAAAACATGATTTTATAAGTTAGAATAGGATTTATTCTACTGTCAGTAAGTGGTTTCCAACAGCAAAACCACTTACCTTCTCTTAGTTACGCAGATTGCTTGCAATCTGTGAAAAACCAAACCGCATGATGCCTATCACAAAAACAGATATTAATGGAACTATAACTTGATTCGTTTGTAGAAACTCAGTAATTTTCAACAACAATAAATGGAGATAACATACTGCTTTTTACTATAAATTATTATCTAAAATTCAATACTCACAAAGAGCAGGAGGAAGGATGACACTCAGCTTATTAGACCGCAGTAACTACTTTAAAGGATTATTACTGCTTATTGGAAAAGATGAAAAAATCACCCAGCCGGAAAATGATTTAATAAAAAAACTTGGCAAAGTTTTAGGCTTTGAAAAATATTTTGTAGAAGAAGCAATTAATGGACTATTTGAAAATGAATATATAAAAAAAGATCCGCCTAAATTTTCAAGTTCAATATTTGCGGAAGCATTTTTAAAAGACGGAATTAAACTTGCGCTAGCTGATAATGATTTAGCAAGTGCAGAATATGAATGGCTAATTACGGTAGCCGCAAATAACAACATAAATAATCAGTGGCTAGAAACACAATTTAGAGCATTAACACATTTAGATTATGAAAAAGATGTTTTAGCTAGCAATTTAGAAATACTCCCTTTTCTTGCTAACTAAATAAATTAACTTGCGAGGTTTTAAAATTGGCCTGCCCCTCATGTGCCGTTAACCTCGTAAGTTTATTATTACAGTTATTATCTCTGCAACAATAAATAACCAAACCCATTATTTCTCAATCAAAAAAGTTTATTTATTCCTTTTACTTTGATAACTTTAAACATTAATCAAAAAGAAGGTTGAACGATGAAACAAAAATATTTAATTGTAATTTTATTATTAAGTCTTTTTATAGTAACATCCGCACAGCATAACATTTATAACCCCGTTAAAACTGATGAAATTGAATCCTCATTAAAAGATATTGGTAAAATGTGGACTTTCGATGACATCCCTTTTGAATATTGGGAAACAGAATACAACTTCAAACCTACAGAAGAATGGCTAGAAAAAGCTAAAAAATCTGCTTTACAATTTGGCAGAGGCTGCTCCGGAGCTTTTGTTTCTTCGGATGGATTGATAATGACAAACCATCATTGCGGCCGTGATGTAATGTTAAAAGTCCAAAAGGAAAATGAAGATCTCTTTAAAACTGGCTTTTATGCCGAAACACTTCAGGAAGAAAGAAAAATCCCTAATCTGTTTGTAGATCAACTAGTTTTAATTGAAGATGTAACAAACGATGTATTATTGGCTCTTCACAGTGGCGAAACAAACGAAGAAAAACTTGCTAACCGTGACACAAAAATGAGAGAGCTTGAAGCAGAATATCGTGAAGAAACCGGACTTCTTTGTTCTGTTGTAACACTTTATAACGGCGGAAAATATTCGCTTTACGGATACAAAAGATATACAGATATAAGATTAGTTATGGCACCCGATTTCCAGATAGCTTCTACAGGATGGGATTGGGACAATTTTACTTATCCAAGATATGAACTGGATTTTATGTTCTTTAGGGCTTACGAAGACGGAGAACCTTTATATACTGATAATTATTTCAAATGGAGCGCGGAAGGCGCGGAAGCTGGCGAACCGGTGTTTGTTATTGGTCGCCCGGGAAATACAGACAGATTACTTTCTTATGCTCAGTTAGAATATTTCCGTGATGTACGTTATCCGGCAACACTTAAGTTGTTAAACGGACTTTATAATACTTATTATGAGCTTTTTGAGAAATATCCAGAACGTGAATCTGAGCTTTTAAACAGAGTTATGGGAATTGGAAACGGGAGAAAAGTTTATGCGGGAATGTTATTGGGCTTGAAGGATGAATATCTGATGGCGCGAAAAAAACATTTTGATAATCAGCTACAAGCTAAGGTTAAAGAAGATGAAGAGCTAAACAAAGTTTACGGGCATCTTTGGGAAGGTTTGGAATCAAATCTAGCTGAATTAGCAAAGTATTATCCAAAATCATTTGTTTATAATACAAGAAACTGGGGTGTGCCAGAATATTTCAAAATTGCTAATAAAATAATTAAACTTGCAAATCAGTTAAAACTTAAAGAAGAAGAACGTGAGGATGATTATAAAGCTGATAAATTGGATGAAACAATAAGCAAAATATTTCCCGATAACTTTGATACTGAACTACAGACTCTGCTTCTTAAAGCCCATACTGAGTTAGTGTTAAATCAGTTGCAAACTGAAAACCCAATTGTAAAAGCTGTTTTCAAAGATCTTAAAGGTATGGATGCGGTTAATTCTATTTTAGAGCGATCTTCAATTACTTCAAAAGAAAAAGTTATTGAGTTGGCAAAAAAATCGCCGGATGAAATTCTAAATTCTAATGATCCGTTTATCTATTTTATCCAAAACACAAAGGCTGAATTAGCCAATATCAGTGGAAAAATAAAAGAAGTGCAAAGTAATATTGGTGTTTTTAATCAGATGTTAGGTGAAGTTGTTTTTGATCTTTACGGCGATCAGATTCCGCCCGATGCCACTTCTACACTTAGAATTACAGACGGTGTAATAAAAGGATACGAGTATAACGGCACTTTAGCTCCTCCAAAAACTACTTATTACGGAATGTATGATAGATATAATTCATTCGGTAAAAAAACTTATCCATGGGGATTAAACGATAACTGGAAAAATCCTCCGGCCGGATTGGATTTAACAACTCCGGTGAACATTGCAACTACAACGGATATTGTAGGCGGTAACTCAGGAAGCTCAATGATAAACTCTAATTTAGAAGTTGTTGGACTTGTATTTGACGGTAACTTAGAAAGTCTTCCCGGAAGTATGGTTTATCTTCCAGAAAAAAATAGAACTGTTGCTGTTGATAGTAAAGGTCTTCTTGAAGCATTAAAACATGTTTACAAAACTGAGAAATTAGTTAAGGAACTTATAAATGGGCAGATTGTAGAATAAACTTAAATTATACCTCCAAGGTTTTAAAAACCTTGGAGGTATTTGATCTAAAAATTTTTCGGGCACTTTATGGGTACTATTATGAAAAAAAATACTCGCACTTTTGCTTATCGTAATTTTGGTATCATGTACAGCTAAAAAAGGGAACTCACCTGTTTTATTCGAGATTAGCTCAGACAATAGTACTCTTTATATTTTGGGTTCAATCCACACAAGTGATGATTCAATCTATCCACTGCCTAACTATGTAATGTCGAGGTTTAAAAATTCATCAAAATTAGTGATGGAGATTAAACCTAAATCTGATAGTTCAGCAGTAATACAAAATAAGTATTATCAAGGAGATGATAATATTTCGAATCATGTTTCAGAAAAAACATACAATCTTATAAAAGAATATTCTGAAGATATAGGCATTCCTTTAAGTATTTTAGCTAGCAAAAGACCATATAGGCTAATTTCATTTATTGAAACTGATGAATTAAAAAGAGGTGGATTTATTTCTCAAAAAGGTATTGAAGGAAATTTCCACTACGAAGCAAATAAATCAAATATTGAGATTGATGGATTTGAATCCTATGAAGAAATTCTTGCTGCGACTAATAAAGTTGATAGTAACGAACTTGAGAATATGCTAGTTGAAGTATTAGAAACCAGAGATCAATCAACAGAAAAAATGGAAGAAATGCTTCTAAAATGGCGGGAAGGTGATCTAAGTTATTTTGAGAAATTTGTTGAAGAGCATTTTAGTAAATATCCTACTTTTTATGAGAGTGTTATTAAGAACAGAAATTTAAAGATTGTAAATAAAATGGAAACCTTCTTAACTAAGAAACAAAATATTTTTGTAACTATTGGATTAGAGCACCTAGTTGGTGATGAGAATGTTATTAGTCTATTGAAGTCTAAAGGATATGAAGTAAAAATTATTACTGAGTAAATTTAACCAGTGTCATGGTGCGAGAGGCTGTCTCAAAACCATGACACCCACCAAGAAAAAGTTACTAAGCAAATCACGCTTACTGCTCAATATTATAGCATAAAAAAATTATTTTCTGCTTGACACGGAATAATAATTCTGTTTTTTTTATCTTTGCCCAACAAAAAAAACAGCGCATCTTAAACTTAAATTTGTCATTCCGAATGAGCGTAGCAAAGAGGAATCTTAAATAAAAGATTCTTCGTCATCCTGATAGATCAGAATTCCTCAGAATGACATTTTTTGGCTTTTGGGATTACAGATTAGAAAAAATTTTAATGTAAAACTTCTCACACTCCGACTAGCTCAGTGTGACTAAATGGAATTTCAGACGGGTTTCCCCGTTAATATAAATATTTATGAAAATACTTTATCCTTGGAAACTTAAACTTAGAAAATGGCAGCAAAAAGCCTTTGAAAAAGTTGCGGTAAATTATGAACAGAACAAAGATTTTCTTTGTGTGGCTACTCCCGGGGCGGGAAAAACTATTTTTGCTCTTCGTGTTGTACATCATTTATTTATGGAAAAAAAGATAAAGCGTGTTGTAATTCTATGTCCGACTGAACATCTCAAAAAACAGTGGGCAGAATCCGCCGCACAAATTGGTATTGATATAAATCCGGAATTTGAAAACGCGCATCAACAGGAATCAACTGATTACTGGGGAGTTTCTTTAACTTATGCGCAGGTAGGAAGATCGCCGGTAATTCATAAAAGAACGTGCGACAGCCGAAAAACGCTTGTAATATTTGATGAAATTCATCACCTTGGTGATAACCTTTCTTGGGGCGACGGAACTCGTTATGCGTTCGAAAAGGCAGCTTACAGACTCTCAATTTCGGGAACTCCATTCCGCCGAGACGCAAATCCAATTCCATTTGTAAAGTATAAAAAATTCCAGAGTATGGCCGATTTTACTTACGGTTATTCCGATGCAATAATTGATAATGTTTGCAGACCCGTGTTTTTTCCTGCGTTTGAAGGCGAAATGGAATGGCGTGTAAAAAATAAAGTTTTCAAATCAACATTTGGCAGAATGCTTAATCAGTCAAGAGCTTCTGAAAGACTGCGTACGGCACTTGATCCTGATGGTAAATGGCTTAAGATGGTAATAAAAGATGCAAACAGTAAGCTTGATGAAATTAGAGATTCTGATCATAAAGCTGCCGGCGGACTAATTATAACTATCGATCAGTCACATGCCAGACGTGTAGCCTCTTTAATTGAAAGATTAACAGGAACCCTTCCCACAATAGTTGTATCTGATGATCCAAAAGCTTCTAAAAAAATAGCGGGATTTAATAAAACTTCGCAGAAGTGGCTAGTAGCTGTTAAGATGGTTTCGGAGGGAGTTGATATTCCAAGATTAAGAGTTGGCGTTTATGCTTCCAATATAAAAAGTGAGCTTTTCTTTAGACAGGCGGTTGGCAGATTTGTGCGAACACAAAAGGGATTAAAACAACAGGACGCATTTTTCTATATCCCAAAAGATATTATTTTGGTTGAATACGCAAAACAGATTGAGATTGAACGTGAACATTACATAGGTTCCGGCGTTAATGAAGGTGAACCGGAAGTTGAAAGAAAAAGAAAAACAACTGAACCGGGTGAAGATAGTTTTGAAGCCATTTGGTCAATAGCAACTAAAAAGACTCAGCTTGAATTAGATTTTGGTTCTGCTTTTGCTCTCCCGGAGGAAGAAGATGAACCCGGAATGGAAATGATACACGAGGAAAAGCCTACGGTTGTTGAAGATTATCAGCATATACCGGTTTATGAACAGATAGAACGGCTTAAAGATGATATAAAGGATCTCTCAAGGCGACTGGCAATGAAGCGTTCCAAAAGTGAGTTTATCGATTGGAATTTAGCTCATAAAGAATGGCTAAAAGTCGGCGGTAAGCCTATCCATAAAGAAACTATGAATGAACTTCAAAAACGAAAAAAATGGTTACGCGGACAGTTGAACATTAGCGTCAATTAGAAAAATTGAAATCAAATTCACTCAGATCCGCTTTATATTTCTTTTCTCTTTTTAATTCATGATTATAAATAACCCGGCTCAACTCTTCCAGAAACGGGAATCCGGTTTTTTCATACTCGTAAATATTATCATTAAATATCTGGTTCTCGTTTACATAGATAACCGCTGATAAAAAATATTCAACCCCGGCTTCAACATCAAATACGTAAGCATTCTCAGTTAAAAATCCGTATGCCATTCCAATTTTACTCATTATACGAACATTACCGCCAGGCTTTGTACTATCTTTTTCAAACAAAGAAAACTTAACATAATTATCCTCCAGATTATACTTTGGATAATTACTTTCGCGCGGGAACATGGCCATTGTCCTTTGCAGGAACTTATAATCGGCATCTGTTAAATTAAATTTGGATTTTTCATCTGCCGCCCCGGGAAAAATAATATTTCTTAAAGCTAATTGCAGATTTTCAATAGAAGTATGGTTTTTATAAGTAAAATCCATGGGTTCAGTAATTAGTTCGCCATCTTTTTTATACCCGAGACCTTTTGATACTTTATTCATCGGATAAATATCATCCTCATTAAATTTAGCTTTCTGTTCATATATTGTTTTTGCCCCGTCGTAAAAAGTAAACTGATTTGTATTTCTGTTCTCTTCCCGGGATAATGCTATTGAAAGTCTATGAAATAACTGAGTCTGGTCAAATCCTCTTTCCCAAAGCTCTTCATTTAAATATTGCTGACCGCAAAACTCATAGAGTCTGTTAAAAGCGTCATTATCACTTACTAAAAAGAGTTTCTTAATATAATGCGCAATTGAAGGATAAGTATTTTCTGATGTTGAATCGGTTAAAACGGTACTTTGTCCTGTATGTGAACTATCAATTTTTAGAGATGTGTTTCCATCTAATTCATTTATATTTAATTCATTTAGCTTTTGAAGCGCAAGTATAGCTGCATATAACTTAACACTGCTTGCCGGATAAAAATAATTTATATTATTAGCTTTTAATGTATGCGAAACAAAATGCGGAGTGTTGTCTGAGTCTCTGTTAACCTCGGTATATAGAACCTGAACTTCATGTTTATCCAGATTATCTAAGACATAAGAAAAATTAGCCTTATCCGATTCCATTAGGTTTAAGACTAAATTATCATCAGTATTTTTTAACTGACAACTGACAATTAAGATTACTGAAAAACAAAATGTAAAAATACGCTTCATCAAAATATCCCCATAAATTGATTTTCTAAACTTTTTATTTTTGTGCAAATGTTAAAGAAAAACTTTCTAATATTTTTTTTCGTAATAGCTGCCTAAAAGATAATGAATAGAAACTAAAAATATTATTCCCACAGTAATTAATATAAAGGGATTAAGATTAAAGAATCCAAACAACAAATACATAATACTTGCAATTGCTGCACAAACAAGCGCGTATGGAATTTGGGTTGCTACATGATCCATGTGATCGGAGCCGGAAAATATTGATGCCATTACAGTTGTATCCGAAATAGGAGAACAGTGATCGCCAAATATAGCACCCGAGAAGACAATACCTCCCATTACAACTGATAAGTAAACATCACCAGTCATGCTGTAAGCCATTGGAATTGCAACGGGAGTAAGTATAGTCATAGCTCCCCAGCTTGTACCGGTAGAAAAAGCAATAACCATCCCGAGTAAAAAGATTATCAATGGAAATAGTCCAAACGGAATTGAGTCTCCAATAAGAGTAATTAAATAACCAGCTAATTTTAAGTCCTTTGTTATACCGCCAAGTGACCATGCTAAAACTAAAATTAAACAAGCCAACAGCATAATTTTCATACCGTCAATAATGGTTTCCATTACTTCTTTTAAATTCATTAGCTTATGGAAAAGAGCTATAAAGGCTCCGGTGAATGTCATGGCAAACGCTCCCCATAAAAGGGCTTTTGAAGGATCGGATGCGCCAAGAATTTCGGTAAAACTTCCACCGGCTCTGCCTGTCCAGTAAAATCCGAATAATGTAATACCAACTAAAGCTATTAAAGGGAAAAAGAATGATTTCAACATCGGTTTATCATCCTTTGCTTTACCAAGCTCAAGCCCAACATCCATCATAGGGCTAGCGTCTTCCCTGATCGTTTTACCAGTTGTTCTAGCTCTTTTTTCGGCAAAAAACATTGGGCCAAAATCTTTTTTAGACAGAACAACAATTCCTACAAATAGAACAGCAAAGATACAGTATATGTTGAACGGAATTCCCTGAAGGTACGATGTAAAGGCATTCCCCTCAATACCGGCAGCATCCATCCCCGACTGTATCATTCCAATCTGAAAAGCTATCCAGTCCGATATAAAAAAAGTAGCTACGGGCGCAGCAGTTGAATCGAGTATATAAGAAAGTTTTTCTTTTGATATTTTTTTCTCTTCGTAAACATCACGGAAAACATTACCGACAATTGCTGCATTAACTATATCATTAAAAAAAACTACAATGCCTAATAACCATGCACCTATTCCCGCCTGCGAATTTGTTTTTATTTTTGGGCGGGCCCAGTTTGTAAGCGCGGTACTGCCGCCAAGCCGCCATATAAAAGCAACTCCCGAGCCCATAAGTAAATTGAATATAAGTAATCTTGTATTCCATTCATCACTCATAGAAACAACAATTTTATCGAATGTGTATGTTAATCCTAATAACGGATTACCTGATGAAATAATTATTCCTCCAGTTAAAACCCCTATGAATAAAGAAATCAAAACACGTTTGGTAAGAAAACATAATAGAATAGCTACTAAGGGAGGTAATACCGACCAGATACCAAATTCGATTTCCATATACTCACTCGTTTAAGATAGAAGATTCAATAATAAAGATGATGGGTTATAAATGCAAATATGATAATAATTCATAAAATCAATATCGAACCACCGTCAAACAACTGTCCTTCGTAAAGTTGAATAATTTCTATATTCTGTTTTTCAACAAACTCTTTTACAAAAGCACCATCTGCATATTTTGATAAACTGCCGCAGATAAAAAGTTTATCATCAAACATTCCGCAGGTTCCACCAAAAAAACCATATTTTACATCGGGAAGAATTATACTCTCCGGATTAACATATAGTATATCAGATATTTTTTTGAGTGAGTTATAAATGCTTTTATCAGAGGTTATAAATACATTAGGTTTAATTTCAATCAGATTACAACGTGTAAATCCTTGAGGAACATTTACAATATTATTAGATGAATAAATATTTTTAATCTCATTATCTGTAAGTTCAGTTTTATGAATTAAGAAATCGTCCGTTGCAACAGCGTTGTATACTGCACAATCTGGATATCCCTTCTTTACAGACTTGTCTCCAACCGTAAATTCAATTTTATGTTCGTTCAAAACATCAAAATATTTTTGGGGAAGATTTGGGGCTGCAACTAATCCGTTTTTAGTTTTACAAAAAAAGATATCAGGATGACCCGAAAGATATGAGTCTGTAATTCCTTCTGTTTCCAATTCAATAACTACGCCAAAATTTTTCAAATTATCTTTAGCTTCAGCTGGAAGTTTTTTATCAATTATAAACAGCATTAAATTCCCTTCCGGCTAGTTCTTTATTCCCTACTATCTTTACCGATTTATAATACCTTTCAAGTTCGAGTTTGTTTTTCTTATGATAACCAACCGCATAATTAATTTCTTTAACCGGTACTTCAATTTTTAAATTATATTCCGATTTATTCTTTAATTCAGCAAATTGATCGTTCCATAATTCTGTAAGAACTAATTCCCTAAAAGAAATGTGAAACGGACCGGCAATTAAATCATCTCCGCTTAATAATCCTTCCGATGGATGAAGACCGACACGCAAAATTGTAACATTATTATTTTCAAATATTTTATAAATCTCTTTACTCCAAAGAACCGCTTCATCCATTTTTAATGGATTATATAATTCATTAAAATACATTTCCTCAAGTTTGGTTGCTTTAATTACAACTGCCGGATAAATGCGGGTATTACTAGCTCCAAGCTCTGCAATCTTGTTTGCCGTAAATATAGCTTTGTCTAAAGTATCACCTGGCAATCCAATCATCATTTGTAATCCAAGATCAAATCCGGATTCCTTAATCATTCCGGCGGCATTAATTGTATCTTCAACTTTGTGTCCACGCCCCGATTTTATTAAAACTTCTTCATCAAATGACTGCGCACCAAGTTCAATAGTTTTAACATTATAATCTTTTAATAACTCAAGGATCTCTTTATTAATATAATCCGGACGGGTTGAAAGTCTTATCCCCTTAATAATTCCCTTCTCTATATATGGTTTTACAACATTCAAATATTTCACTTGCTCTTTAACCGGAATACCTGTGAAATTTCCGCCAAAAAAAGCGACTTCCACAAAACTGTTTTCATAATCAATTGTGCTTAAGTATTCTTTTATAATGGAATCAACTTCTGATACTTCAGGTGATTTTAACTGTCCGGTTATTTTATCCTGGCTGCAGAAAATACATCTGTGAGGACAGGCAAGTTCCGGAATAAATATCGGGATGTTGTAATGTCGCGTTTTTTTCATAGAATCGAATTGATTGTCTATATGTTTATCATTCATATTGAACTTGTCGAAAGATGAAAATAAGAACTCGTTTCCAGACTTCGACAAGCTCAGTCTGGCTTCAACCTCTCACATTTCTATCTTAATAAAATCATTTTTTTTACTGCGTGAAAATTATCTGTTTTCAAACTATAAAAATAAATTCCGCTGGAAAATTTACTGGCATTCCAAACTACTTCATAGTTTCCCGGATTCTGAATTCCATTAACCAGCGTTTCAATTTCACGTCCCAACATATCAAATATTTTTAATTCTACTGATGCTTTTACGATGGGAAGACTATATTCAATAGTTGTAGTCGGGTTAAACGGATTTGGATAGTTTTGTGCCAATTTATAATTACTAATTACAGCTTCATCATTTATATCAGTTGCCGATAATATGTCTTTAAGAATATAATTCCGCGGGTCAAAAACTAAGTTGGATGGTTTTCCTTTTACATTAAATGTAAACGACTGCATCTGCTCATTATTAAAAACCGTAACTGTTGTATCACCAATATTTCTTTCAATTTTTAATTCAACAGGCATTGTAAAAAAGAGTGGATTTGAATTTGAGTTCTGTGAAATATCGATATTAACTTCATAATTATTATTTCCTAATTCTGCGGCTCTCCAATCGTAAGAATATTTAGGATAGTTCTCGCCATATATCCATTCATCAAAGAAATAATCGAGAGTTTTGCCATATACAGTTTCAGCGTGAGCTTTAAAATCCTCAGTAACAGCAACATTATATTCAAGTTCAGGATCATTTGCGTAATTTTTAATTATCGTAAAAAAATTATCATCGCCAACAATACCTCTTAACATATGTAATACAATTCCCCCTTTTGCGTAAGATCTGTTACCGTTAAAAATTTCAGAAACGGTTAAGTTTTCAACATAAATACTGCCTAACGCGTGTCTAGCACTATTCATTTCATTTGTAACTAACCAGTCGTAATAATTTTTTCCATCACTAACTTCACGGTATAGCATTTCAGAATAGGTTGCAAATCCTTCATTAAGCCAAATATTTTCCCAGTTTTTGCAGGTGATTTTATCGCCAAACCATTGATGTGCAAGTTCATGCGAAGTAATATCAGTTCCAAATGAGCCCATGGATGAAATTGTCTGATGTTCCATTCCTCCGCCCCAGCCAAATTCCGCATGTCCGTATTTTTCCTTTATAAATGGGTATTCGCCAAACAATTCTGTAAATACTTCGAGCATATTAGTTGTTCTGTTAAGCTGTAATTTCCTTTCCGGGGTAAGATTTTCAGGATAAATGTAATGTACAACTTCCATAGAATCTGTTTCCGAATACTTAAAATAATCTTTATAGATTGAATAATTTGTTATTGCTACTGATAATAAATATTGCGCGATTGGATATTGGGTTTTCCATTTAAAAGTTGTTTTTGAACCGGCTGTAGATTTATCAACTAATATTCCGTTAGAAACCGCGGTTAATCCTGCCGGCACTGTAATCCATATATCAGCCGAATCAGCTTTATCATCCGGCGTATCCTTTACCGGGAACCAGTCACTTGCGCCAAAGGGTTCACTTAAACTCCATATAGCATGTTCATCTGCATGGGCACTAAAAGCAAAGCTTCCAAAACCAGAACTTCCGGGATGACCGCTGTAATATATATCAACTGAAAATTCTTCATCTTTTTCATAAACTTTTTCCAGCGTAATAATTACTTGATTATTGTTATGCGAAAAGGAAATATCATTATTAGTAGATTTAACACTTGTTACTGAAAAAACATTTTGCAGATCTAAATAGAACTCATTGTTTAATGATTTATTAAAACTGCCCTTAACCGTTACAATTCCAGATAAAAACTTACTCTCCGGGTTAATATCAATATTTAACTTATAGTAGGTTACATCAATTGTCTGATCACCGGGATAGTTAATTTTAGCCAGACTATTTTGGTTATAACCCGATTGAATTTTTGATTTAGCACATAGATGAAATTCTTCCTGGGCATAAAAATTCTTAGGAAGAAATATTATAAAAAATAGCAGTAATAATATATTTGTGTATTTCATAACAAACTCATTTAAGTATTAAAAAATTAAAGACCAAAGTTTAATAAAAAAATAATTAACTATATATCAAGTTTAGGAATCAGTTTACATTTACTATTGCAAAACGCATTTAACAAGTAAGCAAAAAATATTAGATATAAGTAGATTTTTACTTAACTTTGCTAATAATAATTAGGATTGCTGTATAGAAATGTCCCAATTTAAATACACTATTTTAATTTATTTTTTAATAAATAATAAATTAAAATTTTATATTTTTAGATTACTTAAGATTCTTACATACCAGGCGCTATGAAAAAAACAATTAAACACACTTTTGTTTTAGTTTTTGTTATTAATCTTTTATTATCACTCAATATTTACTCCCAGCAAAAAGGAACTTTAAGAGGATTGGTAACAGACGCTAACAATGGTGAATCACTGGCTTACGGAAACGCTCTTGTAACAGAACTGAATATGGGTGCGTCAACTGATGAACGCGGTTATTTCGTGATTCCTTCAATTCCGGCAAACAAATATTATAAGGTAAAAATTTCCTATGTCGGTTATCAGCCAAAAGAAATTAATATCTTTATAAGACCAAACAAAGTTACACATGTTGATGTTGAACTGGAGCCATCCAGTTTCGAATTGCAGACAATAGAAAAAGTTGGTAAAAGAGTCGCGGAAAAAAACGCAACTGATATTGGCTTACAAAGAATTTCAATTAAAGAACTAGAATCTCTTCCTAAAGGAGTAGAAACAGACATATTCCGTTCACTGCAATATGTTCCGGGTGTTAGGACAACCGGAGATGTTTCTGCAAAATATTATGTACGAGGCGGAGCAGGCGATCAGAACCTGGTTTTATTAAACGGTGTTACAGTTTATAATCCGTTTCACGCGCTTGGCATGTTCAGTATTTTTGATCCTGAAGCTATTAATAATGTAGAATTTTATAAAGGCGGATTCTCTTCCGAATTTGGCGGAAGATTATCTTCTGTATTAAAAATAATTACAAAAGACGGTAATAAAAACAAATTTGGTGCTAAGTTTAGCGGAAGTTATTTAACTGCCAAAGGATTAATTGAAGGACCAATTCCGAACGGATCTTTTATGATTACCGGCCGTAAAAGTTATTCTAACGATATAATGAAAAAATTTATGGATGACCGCGATGTTCCAATAGATTTTTACGACGCTTCCTTTAAGTTTAATATCAGCCCTTCATTTAGTCCGGGTACAAAAATAGAAGTTCACGGATTTACAAGTAAAGATAATCTTGAACAGAATGATCCTTTAGAAGAAGATTATAAGTGGGAAAACAATCTGTTTGCATTTAAGTGGCTTCAGGTTGGCGAAGATACTCCCCTCTTTTTTAATCTTGGACTTTCAGTAAGTACTTTTAGCGGAGAAGTAATTCCTAATTTAAGTTCTACAAGACCAAAATCAAACGACTTAACAGATATTACTCTGGATGTTGATTTCTCTTATGTATATGACAGTAAAGATGAATTGAGCGTTGGTCTGCAAATTAAAGATGTTGAAACAAATTTACTTTTGGAAAACAATAAAGGAATAATTTCTAATGTTGGTTCCAGCGGCACTAAATTTAACGCTTTTGTAAAATATGAATTTCTCCGTTTCGAAAATTTTGGTATGGACGTAGGAAGCAGAGTTAATATGACTTTTCTATCATCCAAAGCCGGATCGGTATTAGAACCACGATTAAATCTTACATATAATTTTTCACCGTTATTAACAATTAAAGGAGCCATTGGTTTCTTCCAGCAGGATTTATCAACACTTTCAAACGAAGATGATATAATTACAATATTTGAGCCCTGGTTAATTACGCCGGATTATCTTAATCCATCAAGTGCGACTCATTACATTGTTGGTTTAGAATCGCATTTAACCGAAAATTTAACCTTAAAAATGGAAGCTTATTATAAAGACATCCAAAATCTTCCGGCAGTTAACCAAAATAAATTTAGAGCCAGCGATCCCGATTTCTTAGACGGAACCGGCGAAGCATACGGC
This sequence comes from Melioribacteraceae bacterium, assembly GCA_016342755.1. Taxonomy (GTDB): domain Bacteria; phylum Bacteroidota; class Ignavibacteria; order Ignavibacteriales; family Melioribacteraceae; genus JAEINS01. The sequence continues at coordinate 48,479 of JAEINS010000015.1, read as the reverse complement.
TGGGAAGCACTTTTAAGATACAACAACGATCCAATTAACTTTACGGCTTCTTATGCAAATGCCTGGGCATATAAAGAAGTAGAAGGATGGCTTTTTTATCCTAAATATGATTCGAGACACACTTTAAATCTTGGTCTGGAAATTAATCTTGGTTACGGCTGGCAAACTTCAATAATGTGGAACTTCAATACTGGTCTGCCTTTTACTAAACTTACCGGGTATTACGATAAATTTTACATTGATGATTATTTCTTCGGCGGAAATTATTTTGATACATCAAGACCTTTTACATTACTTGATGATAAAAACCTGGGACGATTACCGGATTATCATAGACTTGATCTAAGTCTGACAAAAAAACTAGAATTAGCGTTTATGAAATTTGAACTGAACTTCAATATTATAAATGTCTACGATAGAAAAAACATTTTCTACTTTAGAAGAGATACCGGTAAAAGAGTAAATATGCTTCCAATATTACCAACTGCAACAATTAAGATGGAATTATGAAACTACTAAAAATTATATTACTATTTATTGGCGTACTTGTCTCCGTTTCCTGCGAGGATGATTTAAATCCGTTTGGCGAACCGGATGAAAAATTAATATTAAACTGCGTGCTTGGCGGCGATAGAGATACACAGATAGCAAACTTCTCAAGAAGCTACTATGTTGATAATTTTGATCCCTATTCTTACACAGATGATAATGTTATTGGTGATGCTCATATCCGGGTTTGGTTTGAAGATTCGGTTAAAATTTTTAATGATACAATAGCCCAGCCCGGTGAAGGCTCTAAATATGAAAAACCGTTAAAGTTCTACTATCATAATTCTTTTGTACCTGCGCCTGATACTGATTATGAAATTGAAGCTGCATTGCCAGACGGAAGAAAATTAAAAAGTATAACCCACTCTCCTAAACTGGTAAAATTTTCGGCTGCACAAAGTGATACAATAATACCCCCATTAGAAAAGGACTTTGTACTTATTAGATGGCGGTCTTTTGAAGAAACTCCATTATACGCCGCTTCAAAATTCACCTTTATTTATTTCAAAAGAGAAAACGGTATAAATATAAGGTATGTAAAAGATATTCCTCATAAATATGAAAAACATAATGGTAAAAATGTACCATTCTTTCCTGAACCTAGTTATATAAGCAGTATTGATGTTCCTCTTTTAACTTTTGAAACCGCACTTGAAGAAATATGGGACGGAGTTACACCAAAAGAAGATTATACAATTTTGGCTTTTATACTTGAGACAATTATATATGATCAAAATTTAACTAGTTACTATGCCTCAAAAGCAGAGTTGGAAGAAGGTTTTTCTATAACTGTTAATGAAGCAAACTATACTAATATTGAAGGTGGAATTGGAATTTTTGGTTCCTATATTAAACAATATAGAGCAATTAAGTTTTCACATGATTATATCCGCTCATTTGGATATACACCTGGTTTAACTGAATAAATATGGCTTAAAAATGAAAGTGAAAACACTAAAAAAAACTCTATTATTTTTATCGCTGTTACTGCTATTTTATGCTTGTGATAAAGAAGTTTCTGTCAGTACACCTGACGAATGGAAAATTGAAAAAGCAAAAATATTCATTAACTCTAGTCCTGCAAATGCGGAAATTTTTGTTGATGGGAAAAGCACCGGATTAAAAACACCAGATACAATTAAATGGCTTTCGAACAGTGAACACGAAATAACTTTAAAAATGAATCTATTTATGGATTTTACTTTTTTAATGACCGCTGAAGATGAAAAAACTAACGGATACTTTCATAATTATTATGATTACTCTTATAACTTTGCGAGACTTAATATTTATTCGGAGCCAGATTCCGCATCAATATACTTTAACGATTCGCTGCTAGTAAAAAAAACCCCATATTCTATAAGAAATATTTTTCCGGGAAATCATAAAATAAAATTAACTTATCCGGAACATCGCGCGGATAGTCTTGAGCTATTTTTACGCGGCGGAATGGATAAAACTGTTAATTTCACATTAACCGATACAAGCATTTGGGTCAACTATAGCAGGTATAATTCTCCCCTTACAAGTCATATTATTAATGACATAAAAATTGTTGGTGAAAATGAGATCTGGGTTGGAACCAGTGATAATGGAATAGCTTCGTTTAAAGGAAATTCATGGAGTTTTATTACTAAAGAAAATTCGTTATTAGCCGGCAACGGTATTAACAGATTTGATATTGATTCTTATAATAATATTTGGGCATGCACATATTCAGGCTTATCTAAATATAATGGCTCTGACTGGCAGTCTTATTCAACATTTAATTCTAATCTTCCCTCAAACTATATAACTGATATTTATTTTAAGGATAATGATACAGTTTTAATTGGTACACAAAGAGGTCTGGTTAAGTTTTACAACAATAAATTTGAGACCCTAAATACTATTAATTCAGGTATACCCGCCGATTTCATCTCTGCAATAGCAATTGATAAACAGCAAAATCTCTGGCTTGGATCTGTTGGTTTTGGTGTATTTAAATTTGACGGTGAAAACTGGGTAACCTATACAATGGATGTTGACGGCTTACCCGGAAACGCAGTATCAGATATTAATATTGACGCAAACGGAACTGTCTGGGTTACCTTCATCTCTAGAGAAACCAAAGGAGAGCGGGGCGGTATAGCAAAATTAGAAAATGGTTTCTGGAAAACGCTCAATTTTGAATTGGTTTTTCCCAGCACCGAAAGAATTAAGGAATTAAACGACGGAAGTATTATGTTTGCTACAAGATCCGGAGTTGTCTGGTACAGATCAGAAAGCAATTATAAAGTCTTTAATGCCGGAAACAGCGGACTGATTAGGAACGATATAACTTCAATTGAAATTGATTCTAGAGGAACTTTCTGGTTTAGTGCTATGGGTGGCGGTTTAACAAAATATAAACTCTGGAATGAATAATTAATGCTAAAAAGAATTTTATCCATTAGTTGCGTCATTTTATGTTCTATAACTGTTTTATTTTCGTGTGACAAAGAAGTATCTCTAGCTCCCAAGTACAACATGGTTCCAGAAAAAGCCATGATATTTATTGATTCAAAACCACCCAAAGCCCGCATTTTTGCGGATGGAAAAAACACGGGATTGTTAACTCCCGACACAGTTAAATGGCTCTCGAATAGCGAACATGAAATAACTTTAAAGATGAACCTGTTTACAGACTTTACTTTTACGATGAACGCTAATGATGAACAGGTAAACAACTACTATCATAACTACTATAATTACGAATATAACTTTGCAAAACTAAATATATTTTCGGAACCGGATTCTGCCGCAATATACTTTAACGATTCATTACTGACTGAAAAGACCCCGCATACTATTAAAAACATTTTTCCGGGAAATCATAAAGTTAAATTAACTTATCCTGAACATAGAGCTGATAGTATTAACTTATTTTTAACCGGCGGAAATAATAAAAATCTTAACATAACTTTAACTGATACTAGCATCTGGGTAAATTATAATCAATCAAATTCCCAGTTAAAAAGTTATAAACTTAATGATCTGGCAGTTTATAATAACAAAATCTGGATTGCCACAAATGAAGAGGGAATAGTTACCTTCGATAGAAAACGCTGGGATTTTATTAATACTTCCAATTCCGGTTTAAGTCACGATGCTATTAATAAATTAGTGTTAGGACCAAATGGAAATATTTGGGTTTGTACACATCAGGGTTTATCAATATATAATGGTTCCGTCTGGAATTCGTACACAACTTTTAATTCAAATTTGCCGCATAACTTTCTTTCCGATGTAGCATTTGATAACAATGGCATTGCATGGATAACTACTCAGAATGGTTTAGTTTCATTTGACGGGAATATTTTCAAAGTCTATAATTCCGGTAACTCAGCTATACCAACAAACTTTTTTACAACTATTGCAATCGATCATCAAAACAGGAAATGGCTTGGAACAAATGGCTGGGGTATAATAAGATTTGACAGTGAAAACTGGGACTTTTTTTCTAAGTTCTCACACGCGTTACCAGGAAACAGCATAAACAATATTAGTGTCGATAATAATGGAAATATCTGGGCTGCCATAAGAACTATAACAAAAAAAGGCGCTATTATTGATAAAGGCGGAATTGTAAGATATAATATGAGTGAATGGAAGGAATTGGATTTTCAAATAACATTAAGAGACGCGTACGATTTTTATCATTCGGATGACGGAACAATCTGGCTAGGTACAAGATCCGGTTTAATCTGGTATAAAGCGGATGCTGATTTTACTTTATTCAGAGCCGATAATTCTGGATTAATACGAAATGAAATCACCTCAATCATAAAAGACGAAATTGGTAATATCTGGTCTGGAGCGACAGGCGGCGGATTAACTAAATATAAAATCTGGAAAATTAATTAGTTAATAATGAAATTGAAATCCATATTCTCAAATAGTGTCTGTTGTCTTTTAATTGGAAGTTTACTTTTTTCCTGTAATCAGGAAGTATCAGTAAGTGAGCCGCAGGTATTTCAGATTGAATTAGCAAAAATATTTATTGATTCTAAACCGGCAAATGTTGAAATATTTGTTGATGGTAAAAACAGCGGAAAACGAACACCTGATACAGTCAGTTTTCTCGCAAACGGTCAGCATAATATATCACTAAAAATGTATTTGTTTCAGGACTTCAACATTAAAATGGATGCCGATACAAATAATATTTCAAGCTATTTTCATGATTATTATTCATATCCCGAAAATTTTGCTGCCGTTACAATTAACTCAACTCCCAAAAACGCATCAGTCTATTTTGATGATACATTATTAGTTTCTAAAACACCTTATATTTTAAAAGATATCTATCCGGGTGATCATAGATTTAAATTAACCTATCCCGAACATCGTTCCGATAGTACGAAATTATTTTTGCGTGGCGGTACAAATACAAAACTTGATTTTTTCTTAGAAGACACAACCATCTGGGTCAATTATAATCGTAATAATTCGCCCCTAACCAGTTATAACATAACTGATGTATATGTTGATAAAAATGATCAGGTGTGGTGCGCAACAAGTGATGCCGGATTATTTCTGATTAAAAATAATACTTGGGAAATTCTGAATTCGGAAAACTCTATTTTGTATGGTGATTTTATTAATAGAATTGTAGAAGACCCTGTGGGAAATATTTGGTTATGCACGGGCAAAGGTCTTGTTAAATACGATTATTTAGATTGGAAAATCTATACAACTTTTGATACTGATTTACCATCAAATTTTATTACAGATATTTCATTTGATAATTTTGGAAATGCCTGGATTGCGACTCCAAAAGGATTAGTAAGATTTAACGGTTATGAATTCAAAGTTTTTAACAACCGAAATTCCGGTATTCCATCTGAATTTGTAACCTGCGTTTTTGCCGATGTTAATGAAATATGGATTGGAACGGGCGGATCTGGTATTGGGATTTATAACCCTGAATTAAATAGCTGGAGTGGTTATACTGAACCATCGATATTTGGGAATACTGTCGACGACATTATTATTGATAAAAACGGACAGATGTGGTCAGCGGTTAAACCCGCCAATACAAGTGATTTAACTGGCGGTTTAGCAAGATTAACTATTGATGGTTTCTGGAGCAGTGTTAGTATGGGAGATACTTATGAGATTATTAATGAACTCTGTTTGGATCCTGATAAAAATTTATGGATTGCCGCTGAAAAAGGTGCTGTTATGTTTATAAGCAATGGTAATTTTACTACTTATAACGTTGGGAATTCTGGTCTGACTAAAAACAATATATCTTCTGTGGCATTTGATTCTAAGGGAAATATTTGGTTTGGCTCTAAAGGTGGCGGACTTACAAAATACAAAACATGGAATGATCCAGACTATTAATTAAGAAACTCTGGAGGTTTTAAGACCTCCAGAGTTTAATACCATATTAATTATCTACATTAACAAACTTAATAAAATACCGGCTGCAACGGCAGAACCAATAACACCAGAAACGTTTGGTGCCATTGCGTGCATTAGCAAGTGGTTCGAAGGATCTTCACTTATACCTAAATGCTGAACTACACGTGCACTATCAGGAACAGCAGAAACACCAGCCGCACCAAGCATCGGATTTATTTTATTACCTTCCTTTAAGAAAAGGTTCATAAATTTAGCAAAAAGAATTCCGCCGGCAGTTGCAATCATAAAGGAAATTGCACCAAGAATAAATATAAATACTGATTGCGGAGTTAAGAATGTTGTTGCCTGTGTTGAAGCACCAACTGTTAAACCCAGCAGTATTGTTACAATATCTATTAATGGTTTAGAAGCTGTATCGGCAAGACGTTTTGTGACACCAGATTCTTTCAATAAATTACCAAAGAAAAGCATTCCTAAAAGTGGAAGACCGCCAGGCGAAATGAAAGTAGTTAATAATAATCCGGCAATTGGAAATAATGTTTTTTCCAATTTACTTACAGAACGGGAAGGTTTCATTCTCATTGTTCTTTCTTCTTTAGAAGTAAGAAGCTTTATAATAGGCGGCTGTATAACAGGCACTAATGCCATGTATGAATATGCCGCAATAGCAATTGCACCAATTAAATGAGGAGCTAATTTTGATGATAAGAAAATAGCAGTAGGTCCATCGGCACCACCAATAATACCAATAGCAGCAGCTTCTTGTACATTAAAACCTAATGCCATAGCTGCCATAAATGTAATAAAGATACCTACCTGGGCGGCTGCACCCAAAAGCATTAATTTAGGATTTGATAGAAGCGCAGAGAAATCCGTCATTGCACCAATACCCAGAAAAATTAATGGCGGATAAATACCTTTTAATACTCCCTGATATAAATAATTAAGAACACTGCCGCTTTCATAAATACCTAACTGCAAACCAATTCCCTCAAAAAACGGGATATTACCTACAATTATACCAAAGCCAATTGGAACTAATAATAATGGTTCATATTCTTTTGCTATTGCAAGATAGATAAATATACCCGCAATAATTATCATTACAATATGCCCCAAAGTTACATTTGCAAATCCGGTAAACTGCCAGAAATGAGCTACACCGGAAAAAATTTCATTTAATATTTCCATTTATTAACTCCCTATCTCAACCAGTACATCACCTTCTAAAACAGAGTCACCTACATTTACTTTAATAGCAGTAATAGTTCCGCTTTTATCAGCATTAATATTATTTTCCATTTTCATAGCTTCCATTACAAGAAGCCTGTCACCAGATTTCACAGCATCGCCAACATTAATATGAAGACTTAAAATAGTACCTGGAAGCGGCGCATTAATATGCCCGGCTCCTTTAGCTGATGTTGGACTAGAAGTTTTTGCTCTATCCGCATTACCAGTTGGCACAACTGCCGGTCTTACTAACTTAGGAGTTTTTGTAGTTTTAACCTGACTTTCAACTTCAACTTTGTAAGTACTTCCGTTTACTTCAATTTCTGCAATGTTGTCTTCCATATTATGAAGTTCAACATCATATTTATTACCTCTTATGGTAAATTTAAATTTCTTCATTTTTCTTTTCCGTTATCTTTTAGTTGGATATCTTCTTAAGCCGTGAAGTTTAGAACTCCAGGGTGAATATCTTCTTTGAACTTTTTCTATTGTTAATACTGTATTTTCAATATCATGCGCTTCCTGATAATGAAGATATATTGCCATAGAAATTGCCGCGTTAATCTCTCCGGTTAATGTAAACTCTTCATCTGAAGCATCATCTTTTCCCTGAGATTTTAATTTTTTCTTAACAGTGTAGTTTATTGCTTTACTCATTTGTGCTATCATAAAAAACAGCAACATTAAAGCAATAAATACAATTACGTATCCAATAATGGATACAACTACACCCTGACTACCAATTAACGAGGGATCGAAAGTAACTTCACCTAATGATTTTCCTCCCGTTGCCACAGCTTCAGTAGTTTTTTGCACTGCGGCTTTAACAGTATCAGAGTTATTTATTACATCATAAAACATTTATCGCCTCAATTATAATGGTATATTTGAATGTTTTTTAGGTGGATTACTATCCTTTTTGGTTGCTAACATTTGTAACGCACGAATAATTCTAAAACGTGTATTTCTTGGTTCAATAACATCATCAATATATCCATATTTTGCCGCTACATAAGGATTAGCAAATTTATCTTTATATTCTTCTTCTTTTTCAGCAACAAATTTTGCTCTTTCTTCTGTATTGTCCATAGTTTTAAGTTCTTTTGCATGAAGAACTTCTATTGCACCTTTAGGACCCATAACTGCAATTTCGGCACCCGGCCAGGCATAGTTTAAATCACCGCGAAGATGTTTTGAACTCATTACATCGTAAGCACCGCCATAAGCTTTTCTTAAAATCACTGTAATTTTAGGAACCGTAGCTTCTCCATAAGCAAATAATAATTTTGCACCATGAATAATAATACCGCCATATTCCTGAGTTGTACCGGGTAAAAATCCGGGAACATCAACTAAAGTTAATATTGGAATATTAAAAGCATCACAAAATCTAACAAATCTGGCAGCTTTTCTTGAAGCATTAATATCCAGCACTCCGGCTAAGAACATTGGCTGATTTGCAACTATACCAACTGGTATTCCATTAAATTTAGCATAACCGGTAACAATATTTGCGGCATAATTTCTTTGAACTTCTAAGAATTCGCCATCATCAACTATATGATGAATAACATCTTTAACATCGTAAGGTTTATTCGGATTATCTGGAATAATTTCGTTTAATGAATCTTCTAATCTATCGATTGGATCATCGCAAACACTAACTGGCGGTTCTTCTAAATTATTTTGTGGAAGATAAGATAAAAGCTTTCTAATTAATAGAAGACCTTCTTCTTCATTTTCAACAGCAAAATGCGCAACACCAGATTTTGATGAATGTACTGATGCGCCGCCAAGATCTTCTGTTGATACAACTTCTCCAGTTACAGTTTTAACAACTTTAGGTCCTGTAACAAACATATAACTTGTATCTTTTGCCATAATGTTAAAGTCAGTTAATGCAGGAGAATAAACCGCACCACCCGCGCATGGTCCAAATATAGCTGATATCTGAGGAATAACACCCGAAGCCATAATATTTCTTTGAAAAATATCTGCATATCCGCCAAGACTTTTTACACCTTCCTGAATTCTTGCACCGCCAGAATCATTAATACCAATTAATGGAGCACCAACTTTCATTGCCTGATCCATAACTTTACAAATTTTAGCAGCAAACATTTCTGACAAAGATCCGCCAAATACTGTAAAATCCTGAGAAAACACATATACTAATCTGCCATCTATTGTTCCGTAACCGGTTACAACACCATCTGACAAAAAGTCCTGTCCCTGTAAACCAAAATCCATACAGCGGTGAGAAACAAACATATCAAACTCTTCAAAACTGCCTTCATCTAAAAGCATATCAATACGTTCACGTGCCGTATGTTTCCCCTTTTTGTGCTGGGCTTCAATTCTTTTTTCTCCACCGCCCAAACGCGCTTTTTCGCGCATTTCCATTAATTCTTTAATTTTTTCTTGAATTGCCATTTTATCTCCTTAAAATGCAAACTTATAGTTTGCCATATTATATATAATTATTTATCTGAACAGAATTCAGTTAAAACACTTCCAGTCGATTTGGGATGTAAAAAGGCTATGTTTAATCCTTCAGCTCCTTTTCTTGGTGCGGCATCAATTAATCTTAATCCTTTTTCATCAGCTTCTTTTAATGCACCGGGCAAATCAGGAGTTGCAAATGCTAAATGATGAATACCTTCACCTTTCTTTTCAATAAATTTTGCAACCGGACTGTCTTCTGCCAAAGCTTCTAATAATTCTAATTTTGTCTGCCCAACTTTTAAAAATGCAGTTTTTACCTTTTGATCAGTTACTTCTTCAATAGCGTAACATTTTAATCCTAAAACACCTTCATAATATTTAAGTGATTCTTCAATGCTTTTTACTGCAATGCCAATATGTTCAATATGAGTTAATTCCATATAACTGCTCCATTTATACTTTTTTTATAATTTTATTTAAATAAGTGTTCTTTTTGGGATCTAAAATTAGGAGAGTATAATACTACTTATTAAAAACATTTTTCAAGAAAAATCTGCGAAATTATGATGTTATCTTACTAGTTTATTTTATCCTAATTTGAATATATTCAACTCCGAAATATCTTACAATTATTTTAATTTTATCATTTAAAATATAAGGAAATTTTTCCTTATATAAACAAGTTTTAAAAAATTAATATATTTTTTATATTTCTAAAAGAATTATCGGATATATTATGGTTTTTTTTAAGAAATACTTTTTAAAACCCATATTGACAATAAATAAAAAAGGCTCTATATTTACCAACTCAAATTTAATTATTTGACATTTTGATTCCACGGTAGCTCAATGGTAGAGCATTCGGCTGTTAACCGAAGGGTTGTAAGTTCGAGTCTTACCCGTGGAGCAGAGTTCTTAAAATTTTAGATTAGTATTTTTATCTTCCACGGTAGCTCAATGGTAGAGCATTCGGCTGTTAACCGAAGGGTTGTAAGTTCGAGTCTTACCCGTGGAGCAAAAGCTTAGCAATTCTTTGTTGAGCTTTTTTTTTATTTAAGCAGAATTTAAATGGGCAATTAAAAATTATAAAATCCCAGAATAGTTTCATGATAACTTCCATTTTGTTCATTAACAATTTTCTAACCTTTCAAAAAATCACTATGTTTGTTCAGTGAAAAATAAGGACAAAATGAAAACGTTTAAATTCTCTATCATTGCAAAATTTCTTTATAGATATTCTTTTATTCCAATTGCCAGCATTATGCTTTTCTATATTGTTGTTTCGGCATCCGGAATTCACTTAGATGTTATGAATGTACTTCCTATGCTAATTAATATTCTTTTTCTTTATGTTATTATTAGATTCTATGTTAAATCTTATGCACAGTTTCCTTTTGAAATTGAAGTGACTGAAGAGAAATTAATTTGTAAAAACTTTAAGTATGGTAAAGATGGATTTGAAATTAAATTTGCTGATATAAAAAATATTGAGGGTGGAGTTTTTGAGAATAAGCCAACAAAGGCATTAGTTATTTATGCCGAAGGAAAAGAACAGTCTATTAGCATCTCTCCGCACATGAAAAATTATAACAGGCTATTAACACTAATCTTAAGCAGGATTAATAAAAACATGTACGATGATTTAATTCTTAAAGTCCGTGAAAATCAGAAGCTTCCTGCTATAAATAAAATGTCGGGTAAGATTAAAAAAACTTCACGTAAGAAAAAGAAGTAACTATCTAACAGCAGAAGAACCTTTTAAAATTCTAATTGGCAGTTTAATAATACTAACAACCAAATCCAGTACTGTTCCAACTGCAAATCCTAAAAGTCGGAATGGAAGAAGTAACAGCCATACTAAAGGGTAAACAAATAGAGCTATGATTGCCACAGGCCAGCAAATTATAAAAAGTATTATCCAAAGAAAGAAAGTAGCCATTGAAATTCCCTTTTTTACGATTTGACGAACAACTCAATTAAAAGTTCTAAATTAAATCCGATAATGGAACTAGTTCAATTATTAAAAATACAGCTCCAGAACATAAATGAAACATATACTTATCGCGGAAGATGAATCATCAGCCAGACTAACATTGTCGTTTGTCTTAAAGGGTGAAGATTATAGTGTGACGGCTGTTGCTGATGGTGAACAAGCGTATAATGAAATTATTAAAAGTATAGAAGAAAGATCCGGTCAGATTGATTTAATTATTTCTGATATTCAAATGCCGCACATGACCGGTTTAGAACTAATCAAAAAACTTTATGATGAAAAAATAGAAATCCCAACCATAGTTATAACTGCGTTTGGCGAGAAGGAAATGCTGATTGATCTTATGCGGCTTGGTTGTTCTGATTATTTAGATAAACCTTTTGAGCCTGAAGAGATTATTCAAAAAGTTGAAGAAGTGTTTGAGCGGGTGGATAATAAAAAACTAGAGCTTGAACAAAAAGATCTTGAAAAGTCTAAAGAATTGGGAGCACTTAAATCGAAGATGGAAACTTACAAATTTAGTTTTGATAAACTAAAGGAACAGGTTGATTCGGCGGTTGGATCGTACAATGATCTGGTAGAAATTAACGAAACCAATCTTAAGATTAATATAAGTTATAAAATTGAACCGCTTTCAAATCTTGGTGGTGATTTTATTGCGGTTGCAAATACAGAAAATGGATGTGATGTAATTATAGCTGATGTTGCGGGTCATGATATGGGTGCGTCGTACCATACAATCTTGATTAAAACATTATTTGAAAAAAATATTTTAGAACAAAAACCGCCCAATGATTTTTTAAAATTATTAAATCATGTTATTTGTGAAAACGGATCGAATGAAAGAATGGTTACGGCAGCGTTTATAAGAGTTAACTTAATAGAGATGACTGCCGAATTTGTTTCAGCAGGGCATCCTTATCCAATTATAATAGAGGAAAATTCAAGTAAGCCTTCAAATGTAAATGTTAATGGGGATGTTTTAGGTATTTATAAGAAAGTAAGTTATGAGTCAGAAAAAATATCAATTTCAAAAAAAGATAAAATTTTTCTTTATACTGACGGATTAACCGGTCTTAAAAAGACTGATGGTGAATCGGGGAATAAAATTAGAATTAATAATAATTTTCTTATTGATTCATTAATAAAAAATTATGATAATTGTTTGCATGAGATTGTTGATGAAATATGGACTGAAGCAAATCAATTTTCAAATTATAAGCATTATGACGATATGACACTTTTAGGGATTGAGATTAAATAATATTTAACGGGGAATGATGTGTTTAGAGAAAATGAAGAACATAATGTAATTAAATTTGTAATTTCATCGGAAATGGCTTTGGTTGATCGTGTTATTAAGGATAGCATTGAGTTTGTAAAAAAACATAGTTTTAATAAATCGGACAAAATTAAGACTGTAATTAGAGAGTTATTGATAAACGCCATTGAACACGGCAGTAAAAATCAAATTGAAAAAGAAGTTAAGTGTGACGTTGAGCTGGTTGATAAAACTAGAATCAGAATAAAAGTTAAAGACAGCGGAATGGGATTTGATTTCAAATCGATAGATTATAAAATACCAAACAATCCAAACCAGCAAAGAAATAGAGGTCTGGCATTGGTTAATGCAATGGCAGACGATTTAATCTTTAATGATAAAGGTAATATGGTTACTGCGTATCTTACTTTTGTTACTACTACAGATTTTGAAATTATTGAAAAAGAAGATAAACATATCATTATTCCAAATGGTGATTTAACGGCTAGCTGTGCGGATAAATGCAGAACACTTCTTTTTGAATTGCTTGATAATAAAGTGCAAAACTTTTGTATAGATTTTAGAATTGTTGAAGACATTGATTCTATATGTCTGAGTCTGCTAATAACATTTTCTAAAATGCTGAAAAAGAAAAATCCGGATGCTAAAATTTCTCTAATTAATGTAAGAGAAGATTTAATAAGTTTATTTAAACTAACAAGAATGGATAAGGTCTACGATATCTCCGGTTAACTAAAACTGTCATTTTATTTTGAAGTCCAAAATTTCGTAATTAAATTCACTTTCTTTAATAAAAAAGTAGATTCTTATACAGATATATCAGACGTTATGGGAATTAATCTCCAAATGGGGATGTGAAATAAATGTTTCTGTCAGTAATTCTAAAGATCAATTATTTATACTACTTTTAATCATAGGGCTCGTCCTGAGCCCATTATATCAATTGATTTATATTCTTCTAAATCTATTATTAGATTGATGTATATGTGTGCAAATTTTTAGATAAAAATGCTAAAAAATAAATGCATTAAGAACAATAACGTTAATGATTAGAACCTAACCCAACAGGTAATATTATGGTTGTTAATCCATTATAAAACAATAAGTTAGTTGTAGTAACTAAAGTTGATTGCTAGTAAAGTATGTAAACGTCCTATAATAGAAAAGGTTAGCAGATTAAAATCTCTTGATTTTATTCCTTAAACTATTATCTTTATACATAATAAATTATTGATAGATGTATCTAGTTAAAATTGTGGCCATTATTTATATGGATTTCGGTTTATAACTAAGAAATGGAAAAATTTGAGAGAAGAGAGTTATGATGAAAGGACTAAATCAAACAAGATATTATAATCGCACTTTTAAATTTAAAAGCCTCGGCAAAATTCTTTTCATACTGCTACTTGTAGCTTTAACAACTGATATTTCGGCTGAAATTAAAACTTGGACCGGAAATGTTAGTAGTGATTGGAATGATAAAAAGAACTGGGATCCGAATGGAGTACCCAAAAAAAATGATGACGTAATAATTGCCAATGTTAGCACAAGTCCCATATTAACTGCAAATACTAAAAATTTAAATTCAGTAACGATTGAGCCAGATGCAATTTTAACAGTTGACGACAAACGGTTAAACGCCAATGAAATTACGGTAAATGGCACATTAGATATAATTGATGTTAATTCTAGAATAACTTCAAACTTAATTACTGTCAATGGTATTTTAAATCAAACGGAAGGTTTAATTAATTCTTCTAATATAGTAATAAACTCAGATGCTCTCTTTATAGCTGATGGTGGACAATTAGACGCTAATGAAATTACAGTAGATGGTACATTAAATATAATTGATGCTAATTCAGTAGTCTATGCAAATACAATCGATTTAGCCGGCGCAATAAATCAAGAAGCCGGGCATGTTGATACCTATATATTTAATTTAGATGGTGGTACATATAATCAAACTGATGGAAGTTTTTATGTTGAAGAATTTATAAGTACTTCCGATCAGAGTGTCTTTAATTCAACAGGCGGTATTGTTGCTTTTGTTGGTTTTAGAACTGGTTCAGATTCAGATTTTTCAATGGGAGATATACAGTTTCATGATTTAGGAATATATTATTTTGCCGTTCCTAATTTTGATACTAGTGGAGAAAATGTAAACATTGGAATTTCTGGTGATTTTATCTCTTATGGATTGATTAATGATGTTAACGAGGCTACATTCGTTTTTAATGGTGAAGGTGAGCAAAATATTTTTACTTATGATTCCTTTACTGGGAATTCATCCTTTGGTAATATAGATGTTACAAATTCAACTGGTCCAGTAGTTTTATATTCAGATGTTAATGTGGAAAACTCATTTACTGGTGATCCGGAAATTTTATCAGAAAACGGAAATACTCTTTTTATTAATGGTCAACCGTTACCAGTCGAATTAGTCTCATTTGAAGCGAGTATTGCTGATGAAAATGTATTCTTAAACTGGGAAACAGCAACAGAAGTTAACAATTACGGTTTCGATGTTCAACGCTCTTTTCTTCCTGCCGGAACAGAAGAATTAGAGAGTTCAGAAGAATGGATAAAAATTGGTTTTGTAAATGGTCATGGAAACAGCAACTCTCCAAAGGAATATCAGTTCATAGATGAAACAGCCAATTTGAGCGGTAAATATAAATACAGATTAAAGCAGATTGATGTTGACGGAAAGTTTGAATATTTGCCAATCGCAGAAGTTGAAATAGATTCTCCTGAAACCTATCTGTTAAAACAGAATCATCCAAATCCGTTTAATCCAGTAACAAACATAAGTTTTACACTGCCTAAAGTCTCGGATGTAAAATTAATTGTTTTTGATATTCTTGGAAGGGAAGTTGAAACTATTGTAAATGGAACCTTAAATCCGGGTAATCATATTTATAAATTTGATGCATCCAGGCTTTCAAGCGGAGTTTATTATTATCAGATTCAAACCAATCAGTTTGTTGAAACGAAGAAAATGAATTTGTTGAAATAAAATTTTTACAGCAAAGGGATTCTATTTTGCGAATCCCTTTTTTCTTTTAAATACTGACTACCGAAAATAATGATATGAATTAAACTAAAGGTAGTTGTTACCGATGATAAGTGTCAGATAAACATATCAGTTAACTAGTTTAATATTATAGTCATGATTAAAATATTATTATCCTATTCAGATAGCGAAAAACTGGAAAAAATAAGATCAGAATTAAACGGATTGGGTTACGATGTAATTGTAACATCAAATAGTTACGAGAAAATTTTTGAATCTTTAAATAAAAATCTGCCGAATCTTTTGATTACCGATATTTCTCTAAATAAGTATGGAAAAAATATTCTTAAGGATGATGTATCTTCAAAATATAATATTCCTGTTTTATTCTTAACCAATTCTATTTCTGATGATTTATTAAAAGAAAATCATTTAAGCAATTTATACGATTGTATTGTCCAGCCTTTTGAAAAGGATAATTTAAGAGCCGCAATTGAAGTCATTATTTATAAGAAAAAAATTGAAAGCAAAGTTGAAGAGAGTGAACGATGGCTGATGACAACACTTAAATGTATTGGTGATGCCGTTATAGCTACTGATAATGATCAGAATGTAAAGTTTGCAAATCCGCTTGCAGAAATGCTAACTGAGTTTGATGCAGATGAAATGATTGGCAAAAAAGTAGATCATGTTTACAATACAATGTTAGATATTTCTGATGAAGGATTGATTTGTAATTATTCAGAATATTACCATCGTGATAAAATTACTACTTCTGTTAAAAACAAGCAGCTTATTACCAAAAATGGAAATATTATTCCAATTGAAGAAAATATGACTGCAATTAAAGGGAACGATGGAAAAGTAATTGGTGAAGTTTATGTTTTTAAAGATATTAGCAAAAGAAGATTATTTGAATCTGAATTGTTGAAGTCTAGAAATTTCTATTTATCATTGTTCGAAAAATTTCCTGTATTAATTTGGCGGACAAACCAAGGTGCACGGTTCGATTATTTTAACGATACCTGGTTGCGATTTACCGGAAGAAAAATTGAAGATGAAATTAATGAAGGCTGGCTAAATTATATACATGAAGATGAGCGTGAGAAGTTTAAGGAAGATTTCAAAAAGGCTTTTGTAGAACGTGATAAATTTGAAATGAGATTCAGACTCCAAAATAAACGGGATGAATACGTTGAATTAATTTGTATTGCAACTCCATTTAATGATTTCAAAGGTAAATTTGTTGGCTACCTGGGCGTTTGTTATAAAGTTGAGGCTGGGTAAATTTTAGTTTTGAAACACTATTGTTACCGAAGTTCCAACACCAGTTTCGCTTTCTATTGATATTTCACCTCCCGCTTTTTCTACAAATTCCTTACACAAAATTAAACCAATACCACTTCCTTTTTCAGAATTTGTACCTATCCTGTTCGTTTTTTCTTCAATTCTAAATAATTTTGATATTAGTTCTTTATCCATACCAATACCATTATCTACAATACTAATTTTTTTAGTTCCATTTTTTTGTGAGTATTTTATGTCAATTTTTCCATTTTCATTTGTAAATTTTATAGAGTTATTTACAAGATTACCAACAACAGTTTTAACTAGATAGGGATCTAGTTTTAATTTAGTATTCTGAGGAATATTATTATTTATAGTTATATTTTTTTTCTTTGCAATTTCCAGATAAGGTGATACTCCCTCTTGTATAACTTGATTTAAATTTTCCTCTTTCAGATTTACATCAATCTTTCCCATGCTAATTGATGCCCAGGTCAATAGATTTTCTATCATACTGTATGTACTTCTAGATTTCAGTTCAATATTTTTAATCAGTTCGATTCTTTCGTTTTCTTCTAATCCAGATTCTTCAGATAATATTTCTGTTAACTGTTGTAAAATTTGAAATGGATTTTTTAGATCGTGCGATATAATTGAAAATAATTTATCCTTAGTTGCATTCAATTCTTTTAGCTGCTCATTCTTAGTGGTAATTATCTGGTTCTTTTCTATAAGTAAATCATGAGCATTTTTCTTTCTGGTAAATCGGTAATAGTAAAAGATAGCAACCAATACTAATATTAATAAACAGCCTGAAAGTAATAGAATATTATAATTATGTTCAATTCTTTGAAGTTCATTCTGCTGTTTTAATATTTTAAGTTCTGCTTCCCGTTCATGTGTTTCAAAACGTGACTGCATTTCTGCAATTTGTTCTGTTTGCTTTTTTGAAAAAATAGAATCACTGATAGATTTATGGTTTTCTAAATTTTTATACGCTGATTTATATTTACCTTCAGCATATTCAATATCTGATAGAACCTTATAATTTTCACTTGTTAAAAATTGCTGATTAATTTTCTGCGATATTTCTAAACTTCTATTTATAAAATCTTTAGCCTTAGTATTGTCTTTTGTTCCCCAATAAGCTTTTCCAATGTTAGAGTACATACGGGCTAACATAGGTTCTGCTTTATCATTTTTTGCAAGTGTTATTGCATGAGATAATGTGTCAATTGCTACTCTAAATTTATTCAGTTTAACATAAACCTCGCCTATTCCGCTTAAGCAAAGTAATTTTCCTCCATTATGTGAAATTGAATTGTAATCGGAAAGTGATTTAGTAAAATAGATTAAAGCAGAATCAAGGTTGTTTTTTTCATTTTTAATACTACCAATATTATAATTTGAATAAGCAATTCCTTCATTAAAATCATTTTCGTCAGCAACTAATCTTGCTGAAAAATAATAATCTAAAGCTTGTTTATAATTACCAAGTCTTTGATAAACCATTCCTATATTATTTAACATTAATGACGTTTTACCAGAATTTCCAGTAAATTTTTTCTTAATATTTAAAGCTTTAAGATAGTATTCCAGTGCTTTATTATAGTTTGCCCATTGCCAATAAATTATACCAATGTTATTTAAAGTAGCTCCTATCTGTGTGCTGTCTCTTAAATCTTCACGTATTAAAAGAGCCTTTGAATAAAAGGAGATTGCACTGTCATATGCGCCAGTCCACCAAAAAATATAACCAATATTTGCATACGATGATGCAAGTCCATATTTATCGTTTAACTCCGATCTTAAAAGTCCGGCTATTTTCATGTTTTCAATTGCACTTTCATGTTCATTTAGCTTATGGTGTGTATAACCAATTTTTTGATGCAAGGTTGCTAATAGAGAATCATATGGAATATTCTCGAAAATATTTTTTGAATTGGTGTAATATTCTAATGCTAAGTTATATTTATGTTGATTATAATAAACCTGTCCAATGTTTTTATATGCTAGTGCGTTACCAAGCTTATAATTCAGCCGTTGGGATAAAGCTAATGCAAGTTCTGAATATTCTAGACTAATAGCATAATCATCTTCTGTTAATTTCGATATCTCATTATATAAATTAGCTTTCTCAATTCCCTGTACACTTCCCAGTTGTATTATTAAACTATCAACCAAATTCTGCTGCGCAAAGAAGTTTCCATTAATGGAAATTATAAATAAAAAGACAATATACTTTTTGTCCAAAATAAACTCTTTAGATTTTTTTGATTAGGATAATGTAGTATCGGTAAAATGATGAAATATTTTAGCGGAAAATTCTAATATTGCAAAGGAAAGCTTAATAATATAGAATACCTAACATCTATAGCTTTAAATAAAAAAATGCCGACGGATAGGCTACCGTCGGCGGTATGCATCGAAAAAGTTACTTTTTTATCCTAGGCGCTAGAAGGATTTTCAAAAGTAAATTTTTATTTTAAAGAACTTTTTTAATTTCTCTTATAATATAATCTTTGATGAATTTTCTATCAATGGCATGTTTATGTGGTTTGTTACTAGAGAAAGTTATAATGGGAATTTTATCGACATATATATGTAGCAGGCTGAGAAAGTTTTATTATACCCGACATTAAAATAATATCGGGTATAATAAATAAAAATTATTATTCAAATGGTGCTACGAAAGCCACACTTGTATTTTGAGCAATTTTACGGTTCATATCATGAAGAATTGTTACAACACCGTCAACTTCAGCAAACTGATCCATTTCATCACTTGTAGGTATAAATGAAGGAACTATTATTGATGTTCCATACACACCTTCAGCAATACTTGAACTTGTTTCAATTTGTCTTCTGTTAACTGGTAAACGAATTCCTAAGTCACTCATTCTACGACCTTCTGCAAAGAATATTTCTTGTCGTAACAAATATAGTGTATGATATAAGTCTTCTTTACCAGATACTGCATTAACATATTCTTCTGTTAAACTAGTATTAGAAATTTCATGAGATTCTAACGTTGTACTTCTATCAGCTATTAAACCACTTACAGCCGGCGCATTTGCATCAGCCTTAACTGTAAATGCAGGATTAGAAGGTCTATCATCACGTGGATCAACATCATCAAATGTAGTTACTTCTCTTGATTTAGCTAAAGTGATACAGTTGATCAGTTGTGTCTTCGCTTCTGTTTCATCACCGTTGGCAATTGCAATTTCAGCTAATACTAAATATGAATCTTCAATCTTCAATGTAGGAACAGGAGAAACCTCATCTACATATTTAGGATCTAAGAAATCTAATCTTGGTAAAGGCTGCATATCATGTAATGTTCTTGATACAGTAAAATCGTACACATCATTATCAAGATTAGTTACATCATATTGAGCCAACAATACATAGTCTAAAGTCATTGATACAGCTTCATCAGCATATAGTTTAGCATTTCCTTTATCACCTAATAATCTGTATGCTCTAGCTAAAGCAATCTTACACTTAACGTCAGCAACCATATCGTAAGATGTTTTTAATTCACTAATTGCTGTAGGTAATGCTTCTTCAGCTCTTACTAATCCACCAAGATCAACTATAGGAAATGCAGCAAAGTTTTCTGCCAACATCAAAATTGCCATTCCTTTATAAAAATGTGTTTCGGCTTCATGTTCATCTGTAGAGGTTCCATCCTGAGGCAGAATTACATTAAGACCTAGTTCTGATTGATTACGCAAATATTGCAGAGCTGCATAAATTTCACGTCTATCATCCAGATATTGTTCACCTGGTATTATTTCATGAGGCTTATCAAAAATACTAGACAAAAATGTTGATGTATTATCATAATTATCAGAAACACACTCAGAATAAATTGCCATTCTAAGAATTGCATCAGAATATTTGAATTGTAAGCCAGCCAATAATGGACCGGCACCGCCTGTAGCATCAGCTAATAACTTTTCTTCCGTTACAGCCGGGTTGTGAACATCAGAAGGATCAAGAAGATCGCAACTAACTAAACCCAAAACTGGAATTAAAAGCATTAAAATATATTTTTTCATATTATCTCCTAAATAAATATTATGCAAAACGAAATTATAAATTAACAGTTAGGCTTAATCTGTATTGCCTTGGAGCAGAAATATCAGAGTATAAATAACCTCCAACCGCCGGAGCTCCGGTAGATTGGAAACTGTTTAGTTCAGGATCGTTTTCCATCTCAGTATATAGAACTGCAACGTTTCTACAGCTTGCTGATAGTGAAACTCCATTAAAAATTGATTGTGGTAATCTATATGATAAAGAAATTTCTCTTAATTTTACCCAATCAGCATCTTCTAACCAAACGCTTGAAGCATTCATAAAGTTATAACCATCGGGAACTATTTCGCCTGTATCGTCGGTTCCGTTGAAATAACGTAATACTTTTTTAAGATCAACTGCTTGATGACCAAGTGCATATTCAGCCATTACACTTAGTGTTAAATCTTGAAGTATATCAAAGTTAAACGATAGATTACCAAATTGTTTTGGTGTAGGAGATCCAGTAACTATTTCTTCACTAGTTCCATCACCATTTGGTACTTGAATTCTAAATGCACCAACAGCATGTCCTTCTTCAATTCTTAATGGTAAGAAAGTATAACCCATTAATGTGAATGGAGAAGATCCGCCAAGGCTTGTGATTTCATTTTCATTAGTAGAAATAGATGCTCTCATGTCTACTGAGAAGTTTCTTGATGAATATAGTTTTGCAAATATTGATAATTCAATACCTTTGTTTGATATTTCACCAACATTTGTCAACTGACTTGGATATCCTATTGTTGGATCCTGAGGAACCTGGAATAAAGCATCTTCAGTAGTCTGTTGGAAATAGTTAAATTCTACTAAGGCCTTATCATTAAAAAGACCCATGTCAAAACCAATATCAATAGAAGAAGTTTTTTCAGGACCAAGTTCATCATTACCAGGATTACCAGCAGCATTTCCTCTTGGGTTATAAGGGATTAATGCAGTTTGACCTAAAAACTGTTGTGCTAAATAACTTCTATCTTTTCTAAAAGGCTGTGGGAAGTTTCCTGTCATACCCCATGCAGCTCTAATTTTTAATGTTGATATGTATGGTTTTAAAAAAGCAGGATAATATTCTTCATCAGTTACATTATAAGCTATACCAGCTTTTGGATAATACTGTAAACCTATATCATCACCAAATGTAGAGTTACCATCAACTCTTAATCCAAGATCAACAAATAAATTATCATATAGACCAATTAAATCTGTAATATAAAATCCGTAGTTGAATAATTCTTGGTTACTTTCACCAGATGTAATATCAGCAGCATTATCAAAATCATCTGTTCCAGGTAAACCAAAATGTAATCCTTGGTTGAATGTTTCTCTATCATCAATTCTAAAACCTTGGAAACCGAAGTTAATTGTTTGTTCAACTGGTCCAAAGTTAGGTAAGATGTACGAACCATTATAAGCCATTGTTACAGTTGAATACTCTCTATCCGAACGATATAATGAGCCATCTTTAGTTCCATAAAAATCACCAGCAACTTTTGGAATTAAGTTTCTTTCCTCACTTTTTCTATAATCCATTCCAAGAGTAATTTTATTTGTGAAGTTTTCGATTGGTTTATAATCAAAGTTAGCTGAAACACGGAAACGATCAATATCATTTTTGTTATCAACTTTTAACATATAGTTGTTAAGAATTGAATCTCGCATTGCATCATTCCAATCATATTGATCACCATAATCAGCTTGTTCAAACGAGCCAAAAGGAGCATTAGTAACATTATTGTTCAATGGACGGTTATATTGATTCTTAGTATAACTTGTAGAAATTTCTAAGTTTTTGGTATCATCTAAATGCAATCTAAAACCAGCATTAAAGTTATAGGTTTTAGATTGAGAATTATTTTTTACCATTATTCCATCATTTTGGAAAGCACTTCCATTTAATGTATAAGATAAAAGTTCATTTCCACCAGAAACACCAAGTAAATATTTTTGGTAAGCACCTTTTTGAAAGAAGTTGTCTTTTGTATAATCTTCAACTACAAAATATTCTTCTGCTTCATCAAAACCAGTAGTTACACCAAAAGTCCATTTTGGTTTTCCAGGAACACCTTTTTTCGTGAATATTTGTATAACACCATTTGCCGCTTCAGAACCATATAATGTAGATGCAGCACCACCTTTAATAACCTCAACTCTATCAATCTCTCCAACTACTAAGTCAGAAAGAGCTGAAGTTTCAGCACCGCCAGTATCATCGGCTAAACGGAAAGCAGCTCCATTATCCACTCTAACACCATCTACATATATTACTGGCGTTGAAGATGTAGATACACTTTTAATACCTCTAGTAGCTATTCTACCAGCCGTACCTGGCATACCTGAAGATGAGAAAGAACTAAGACCAGGTACTCTTCCTTGAAGTAAATGATCAATAGATTCTACGGGAGCAGATTTAATTTCATCCACACTAATTGTAGAAACTGTTGATGTTAATTTTCTTTTCTCAACAGCAGAACCAACACCAGTTACAACTAGTTCATCTAACTGAACTGCTGTAGCATCAAGAAAGAAATCTAACTGTGTTGATTTACCAGCTAAAACAACAACTTCAATTGTCTGTTGTTTGTAACCAACAAATCTTGCTAAAACCTGATGAGTACCAGCTGGAATATTACTGATTATATACTCACCATCAATATCTGTTGAAGCACCAGTTGATGCTCCAGGTAAAAAAACATTTGCTCCGATTAAAACATCATCGTTTCCGGAATCTTTTACAGTACCCTTAATTGAGCCTGTTGATTGTGCCATTACTGTTGAGCTTAAAAGTAAGATCATCAGTAAATATAGCTTCAGAGCCTTGTAGCCAATGGTATAAGATTTATCCATGCCACCTCCTGAGTTTGTTATATGAATTAGTTAAATTGATTTATATTAAAGCTAATTGTGCAACTACTCCATATTTGCATCACTAATAAAGGAGAAAAAGACCCTTTTAACAACAGCACAATCATGTAATTTAATGTGGTTATTACTGCTAAATGTACAGTTGACTACATATTCATGTGGTTTGTATGAAACAAAATTACTTTTGCGTGGTCTAATGATGTTCTTTGATTGGAAATAAAAATGCCTCCCACATGATTGTGAGAGGCTCGAAAAATTAGAATCCCAAACTTAATGCAAAAACATGATTTGCATCAAAATATTCTACTTCTCTAAAAGCATAATCTGCTCTAATTGTTACTGCACCTACCAGATAACTAATACCAAATCCTCCGGTAAATCCATATAAATAATCGTCACTTTCAATATTAGCAGCAGAAGTATATCCACCTCTCAAAAAGAAAATCTGATTATAGTTATATTCAAGTCCGCCCAAATATTCATCAGCTTGGAAATTATTATGCTTAAATGATCCAGTTGCTAAAAAGCTGTTCTGATCGTCAATTTCTCTTGAATAGGATAATCCAAATTCAAAAGTTGAAGGTAATTCAAAAGAAGCAGCTTTTGCTTGATATAATTGCGGAGGTCTATTATAATCGTCAACATCCGCAGTTACTAATAAACCAGAACCATCAAATCGCATTTGCGGACCAAGGTTTTTCATAGCTATACCAAAGCTTAATCCTTCAACTCCTCCGGGATTATCGTATATAACACCAACATTAAACGCAACACCTGTAGCACTTACATCCTGTATAGTTTCGGAAATAAAATTTCCGGTTATACCAACAGCTATTGCATCTGTTAATTGTCGAGAAAAAGAAATTCCCGCAGTTAATAGTTGAGGGGCATATGTTCTACCGGTTCCATCTACCTCGGCAGTTGTTGTAACTGGAATATCGCCCATATCAACTGACTTTACATGAAAGGAGAAAACTCCCAGAGAATTAATCCTAGCAGCAATTGCACCATACTCAATGCCTATATCAGCAATGTGGTTCATGTGCGAAAAGGTTACATCAACTCCATGCTGAGTTTTTGCAATACCAGCCGGATTCCAGAAGATAGCATCAACACCTCTTGTGGTTGCTAAATTAGCTCCGCCCAATGCAATGCCACGAGCACCAACCGGAATTAGAAGCTGTGAAGCTCCGCTAGTTCCAATTCTATTTCCGCCTCCAGCAAATAGCTCACTGAGACTTACTATAAGGAGGAACAAACCTAATTTTAATATATATCTATGTTTCATTTTCACTCCGTTAAGTTATTAATTAATATCTGTCCAGAATTTGCTGTTCTTGAATAATTCCAAGTTTGAGAATTTTAGTTTCTCCTATTTCTGGCATATCGATGTAAGCTATATACATTCCACTTGCAACCGGCAATCCACTCTGATTAGATAGATCCCATCTTTCAAATTGTGAATCACTATCTTTTTCTATAGTTCTCACATGAGTTCCGGCTAAATCAAATATTCTAATCTTAGCTTGATCAGGTAAATGCGTAAAGGTTACAAAACGGTTGTATTTATTTAACTCTTCGGAATTAACTGCATAATACGGATTTGGAAACACATTTATTTTTTTTACATCTTTTTTTGCATCAGTTTTAGAAAATCTTGGAGCAACTGATGAAAATTTGAATTTATCAACTCCTACCAATAATGGATTATTATATCTAAAGTTTAGAACATCACCTTTAACCCATGGTGTTTCCCAGAAAACAATATTCCATGTTAAATCTTTAGTAACATCACTTGGAATAAACTCACCGGCATCAAAATCCATTACTATAGGAATAACATTCTCGCTATATTCTGTATCATGAATAAAGCAATACATTCTTCCGGTTGGATTGAAACCATAAAAATCAATTCTTGTAACATTTTCTTCGCCGCCAAAAGCAGTAGGATCCTGAAGCCTATCAACCATAACAAGATTTATTTGTCTGTCATCATCAACATTCCAAACCTCAAACGGAATGCGTACTGTAAAGGCATCGGTACTACCCGGATTAGGATTCATAGGATGTTCCGAAATAGTATTCATTCCACGGGCATGATAGATAGTAGCAACTGAACCAGTACCTTCTTTAATTTTCCAAACGGCTAATGTATCGGTACCATTTATAATTATTTCAGGTTCATCTTCATATTCACCGGTAAATCTTAATTCTATATCTTTTTGTAAAACTATCAATTCATTATTACCGTCACCGGCCGCATGAATTGCTCTTGCAGAATTTGTCGGGCCAAAAGTAGACCAGTCATTTGCTCCGTAACTATCAATATTGTAGTCACCAACATCATCACTTCCATTTAACAATAGAGCGGCAAAATCAAACGGAGCATCAAAGCTGCCCGCAAAAGAAATTTGCAGTCCGTCTACAATCGGATCGGCATCAATTCCTAAATCTTCTCCGGTAAACACATTAACACCGCCATATACGTTATGATCGTCCGATACTACTTCACTTGTATTCAGATCCCGTACATTCCAGTGATTCTCTGTATGAAAATAATTTGCTTCTTCCGAAACGCTTACAACACCTTCGGCATGTTTATATTCACCAGTAATTCCGTAATCGGGACCTGATAACATACCCCATCCATCGTCCCAGATTGTATATTGAACATCCAAAGGAAGTACATGAGTTCTAACTTTAACACTAAGTAATTCACCACCATGAAATGGTCCATCCTGTGTTGTATCAGGAGAACCCCAGGTCACTGAATTTTCACCTCTATCAATTGTTGGTTCAATATCACCATCATTACCGCTATTCTCCGCACTAATAATATTTATTGATGATGGAAATACTAATTTCACTCCATCTGAGTAGGAATAATCGGGTGATAATTCTAAATCCTGTACAGTAAAAATTAGATCACATTCAGTACTTGAAGCGATAAAAGATACTCCGGACAAATAAGCCGGACTAACATCTTTTCCAAGAACTTTACCAATTGAATCAGGATAGCTTGTAGTTTTATACTCGCCATCTCTATCTAAATAGTAATGCTGCTGATCAAAGAATATTTCATATTCGTGACCAGTTGTTGCAAAAGGATCAATTACTTTTACAGTTACACTGGCATCCGCAGTTCCATCGTACATTACATACATTTCATCATATACTTCACTGGTAATTTCACCGGGATTTTTACTATTAGGCACAACTGTTAATATTGATAACGGATTTTCCAAATTGTTTGGAACGGCATCCGGATCTTCGTTGTAGCTATAAGAGGTTACAGCAAAGTAATATCTAATTCCATTTATTAGAGGAGTACCGCCTTTAATTTCATCTGTACTAATATCCATATATCTTTTTATACCGGTATCATTACCAAATTGCTGAACACCTCTTGCAACAACTCCTGTAGAAGCATCAAAGAAAAAGTCTTCAATTTTTCCAAGACCATCGGCAATATCGAATGTAGCAATTCGTTTTGCTTCCGAGAATGATGCAGAAGCGCTTGGTAATTGATAGATATTATAACCTTGGAATTTGTATCCTTTTGAATTTGATTTTTCAATTTCATTAGCAAGAACAGGATTGTATCCCCAGTCAAGAATTATTTTTCTATCTAATGCAACAGTTTTTGCTTCAGGTGCCGGAGGAGGAACAGGCAAATCAAAGAAATTATCATAAGCTAGTTGAGCTTGTTTATCATAAAACTTTAATAGACCAAGAGCACTTAACCTATCCATTCCAGGAATAGCGCCGGCACATATTTCGGCTACAACAACTTCCTGAGTGTCACCAATTGCCATTTCAAAAGGACCGGAAGCCATTCCTATTCTTCTATCGC
This sequence comes from Melioribacteraceae bacterium, assembly GCA_016342755.1. Classification (GTDB taxonomy): domain Bacteria; phylum Bacteroidota; class Ignavibacteria; order Ignavibacteriales; family Melioribacteraceae; genus JAEINS01. The sequence continues at coordinate 20,482 of JAEINS010000015.1, read as the reverse complement.
CACCAGGAACTTGCTGACCATCAACCCAGCCAGTTCTAGTTAGCGGATCACCAGCGAGCGCAAATGTTGTTGGCAGACCAGTATTGTAATCAACAAAATACTCACCGGTTAAACCTATTTTACCTTGGAAGAAATTATAAAACTGTGTTGCCCCTTGAGGATTCGCAGTAGTAGGATCAGCAATATCGGTTCTATTTCTGGCAAAATAATAATATGATGTCATAGGTAAGTTTTTTTTGCCCGGTACAAATTTACCATTGAATATAGCCATATCATTTGCGTTCCCATCAACTATTGGTCCCTGAAAAAAGTCGAACCCAACCGCGGGCGGAGGCAGCGGACTATAAACAGGATCATTTGCCGTGGCATTATAACAGAATCCTAAACTTAATGTTGTATCACAGCCTGCAAAGTCGTTTGCAGAAGTACCCAGATCAACATCAGACCACATTGAAACATATACATCATGGAAATCGTCTTCACTTTTATTAATAATTTTATATTTCCTAAAAAACATATTTCCTAAAGCTCCCTGCTGTGCATAAGCCCAGGCAGTAAACTGCATTTCCATTCCAACCGGATCTGTTCCATAAAGGTTTCTTGTATTACCTTCATCTAAATCATTTGCTACAAACCATATTGTTTGATCTGCACCAACTACACCGGGAATATCTACGTTAGGATCGTAACTCCCGTTTGCATCAATATCTTTATATGGAGCACCATCATCAGCCGGCCATTCTGACCAGTCCGTTTCATATTGTTCTCTTACCATGCTTTCCGATTTCCCTTCGTCATTTGCCTCCATTCCAAGATCTATATCAGGAGCACCGGGAAATACGTCTGGTCTTACACGATAAATACGATTCTTTGGTAAAGCCGGATCTTCCGCAACTCCCGGGGTAATAATTTTTCCAGGCTGCAATCCGGAACTATAAGCAGATCCGCCAACTTGAACTTGCTCTTTACCATCCAGCTTTAATCCCCAAAGAAGTCCAGACTCAAATACAGCACCTTTTCCGCTGCCTTTGGGAAAGAAGAATCCCCAGTTCGCTTCAGCTACATCTATATCAGAGATTCCATCGTTCTTAAATACTGTGGATATGTTGTTTATATTTAAGTACGCACGCACCGGAGTACCATTCGGTTTACTCAGCTTTTTATTTCTTTCATTCCCTTCTTTATTTTCCGCCGTTATCGAAGCTGATAAGACAATGGCAAATAATAAAAGTAAGGAGAACATTTTATTTGATTTCATATATTAAACTCCTATTCTATTTTAACAATAGAGCCGATTTCTTAATATTCTAATTTTACACCTAAACGAATCTGTCTTGGAGGACCATACATTCTTGGCTGCACCTGTATATTTCCTCCGGTCATTGCATTTTGCCACTGCTCATTATAATCATGGTTTATAGCATTGTATAATGCCACGTAATCCGCTCCATTTGTTTCGGCCAATAAACCTCCAAGATCAGGATCACTTAAATAACCATCATCAACAGATGAGCCGGTTCTTAAGAATACATTTTCAATATTTCTTTTATCAAATAGATTGATTACGTATACGTAGACATTTGCTTTTACCTTATCGAACAAACTAAAGGTTTTATCAATTCTTAAATTAACCTGGAAGTTTGACGGAGTTGTTGAAGAACCCAAAGCTTCTATAGGCTGTCTGTCACGAGGATTTCCTTCTAAGTCATCACCGCCAATTCCTAATGTAAATGGATGTCCGCTGTTAAAGGTTAAAAGTGTTGAAATTCCAAACTCATTAAAAAACGAAGAACCTTCATTTTCACCAAATCTGTAATCGACACTTATATTGCCACTTAAGGATCTATTATATTCGAGCGGTGAAATGTATTGCGGTTCAAATATAGTTACTCCGTCTAACGGTGCACCAACTAAACCGGCATTCGAATTAGGATATGAACCTGTTCCCTGTGCATCTTGAAATGATAGAGAAGCATTTACAAGAAACCGCTGTGTTCTTCTCATATTAAAAGAAATTTCGAGTCCCTTTGTTGTTGCAAAATCGCCATTTTCAAGAATAGTATACGCGGCAAATTGAGATTCAACATTTGTTCTCTGCTGTTTAAAAACTATCTGATCTTGAATATCTTTATAAAAACCGGTTATATCGAATGATGCAAAATCACTTATCTGCTGTGTAAATCCCATTTCGTATTGAGTTGTCCGAGTAGGTCTTACATTATAACCAACAGGAGCAAGAATAAACAATCCGCCTCTTAAATTTCTCGAAGTGGAATTGAGTCCGGTATAAGCATCTCTCAATCTAGTCTGCTGAACAAACTTGCCATATTGCGCATGGAATTTAGTTTCATCGGTAACCGCAAATGAAAAACCTAAACGAGGGCTAACAGCACCGAATGCAGGAACATCTTCCCAGCCTTCATCAATTATATTACCGTTATTATAGTTGATTGAAAATTCCGGTCTTGTAGCATCGGTCATTTGCTGATTATCAATATCTATGTAATCATATCTAAGACCAAGATTCAAGACTAAATCTTTGTACTCAATTTTGTCCTGAATATAAAACGCGGCAAATACGGGTGTTTTAGGAGCTTCGTATCCATCACCGTCAAATTCATTGCCTAATACATCGTAACCGTAATTGTTAACACCCTGTCTTCTAAGTATTTCTTCAACACCTAAATTAGATCCGTTCCTATCAGCTTCAAGTATACCCGCAATTCCAATCGCGTTTTCGTTATTGAGGCCGTAGTTTCTTATCTTGAACAATTGCAGCTCGCCGCCAATTTTTATGGAATGTTCTTTACCAAACTCAGTTGAAAGTGCACCTGAGATATTTAGTTTTTCTCTGTTATATTTATAATAACCGGCTGATACAGTTCCTGGTGCATGAAAACTCCAGTTAAAAATATTTAACCTTGTTGGCTGTTCATATCTGTCACTAAACTGATCCCATCCAACTTTAGCATTCGCAAGACTATCTCCATAATTCAAAAAGTCATCTTTTAAATATGGATCATACTGTTCCTGGTTGTTAAATGAGTAACCAACATTCAATTCATAGAAAGTTGTGGCATTTAAAAGGTGAGTAAATTTCAAATTTAAAGCACCATTTTCAGCGTCTTGTTTTTCAACCCTGGCAAGATTAAGCATATTAGCTATGTTACCTGCTACACGCGAAGTACTAAACGGATTGAATGTTGTAGAACTTGTATAGGTACCAATTATTTTAAAAATAAACGGATTAAAATCTAAAGACAGAGTAGCTGTACCGCTATATCCTCTTAGAGAGTTTTTATATAGTATTCCTGCCGGATATGTAAAATCAATAGAATCCTGGGTTGTTGGATCACTAATAATTCCCAAATTCATTCCGGGATATGCCTGCGGATTTTTGTCTCTTTGATAGCTGTAATTAAACGTACCAAAAAATCTAATATTATTTTTAAATATAGGACCGCCTAAGGTTGTGGTAAATTCATCGTAACCATACCAGTATGCGCCAAGTTGTTTATCGCTTCCAAAGTGATCGTCCTGTCCTTTAAAAGTAATATTATCTGTAATATATTCAGTTGTTACTCCCCATTTAGAAGGACCGGATTTCATTTGAGTATAGATGATACCAGCATTAGCACCACCATACTCGGCATTATAACCACCAGCCTGAACTTGAATTTCTTCAATAGCATCCTGTGGAATGGTAACCCCCCGGCCGCCGGCAACGGGATCTGATATTGATGCTCCTTCTAAATAGTAACCAACTTCATCTTTTCTACCGCCGCGAATAAAAACAGTATTATCCTGCAAAACTACACCTGGTGTAAGTGAAACAATATCATCCATTCCCCTCACCGGAAGTGCTTCAATATCTTCACCAGTTGTAATTCTATTTGCATTAGTTGAGCTTTTATTAACAAGCGGTTGTGTAGCAATAACCATAATCTCATCAGTTGAATAACCCTCTTCGGGAAGTTCAAAACTGAGAGCAGTTGTTAAATCGGCATTAACACGTATGTTTGAAATTGTTACCGATTGAAAACCAACATAAGAAGCTTTTACCTCGTATATTCCAGCTTCCAGGTTAGTTATTAAAAATTCACCATTTACATCTGTTGCAGCGCCAAATGATGTACCGACAACTAAAATATTGGCACTGATTAAAGGATTACCTTCCCCATCTGTAACGGTTCCTCTTATTTTACCAACTGTTCCGGCAAACAAAATGGCCGGCATTAGTAAAAAGAGTAAAACGCTAGTAATCTTTTTCTTCATATTTTCTCCTTGTATTTTTTACACAAAGTTTAATTTGGGAATTATACTTTTATCTTAATGCTTAAATCCTCCCTTTTATTTTCCTTAAACTTTTGTTAAAACTGCTAATTAAAAAAACTTCTCCTTCCCTTATTTATTTAGGCTTTTATTTTTAATACATAATTAGCTAGATGTTACTTTTTTAACAACAGCACGGACATGTGGTTTAGAAGAAAAATGCTCGTTAACCATGCAACATTCAACATATTCATGCGCTTTCTTATAACTTTTGTGCTAATTAATCGTCTTAGGTGTTCTTAATAATTGGTTGATAAATATGATAATTGTTTAAACATCTTGGAGAATGGTTTGGAGAAAATGAAACACTGGCAGCAAAAATCAAAAGTAAAATGGGATTCTGTTTGCAGGTGAAAAAGATACTGCAGCTATTGAAGCACTGCCAGCAAGAGGAAAAATTTAACATTGCTGAATTCAATTTTCAATACATAACAATTCCTAATCTTGGGCATGAACCGCAAAATATTTTTTTCATAACTTTTAAATAATAAAATTGATTGGTTAAGATATTAACCCTTTTTTTAATGCCTTTGCCACAGCAGCAGACTGTGTATGAACATGAAGTTTTTTATAGATTAGTCTTATATAATGGCGAATTGTATCGATACTAAGTGAAAGTCTTTCTGCAATTTCTTTATAGTTATTTCCTTCGCTTAATAGTGTTAAAATTGCTGTCTCTCTTTTTAAAAGTTTATCCGGAATGTTTTTACTTAAACTTGAATACTCTTTACTAAATAATGAAATGACTTTTCTAGCAATATTGGAACTCATTGGCGATCCGCCGGAATTAGCTTCTTCAATAGAGTCCAGTATTTTTTGAGGCGGCGTACTTTTTAGTAAATATCCGCAAGCTCCGGCACAAAGTGCTTCAAACACTTTTGAACGATCTTCATAAACTGTAAGCATAATTATATTTACATCAGGAACAATATTTCTGATATATTTTATCCCCTTTATACCGCTAATACCAGGTAATTGTATATCTAATAAAATTACATCTACATTAAGTTTGCCTAATTTTGAAATAAAAGATTCACAATTAGAGAAGGCACCAATACATTGGTAATTTGCTGTCCCCCCGATTAAAACAGCAAGTCCTTCCCTAATTGTGATATTATCCTCAACAATGGCAACATTTATCATTATAAACTGTACAGACGTTATTTATTGGATATAACAATTAAGTTAAAGGATGGAGATGAATCAACCGCACAACAATGTGGTTTTTGCATATAAAACCGATTAGAAAGCATGGTTGTGTAGTAATATCTAGATAATGCCCTTTTTAATAGCTTTTGCAACAGCTTCTGATTGGGAATGAACATGAAGTTTTTTATATATGTTCCTTATGTGATGCCTCACTGTATCAATACTAATAAATAATTTATCAGCAATTTCCCGGTAATTATTTCCTTCTGCCAAAAGATTTAAAACATCTAATTCTCTGTCCGATAAATTGTGCGGCAGACTATCATTTTTAGCTTCCGGATTATTTTGGAATACAGTTATAACTTTTCTGGCAATATGGGAACTCATTGGCGCGCCGCCATCATGAGCATCTTTAATGGCTTCTAATAAACGGGCCGGCGGAGTATTTTTAACTAAATAACCAGTTGCTCCGGCACATAATGCTTCGAAGATAACGTTGCGTTCTTCATAAACAGTTAACATTAAAACGTTAAGATCGGGTACTATTTTTTTAGCTTCTTTAACACCTTCTATTCCACTAATACCGGGAAGTCCAATATCCATAAGTACTACATCAATTCTAAACTTATTTATTTCTGCCAGAAATGATTCGCAATCACAATAACTGCTTACACAATTATATTCGTTTGTTCCATTTATTAAAGCCGCTAAACCGTTACGGATAGTATTATTATCCTCTACAATTACAACATTAATCATTAAGTACCTTACACAACATTTTCAATTTTTAAATGTACTAATTATTTTCTACATACTTAGGATATTCTTTAAACTCCATGCGTTCAATTTGCCTTTAAATAGAATTGATGTTCCCTCGCCAACAGTTGAATGCCATGATAATGTTCCGCCAATACTCTGTGCCCGCCTTTTCATATTTTCAATTCCATTACCATAAAGTATATTTACTTCTTCAATACCATGTCCGTCATCAACAAGTTTCATAACCAGCTCACTTCCATTGGTCTCAATCTCTAAATAAATTTTTGAACACTTACTATGCTTAACAGAGTTATTGATAGCCTCCTTAAATATATAATATAGATTTTGTCTATATTCCATAGGGAGTTTAAGATTATCGAAATTCTCTAAGCTGTTTGTCTTAAATGAAACATCCATCAATGAAAGGAAATCAGAAAAAGAATCTTTTAGCCTGATTATTAGATCATGAAGGCTGTCGCGTTTAGGATTAACCACCCAGACAATGTCGCTCATACTATCAATTAGCTGTCTGGAAGTATCGCCAATGTTAGTAAGTTTACTAATAACACCTTTGGATTCTTCACCCAATTCCACAGCAATTAAATTGCTTAGTATTGATATTTCTGTTAAACCCGCGCCAATATTATCGTGTAAATCAGCGGCCAATTTTACTTTTAATCTCTCAATATCAAAAAAAGCTTTAATACGTTTAGAAACCAACAAGCCTATTAAACCCAAAATAACAATTACAGATAATGTAATAAACCACCATGTACGCCAGAATGGTGTCAGTATAGTAACTTTCACTGAAGCATCGGCATTATTCCATAAACCATCGTTGTTAGATCCTTTAACACGAAATGTATAATAACCGGGTGCAAGGTTTTTATAAAAGGCAAATCTATGCGGAGAATTACTGTATTGCCATTCATGCTCATAACCTTCTAAATAATAAGCATATTTATTTTCTGCCGGATTTGTAAAATCAAGCGCGGCATATTCAAATGAGAAAAAATTTTGATCGTACGATAATTCTATTTCTTTTTTTTCACCTTTAATAGATTCGTTAAAAATTTTTATATCTGTTATTTGTACTGATGGAATATTTTTGTTTTCATTAATTTTACCCGGATAAAAATAATTCAATCCATTAATTCCGCCAAAGAACATTTTTCCATCTTTACTTTTTAAAGAAGCGCCGCCACTAAACTCCAGATCCTGAATGCCATCTTTATGATCATAATAAACAATCTTTTCCGTATCCAGATTAAATTGCACCAATCCAATATCAGTTCCCATCCATAAATTTTTACTGGAATCTTCCTGAATACTATAAATGGAATTACAGTGAAATCCGTTTTTTATAAACCTTGTCATCTCATGTGTTTTATGATTAAATTTATTTAAGCCGCCGCCAAATGTGCCTATCCAAACTGTTTCATATGAATCCTCAAGTATACTCATAACCTGATCATTGCTCAGTGAATTTTGATCAGTTTTTGAATGTCTGAAACTTGTAAACTTCTCTTCCTCTTTGTTAAAATAATTAAATCCTCCGCCTAAAGTACCAACCCACACATCTCCTTCATCACATTCAAATAAACAATATACCCTGTCATCACTTATAGAAACCGAATCTTCAGGTTTATGTGTATAATTTCTAAAATTTATTTTTCCCTTATGAATATCTTTCTTAAACTCAAATCTATTTAAGCCGCCTTTATATACTGCTAACCAGAACGTTGAATTATCATCAATATACATCGATAAAATTTGATTTCCGCTGATGCTTGTTGAATCGTCCCCGTTATGAACATGTTTATAAAATCTATCCGTTTTAATATCCAGACAATTTAATCCGCCGGAATATGTACCAACCCAGAGATTTCCATAATCATCCAATAATAATGAACGTACGTGATTATCACTTATTGACCAGGGATCTGCTTGATTATTTTGATAATATTTATACTCACCAGTTTTTTTATCATATCTGTTTAAACCACCTTTATATGTAGCTATCCAAATATAATTGTCATCTTCAGTAACTCCCCAGACTATATTATCGTTCAACCCTTTTTTAGAAAATGTTTCTTTTTTAATTAGATCAAACTTTACAGTATTTTTATCTAAAACACTTACTCCCTTCCCTAAGTGTGTTCCCACCCACAATATTCCGGTTTTATCTACAAATAGAGAAATAACATCATTATCAATTATTGATGAAGGATCTGAAGGATTGTTTACATAAGAGGTATAGTTATTTGTTTCTTTATTAAATCGGCTAACACCGCCGCCAAAAGTGCCAATCCATAGACAACCTTCTTGATCTTCAGTTATAGTTGTTACATTGTTATTACTTAATAAAAACCTATTTGAATCCTTAAAAACACGATTTGTATTTATCTTCTTCTCACTGGGTTTGTCCTTGTTCAGATTTAGTGAATTTAATCCGTCACCAAATGTTCCGTACCATAAATAGTTAGCTTTATCTACAAACAAACATGTAATTGATTCAGATTCTCTTGTGTTTTTTCTATCGCTTAAAGGATTTATTCGTTCAATAATAATTTCATTATCACTAACATAATTCAGCCTATTTAAACCTCCGCCCAGAGTTCCAATCCACAGATAATTTTCTTTATCAAATTCCAAACTTGTAACTTTATTTGAACTTAAGGTTTTATCTTTATTTGGTTCGCTTAAAATATGTTTAATAGATTTAGTAACAGTATTGTAGATATATAAACCATTGCCGAGAGTTCCAACAAACAAATTATTATTATCTTTTTTAATACATGTTATTGTTTCGTTTTTACCACGCGAATAAATAATTGGATAATTGAAAAGATCTATATCTTCATTCTCTATACGGGGAGTGGCTTTCCTTAAATCAATATGTTCAAATGTACCCTCTTTTCTGTTAAATTTATTAAGTACACCACTTAATGTACCTAACCAAATGTTGTTTTCTTCGTCTTCAAATATTGCTCTAACAGAATTTTCCGAAATTGTTGTGGTATCCGAAATATCATTGTAGTAGATCTTAAAATTGTAGCCGTCATATCTGTTAAGACCATCTGCCGTGCCAAACCAGATATACCCTTTATTATCCTGATATATAGCACTTATAGTTGATTGTGATAAACCATCATTTAAGGTAAGATGCTTAAATCTATAATCTTTTACAGAAGTTGAATTAGAGAATAAACAACTTGCGCCTAGAAAAAAAAGAATAAGTGTAAGGAATATTTTCCTCATAATAAAAGTATTATCTAACTGAATTTGATTTTAAGTTTTTATCTAAAAATTGTTCAATCTTTTTGTGAAGTTCAATTCTGTTTTCCTCATTCATAAATCCATGACCTTCATTTTCCTTCACAAAATATGTAACATCAACATTATTTTTTTGCAGCTTTTTTACAAAACTGTCAGATTCTTTAATATTAATTCTACTATCCATTTTACCATGAGCTATAAATACAGGAGCTTTAATTTTATCAACGTTAAAACTTGGGGAATAAGCTTTAAACATATTTTTATCTTTTTCAGGATCACCAACCATAGTATAAAGCATTTCTCTAAAAACTTCCCAATAGGGTGGAATTGATTCAATAAAATAAAACAAATTTGAAATACCCGAAATAGAAACTCCGCAATTATAAAGATCAGGAGTAAGTGTTAAACCTGCCATAGAAACATAGCCGCCAAAAGAAAAACCCATTATTCCAATTCTTTCCCTATCAGCTATACCTTGTTTAATAAGCCATTCAACTCCGTCAGTAACATCATTCTGCATATCCTGACCCCATTGTTTAAACCCGGCCTGCCAGAATTTTTTGCCGTAACCAGAGGAACCTCTATAATTTGGCTGAAATACAACGTAACCTCTGTTAGCTAAAAATTGTACAGTTTGACGAAAACCCCAATAATCTCTTATCCATGGACCGCCATGCGGAAAAACTACAACCGGCAAATCTTTTTTACCGGCTACATTAGGAAATGTTAAATATGCGTTTATTGTTTTACCATCCCGGGCTTTATAACTAACCGGCTTCATCTTAGCCATCTGCTCTTCATTTAACCAGGGACTAACCTGTGCAATTCTAACAATCTCTTTTTTCCTTTTATTGTAATAATAAAATGAACCTAAAGATCTGTCGCTATATGTTCTTAAAATAAATTTCGATTCATCTTTACTCCGGCTAACTAAAACAACTTCATAACCCTCTAATTTATCTTCAAGGTATTCCTGAAGTATTTTTCTGTCTTCATCAAAAAACTCGTAATTGCCCTTCCAGGTTTTATAATATACACCTTCAACTTTTTCTTTCACATCCGAAAAAATAACATCTGCAACATCAACTTCAGGATGCTGATATATTAATTCAATTTCTTTATTATTCAGCAGATCATATTTTACAAGAGCAAGTTTATCGCGCCCAATGTTTGATAACGCATAAATATATTTATTATCATATGTAAATTTTATTGGTCTTAATTCTTCTTGAAAATTCAAAGCTAAAACTGGTTCAAAATCTTCTTCTTCATTTTCTCTATAAAGAATTCCCGTATTTACTCCATCTGTTGTTGAAGCAATTCGCAGTTTCCCCTCATTATCCGTAAGCCAGCCGGTTATATTACCCGGGTTTTTTTGAACTAAATTTAATTCGCCGGAATTAATATTTATTCTATAAACATCAAAAATCTTCGGATCCCTTTTGTTAAGCATTATTAAAAGTTCATTTTCAACCTTATCTAAGTTATCAACCACCCATACCTTTGTCGATTCAAAAGGTGTTAAGTCAATTTTATTTTTGCCGTCAAGATCAACTGAATATAAATGATGGTTCTCATCACCCTTATTGTCCTGAAGAAACATGATTTTTTTATCATTGCCCCAAAAATATTTAGGAATATCTCTATCCCCAGCAAAGGTAACCTGAATAGGATTTTCGTCATTTATATTTCTAATAAAAACATTCATCCTTGTATTCCAGGGCTGCATGAATGCAATATTTTTTCCATCAGGAGATAATGTATAATTAGTCTGCTGCGGATTCCTAAAAAAGTCTTCAATAGGAATTAGGGGAGCTTCATTAACTCTTTCTTTACATCCTAAAATAGAAAGTAAAATTACAACTAAGGTAAATGCTTTTATATGGAAAATGTTTTTCATTACGTTAATTTTTTAATTGTACAAAAATCCACTTAATCAGACGCACCCGGCACTAAAAAGTTCTATTTTTTAGACATTTTTACGATCTCATTAAATTCTTTTTTAAGAACCGGCATTACAGATAATCTATTTCCTTTCTGAATCAATTTCATATCCTTTAACTTAGGATTTTCTTTCATTTCCTGTAATGAAACAGGTCTGTTAAATTTTTCAACCAATCTTACATCAACCATAAACCATGTTGGATTATCATCTTTACTTTTAGGATCAAAATGATCGTCTTCCGGATCAAATGCCGTAAAATCGGGATAACTTTCTTTTACAACTTCACAAATTCCTACAGCAGCAGGCGGTTTTGTATTACTGTGATAAAAAAGGAACATATCTCCTAATTTCATTTCATCACGCATAAAATTACGCGCCTGATAATTTCTAACTCCGTCCCATGATGTAGTTTTGTTTTTTTCGCCCGCCAATCTATCAATTGAATAACAATCCGGCTCAGATTTACCTAACCAATATTTCATAATTCCCATCCTAATTTTTAATACAATTAACTATTTTTTGTTTTATTTTAATGAACTTAAATCATTCTACTTTTAAATTCAATTATTACATAACGTTATGACACAAAAAAAAGCAAAAAAAATCCCAAAACAATCAAAAACTAAAACAATTGTTGTATCTGTTATTATTCTTAGCTTTTTAGCATTAATGATTGTTTCAAATTTTATTGGAAATAATTCAAATTCATCCAAAAATAATTCTAAGAAAAATATTGTGAATTACTTATTTCAAAATAATGGTGAGTTAACTTTTAGCAATTCCGGGGGAAACTATATCTCTAAAATTAACATTGAAGTTGCTGATAATGACGAGGAACGCGCTCAGGGACTTATGTTTAGAACTTCGATGCAGGAAGATCAGGGAATGTTATTTATTTTTCCACAGGAGGCAATGCAATCTTTCTGGATGAGAAATACATTTATTCCTTTAGATATTCTTTTTGTCAGTTCAGATTTGGAAATTGTTACGATTCATAGAAATACCGAAACTACCAGCGATCAGAGTTATCCGTCATCTAAAAAAGCTAAGTATGTTGTTGAAGTTAATGCGGGATATTGTGATAAATTTAAGGTTAATGAAGGTGATAAAATAGTGTTTAGGATGTTTTAATTAATCGGTCTTTTAGTGTAATCAAATTAAAAATAAGATTCAATGTCAAATTTAATCTATTGCCAACTTAAAAATTGATTTGTACATTCACATCGAGACATAAATTTTTGTCTCAATGTTTTTCACCATAATATTTTAGTTACACGGAAGGAGTGGCAATGGCTCCACCTGACAATTTTTAGGGGTTGGACAGAAGTTATAAATGTTCAACCCCTTTTTTTTATTCTGTGTAATGATTTATAACATCCACAATTGCTTTTTCACAAACTTTACAGAACGGCTTTTTACCTTTCGAGAACATAATACAATCTAACATAGATCTGTACAATCCTTCCGATGAATAACCAGCTCCTTCAAAAACTCCGACTTTCCCAAAGTATTTGCTTTTTGTTAAATACTTATCAGTTTTCTCAGAATTTTCCAGATCCATCTTTGCATAATAATCCTCAGCTTCTTTTATCTTTTCTTTAGAAGCTCTTTCTCTTTTAAGCTCTGATGTTTTATTATTCAATTCGGTACGAAGCTTTTGCCATTTTAATGAAGTTGAATCATATTCGGCTTTATTCCATTTTGTGGGAACTTCAATTCCTTTTTCCAGTAGATCTTTCCATTTAACATTTTCTTTATTAAGTAATGCTGTAATGTTTGGTTCAACCGGCTCAATTCCTCTTGGATAAAATTCGTTATACGCAACCGACGATGTATAATATTCATCGGCTAATCCGGTGAATGAATGTCCAAACTCGTGTAGAAACAAGTATTCGTGCCATTGATTATCCGGTGTAAATGTGCAGTAGAAATTATAAATTCCGCCGCCGCCGTAACGATGACTGTTACACATAATATAAATAGCATCGTACGGAACGTGTGAGGCAATATCGTGGATCGATTTAAGATCTTCTGTTAATAAATATCGTTCGGAACCCATTGAATTGAATGTTGAATTAAGGCTTGTATTTCTGTAGATATCGGCTCGCGGTTCATCAACACCGGATTCTTCCGATGGTTTAAACACACCGTAAACATTAAAATTGTTTTTTTGAGATTTATACGGTTCCTGTTCAAAAAATATCTTTGTAAATCTTTCCAGGTCACTTTTAAACTTTTCTGCCTGCTCTAAAGTATAACCGTCACCCAAAATTACAACATCAACTTTTTTATGAGGATCACCGTTTTCCAGACTTTTGAAAACCTGAACTTCATTATCCAAAACTTTTTCTCTAATAATTTTAACATCGGCCGGATCAATTTCAGTTTCAAAAAAATCTTCCATCACTTTTTTATCATTTCTTCTCTGCACAACAAACTTAATTTTATTCTTTGGATAAGGAATTACAGCAACTTCATGAAACGTTTTTACAATTCCTTTGGCAGCATCTCCGCTAAGTTTATATTCTCCAAAGTAAGAATCAAATCCTTTTGAGTAGATAAGTGTATTCGATTCAAGATCAAATACATTAACATAATATCTCCCGTTATTAAATTTATCCAGAAGATGTTTTCTGCTGCCTGCCCAGATTCCATGTTTATAAATCTGATCGATTGAAATAATCTCTAATTCATTATCACCTGTATGGTCATAATCAATTCTCATTGTATGGTCTTCAAAGTACTTATTAAAGCTAACTTCCTGTGCATTACAGGAAACAAACAACAACCCTATTAGTAAAAATAGTTTTTTCATAAATCACCTTTTGTTAAAATTTATATCCAAGATTAAAATAAAATTCCTCTTTATTACGACTACTGCCAGACATCACAAACTCAATTGGACCAAGAAGGGATTCCATTCCAAATGCGATTAAAAATCCCGAAATATATTCATGTTCTTTATCAAACAACATTTTCCACTTATTAGAAGTTTTCCCAATATTCCATCTGACGTTGATATACTTGTGCGGGAAAATTTCGTACTGACCGCCAAAGTGAATATTAAGATATTGCGTTCCAAGTAATTCTCCTTTTTCTAATCCGGGAAAATTATCTATTCCGCCTAAGGAAAACTGATAATAATATTCTTCGCCGGTTAAAGTTGAATAACCTAATTGCGCTCTTAGAAAAAGTGAAGTCTTATTATAAACCGGAATTGCACTTTGCCAATCGCCAATTAAACGGAACTTTCCATTTTCATGATAAGGTACATCTGACAACGCGTAAATCCATTCCCCCTTTATTTTAAGCGAGGTTCCGGATGTTGGGAATTCTGTTTTGTCGAATGTATCCAAATACATAGATGAAAAAAGGTGAATAAATCTACCTTCATCAATATTTTCATCTACAGCCGGACCAATTTTCAATTCGTTATTTTGATCTTCAAATTTAAGTCCGACTCCCCAGTCAATTACTTTAGAATAAAACGTACCGGTATATATCTCGAAAGAATTTATATAATTATTAAATCTTAATGCATGCTGGTCCTGATAAAATATATCAAGATAATCTTTTGATGCATGATAACTTAATTTTAATCCGGCATATTCTATTATTCCGAGGGGAATTGTATAACTTAAGTTAAATTTCCAATTACTAGTCAGCTTCAAATCCGCGATAAATTTAGAATCATTTCCCCAAATATTTTTTAATTTTATATTTAGAAGTAATGAGGTTTTATCGATGGAATTAAAATTCATCCCAAATCGGAAAAGGTCTTCATTCTTTTCATCAACATAAAAAGCCAAAATATTTTTTCTTCCTCTTTTCAATATTCTAAATGTAACTTTCTTAAAATAATCTGAACTAAAAAGTCTATCCACAGCTTTTTCTATTTCAGAAACTTTATAATATCCTGATGAATATATACCACCCTGGCTATATATAAACGAATCTGAAATTTTTTCGTTCCCGTCTATTATAATATCGGATATCATTAAGGAATCCGGGATTTCATCTATTTTATGCTCTATTTTATTGCGGTTATTTAAAAGTTCATTTTTTATTTTTAATAACTGAGGAATCATTTTACGGGCAGCATCTTCGCCTAATTTAATAAGTTCCTCTGCCGAATTAAAACTGCCCGAGCCATATTTCTCCAGTTCAGGCGTAATTACTAAATCACATAATTTGCGCTGTTCCATATCAGCATAAGCACCCTGATAACTTATAGTCTGATTAAGTACATCCATAAACGATTCAATTTTATCTTTCGCCAAAACTTCTTCGCCAACATCAATGCCAATAACCAGATCAGCACCCATTTCTTTTACATCAATTGCAGGCAGATTCCTAGAGAGAAATCCATCCGCCAGTATGTAATCATCAGTTATAACAGGCGTAAATACAGTAGGAATTCCCATACTTGCCCGCATGGCTTCCGAGAGTTTGCCAAAGGTTAATTTAACAGCTTTGCCATCTTTAAGGTTAGTTGCAACACATGAAAACGGGATTTTAAATTTTCTAAAATCCTTTTCGGAATCGGCAAACCATGTATAATGATTTAAAAGTTCTGTAACTTTCTGTCCGCGGATAAGTCCGGTTGGCAGCTTCATTTCCCAATCTACAATAGGAAGTTCAGCTATATATCTTTCAAAATTGTTTTTTTCATCAATTATTAATTCTCTGCGGTTTGCACTATCATTAAAAATATTTTCCCAATCAACTGAATTTACAATTTGCTCTAACTCTTCCGCACTATATCCAATAGAATAAAGTCCGCCAACAATGCTTCCCATGCTTACGCCGGATATGTAATCAATAGGGAACTCAATTTCTTCCAATACTTTTAGAACTCCGATGTGTGCAAAACCTTTGGCGCCGCCTCCGCTTAAGGCAATGCCGACTTTCTTTTCTTGTGTAAAAAGAGTTGAACAAAAAATAATTAAAAAAGCTAATAGAAATCTTTTCAAAATATCACTCAATAATATTATTGCAATTATATACTAAATTAAGTCTAAGCAAAACAGACCCAGTACTTTCATAAATATACTTTAATTAAAACGCATTTTAAAATAAGTTTTTATATTGGTGGGTTAAATTTAAAATTATGGAGTTCAATTAATGTATAGATTAATAATTGGAATTATACTATTCCTTTCAATAAATATTTCTGCCGGAGAATTAAAGCTTATCGGCAAGTTAGAATCGGGCAGTCTGATTATTGGCAAAGCTGAAGGAGCCATAAAAGTTACTCTTAATAAAGAGGAACTTCCAATAGATGAAAACGGAACATTCATTTTTGGTTTTGACAGAGATGAGACCGGGACTTACTTTTTAAAAGTGAAATATGCAGAAGGCAATATTGAAGCCCATAAATTAACTGTTGAAAAAAGAGAATATAATATTCAGCGAATAAATAACATGAAGAAAAAATATGTAACTGCACCTAACAAAGAACTTGATAGAATTGCTAAAGAAAGAGAAATAAAAAAAGAATACCGGACAAAAATTGGAGATGTTAAGAAAGCGCTTTATAAAAAGGGGTTTTACAAGCCCGTTAAAAGATCGAGAAGATCAAGTGTATTTGGGAGTCAGAGAATTTTAAACGGAGTTCCAAAAAATTTCCATAATGGTGTTGATTACGCGGCTCCCCGCGGAACTCCCGTATACGCAATGACGGACGGAATTGTTGTTCAGGCGGCAGATAATTTTTACTACAGCGGAAATTTTATACTTATCGATCACGGTCAGGGATTAAATAGTTTTTATCTTCACCTTAGTAAAAAAGATGTTAAGGAAGGTGATATTATTAAGAAGGGTCAGGAAATTGGAGAAATCGGGACAACCGGAAGATCAACCGGACCACACTTGCATTGGGGAGTTCAGTGGTATAATAAACGGGTTGACCCAGAGTATTTACTTGGAATGAAATTTTAAGTATTTCAAAATATATAATATTTTTAAGATTGTTTTGTTAAATTAAGTTTCGAAGATATTCATACTATTAGAGGAGGTATTTTAATATGTTCAAAAATTTATTACCAATCTGTTTAATTCTGCTAAGTGCGTTAACATTAAATCTAAAAGCCCAAGAAAATGAAGGTGATTCTGTTGTTGGTTTATGGTTAACTGGTAACAAAGATGCCAAAGTTGAAATCTACAAAAATGGCGACAAATATGATGGCAAGATTGTCTGGCTAAAAACACCGTTGAATGAAGAAGGTCAGCCAAAGTTAGACAAAGAAAATCCAGAAGAAGAATTACAGACTCGTCCAATACTTGGATTGCAACTTCTAAAAGATTTTGAATATGACGAGGATTTTGAATGGGAAGATGGAGAAATCTACGATCCTAAATCTGGTAAAACTTATAGCTGTAATATGGAACTTCTTGAAGATAAAAAAACTTTAGAAGTACGTGGTTACATCGGAATTTCACTTCTTGGAAGAACCCAGACTTGGGAACGGGTAACTGAATAAATTATTATAAGCGTCCCTAAAAAGACGCTTTTTTACCCAACTGGATATAACCTCTTTACAACAAGCCTTATAAACTTTCCAAAACAAATTTCGATAATACGTAATAGTTTTAACTTTTATTAAATCTCTACGAAGGAATTATAAAATGAATATATTAAACTCCCTTAGATGGAAGATATTGTTATCAACGCTTGGCGCATTCCTATTATCTATGCTTGTTTTTGTTTATATAACTCATCAAAAAGTTAGGAAAGAAGCCGAAAAACTTGCTTATGATCAAATTCAAGAAGCAACTAAACGTTATGGTAATGAATTTGCAATTGATCTTCAAAAATATTTTGCAGAAGCCGAAATTATATCTAAAATTTTGGAAAGTGTTGAGTTCAATTCTAGAAAAGAAGTAATTAGTTTTTTGCAAAAAATTAAAAGTGATAATTCAAATTTCACTTCTGTTTTTGCCATATACGAAAGCAATGCCTTTGATGGTAAAGACAATATATTTAGAGATGATACAGAAAGCCATTCTGATGAAAATGGTCGGTTTGTTCCAAATATTAGTAACAATAACTTTGTTAATATATCAAATTTAGTATCATCAGATAGATACGATCAACCAAAATTAAAAAAGAGCGGTGTAATTTTAGAACCATTTTTTGAGAATGATATTTTACTAACTTCCTTTGTTTTTCCAATAATAAAAAATGGAACCTTTATAGGAGTTACAGGGTTCGATATTTCCATTCAATATTTTGATGATATGGTTTCAAAAATTTCAATCTTCAATTCTGGTTTTGCTTCAATGGTAAGTAATTCTGGAATTTTTGTTGCTGATGCTGATAAAAAATCGATTGGCAACAGAACTGCTTATAGTGCTGCTGAAGAATTTAATGTTCCTGCATTAAAAACTTTGGGAGATAATATTAAAAACGGTAAAGGCGGCTGGTACAAAACCGTAAATTTTGCAACTGGTGGAAATCTTTTAGCATTTTATGAGCCGTTTAGCATGGCAAATTGGGGAATGATTCTTTTAGCACCAGAAGAAGAAGTCTTGGCAGGTGCAAATTCAATTACAAACCTTATGTTAATGATGAGTTTTATTATAAGTTTTGTTATAGCTCTAATTACTTACTTTGTTACAAAACTTTTCCTTGATCCTATTAAAAAATTAAACGAAGCCTCTAACAAAGTTGCCTCTGGTGATTTTAATATAAAGGTAGAAGTAAACAGCAATGACGAGTTAGGGTCATTAAGTAATTCTTTTAATTCAATGGTTAATAATATAAATGAACTTGTGTCTACTACTGAAGAAAAAAGTAGAGAAGCTGAAACAGCAGCGGCAGAAGCTCAAAAAGCAAAGCTTCAAATTGAAGAAAAAGAAAAACATCTAAGTGAATCAGTTTCTAAATTGTTAGAACAAATGGAACACTTTTCTGAGGGTGATTTAACTGTTAATTTGCCTGATATTGGTAACGATACAATAGGAATGGTTTATAAAGGTTTTAACACTACGGTAAGTAAGTTACAGAGCTTGCTTAAACAGGTTCATGAAATTGTAGAATCAACCGCAAGTGTTAGTACACAAATATCTTCAAGTACCGAAGAAATGGCTTCTGGCGCACATGAACAATCAGCACAAACAAGTGATGTTGCTGGTGCTGTTGAAGAAGTTAGCAAAACTATAATAGAAACTACACAAAACGCTGGCAATGCTTCTGCCGCATCTCAAGAATCAAATCATCAAGCAAAAATTGGTTTCGAAAAAGTTACAGCTAATAAAAAGGGATTTGAAAAGATTGTAATATCAGTAGAACAAACAAGTAGTTTAATTTCTAATTTAACTACCAAAGCTGATCAAATTGGAGAGATAACGCAGGTTATTGATGATATTGCTGATCAGACAAATCTTTTAGCATTAAATGCCGCAATTGAAGCTGCAAGAGCTGGTGAGCAAGGAAGAGGTTTTGCCGTTGTTGCTGATGAAGTTAGAAAATTGGCTGAACGCACTACCAAAGCAACTAAAGAAATTGCCGAAACAATTAAAGCAATTCAGGTTGAAGTTAAAGAAGCTAATAATTCCATGAATGAAGCTAATGGAGTGGTTGGTGAAGGACAGAAACTTACCAACGATGTTGAAGAAATCTTAAAAACAATTTTAGATAGTTCCGATAACGTTGCTGATGAAATAGGACGTGTTGCCGATGCTAGTAAACAACAGGCTTCTGCAGTTGAAGAAATTACAGTTAATATTGAATCAATAAATAATGTTACTCATGAATCTGCAAACGCAATTGAACAGATTGCAAAGGCCTCTGAAGAGCTTAGAAACTTTACAGAAACATTAAGTAATATGTTAAACACTTTTAAGCTTGACAGTTCTCAAACTCATTCAACAAAACTACTTAAATAAATTATTAAAATTAACAATGCAGATTATCTTATAAGATAATCTGCATAATTAAAAGGTAGTGTAAAAAGTTTTGTGTAAATGGAATAATTTATCTGAATCGGAGCGGAGTTTACGCAGCGTAGCTTCAGA
>JAEINS010000014.1 GCA_016342755.1 Melioribacteraceae bacterium | reverse complement strand
TTAGGATGGCTAAAATTCCACTTTTTTCGGGAATTTTAATTGTCGTTTAAAAGGAATTATAAATGTCGTTAATCAGGTATTCGAATAAACAGTCAATGGCGCATCATTTTTAGCTGGCAAGACGATAGTGCTTATAATGTGCAAATTATAGATTATCATAAAGGATAAAATTATGAAAAAAAAAATTGCTCCAATTCACCCAGGAGAAATACTACTCGAAGAATTTCTTAATCCTATGGAAATTTCACAATATCGTTTAGCAAAAGACATTAGTGTTCCACCAAGAAGGATAAATGAAATCGTTTTAGGTAAAAGATCAATAACTGCAGATACAGCACTACGTCTTTCTGAGTTTTTTGGGCTTTCTGAAAGTTTTTGGTTAAATCTTCAAATGAGATACAATCTTGAACTAGGAAAGGATAAACTCAAAGGAAAATTAAAACAAGAAGTTAAAAGATTTACTGTAGTTAGTTAACACTCGTTTATAACCCGCGCATCAAAGCGACTGCCTTTACGCTCGGGCGATTTGTATTTGAATGTGTGTTTGATTATAGCTTCTAAAAAAGTAGTTCAAGGTTTAAAAATAGTTTTTTAATAAAAGGTGTTGGGTTTGTGTCCCTTAAAGCTTTTCAAAGGCAGACGCCTTAGCGGCAAGTATGTATGTTTAAATAAATTATTAAATTGAGTTCTCGAAAGAAAAATAGGAGGACTTAAAAATGGAAAGCGTTTATAAGAACAAACATCTTTTTGTAGGAATTGATGTTCATTCCAACGGTCGTAGAGGCTGTCTAAAAACTCCCAAAACTTACGATTCAGATGAGTGAAGTGACGAAAGAATATGTCTTTTTACTTTAAAAAACAAGATTCCTCACTTTGTTCGGAATGACAAATCATACTTTTGAGACAGCCTCTCGCACCGTAACGGAAAAAGAGTGAGAGAAGTAATGCCATGAAATCTCAAACCCATTTTAAGTACCAGATTTATATTAAAACTGGTGTGTAATACTTATTAAACTGATTGTAATATTGGAAAATTTTAATATTACAATTAGTATTCCCCGTGCAGCAAAATAATTGAAAACAGTCCCAAAACTTAAAATTTAATTTAAATTACAAAAAAAATGCGATTGTAACATAGTTGTAACATTGGGATGGTATATTTTGTAACAAAGAAAAGAAATGTTCTTTGATTTTACAAAATACCAACAACAAAAAATAACAGAATAATTAATACCAACAATTAATTATAATATTATTCAATTATAACAGGAGAACCAAATGACATCAATTATAATTAAAAGATTTATGTCAATTTTAACAGCAGTAGTATTTTTAACAAGTATTACAGGCTTTGCGCAGGAAAAGTCAACTGAAAAAATAAGTGGACTTGTGTTTTTTGATTACACACACTCTACAGTAGATGATCCAACTGTAAATAATCAGTTCGAAATAAACCGCGCGTATTTTACCTACGAAAATGCAATGTCTAAATCTATAAAATATAAATTTCAATTAGATGCTGGCAGAGAAGATAAAACCGGTAAAATGGATGCGTATCTTAAAAATGCAATGGTTGACTGGAATACCGGATATGGTAATATTATGCTTGGTTTACAGGGAATGAATGTATTTAGTGTTCAGGAAAAAACATGGGGACACCGTTTTATAGAAAAATCCGTAATGGATCGTAGAGGTTTTTCAAGTTCATCTGATTTGGCAATTGGTTACAAAAACAAATTAGGTAAAGCAGTAAACTTTAGTGTATTAGTTTCTAATGGAACCGGATACAAAAAAGCAGAAAATGATGTATTCAAAAAAGTTTCTGCACAAGTTTATTACGGACAAGGAAAACTGTCGAGCAAAGATGGTTTTAACGTTGGTGGTGTTTTCTCTTATGAACCATACGATTATGATAATACTAAAATTAATAAAGTTGAAACAGAGGCAAAAACAGTATTTGGTGGTTTTGCCGGATACGCAAATAAAGGTTTAAGAGTTGGTGCCGAATTTGACCAATACGCTGAAGGTGGAAAGGATTTAACAAAGGCTGCTATCTCGGCATATGCTAACTACAGCGTAAATGAAAAATTTGAAGTATTTGCACGTTATGATACTTATGATCCTAACACGGATGAGGATGATGACGGTGAAGGATATTTAATTGGCGGTTTAATATGGAAACCGGTTGAAGGATTAAAAGTTGCGCCAAATGTAAGAGTAGAAAACTACCAGGGTGATATAGACAGCGAAACAACTTTGAAACTTAATTTTGAGTTTTTGATAAAATAAAAGTTTAGGAATGAACTTTCACAACAAAAATATAATAGGAGAAACAATGAACAACATCAGCAAAAAATTATTAGGATTTGCATTATTGCTAATAGTTTTTTCAACTAGCGTAATGGCACAGACAGTTAAGGTTGATGAAAACTTACCGCATTACAAAAAAACAACTGGTATTAAAGGTAATCTTAACAGTATTGGTTCCGATACAATATTAAACATGATGACTCTTTGGGCAGAAGGTTTTAATGGAATGTATCCGGAAGTTAAAATTCAGATAGAAGGTAAAGGTTCTTCAACGGCACCGCCTGCATTAATTGAAGGTACTGCGCAGTTAGGCCCAATGTCTAGACAAATGAAAGCTAAAGAAGTTGATTCATTCGAAGAAAAATTTGGTTACAAACCAACTCCGTTTAGTATTGCACTAGATGCATTAGCAGTTTATGTAAATAAAGAAAATCCTGTTAAAGGTTTATCGTTTGAACAAGTTGATGCTGTGTTTTCAAAAACACGTAAACAAGGTTATAGCGAAGAAGTAACAACCTGGGGACAGTTAGGTCTAAAAGGCGAGTTTGCTAAAAAACCTATTAGTATTTTTGGCCGTAACTCAGCATCAGGAACTTATGGTTATTTCAAATCGCATGTACTTAAAAAAGGCGATTATAAAGATGTTGTAAAAGAGCAGCCTGGTTCAGCATCAGTTGTACAAGGTGTTGCGGAAGATAAATTTGCAATTGGTTATAGCGGTATCGGATATAAAACTTCGGGTGTAAGAGTAGTTCCGTTATCAAAAAAAGAAGGCGAAGAGTATTTTGACGGAACAAACGAAAACGTTGCCAGCGGTAAATATCCTCTTTCAAGATTCTTATATGTTTATATTGCAAAAAATCCTGGCAAACCAGTTGATCCGTTAGTAAACGAGTTTATGAAATATATTCTTAGTTACGAAGGTCAGCAGGTAGTTGTAAAAGATGGTTATTTACCATTATCAGCCGATGTTGCTAAGAAAATGTTAGAGCAATTAAACTAGACCGTTTTAAGTTTTATTCTATGTTCAGTAAAATGGAAACTACTAAAGATATTTAAAAATGTCATCTCGAACTAGTGAAGCGTGGAGAGACCTGGATAAAGAAAGATCCCTCACGGTGAAAATGTTCGGGATGACATAAAAGTTTATTATACTAATAACAAAAACATAACCGGAATTGTGAACACAAACAATCAAAAATATAAGCAGAAAGTAACCAGAGCAAATACTATTGCCAAAATGATAATATCTTTTGGAGGATATGGTGTTATAGCCAGTATTATTCTTATTTTACTTTTTCTGGTTTACGAATCGATGCCTCTTATTTTTCCTGCCGATATAACAAAAGATCAGGAAATAAGCAGTAATTCTAATGAGAAAGTTTTACTTACCGGTATCGACAGATATCAGGAAGTAACATATTTATTATATGAAAACGGCGGGATAAAGTTTTTTAATCTAAATGAAAACTCTCTTATCTATAAAGATTCTTTACAACTGAATGATGGCGAAAAAATTATTTCGGTTGATAAAGGGAAACTTGGGGATGAATTATTTTCAGTTGGAACAAATTCCGGAAGAATTATAACTGCCGGGGCAATTATGAAACCCCAATATAATAGAGGGGGAAGAGTTATAAATGCGTCATTTAAACAAGATGATCAATTTGGAATATCAGATTCATCGAGTAATACCATTATAAAAAAAATCACCTTCTCAGAAAATGAAGATGGTTCCCGCTTTTGGAGCTGGTTAGCAAATGCCAGACTGTATATAAGGATTTATGATGCTGATGAAGGGGAAACTTACAATTACGATTTAACTTCATTTATTGGTGAAGAAAAAGTTTCAAACATTACTTTAAGTTATCAGGCCGAAAAATTAATGGTCGGGACTGAAGATGGTGAAATATTTTGGTTCGATATTACAGATTATGAAGATGTACAGTTAAAAGATCACTGGAAAGTATCTGCTGCTTCAATTACAAGTTTATCATTTTTAATTGGTGATAATTCGCTAATAATAGGTACGGAAAAAGGGGAAGTTCAAAACTGGTTTCCTGTAAGATCGCAAGAAAATGTTTTTAAATTTAATAAGATTCATGAATTTAAAAGTCATTCATCTAAAGTTGTATCTATACTTCCATCACCCAGGAATAGGAATTTTGTTACTATAGACAGCAAAGGCGGTATTAAGCTTAATTATTCAACTACTAATGCAACTGGGCTTGAAATTGAACCAACAGATAAAAAAATACAGGCAGCTTCATTATCACCTAAAGCAAACGGTTTAATTCTTATTGATGAAGATAATAACATTGGTAAATACTTTGTTGAAAATGATCATCCGGAAACAAATATTCAGACGCTGTTTGGCAAAGTCTGGTACGAAGGTTATGAAGAACCGGAGTTTGTATGGCAGTCTACAGGCGGCTCAGACGAGTTTGAATCGAAGCTGAGTTTAATACCAATGATATTCGGTACTTTGAAAGGTACGTTCTACGCAATGTTATTTTCAATTCCGCTTGCTGTATTAGCCGCAATTTATGTTTCCCAGTTTTCAACAAAAAAGTTTGCACAGGTTATAAAGCCTACTATTGAAATAATGGCTGCTTTACCAAGCGTTGTAATAGGGTTTTTAGCGGGATTGTATTTTTCACCTTTACTGGAACAGCATCTCATGTCGGTGTTTCTCAACATGATGTTAATACCAATTTTATTTGTTGTTGCAGTTTTTGTATGGAGACAAATACCTGAAACAACAAGGGTCAGATTTCCGCAGGGAGCCGATTTAATTTTTACTCTGCCATTTGTAATCATGGCATTTGTAATTACTGCTGTTATATCTACTCCGTTAGAGTTATCAATGTTTGATGGCAGTATAAGCCAGTGGATGTACGAAGAAATGGGTGTTTTATACGATCAGAGAAACAGTTTTGTTGTTGGTTTTGCATTAGGCTTTGCTGTAATCCCCATTATATTTACTATTTCGGAGGATGCATTAAGCAACGTACCAAAATCACTTAGTTCTGCTTCGTTCGCGTTAGGTGCGTCCAAGTGGCAGACTGTTATAAGAATTATTTTACCGGCCGCGGCAGGAGGAATTTTTGCCGCTGTAATGCTGGGACTTGGCAGAGCAATTGGCGAAACTATGATTGTTCTTATGGCTACGGGAAATACACCTATAATGGATTTAAGTCCGTTTAACGGTTTTAGGGCAATGAGTGCTTCTATAGCTGTTGAAATACCGGAAGCTCCGGTTGACGGCACTTTATACAGAGTATTATTCTTAACAGCATTATTACTTTTTGTATTTACATTTGCAGTAAACAGTATTGCAGCCTGGATTGGCGATAGACTAAGAAAAAAATACGCGAGATTTTAAATGAAACAAAGTTATAAAGATTATTTCCAAAAAGGCGATCCCTACGTACTGCTAACATCGCTGGGATTATTACTAACTTTTGCAATGGTTGTAATGCTTCTCGCAATTATTCTTGTTAAGGGTCTTGGAATTTTTTGGCCGGAAGATCTTGTTAAGACGGAACTTAAAAATAAAAAAGTTTACTTAGGAGAATTTTGGGCTGATGAAAAAAATATTTCAAAAGATGAAGCTGGCACAGTTACAATAACAAAAAAAGAGCAGTACAAAATTGGGAACCGTGATATATATGGATTAGATTTTGTGTGGTTAAAAAGTGATGATGTAGTTTCAAGATTAAAGCCGGAAAACGCTACACAATTTGAACGTTGGGAATACGGTAACATGTATGGCACAATTAAAAAGGTGCATGTTGGTGATGAAACAATTAGTGATAGTGATGCAATAATGTTTCAGAAAGCAAATGATGCTTTAGATAAAGTTGATGTGATGAAGGATGAATTAAAAGAACTTCAGACAGAGCTTACAGATTTATTATCACCATTAAATTCAATAAGAAGAGAAATATCTTTAATCAAAATAAATAAAGGATATTACTCCGATCTAGAGAAAGAACAATTAGCAAAGCTTGAACAATTTGAAATAGATACTGCCGCAAAATTAAAATCTGAACATGAAAGAATTCAGGAGCGCATTAATAAAACAACAGAGAGAATAGAAAGCATATATCTTATTGTTGAAACTGTTGACGGCGCGGAAAAAGAATTACAATTAAGTAAAGTTGTAAGTTTTTTTCAGCCAAACAAGATGAATGTTATTGATAAATCAATACATTATGCTGCACGTGTCTGGGAATTTGTTGCGGGAGAACCAAGGGAATCGAATACCGAGGGGGGAGTTTTCCCGGCAATTTTTGGAACGGTAATGATGGTTATTCTTATGTCTATATTTGTAGTCCCATTTGGTGTTATGGCGGCAATTTACCTTAATGAATATGCAACGCAAGGTCCCATTACTAGAATGATAAGATTATCAGTAAACAACCTTGCCGGTGTGCCTTCAATAGTTTACGGAATATTTGGATTAGGATTTTTTATCTATATAGTTGGCGGATCTATCGATCAACTTTTTTTTAGCGATAAACTACCGGAACCAACAATTGGAACCGGCGGTATTCTCTGGGCTTCCTTAACACTTGCATTGTTAACACTGCCTGTGGTTGTGGTTGCAACCGAAGAAGGTATCTTAGCAGTTCCACGAGCTAATAAAGAAGGTGCTTTAGCACTGGGTTCAACAAAATGGCAAATGATTAGAAAAATAGTTTTACCTAATGCAATGCCCGGTATTTTAACCGGATTGATTCTTGCAATTAGCCGTGGTGCCGGAGAGGTTGCACCTTTAATGATTACCGGTGTTGTAAAGCTGGCTCCTGCAATGCCATTGGATGGAACTTTCCCGTTTTTCCATTTAGATAGAAAATTTATGCACCTGGGTTTTCATATTTATGATGTAGGATTTCAGTCGCCAAATGTTGAAGCCGCAAAACCAATGGTTTATTCAACCGCATTATTACTGATTATATTAGTAGTTTTACTAAATTTATTAGCAATATTTTTAAGAAACAGATTACGAAAAAAATATAAAAGTTCATCTTTCTAAGTAATAGAAGATTTAATTCAATATAGGCAAAAAAAATGGTTATAAATATTAAAGGATCGGTTTCATCTGAGACAAAAAACGAAATGGCAAATGAGAATATAATTATTGAGACTAAGGATCTTAACTTTTATTATACTCCTGATAAAGCAGCATTAATTGATGTTAATATTCAGATTCCGGAAAAGAAAGTTACGGCGTTTATTGGTCCTTCGGGATGTGGTAAATCTACTTTGCTCAGAAATTTTAATAGAATGAATGATCTTATTCCTGATATAAAAGTTGAAGGTGAAATTTTAATAGAAGGTCAAAATATTTATGATCCATCAGTGAGATTAGAGGACTTAAGAAAAAAAGTCGGGATGGTTTTTCAGAAGTCTAATCCATTTCCTATGAGTATATGGGAAAACGTTGCCTTCGGTCCAAAAGTTAATGGTGAAAGTAACATTTCTAACCTTGAAGAAATTGTGGAAGCATCTTTAGTTCAGGCCGATTTATGGCGCGAGGTTAAAGACAGGTTAACTGATTCGGCTTTAGATTTATCGGGCGGACAGCAGCAGCGTTTATGCATTGCCCGTGCGCTTGCCAACAAGCCGGATATTATTCTTATGGATGAACCGGCATCTGCGCTTGATCCAATTTCAACTGGTAAAATTGAAGAGACAATAGACGAGCTAAGAGGGAAATATACAGTTGTTATTGTAACACATAATATGCAGCAGGCTGCACGTGTTTCCGATTACACTGCTTTTATGATGGTTGGTGAACTTGTAGAGTTTAACGATACAAATACTCTGTTTACAAAGCCTGATAAAGAACTTACCGAAGAATATATTACAGGTAGATTTGGCTAAAAATTTGTAAATTAAAATTAATGAATTAAAAAAATCCGGGTAAGTGTATGAAAGATAAATTTGAACATATGTTAGATGATATTAAAAAAGATTTGGTGTTTTTAGCTAATGAAGTTGAAGACGCTTTGTACCGTGCTTTAAAATCATTAGAAAATCAGGATAGGGAAGTTGCGCAAGAAGTTGTAAAAGCGGATAAACAAATTAATCTTAGAGAAGTAGAGATTGAAAAAAGGATTTTAAGTTTAATGGCTTTACAGCAGCCTGTAGCAATTGATTTAAGGTTTATGGTTGTTGCTCTTAAAATGAATAATGATCTTGAACGAATTGGCGATCACGCGAAGAACATAGCAAAAACTGTTAAAAGAATTTCGCACGAACCTTATATAAAACCAGTATCAGAAATTCCGGCTTTAGGTAAGGTTGTTAAAAACATGCTGGGCGATTCTGTTCTTTCATTTATTAATACAAATGCCGATCTTGCAATTGAAGTCAGACAAAGAGATAAGGAAGTTGATTCACTTTGTGATAAAATTTACGATGAGGTTCTGGAAGTTATTAAATCGGAATCGCAATATATAACTCAGGGAATTGAGATTATAAACGTATTAAAACATTTAGAAAGAATTGCCGATCTTTCGAAAAATCTGGCTGAAGATGTTGTATTTATGAAAGAAGCAAAAATAATTCGTTATGGTTTAGGTAAAAAGGATAAGAGCGAAGTTGAAGGCAAAAGTACTAATAGTTGAAGACGATAGAGATATTGCGGAAATAATTGCTTTTAATCTTGAAACTGCCGGGTATGAAGTTGATACTGAAACAGATGGATTATCAGGTTATGAAAAAATTGTAGAGGAACTTCCGGATATTGTTTTGCTGGATCTGAATTTGCCAAAACTATCCGGTATTGAGATTTGTAAATATATTAGAGAGAATGTAAACACAAAAGATTTGCCGGTTATAATGCTTACCGCACGTTCGCAGGAAACCGATAAAATTATTGGCTTAAACATTGGGGCTGATGATTATATTACAAAACCGTGCAGCATGAAAGAACTTTTAGCCAGAGTTAACGCACTTTTAAGAAGGACTAAACCAACTCAGTTCGATATAATAAGCTTTAACGGATTAGAGATAAACGATTCATTAAAAACTGTTAAAATTGATAATGAAATTGTGAATATGACTCCCACAGAGTTTAAACTGATTATGTCTTTAATAAAAGTAAAAGGCAGAGTGTTAAGCAGAGTTGATCTTTTGGATACTGTCTGGGGAATAAATTCTTCTACCGAAACAAGAACAGTTGATGTAGCAATAAAACGACTTAGAGATAAACTTGGTGATCATAAAGATTTTATTCAGACCGTAAAAGGTACTGGTTACCGAGTTGATATTAAATAATAAATCATTTGGAAATATTTTTCTATGCAAAAATTATCAGTTAAATCCATAGTAGTTACAATAATATTCAGTTTATTAGTATTAACTCTTTTAGACATGTTTATCTGGAATAGAACAAAGAGTTTTTTGTATGAACAGATACAAGTCGATTTAAACAATCAGGTAAATCTGGCGAGAAAAATAATTGATATTAATGATTTATTAAAAAATGATAATGTAAAATTGAAAACATTTTCAGATGAAATTAAGAGACTAACCCAGTTAAGAACAACAATAATTTCGAAAGACGGAGTAGTTTTAAGCGATTCTGAGATTGATATAATTGATTTGCCTAAAGTAGAAAACCATATTATGCGTCCTGAAGTTCAGGCGGCATTATCCTCCGGCTCTGGATTTGCAATTAGAAAAAGTGAAACGATTGATAAAGATTTGATGTATTATTGTGAAAATTTACATCTAAATAAAAGAGTAATTGGCTTTATACGTTTTGCAATGTTCTCTACAAATTTCGATGAAAAAATGGATTTTCTTAATAGTCTGTTAGCTTTCTCAAATTTGTTTATGCTGGTAATTGTTATCTTATTCCTTTATTACTACAACAAACATATTCAATCGCACATAAAAAAAATTAATAATGAACTTGAACAGGCTAAAAAGAAAAACAGATATACCGCTATTTCACCGCAAAGGTATAATGAATTAGACAGTATTGCCGGACTTATAAATTCCATTGGATTAAATCTTCAAAATCAGATAGATGATCTTTCTGATAATAATTCTGAATTATCGAGAGTTTTTAATTCGCTTAGCGAAGGAGTTGCGGCTTTTAGTGAAAGCGGACACCTGTTGTTCTGCAATCAGTCATTTAAAATGTTTTTTGAGTTTGAAGAAAATCCGGAGCATAACAGTTTTTACGATATAATCCATTTCCCGCCTATTATAAATGATATTGATGAGTTTTTAAAGAAAGATAAAAAGATTAGCCGAAGAATTAAGTTTTTCAAAAACAAATACATTGATTATAACATTAGCGGAATGCAATACAATATTAATGAAAGCAGAGGATTTATTTTAACATTAAACGATGTTACAAAATTAGCCCGGCTGGAAATTGTAAGACAGGATTTTGTTGCTAATGTCAGTCACGAATTCAAAACTCCTTTAACATCAATAAGAGGTTATTCCGAAACATTGTTATCCGGAAAAGTAAATGATGAGACAATCAAAAATAAGTTCCTGCAAAAAATTGAAAATCAGGCAATCCATTTAGAAAATATGGTAACTGATTTGCTACAGCTTTCCAGGATTGAGAAAAAAGAATTTATTGATATTAGCGCGATAGATCCTTACCCGATTATTGATGAATTAGTTTCCGATTTTAAGGTTCAGTGTGAATCAAAAGGTGTTAAACTTACTAAAGATCATAATTGCGAAAATGTAAAAATTGAGACTAATGAAAGACTGTTGCAGACACTTGTTTCTAATCTTTTAACAAATGCGCTGAAGTACAATAAAGACAATGGCGAAATTAAAATTTACTGTGAAAACTATAACGGTAATTTTATTTTAAGCGTTTCCGACCAGGGTATTGGAATACCTGAAAAAGAACAAAATAGAATATTTGAAAGATTTTACAGAGTAGAAGAAGCAATGGAACTTTATCCTGAAGGAAGCGGACTGGGATTATCTATTGTAAAAAATATTGTTGATCTGCTAAACGGCGAAATTACATTAGAGAGTAAAAAAGGAGAAGGCAGTAAGTTCTCAATAATCTTTCCACTAGTATAAGATTTTATGTGGCTCAAAACTTTTTTTTTTGAGTCACTCAACCAATCAAATTAAACCCCATAACTTTAAATTCTCATATATAATGCGATAATATATTTATCATAAATTACTTTAGCAGAGAATGAATTCGTTAGAAAACCTTGTACAGTTTAATAAACATGTAATTGAAAACGCGGATAAAGGAATAATATATCTGGATGTTAGTGATAATATCCTTTTTGCGAATAAATATATTTATAACTTATTTGAAGCAGAAGAAGGTTCTCTTGAAAGAGAATCGATTAATATAATATTCCAAAACTTAAAAGTTTCTTCAATTTCACCACCGGATTTCAAATCAAAATCCTCATTTAATTTTGAAATTAAAACTAGATCTGGTTCAAAAAAATCAATAAAAATAGAATCGGAATATATAAAAGACGGAGATAATAAGGATATTGGATCTTACGTTTTTATCTGGGATATAACAGATTTTATTAGTGTAAGTTCTGAAATTAAAGAAAATGAACAACTGTATAATCTGGTTTATGAAAGCGCAAATGACGGAATTTGTATTATTGATCAGGATAAAGATTGTTTAATTGATTGTAATAAAAAAACTGCGGAACTATTTGGCACCGACCGCGAGCAGCTTTTATCGAAAAAAATTAGCACTTTAACACCAAAAGAATATTACAACGATTCTAAAAATCAAGATCGTTTAAAAACCGCGCTTGCTAATCTGGAGGAAGGATCTAAAACTGTATTGCTGGAATGGGTTCACGAAAGATTTGACGGAACTCAGTTTTTTTCTGAAATTAGTATTTCCAAATTTAGAAGTAAAAATAGAAAGCTGCTTATTGGAATAATGAGAGATGTTTCGGAAAGAAAACTGAATGAAGAAGAAATTAACCATAGAATAAATGTAGAACGGATGATTTCGAGTATTTCATCAAGATTTATAAATCTTAGAACTGATAAACTTGAAATGGAATTTCACTGGGCTTTAAAGGAAATAGGCCGATTTTATCAGTTGGATAAATCCAGTTTATATTTGTATTCGGATAATTACAAAAAAATAAATTGTTTTGCCGAATGGAGAAAAGACAACATAGAAGCTGCGTCAAAATTACAGAATTTAAACGTTGGCGAATTTAACTGGTGGACCGATCAATTATTAAATAACCAAATAATTCGTATTTCAAACAAAAGTGATTTTCCCAATAGAGACAAGTTAAGTGAACTAATAAACGGAAATTGTGAATATAGTTCTATTATGATTTCTCCCATAAAAGATGGTTATAAACTTATCGGATTCTGGAGTCTGGTTTCATTTGAAAAAGAAGTTAAATGGAATGAATATAATGATACTTTAATGAGCATTATAGGGGAAATTTTTTCTAACGCTTTAATTAAACGAAAACAAGAAAATGTAATTATTGAAAGTGAAAAGAGATTTAGAACCTTAGTTGATACAACTTCATCGCTGATATTTATTTTACAAAACGAAAAAATTGTTTTTGCTAACGAAGCTGCAAAAAAATCAGTTTCTTATGGTAGTAGTATTATTGATTTTCCACTAATTGATATAATACATAAAGATTACAAAAGTTTTGTTGAAAATAGTATAACTAAAATTTTATTGGGAAAAGAAAAAACTATTTTCGGTGATATTAAGACAATTACTCTGCAAGGTTCTTTTAAATGGTTCGATTTTAATGCGGCTAAAATAAATTATATTGGGAAAGAAGCTGTTATTATAACAGCAAATGATATTACCGCAATTAAAGAAGTTGAAGAAAAATTGATAAACTATAATGAAAAATTAGAAAAAGCGATTAATGATAAAACAGAAGAACTTAAAGGTGTTAACCAAAACTTAATTGATAATAATAGGGAATTGAGTATTGCAAAAGAAAACCTTAATAATCAATTAAAATTATTAGAGATTCTTATTGATAATATTCCAATACCATTAATAATTTTTGGTGCTGATAAGAAAATTTTGAGATGTAATAAATCATTTGAAGTATTTACAGGCGATAAAAATGATGCAATTATAGGAATGGATTTTGAACTGGCTTATATAAATGAGTTTGCAGATCAGTATATCGGTTTTATTAACGAGCTATATAAAAATGGTGGAACAAGAACTACAGAATTAAGTGCAATAAATCATCATGGTGAATATAGAACTGTTTTGGCATTTGGATCATCTTTTGAAAATAGAGATGGTAAAAACGAAGGTGTAATTTTAACTTATCTAGATATAACTGAACAAAAAAAGGCCGAATATGAAGTTCTAAAATCTTTGGGTAAGCAAAAAGAATTAAATAGTTTAAAAACTCAGTTTATTTCAACTGCTTCTCACGAATTAAGAACACCTCTTACTACAATTTTATCATCCGCAGATTATCTTGAAATTCTTGGTGACAAAATTATAAAAACAAGTAATGATAAATATTTTGAACATATATTAAGAATTCAGCAGACAGTTAAACACTTAACGGAAATGATGGATGATCTTTTAACCTTAAATAGAACTGAAATTGGTAAAATTGAATTTAACCCTGCATCTGTAAATATTTCACTTATTTGTGACAAAATTCTATTTGATCTGGAAGCTTATAAAAAAGTTAATCAGCATATAAATTTTAGCATTAATGCAAACCATACTAACTATTATGCTGATAAAACACTTATAAGGTTAATAATAAGCAATTTATTGTCCAACGCTATAAAATATTCGTGTAATGAATGTGAGATTAAATTTAGTGTTTCAGAAAAGGGAAATGAATTAGAGATTTGTATAAGCGATAACGGGATGGGAATTGCCGAACATGATCAGAAAAAATTATTTGAGCCGTTTTTCAGATCAGAATCTGTTAGAGAAATTGCCGGTTCGGGTTTAGGACTTTCAATTGTGAAAAAAGCTGTAGATTTACATGGCGGTAAAATTGTTTTTAAATCCGAGTATAAAAAAGGAACGGAATTTAAAGTCTATATTCCAATAAGAAAAGGTGAGTTTTAAAATGATTAAGAAAATATTGGTTGTTGAAGATGATCCTCAGATTAGAACAAATCTGATTGACTTACTTGAATTAAGCGAATATACAGTTTTTTCTGCCAGCAACGGTAAAGAAGGCGTTAAAATAGCGTTCGAACTTTTACCGGATCTTGTAATTAGCGATATAATGATGCCGCAGATGGATGGATATGAATTTAAGAAAGCGTTAAGCCTAAATCCGGGAACAAAGTCAATTCCGTTTATATTTTTAACTGCTAAAAGTGATATAGCTGATTTTAGAACCGGAATGGATCTTGGTGCGGATGATTATCTTATAAAGCCAATAAATTTAAAAGAATTAATCAAAGCAATTGAAGTGAGAGAACAAAGATTAAATGATCTTTTAGTAAATAGTAAGGCACCCGAAAGTAATAATGTTTTGGCAAAGGAAGATGTATATGAAAAACAAATTATGCTTGATACCGGCATTAGACAAGAGCTTATAAAACCAAAAGAAATTATGATGATTTTAGCTGAAGGGGATTATACTAAAGTTGTTACTTCTGAAAGTAAAAAAATATTGATTAGAAAAAGATTAAAAGACTGGGAAGATTCGCTACCCAAAAATAAGTTTTTAAAAGTTCATCGTTCAACAATTGTTAATATCGATTATATAACAAAGATTGAGAAACTTGACAGCAGATCATTTCTTATCAGAGTAAAAGGTTATGAAAAAGCCATCCCGGTTAGTCAGAGAAACGCTACAAAACTAAAAGAACAGCTTTCGTTATAATT
This sequence comes from Melioribacteraceae bacterium, assembly GCA_016342755.1. Taxonomy (GTDB): domain Bacteria; phylum Bacteroidota; class Ignavibacteria; order Ignavibacteriales; family Melioribacteraceae; genus JAEINS01. Next base: position 101,362 of record JAEINS010000014.1, on the reverse strand, counting down.
GTTATTGAATTTTTATAACTCATTAAACTTATATTACACGCGCTCACCTTTATAACATTCCAACTCACCGCAATATTTAAGATATAACCGTACTAGCATGTATATTTGCATCAAAATTAAAAATGATGTTAGAAATGAAAAAAATAACAATAATAGATGGCGATGCTACTATAAGATTGAATGTAAAAGATCTTTTGGAAATTAATGGCTTTTTGGTTAATGAAGTTGATACTATTGAAAATCTAAAAGGAGAAGTTGATCTTACAACCGTTTTAATGATTAGCGATGTTCCCGAAAAAGAGGGGAAATCAACTGATGATTATTTCAAAAAAGTTAATTCAAGTGAAGCATTCAATAAAATACCTACTCTGTTTTTAACTTCATCAGAACAGTTAAAAAAATTAAGGGGAAAAGTAGTTAAGGATTCAAAATTTTTAATTAAACCCTTCAATGTTGACGAACTTCTTTTTTATACAAATTTTATAATTAATAAACCCACAATTAAATAGATTAAATTATGCATATAGAAATAAATAATTCAAATTTTACCGCGTTCGATGTACTTTTTCAAAATATAAAAGATGCTGTTTTTATATGGGAATTAAATGAGAATGGAACTTTAGGCGAATGTATTGATGCAAATAATACTGCCGTTGAGCTGGTTGGCGGAAACAGATCAAATATTCCTAAGATTGAACTGGAAAATTTAATTAAGATAAATGGTGAAGCCGGATTATCAGAAGTTTTAAGCGAACTGCAAAAATCCGGTGTAAGTACCTTTGAATCAAATATTTGCGAGGAATACGGTGCTGGTAAAACTGTAGAAATAACTGCTAAAGTTGTTTTGCTTGGCGGTAAAAAAAGAGTAATATCATTTTTACGCGACATAACTGAAGAAAGAAAACTCCTTAATAAAGTTAAAAAAGATATAATCCTTTTTGACACTTTTCTTGAAAATGTACCGGCAAGTGTATATTTCAAAGATAGTTCCAGCCGATTTAAGAAAATCAATAAACCCACTTTAGAAAAATTTGGATGTAAAAGTGAATCAGATGTGATTGGAAAAACAGATTATGATTTCTTTCATAAGATACATGCTGATAGTGCATACAGAGATGAAAAGGCTTTATTAAAAGGTGAAATTGATTGCATTACTAAGGAAGAAAGGGAAGTATTTAATGATAAAGAAATAAAATGGGTTAGTACTATAAAAATTCCTTTCAAAAACGGAAATAACAAAATAGTTGGTACATGTGGAATTTCAACTGATATAACTGAAAAAAAACTTGTTGAGCATCAGTTAAAATCCTATATGAAAGAACTTGAAAAAATGAATATGAACAAGGATAAGTTCTTTTCAATTATTGCCCATGATCTTAAAGGACCCTTTAACTCTCTCTTAGGATTTACTAGACTTTTAAGGGGAGAATATGAAAAACTATCCGAGTATGAAATAAAAGTCGCGTTAAAATCGATAAATAAAAGTGCCGAAAATATTTATCAATTATTAGAAAATCTTTTACAGATTGCCAGAACCCAGCTTAAAGGAATAATTGTTAAACCTAAATATTTCAATATATCTGAGAATGTAAATGATATTGTGCATTTGCTTAATGAATACGCGGTAGAAAAAAACATAAAAATCATCAATAATATTAAGGATGAATATAATGTATGTTCAGAAAAATTTATGTTTGAAACTGTAATAAGAAACATTCTGCATAATGCAATAAAATTCACCAATAGAAATGGGGATGTTAAGCTAAGTGCCGAGAAACATAATGATTACACAGACATTATAATAAAAGATTCCGGGATTGGGATGTCTACTGATGATATTGAAAATATATTTGATATGGAATTAGAAAATAGCAGATTAGGCACAATGAATGAACAAGGCACAGGTTTGGGTCTGAGCTTATGTAAAGAATTTATTGATAAAAATAATGGCTCTATTAAAGTTGAAAGTATTGAAGGTGAAGGAAGTATTTTTAGAATCAGACTGCCGAATTAAAAGGCTAATAGAGATGACATCCTTTTAAAAAGATGACATCTCTTTGGATAAAAAAATCGATGTCGCTCTGAGCCTGGACAGAAGAGTGAAAATACCCCAAAATAGCTGGTTCCCCGACTTCGCCCGGACTGACACAATTCTCAATTTTCCGGGTAATATATTTCTCAATAAACTCAGGCTCCCAAAAGAGAGCCTGTAATTAATAATCAAAAGGAAGGGGATTATTTATTATTGTACACTATTTTCCGGATTGAATCGTATTGAAGATAGGGGTATTCTTCTCTAAGATTTTCAATCGCATTTGTAGCTCTAACTTTTTGAGATCTCATAAACTTAAATTTTTTACGAATTATGTGATCCCTAACTGCTTTATCATTTATTAATCCTTTACTATCCAGTAACAAATAAATTTCTCTGCTTATAAAATCGGATAACGGATTTCCTTCTTCATATATTTTCATATTCTTTATCCTCTTTTCTATCATGTAAAACCTTTTTTATGATGCATAAAGAATTACACTATTTCTGAAAATAAATATAGAAGTAATTTGAAGCGGGGCAACCACATAAACATGCGGTTTTAGGTAAAAGTGAAAAGATCTTGTGGTTTTACTACATAGATATGCGGTATACAAAAAAAAGCCCGCATTAAGCGGGATTTTTAATTTATCCTAAATAAACTTTAAGATTGTTGCTTCTGGATGCATGTCTTAATCTCTTAAGTGCTTTTTCTTTAATTTGTCTAACTCTTTCTCTAGTTAAATTAAAGTTTTCACCAATTTCCTCAAGTGTTAAAGAATGCTCTTTATTAATACCAAATGCTAGTTTTATAACTTCAGCTTCTCTTTCAGATAATGTTGCTAAGGCACTTTCAATTTCGCTTTTAAGCGACTGATCCATTAGTAAATTATCAGGATTAGGAGTTTTATCATTTGGCATTACATCTATTAAACTGTTTTTACTGTCATCACCCTGCGAAAAAGGCGCGTCCATTGAAACGTGTCTGCCGGCAATATTTAAGTCATAATCCACTTCGTCAGCTTTCATATCTAATTCATTGGCAATTTCTTCCGCACTGGGTTTACGCTCAAATTTTTGTTCAAGGGAACTTGATACTTTACCAATTTTAGTTAAAGCACCAACTCTGTTTAATGGTAAACGAACCATTCTGGATTGTTCAGCAATTGCCTGCATTATAGATTGACGAATCCACCAAACAGCGTAGGAAATAAATTTAAATCCTCTTGTTTCATCAAATCTTTGTGCAGCCTTAATTAAACCAAGATTACCCTCATTAATAAGATCACCTAAGCTTAAGCCTTTATTTTGATATTGTTTTGCCACACTAACAACAAAGCGTAAATTTGCTTTTGTAAGTCTTTCTAAGGCTATCTGATCTCCTTTTTTTATTAACTTAGCAAGTTCAATTTCTTGCTCCGGCGTAATAAGATCAACTTTACCTATTTCCTGCAAATATTTATCTAAAGACTGGCTTTCGCGGTTTGTGTATCTTTTAGTAATTTTCAACTAAATTTACTCCTAAAATTTTAATAAAGGATTTATTTACAATATTATTTTCATAAATTTGGATTGGTATACAACGTAATTTTAATAAAGTTCTGCAAAAGTTGAAGAAAAATATAAAAATGCACTTTTTTCAACTTTGAAACTCGCTGAATCCAACTTCGCAAATATACGGATTTTATTTGAAATTTCATAGGTAAAATTTTAGAAAGGAAAAACGTTTGATGTAAATCACGAATAGAGAACAAACCTAATCAAAAATTCTTTAACGAGCAAATATTTTGGATTGTAAATTATGAATATTAAGAAAAAGTTAGAATATCATTACAAAAAATTTGACATATCAACAATTTCTCCGGATCCGCTTGAATTTCTTCATCGTTTTAACGATCCCTTAAATATTGAAATTTCCGGTTTAATATCTTCAATTTATGCATACGGAAATGTGAATATGATAATAAGAGTTCTGAATCAGATTCATGATATAATGGGTGATAATCCCTATGAGTTTTTAAAAAGTTTTGATATTGAACAATTTGAATCGGAAAAGGTTGAATACAGGTTTTATAATCACCAGGATTTTATAGCATTACTTAGAACGCTAAAAATAGTTTACGAAGAATATGGTTCTCTTAGATATCTGTTTCTCTTATACTATTTTGCCGATGATAAGAACATAAAAAACGCATTGTCTTTTTTTTCGAATAATTTGCTTAATATAGCTCAAAAATACAACGCTGATTCAAATGGATTAAAGTTTATGTTTCCTGATAGTTTAAAAGGAAGCACATGTAAAAGGATGAATTTGTTTTTACGCTGGATGGTTAGAAATGATGAACTTGATTTTGGTATCTGGAAAGATATTTCAGCCGATAAACTGGTTATTCCGGTTGATACCCACATTGCTAAAATTTGTTCGCATCTTGGCTTAACCACAAAGAAAAATGTTTCATGGAGTATGGCCGAAGAAATTACCGACAATCTGAAAAAATATTGCCCAAATGATCCTGTGAAATATGATTTTGCTCTTTGCCATATTGGAATGAGAAATTTGGATTTTTAATTATATTATGAAAATAAATAAAAAATAGTTTCGTCCTTTTGAATTAAATTGATATTTTAATGTAAAGAAAATGGAATAATTCAAATACAAGTTTTATAAAAGTCGAATAAAGGATTCAGATGATTGAACAACAATTAGTTGGAAATGAAAGACCTTCAAAAATGTACAGATGGGCTGTTCTAATTTTAGTTAGTCTGGCTATGTTCGGTAATTATTATATCTACGACAGTATTGCTCCTATAGCCGATATGTTAAAGGCAGATTTAGGATTTACCGATACTAATATTGGTTCACTTAATTCAATTTATAGTTTTGCTGCTGTTTTTGTACTTATTTTTAGCGGAATTATAATTGATAGAATTGGTGTTAGAATATCAATTTTAACTTTTGGTATTATTTGTTCGGTTGCTGCTCTTGTAACTGCTGTCAGTACCGATTTATATGTAATGCTTGGAAGCAGACTTCTTTTAGGTATTGGTGCCGAACCTTTAATTGTCGCGATTACAACAGCTTTAGCAAAATGGTTTAAAGGTAAAGAATTAGGTTTTGCTTTTGGTATTAACTTAACAATTGCAAGATTAGGCTCTTTTGCTGCCGACTGGTCGCCAACATGGGGAAGCAGTTTTTATGGCAATTGGAATGAACCTTTATACATAGCTTTTCTTATAGGGCTAACATGTATTGTTGGTGGTGTAATATATTTTCTAATGGAAAAATATGCCGAAAGAAAATATACTCTTGGCGATGCCGGTGAAACAGATAAATTTGTTCTGGCTGATGTATTTAAATTCGATAAAACATTCTGGTATATAGTTATACTTTGTGTAACATTTTATTCTGCCGTATTTCCGTTTAGAACTTTTGCAATTAAATTTTACCAGGAAGCTCATGGTGCTTCAAGAGAATTAGCCGGACAGTTAAACAGTGCGTTAATTTTTGCATCCATGATTGCAACTCCTTTGTTTGGTCTCCTTGCCGATAAAATTGGAAAACGTGCTTCAATGATGATGTTTGGTTCGGTATTAATTCTGCCGGTATATCTACTTCTGGTATATTCCGGAATTTCATTATACATTCCTATTGTTATGTTAGGTATTGCTTTTTCATTGATTCCTGCAATTATGTGGCCTTCAGTTGCGTATTTAGTTGAACAAAAACGTTTGGGAACTGCATACGCTTTAATGACACTAATACAACAGATTGGAGTATTTGCGTTTAATTATCTTCTTGGCTGGTCAAACGATACACAGGGTGCCTCAGCGGCAAATCCGGAAGGTTATGCTATGGGAATGTGGATTTTATCTGTTTTAGGAATAATAGGATTTGTTTTTGCCTATTTATTGCGGAAATCTGAGTTAGCTCCGGGTAACCATGGTTTAGAATTAGGTATGAAAAAGGATGCATGATTTCAGTAACTTATTTCCGGTTAGGAAATGTGAATTCGAAATAAATAATGAACTGGTTACGGTTTTATTTATAAAAGAGAAAAAATCGTTTATTGAAAAGATTATTTTTAAGAATAAAACTCAAAAACCTAATAAAATTGATTTAGATAAAATTGGATCTTTTATTTGGATTCTTTGTGACGGAAAAAATACTGTTGCGAATATTATTGAAAAGGCCGGGAAGGAATTTTTAGAAAATGAAGATCAGATGAATTCCAGAGTTGAAATATTTATAAACCAGCTTAACAAAAATCATCTTATTACATTATATCAGAAAGAAGCCGATAATAAATAAAACTGATAATTATAACTTTATGAAAATATATAATAGAATAATAACTTTAATTTTCACTCTGTTTTTAATCCATGGATTAAATTCATCCGTAATAGCCCAGCAGACTTGCGGATTTGGCTGTTTAGGTTTAAGCGGAGTTTATGGGGGTTATACTTATCAAAAACATGATGCGAGAGTTCTTAATTTTTTATTGAACAGTAAAATTCACTTAAATGGTTTTTCAAAAAACAAAATATCGTTTGAAGAAGGGAAAGGTTACAGAGGTGGCGCAAATATAGTTAGAGCCAGATTTAATGGGATATTTCTTTCAGCAAAAGGATTTTACCAGTTTTTAAGAGAGGAACAAACTGAGAAGATTTTCAATTCAAGTGAATTTACCGGAGCCGCAACTAATTATAATTATAAATTGAAGATAAATTATTGGGGATTTGGTGTTGACGTAGGATTCCCGATTTTTAGTTTTTTAGATTTAAAACTTTTAGAAGGCGGGCTCAATTTTTATAACATCGATCTATTTGAAAAAGTGACAGATGAAAACGGATCAAGTGAAATTAAATATGAAAACAAGAAAAATGACTTAGGTTATTACGTTGGATCCGGTTTAATAATTCGTTTGGTTGGCGATTACATTAGCATAGAGGGAACTGCCCAGTACAACATTTTTTCTATTGATGAATTTAATGAAGAGGGTGGTGACAGATCTTTCAGTTCAGAAAATCAATCGTTAATAAGCAATAAAAGCATAACATATACAGTTCAGCTAAATATTGGATTACCATTATAGGAGAGAGTAAATGGCCGTTACAAAATTAGACAAAGCCTGTATAACAGCAATTAGAGATTGTATGGGTACAAAACCTAAAGAAAAAATCTTAGTTATAACTGATGAAGTTAAAAAAGATATTGGTTCCGCACTTCATATAAACGCTTTAAAACTTGGGCATGAATCTGTTTTAGTTGAAATAAAAGCTAGAGAAATGCACGGCGAAGAACCTCCGAAAGTAATTGCTGAGTTTATGAAAAATTTTGATGTTGTTCTTGTGCCTACCCAAAAATCTATGACTCACACAAACGCACGTAGAAATGCATCTGCTTTAGGTGTTAGAGTTGCTACATTTCCCGGGATAACAGAAGAAGTAATGATTAAAGGTTTGTCCGCTGATTATAAAAAAATTGCGGCTAGAACTATTAAGCTAAAAAAAGTTTTTGAAAGTACAAAAATTGTCAGGGTAACTGCTCCAAACGGCACTGATATAACAATGGATATTTCCGGCAGAACCGCGTTTGCAAGTAAAGGATTATTCCATAAAAAAGGAGAAAGCGGAAACTTGCCAACCGGTGAAACATTTGCGGCTCCAATTGAGGGTAAATCGGATGGAATTTTTGTTGTTGATGGTTCAATGTCGGGAGTTGGAATTATAGAAGAGCCAATTAAGATTGAAGTTATAAAAGGTTACGCAGAAAAAATCAGCGGTGGAAAACAAGCAAAAAATCTTATTTCCATTCTCGATAAATACGGAAGAAAAGCCAGGAATATAGCCGAGTTTGGTGTTGGTACAAACGATAAAGCTAAACTTACCGGCGAGTTGCTTCTCGACGAAAAAGTGATGGGAACTATTCATATTGCTTTAGGCGATAATAAATCGATGGGCGGAAAAGTTAATGTTCCAATTCATTTGGATGGTGTTATTAAAAAACCGACTGTTTATTTTGACGGTAAAGTAATTATGAAAAGCGGTAAACTTCTGATAGTTTAATATTTTTAAGAGCAGTTTAACCGACTGCTCTTTATAATAATTTAGATCTTCTGGATTGCTCATTTTTTGGCAATCTGATATAAAAAGTTGTTCCTTTCCCAAGTTCCGAATCCAGCCAGACATTTCCGTCGTGGCGTAATAAAATTCTTTTAACAATCGAAAGTCCAATACCTTCGCCAGCTACTTTTGAAGAGGGATTTAATCGGTGAAATACTTCAAATACTTTCTTCTGATGTTCTTTAGAAATACCTATTCCTCTATCTTTAATAGTATAGGTAGTGTTTTTATTGTTTGTTTTAGAACTGATGGAAAGAATATTTTGCCTTTTATCATCAGAATATTTAATAGCATTGTCAATTACATTTGAGAAAACCTGGGTTATCTGAATTTCATCGCCATAACATTCGTCCAGTTTCTCCAGCTCAATTTTAATCCCTTTTTTATTAATCTGAAATTGATGGGATTTTAACGCTAAGTCCATAATATCATTCAGATTAAGAATCTTAGGACTTAATGCCGCTCTGCCCAAACGTGATAATCTTAACAAACCATTAAGCAGTAAATCCATTTTTTGCGTGCTATTAATAATAAAATTAAGTGATCCGGGTATATCATCAGATATAATGGTTTTTATTTCGTTATCGAATGTGATGTTTTTTTCAGAAATAATTTCTTTTATTTCGTTTATAGAAAGATTTATCTCTTTACTGAATCCTTGTATATTAACTAACGGCGATCTAAGATCATGGGAGGTTACATAAATTATCTGTTCAAGCTCTGTATTTTTAGCCGTAATTTCATCTAATAAAATTTCTCTTTCTTTTGTAAATTCTTTAATCTCAGTTATGTCAACATAACTTAACAGGACACTAGAATAATCTCTCCCGGATTTTGGATTTAAAAGTGTAACTAATACATTTAATCTCTTACCTTTAAGGTTTGAAATCACACCCTCAATTTCAATTGTTTTTTCATCATTTAATAAAGCGGCAAACATTTTAATAATGTAATCCAGAGATTCGGCTGTATGGAATGCCGGATTATTAACTTTTATAAGTTCTTTGGTTTCACATTCAAATAAATTAATAGCGGCCTGGTTTAAGTTAATAATATCAATTGTTTTTCTCAGTTTTACAATAACATCGGGATTTGAAATCAAATATGAATAATAATCTGTTATATCCTTATTTCTTAATTTATTAAGCTCTTCTATAAGTTTCGAAAAATCATGCTCAACTAAAGCTATACCAGCAGAATTAAAGAGATTCTCAAATCTCTTTTGACTTTCAGTAACAAGAATTTCTGCGCTTTTTCTTAGATTAATATCCTGTAAAGTTCCAGACATACGAATCGGTTTATCATTTTCATTCCATAAAGCCTGACCTCTCATTCTAAACCATTTATAACCCTTAGAGTTAAATCTAATTTTATATTCAACATCAAAAGGGATCTTTTTTTCGAAATGATTTTTTAAATCCAGTTCAAGTTTAGAAAAATGATCAGGATGAAGTAAACTTTGTAAATTATTAAATGTGGATTCTAATTGAACTTTTGAATAACCCAGCAATTCGTAAGTCCTATCGGACCACCATAATTCGGATGAATTTAAATCAGGCCAATCCCATAATCCATCGCTAGAACCTTTTACCGCAAGATCAAACCTTTCCTCGCTCTCTTTCAAAGCTTTTACGGCTCTATTCTTTTCAGTTTGTCTTTGATCAAGATTAACTAACATTTCGTTATAAACATCATATAATTGTCCAACTTCATCAGACGAGGTTTTTTTTACTCTTTTGGAATAATCTTCAGTTTTTGTTATTTCGGATATTGAGTTTGCTAAAGAAATAATTGGGGAAGAAATATATTTTTGCGTTTTAACGGCAATTAAATATGAAATGATAATAATACTTAATAATAGAATTATAAACTTATATATGCTCTGAATAATTTCAGAATATATAATTTCGGTTGTTATCTTAAGATAAATAACTCCGTAAAATTCTTGTTTATCGGTTATTGGTTTTATAACATTAAGAAATTGATAGGATTCATCAAAAAATATAGAATCTTTTATAGATAAATTAGATGCAACATTATTAACTTCCTCTTCGGTAGGAGTAGTTCTATAATAATCAGTAAAGAGATTGCCTTCCGCATCGTAAACATACGCGCTATAAATGTAATCGAGCACATGTAGTGATTCTAAAGTTTTTTTTACTTCTTTTTCAACTCTGAACTCTAATCCAACCGAACAGTTATATCCAATTAGTTCTGTTTCCATTTCAGCCATTCTAAGCAACGAATCTTTACGGCTGTTTAAATCATTTAATAAATAGATTGTTGAGCTTATAAGAGTGGAAATAATTACTACAACAATTATTAAACTGATTAACTTATTTTTAATGGAAAAGTTCTGAAATCGATTCATCCGATTATAATAATTGTTAATATCTAATTAAATAAATAAAATAATTGATTATTTTCAAAAATCAAAATATTATATTTTAAATGTTCATAATTTATTTGCGAAATCATATCTGTCCAAACAAAAATAAGCTCCCCCAGCAAAACGGCGGATAAATTAGAATTTCACAGCAGACTGCCGATCCTTTATATTCCCTTTAAAACCAATACCGGGTAAACCAATACTTTTAGGAAAACTTACAACCGGACAAACCTGGTTACCAATGGATTTATCCATTGGTGCAAAGAGCAGCCACACATAATAATAGTTAAAACCGTTTGTAAATAAATTTGTATTTTGTATGGCGGTCATGGTTGCACTATGAATTAGAACTCTCCGGGCTGAGTGCTGGAACTTCATTTTTCATTCATATAATATTTAATATTGGGATATTTTATGGCAGATATTTTTATAACAATAATTACAATTGCTTTTTTATTTGGAATAATAGTATTTGTAAGAGTAATTTATCTTTTCATACACAATTTCCCCTCAGCCTTAAAAGAATGGCAGACATTAAACAAAAATGATAAATCGAAAGCGTACCGATCTTTATCCGAAGAAATTAAAGAAATAATATTCGCTTTATTAAAAAGACCTTTTTGGTTCTAAGATTAGCCTGGATTTATTATCTGCTTCTAAATCTTAGAAACTATAAATACTACTATTGAATCTTATTGTTCATTTTGTTAGCTTTGAAGCATACTATTTTAACGGGCTCCTGATGAAGTTAGCTTTAAAGCTTAAAACTAAAAATAATTTATTACCAATTAATTACAATTATCCATTATCTTCAGCAATCTATAAACTACTGCAATTCGGCTCACCTAAGTTTTCAGAATACCTTCATTCAAAAGGGTATAAAGTTAATGGCAAAGCTTATAAATTATTTTCTTTTTCCTTAAAGTTTAGTTACAATAAAATTGTTAATGAAGCATTTCAATTATCATCCCCTAATGTTACTCTAAATGTAACTTCTCCAATAATAGATGATTTTATTAAAAATGTTATCTCTGGTTCTTTACAGCGCGGAGAATTTGAATTATTTAATAAAGGCACATTTCTATTGTTTGAAATTGAACAGATGGAAGAAATGCCGGAGCCTGAATTAAATGAGATCCAAAAGTTTTTTCTTTATTCACCTCTTGTTTTAAGTACCAGACAAGATCGTAACGGTAAATCGGTTCAGCATTATTTTGAATATTATGATGATATAAATGATATTACAAGAGTTTTTAATAACAATCTGATCAATAAATATAAGGCAATATATCTGAAAGATTATACCGGAGAGCATCTAAAATTTAATTGGGATACCGAGTTTATTCAAAAACAGCTTGCAAAAAACAGATCAATTAAACGGTTAATAAAAATTGAAAAGCCTAATCTTCCAACAATAAACATTATTTCCAATAACATACCTTTTAGGCTGCAAGGAGATACTGAGTTAATGAAAGTAGGTTACCAATGCGGATTTGGAGAAAAAAACAGTCTGGGTTTTGGTATGGCGGCAAAGCTCGATTAAAAGAAATGTTTTGGAAATGTTTCCTTTAGTATTTTACAGATAAATGTTCTTTATGTTAGTTTAGAAAAAAAAGAAGGCATTATGAATTTAGAAGAAAAGATTTTATTGCTGGGAACACTTTTCCATGATATTGGTAAATTTGAACAAAGATGTACTAACAAAAAAGAAAAACATGAAAAACTTGGTGCAGATCTTTTTCTAAAATTTAAAGAATACATCCTCCCAATATTAAATAATAGTGAAAGTGCATTTGAAACCTCTAAGCTTATAATAGGGGGACATCACAGTAAGATTGAAAATGATTTTATAGCTATTGTAAAAGAGGCTGATCACCTTTCTGCTAGTGAGAGAGTTGAATTTTCTGAACCTGAATCCGATCTTCATCAAAAATGGTCACATAAGTTTTTGTCATCATTATTCTCAAAGATATTTCTAAACAATCCCGATAATAAGTCTTTAAGATATTACGAACAAAAGCTGTTATCAAAAAAAGACTATAAAATTTTAATCCCGGAATTCGACAACGAAAATGATGTAAAATCTGACGGGCATAAGTATAATAACTCAGACTTCGAAAACTTTTCAGAACAGCTGATAGATGTTTTTTCGTTTTATAAGGAGGAGGAAGATTTTACGATACTAATTAATTTGCTTCTTGTTTTGTTTGAAAAATACTTATGGTCGGTACCAGATTTCACTGGAAGTGATTTAACCGATATTTCTCTATATAATCATTCTAAAGATGTTGCAGGTATTGCTCATGCAATTTATAAATCAGATAAATCTGATACCAGGCTTAATTTGGTGATTGGCGATATACCGGGAATTCAAAAATATATATTTAACGTTGCTTATAAAAAACCGGCGAAAATTTTAAGAGGAAGATCCATTTATGTTCAAATACTTACCAGACAATTTGCGTCCATTATGCTTGAAGAATTAGGATTGACTGATGCAAATCTAATTATGCTTGCCGGCGGTAAGTTTTACATTATTTCTCAGCATTCCAATAACTTTGAAGACTGTTATAATAAGGCGGTTGGAAGAATAGAAAAGTATTTGATAGAGAACTTCAATTATCAATTAAGTTTTTCATCCGCATATAATTCGTTTAATTATCAGCAGCTTAAAACAAAAGACGATCCGCTTTCTTTTGGCGATATAATTGATGAAGCATCCTACAAATTATTGCAAAAAAGGAATCAGCAATTTAAACAAGTACTGTTTAACAATGATAAATTTACACATGATAAATTTGTATTGGATTATAAATACATTGAAGCAACGGAATCTGATAAGGTTAAATGTGCTGTTACTGGTATTCCTATTAAACAAAACAGAAGAAAAGATATTGAAGGTGAACAAGTAGATAAGCAGGTTGCTAATGAATTTAAGATTGGCAGTTTAGTTACTAAAAATAATGTTATTGTCGAGTTTAATAGGGACTATTCTGAGGTTTTTGATGTGAAGGAACTTAACGAATACAAACCCGGAGAGAATACAAAACGTATTTTACTAAATCCTGATCTCGAAGAACTGTTAAATTCAAATAATCTTCGTAAAGATATACTTAGAAATACCAATATTATTGAAGTTGCTAATTATTGTTCCATGGGTAATGATAAGACTGTAATGGATTTTGAAAAAATGGAAGAGCACAATAATGGTGCTGAATTTATGACTCTTATTAAAGGGGATGTTGATAATCTGGGTCTAATTATGTCTTCCGGTCTTGTTAATGATAATGCTAATATGACGGCAATTTCGCGTACTACTACTTTAAGCAACCATCTAAAATATTTTTTCAGTTATTCTCTGAACGGCTTTTTAGAAAAATGGGAAAATGGGAAAGTAGAAAAACAGATTGAAGATAACTGTAAAACAGATCAAAAAGTCTATACGGTTTTTGCCGGTGGTGATGATCTTATGCTAATAGCTCCACAAAGTTCGTCCTTAAAGCTAGTTAATGAGTTTAACAAAATATTCAACGAATTTGTCTGTGAAAACCCGGAGGTACATATTAGTTACTCTTTAACTAATTTTAAACATAATACACCAATTAGACTTGTTGCTGATATGGCAGAAGAAAACCAGGAGAAAATAAAGCAGCATTTCAAAAATTTTGAACTAGCTAATTCAATTGAAACCAATAAAGATGTTTTTCAAAGCGATAATGATAAAGCGGGTATCTTTTTATTCGATACATGTGTTAAAAACGATTCAATTGAGGCAATATTAAAATGGAAGCTAAAATTAATTGAATGGTGCAATGACTCAAATAATAGGGTATCTCAAGGTGTTTTAAGAAACTTGTTATATTTTGCACACCTTATTAATTCATTTAGATTTAATGGAGACACACAAAATTTAATATGGCATCCAAAGCTAACATATATGATAAATAGAAGCTTAAAAAAAAGTAATAATACATATATAAATTCAGAAGTTGAAGAATTTTTTGAAAATGCATTAAGAATAAATAAAACCAATTCAACTGATGTATTTGAAGTAATGCTATTACCATTAATTTGTGAAGCAATTTATGGTACTCGAAATTCTAAGGAGAATAAATGATGGATTCAATTTTAAAGGCTAATTTAATTGAAGTTGAAGATTTTTTCTTTAACAACACAATTAAAAGTGGATTATTGTCAGATATTGGAGAAAATAATCTTAAAGATCTTATTGAGTTACTTTCAGAAGATGTTAGGAATCCAAACGGCAAAGGTTTTTCTTCAAAAAAACTCCAATCCTCTCAACTAAGAAAATTCTACGATGGTTTTCTAAGAGTTTTTAATGCGCGTGGCATGAGTGAAGATCAGAAAAAAGTTGAATTACTTATGTTAAAAGCTAATGTGGAATACTCAGCAAACCGTTCAGCTATAAAAACTAAAAGATTTGCAATTTTCTTAAATAACAGAATTAATCTAGTCCTTAGCAAAAACGGGGATGGTTTTAATAAATATCTTAACGCATTAAAACTGCATTTTGAAGCTCTTGTAGGGTATTATCCTAAAGTTGGAAATTAAAAAGAGGATTATAAAATGAAAAAACAAAATTACATAATGACCATTAAAGTTTTAACTGGACTACATATTGGTATTGGAAGTGATAGACCAGAAATTGGAGGTATTGATAATCCGGTAATTAAAGATCCAAATTCAAAATCACCCTATATTCCTGGAAGCAGTATTAAAGGAAAATTAAGATGTTTACTTGAAACAGAATGTGAAAGATATGATGGTGAAAAGGATCAATATATAATTAGAAATTTTGGAGGGAACTCTGAAAGTCCGACAAGACTAATATTTAGGGATCTTAAGTTGAGTTCTGTGTATCAATCGATGTTTGATTCTAATGAAATACAGACGGAAATTAAAACTGAAATTAAAATTGACAGGCAAAAAGGAACAGCAACAGCCGGAGCATTAAGAACTATTGAACGTGTACCACCCGCAACTTTGTTTGTTGGCGAAGTATTAGTTAGATATGAGGATGATTCAGATTTAAGAGATATTAAAGAAATGTTAGACGAATCAATAAATCTTCTTAACAACGATTATTTAGGCGGATCTGGCAGTAGAGGTTATGGAGCTGTTGACGTAAAATTAACAGAAAAAGAGTAAAATATGCTAAAGCTAAATTTTGAAACTATAACACCTCTCCATATTGCTAATGGAAATAATTTAACAAATGGATTGGACTATATAATAGAAGATGGTTTTTTAGCAAAGTTAAAGTTATCTAAAGCTACCAAATTGTTTGCTGATAATGGTGTTTTTAACTTCACAAGAAATTACACTTATAAAAATGTTGCTAAAACGATAATGGATAATAGTAATATTCTAACTGATGAATGTTTTGAATATGTAATAGATTCCGACCAATTGTTCATAGAACTCGTAAATAATCCAAGAGCAGAAGGTCAAAAGATTGCGCAGGAATTTATAAACTCTAACGGTAATTTCTATATACCAGGCAGCTCAGTTAAAGGTGCACTTACAACAATTTTAAATCGGGATCTTGAAGTTGATCCACTAGGTATTAATCCTAAAAAGGCAAGAATTAAAGACAAGTTTGTTATTTCTGATTCTGAATATTTATCAGCAGATGATTTTATGATTCTTTGCACAGATCAAAGACCACCCGCAATAAATTTAATTTGTTTATTAGGCGGAGTTAATTTTACATTAAATATTAGAAAACAGGGTAATCTTAAAATTGATGAGCTAAGAACAAAATTAAAAAAATATTCTACTGAGCAAATTGAATTAGCACTTAAAAATATATCGGGTTTTAGAAATGGTAAGGACAGAATAAATGGTGCTGACAAGCTTTATGAAGCTTTAGAACTAATTAAATACACACAATTAGCTGATCAAGAGTATTTAGTTAACATAGGATTTGGTGGTGGAAGCTGGTTTAAAATTGAAAAAGGTAAAGTTCCATTGTTTAAAAGTAAAAGTCCTAATCGTGCTAGAAAGGGAAAATTAGAACCTGCCCATACATCGTTTATGTTTTCCGATGAAAATGAAGTATTGCAAATTGGATGGTGTAAATTACAAATAGAAGAAATATAACTATGACTACAATAAAAAAACTTACATTAAAGCTTAAATCGGGTGTATTAACTGATCTTCAGTCGGATACAATATTTGGTCATTTTGCATGGAGATTTAAGGAATTTCATGGTGAAGAAAAGTTAATTGAATTTTTGAAGTTTTTCAAAAACGGAAATCCAATCTTCACTATATCGGATGGATTGCTGCAAAACAAAGATGATATATTTTTTCCTTATCCATTAAAGCAGACACCGTATAAGGCAAATTGTAAAAATAAAAAGGAAAGATTAAAAAGTTTTCTTGCCCGGAAAGAAGCTAAGTCAGTAAAGTATATTTCTCTTCAATCTTTAAATGCGTTTCTGCAGGGCAATATTGCCAAATATGAAGGAACCAATTTTTTAGCAAAGGTAGAAACTCCCCAATATAAACATGATTTAAGAGTAAATGTTGGAATTGACAGAAATACTTTTACAAGTAGCGATGGTAAGCTTTTTACAATAAATGCCAAATACCTTGATGAAAAATTTCGTTCGGTTCTTTTTATAAAAATTTTGGATGAACAAAGGTTTTCAGAATTTAAATGCGAAGATATATTAATAAGTGTTTTTGAAATTGGATACGGTAAAAAGAAATCATCAGGATTTGGTCAGTTCGAAGTTATTGGCAGTATTGAAGAATATAATGAGTTTCAAGAACCAGATGAGTCAGACGGATTTCTTTCATTAAGCCACTATCTGCCTTCAAATGATGATTCTATTGAAGATGCGCACTACGAAATAAATGTTAAATATGGTAAACTAGGTGAAGAATCAGCCTTATCGGCTAATCCATTTAAGAAGCCGCTATTGTTAATGAGGCCAGGTAGCTGCTTTATTACAAATTATAAAAAAGAATTTTATGGAAGAGCCGCAGATAGAATTTCGGACTATAAACCTAACATTGTTCATAACGGAATTGCGTTTACTTTAAGATGTAAATTTACAGTTTAACATTTTTACATTGCAATTAAACTGCTTTGTACATACATTTGTACAAAAAGAGGTCGTAATGTTAACCACAACAATTTCCGAATTTAGGAAAAACATAAAAAGATATTTTGATGATATAGATGAAAATTTTGAAACCTTAATTATAAACCGGGGTAAAGACAGTGGGGTTGTGGTAATGTCGCTTTCTGAATATAATTCGCTGCAGGCTACCAATTATGAATTATCATCAAAAAAAAATGAACAAAGATTAGATTCTGCTATTAGTAAATTTAAAAACGGCAGCTCATTTTCAAAAGAATTGATTGAAGAATGAAGTATGTTTTTGTTGATGAATCCTGGGATGACTACCTTTACTGCCAGAAGACAGATAAGAAAATGCTTAAAAGAATAAACGAACTTCTAAAAGACATTTCCAGAAATCCGTTTACCGGATTAGGCAGACCTGAACTTCTTAAACATAAATATCACGGATACTGGTCAAGAAGAATTGATCAGGAACACAGACTAATTTATAAAATTAATAATGATGAAATCTGGATTGCTAAATGCAGGTTTCATTATGATTAAAATTTGAGGTGAATTTTGATAGCTTTATCATTTCTGGGCACAGGTAATTACTCTGTCACTAACTATAAATATGGCGAAAATATAGTAGAAACAAATCACTTTCCATTCGCTTTTAAAGAATTTGTTAAACCGGAAAAACTATTTGTAATAATGACAGAAAAAGCCAAAGAAGTTCATTGCAAAGAATTGAAAGAGCTTTGTGAATTTGAAGAAATATTAATACCGGATGGTAAATCTGAAGATGAGTTTTGGATAATATTTGATAAAATTACTAATGTTATTAAGGAAAATGATGAAGTGATTTTTGATATTACTCATGGTTTTAGATCACAACCGTTTTTAGTTATTGTTCTTTTACAATATTTGAAGGTATTAAAAAAAATAAAAATAAATAATATTATGTATGGTGCTTTTGAAGCTAAAAATGAAGAAAACATTACTCCGGTTTTTGAATTAAAATCATTTGTCGATTTGCTGGACTGGTCAGATGCAGTAAGAGAGTTTACTGAAAACGGAAATATGAAGTATTTTAAGACACTATTAACCTCTATACATAAAAACAGCCGTCTAAAAAAAACCGGTACTCCGGCTAAACAATTACATGGAGCCGGGAAAGATCTTGATGATTTAACCGATGCGTTTGAAACTATTAGAATAAATGAAGTATTTAAAACAACAGTTAGTTTTCAAAACAGATTGAAAGATTTGTTAGAAGATTTGGAACATCACATTGAGGCTAAACCATTTAAGGCTCTTTTAGAAAAAATTGTGAATAAATTTTCAAGTATTTCATCAGCCGATAAAAATCTTTTTACATCCAAAGGATTTGAAGCGCAAAAATCGATATTACATTGGTATGCAGAAACAAACAAATATCAGAAAGCATTTACTCTGGCTAGGGAATATATAACTAGCAAGTATATGATTGAAGTACTTAAACAAGATAAATATAATTTAACCGAAGTAAAAAAGAGAGAAGCCGCTTCGAAAGACCTTAGTTCAATCTTACAACTATTAAAAAATGATATTAGTATTACTGGAAGAAAAGGGGAGTACGGAAAAATATGGCAAAAAATAGTTCTAGTCCGTAATGATTTAAATCATGCCGGTATGAATGCGCATCCTCAAAATTCGAAAAAAATAATTGAACAGACTGAAACTATAATAAGCGAAATTATAGAGAAATTTTAATGCTTCTAAACCTCTCAAATCACCCCAAATCATCATGGTCTGTTTATCAAAAAACAGAGGCGGTAAATAAGTACGGGGAAATATTGGATATATTCTTTCCTTCAGTAGATCCTTATGCTGATAGAGATTACATAGATAAACTTGCCGAAGATTACTTACAAACTTGTTTAAATAAATTACAGTTAACAAAAGATGTACATAACGCTGTACACTTAATGGGGGAACATACATTTGTTTTTTCATTAACAAACAAACTAAAAAAAAACAACATAAAAGTAATTTCATCAACTTCAAATAGAAATGCGTTAATTACCGAAGAAGGCAAGTTTGTACAATTTAACTTTGTAAGATTTAGAGAGTATTAAGAATGAAAAACATTTTAATTGCAATATCTGGTTTAACTCCCCAGGTTGTAACAGAAGCTCTTTATGAAATCTATTATAAATATGATATTACAATAGATGAAATTTTTATTGTAACAACACAACGTGGTAAAGAGGTTATTTTAGGTAACGATAAAGCTAAAAGTACACCTTCAAGATCGTTAAAAACTGAAATTGAACGACTGTGTTATTTGTATAAACTAACTATTCCCGTATTTGCGGAAACTGAAGAACATATAATTATTGCCGAAGAAGAATCAGTAAGGTTAAACGATATTAGAACAGACTCTGAAAACCGGCTGTTTCCAAACATACTCGCAAATCTTATTAAGGCTAAAACTTCTTTAAAAGATACAAGTTTGCACTGTGTTCTTTCTGGCGGCAGAAAATCAATGACTGCGCATTTTGCCCTTGTTTTATCTTTATTTGCCAGAAGCAATGATAAGCTGTATCATGTTATAACTGACGAGAAATATGAGTTTTCTAAATTTTTCCCCGAAACTAATGATGAAAAAAAAGCTTTAACTATTTCGGAAATACCATTTGTACGGCTTAGATCTCTTAATACAGAAGAACTTAGTAATAATGCTGTTTATACAGATCTTGTTGATGAAGCTCAGGAGAGACTTCTATTTTTAACAGATAATAAAAAACTAATTATTAATCTTGCCGATAAAACGGTAGCTTACGGAAATAACAGCGTTTTCTTTGAACCGTTTGAAATTGTACTGTATCTAAAATTTGCTGAACAACTAATAGCAAAAGGCTGCGGCTATTCAATTTTAGAAATAACTGAAAATAAATTTGCTTCCGAACTTAAACAGATTTTAATTACAAAATATAATTGTTTTTTCGATCTCAAAGATAAAAATCACTGGTCAAATTCCGAATTAGCACCAGAATATTTCCGATCTAAAAGAACAAAAATAAACGATAAACTTAAAACTTTATTTACTGAATCTGATTCTGCCGCTAATTTTATTATCCAAAGCCAGAAAATATGGGGTAATTCTCATTATTCAATTAAAACCGCTAAAAACAAGATTGGTATAAACTACGAATAATCTCTTTAATTTTTTTTAGAAACATTCCCAAAATGTTTCTTTTTCATTTTACCAAAATCTCATCCGTAAATTAACTTCCGTAATAAAAATTGCTTACGGAGTTAAACACAATGAAACAAAACCTTTACATATTTTCTGATACTAATCTTAAACGCAAACAAAACACCCTCTTTTTTGAAAGTGTTGTAAGTGAAGATTCTGAAGATGATATGGAAATACTAACTGAAGAGTATTTACTTGATAACAAAAACTTAATACCTTCCGGAGATAAGAAATATATACCCGTTGAAGCTGTCGATTCAGTTTTTGCTGTGGGCACAATCAGTTTTAACTCGCGGTTCCTATATTTCTTATCTCAAAACCGCATACCTTTACATTGTTTTTCTCTAAAAGGCTCTTATGCCGGTTCTTTTTTTCCTGCTGAACAAACTTTTTCAGGATCAGTTTTAGTTAAACAAATTGAAAATTACAATAATTATGAAAAAAGACTTTACCTGGCAAAACAAATTATATCGGCATCGGTTAACAATATGCTGGCAAACTTAAAATATTACCAGTCCAGGGGAAACTATTTACACGATTATATTGAACATATAGAAGAATTTGAAGCCGAAATTGCCGGTGCCGAAACTGTTGGGCAAATTATGGGATTTGAAGGACAAGTAAGAAAAATTTATTACAGATGCTGGCAGCAAATATTTTCTTATCCTGTCAATTTTTTTAAACGTGTTAAAAATCCGCCCGATAATATGGTTAACGCGCTTATTTCTTATGGCAACATGATTATTTACGGAACAATATTAAATGAAATTTACAATACCCGCATATACCCCGAAATTGGATTTATTCATGAACCCGGCGACAATAAATTATCATTAACTTACGATTTAGCCGATATTTTTAAACCTATTATAATAGACAGAGTAATTTTTAAACTTATAAATAAACATATTTTATCCGAAAAACAGTTCATTGCCAGAAATGGATTTTGCAGAATAAATAAAAAAGCAAAACAAATATATTCTCGGGAAATAGAAGATAAGTTATTTACAAAAATTACGGTAGACGGATTATACAATAAACTTAGTTATAAACGTATAATTAGGGAAGAATGCTTAAAGCTTATAAAGCATTTTGAAGGTACTGAAAAATATAAGGCTTTTAGAATAAAATGGTAAAAAAAACTATGTTTTACATTGTTACTTACGATATTAAAGAACCTAAGAGATTACCGCGTGCTTTAAAAATTTGCCGGAAATATTTGTTCTGGGTTCAAAAATCTGTTTTCGAAGGCGAACTTACCGCTGTACAATTTAGAGATTTTTCGGCAGAAATTAAGAGTATTATAAACAAAAATGAAGACGCGGTTTTAGTTTACTCTATTAGAATGCCGGAATTGTTAAAGAAAAATACTATTGGTTTAGAGAAAAACCAAATATCTTTCTTTATTTAATTTATTTTCAAATTAGTATATTGCCGGTCTCAAAAAAAAACAGGGTTTCTATCACTTAGTATTCGTTTTTAGGCTAAAAACGGGTTTTTGTCTTCTGAAATGACGAAAAAAAAGCTGACCGGCAATTCTTTGTTTTTGAGCTGTTTTCTTGACTTACACCCCGATTTTGATTAGTTTTGGACTGTTTTGATTAGACTATGTTAGAATTGGAACTTATTGTTTAATTGTGCCAACCATAGTTTAAGAACAGGTAGTTTTGATTAGACTATGTTAGAATTGGAACTATATAACGCTTTCCTTTTTGTCTTTTTATCTAGTTTTGATTAGACTATGTTAGAATTGGAACTATACTAGCTTTTGTTATTTGCCCGCTTTTAAGCATTGGTTTTGATTAGACTATGTTAGAATTGGAACCCGTAAATTCCTCTGTGCCCTTCAACTTGGAACGCGTGCTGTTTTGATTAGACTATGTTAGAATTGGAACATAAACCTATTGCGGTTGCTGTAACCGCAGTCGCAGTCGGTTTTGATTAGACTATGTTAGAATTGGAACGCATCAATCAAAGGATAGATACATTGCATAAATTTATCGTTTTGATTAGACTATGTTAGAATTGGAACATTATGAAGATTAGCAATAAAGAATTTACCATACAGTTTTGATTAGACTATGTTAGAATTGGAACTTGTCGCTACCTTCTTCAAACTTTTCATCAACTTGTTTTGATTAGACTATGTTAGAATTGGAACCTTTCTATTTCTTTTTTAATTGCTTTTTCTTTAGCAGTTTTGATTAGACTATGTTAGAATTGGAACTTGTGCCGGTTTGTTCTGTCTCATAATCGTTTTGTAGTTTTGATTAGACTATGTTAGAATTGGAACAAAATTATAAATTCACTCATTTCGTTCTCCTTGTTTTAAGTTTTGATTAGACTATGTTAGAATTGGAACCTATTTGTAACCATTACAGACAAATAAATAGCTTGCGTTTTGATTAGACTATGTTAGAATTGGAACGTAAAACAGTGATGGGTAAACGGTAATGGGTGATGAGTTAGAATTGGAACACTCCTTTACTCATTACCCTTCACTACTTCAGTTTTGATTGTCCAACAAAACGGCGGATAAATTAGAATTTCACAGCAGACTGCCGATCCTTTATATTCCCTTTAAAACCAATACCGGGTAAACCAATACTTTTAGGAAAACTTACAACCGGACAAACCTGGTTACCAATGGATTTATCCATTGGTGCAACTATTGATTATTTAACACCTAAGAAATAATATAGATGTTTGAATTTAGCAATACATATTAGTAATTTAGTCTCAATTATATGTACAGACCAAAGTAAGAAAATTTTATTAGATGGAGAGAAGTGAATAATATGTTAGGAAAGTATTCCTTTGGAGTGGGCGATAGGTTTAATTGCCAGGCAGAAGCGCAGTTAAAAGCTATTATAGAAGCAAAAAATAAATTTGGATGCGATATTACTCCGGTATGGAATAAGTCATATCGCGAACATACAACTATTGGCAGTAAACCAATGGATACAAGGATTGCGGTGGATAAAGCTGTAAATAAGCTTGGCTGGAGTTATTCATATTTTGTTGATGCTGATCATGTAAATGCTAAAATAATTGATCAGTTTATTGGATCGTGTGACTTTTTTACAATTGATGTTGCCGATTATATTGGTGCTCCAATAGAAGATGCAGAATTACAAAGCTTTCTTGAATTTAATTCTAAATATATTGGAAACTTAGTTATACCCGGTATAAAAGAAGTTTATAATATTACAGAAGAAATGCTTTGCAATATTGCTAAAAAATATTTGACCGCTGTAATACATGCTTCAAAGCTGTATAAAATTATTAAAGAAAATAAAAAAGATGATAGTTACGTTATTGAAGTTTCCATGGATGAAACTGAAGAATCCCAGACTCCGATTGAAATGTTTTTTATTCTCTCTGGTTTAAGTATGGAAGGTGTTCCGGTTAACACAATTGCTCCTAAATTTAACGGACGTTTTAATAAAGGAGTTAATTATGTTGGAGATCTAAATAAATTTGAAAAAGAATTTGATGAAGATATTTTAGTATTAAAATATGCAATTGCGGAATTTGGGTTTCCTGATGGATTAAAATTAAGTGTTCATTCGGGAAGCGATAAATTTGATATTTAT
This sequence comes from Melioribacteraceae bacterium, assembly GCA_016342755.1. GTDB lineage: Bacteria > Bacteroidota > Ignavibacteria > Ignavibacteriales > Melioribacteraceae > JAEINS01. The sequence goes on along the minus strand of JAEINS010000014.1, from coordinate 76,881 downwards.
CCAATAATGAATAAACTAATAAAAAAACATGATATTGGTTTACATGTTAAAACAGCGGGAACAACCTGGCTTGAAGAAGTAATAGGTTTATCGCAGCAGGGCGGAGACGGATTAAAGTTTGCACAAGAAGTTTATTCTAGTGCCAGAGAAAGGTTTTTTGAACTTACTTCTCCATATTCAACAGTTATCGATATTGATGAGACAAAACTCCCGACAGTTTCTGAAGTTAACTTGTGGACGAGTGAAAAGTTTTCTAAAACATTGGAACACAATTTAGGATGTGAAGATTATAACGTTCATTTTAGGCAGCTAATTCATGTAGCATATAAAATTGCGGCTGAAAATGGAAGTGACTATATAGATCTATTATTGAAATATAAAAAGGAAGTAGGCAGTAACGTAGCCTATAATATATTAGAAAGACACATAAAACCAATATTCATTTAGTATTTTTGTCATCTAAATAAGATTAAAGAAAAGCAATTTTAAGACCGAACTTTTTTGCCTTATAGTAATCACATAAAATATTTATAATTAAAGGATCTCCTATCCTTAGTTAGTAAAAAAACACACTTGCAATGTAAACTGTAAGTGTGTTTTTTGTTTTTTAAAGCAGCACAACTTTAAAGTGCGTTAAAGGTTAAATTAACCGCAATTAGAGTACACAAAAAACAAAATACTTATAACGACTTTAGAATAACTAAGTTAAATGATATTAAAAAAAAACAGATTTAATACGATAATAATAACTTAGATTAACAGATCTTAGCCGGTATGAACTTAGAACAAATAAACGAATTAGTAAATGCATCTGACAATATTTATCTAATTCTTGATAAATCGTACAAAATTGAATTCCATTCGGATAATTTTAAGCTGCTTCTAAATAATTCCATTACAAATTATACAAATAAAAATTTGCAGACTATAGGGTTAAATTTGAGCTTTTTTGAAAAACTTAAAACTATAAAAGAAGATAATATCTTCGAAATTTATGATGGTGAAAGCAAATGGTACAAATGGAATGTCAAATTTAAAAATGATAAGATTTATTTAGTCGGAGAGAATATATCGGGAGAAAAAATAATTAAAAAAAAACTTTCTGAACAGATCAGCTTAGAATCTAAAATATTAATATTCGCGAAAAATTTTATAAGTCTCCCAATTTCCCAAATAGATGATCACATATACTTTTCACTTAAAATTATTGGTGAACTTATTGGAGCCGATGCTGTTTACCTAATTAAAGATGGAGATTCTGAATTGTTTTGGTGTTCTGAAAAATATGAGAATGCAAAAAATAGAATTATTGAGACTGCTTTAGAATATGTACAGCAAAATAGTAAGGAGTTAGAAGTAAATTCCATTTATCTGAATAATAAAAACATTTCAGATGTTAATTCCTCTAAACTGATTTTACCTCTTTTATATAATGGAGTTATTTTTGGCTTTTTATGTTTCGAAACTTTCAAAAAAAATATGATCCTGGAAGAAGAGATTATAAATCATCTAAAACTTTTTACAACAATTCTTACAAGTGCGTTAAAAAGACTTGAAGCCGAAACCGAGATTAAGAAGGCATTTGAAAGGGAAATTGATTTAAATGAAATTAAATCAAGATTTATTTCAACAGCTTCACACGAGTTTAGAACTCCGTTAACGGCAGTGTTGTCTTCAACGGAAGTTTTAGAAATGCTGTTAGAAAACCCAAATCGCAGGATAAGTGAAAGACATATCGAGAATATAAAAGATTCAGTAAGTTTCTTAAATGGCTTAATTGAGGACGTTTTAACCGTTACAAAAGTAGATTCCGGTAAATTAGTTTTTTATCCTGAAGAATTTGATTTCAAAAAATTTTGTGACGGCATATATCAGGAATTCTTTTTATCAGGCGAAGAAATTAAAATACTTGATTATAAATATGCTTGTAAAAAGCGTAAGTATAAACTAGATATTAAACTACTTAGGAAAATTATTGCAAATTTACTTTCAAACGCAATTAAATATGCGGGCAAGGGAAGTATAATAAACTTTTGGATTGAAGAAAAAGAAACTAAAATAATAGTAACAATTATCGATAATGGTATTGGTATACCAAAAAAGGATCAGGAAAGTTTATTTGAGCCATTTTTTAGAGCTGGCAACATAAAAAACGTACAGGGTCATGGTTTAGGTTTATCAATTGTAAAAAAAGCCGTTGAATTGCATAACGGAGAAATTGAATATTTTAGTGAAGAAGATAAAGGCACAAAATTTATTGTTAAAATTCCGGTTAATTAGATTATGAAAAAAATACTCCTAATTGAAGATGAATATAAAATACGAATTGCGATAAAAGATATTCTGGCTATAAAGGGATATGATGTTTATGCGGTAAGTGAAGGAGAAGAAGCATTAAAACTGATTGAAAAAATAATGCCTGATCTTATTTTGTGCGATATTATGATGCCGGGAATGGATGGTTATCAGGTATTAGAAAAAATTATGGAAAATGAAGAGTTTGCAAGAATTCCATTTATATTTTTAACCGCAAAAGGTGAATACAAAGATTTAAGAAAGGGAATGGAATTGGGTGCTGATGATTATCTTCCTAAACCGGTGAAATCGGATGATTTAATAAACGCGATTGAAACAAGATTGAAAAAGAGTCAGTTCGTAAATTCAAACGTTACGCAAAAAACAAATAATGAAGAGAAAAAAGATTATATTTTTATTGCTGACGGAAAAACTCCTAAAATAGTAAAATTTAAGAATATTGTTTATATCACTTCTTTTGGCGATTATTCGCACATACATACAAATAATGATGAGAAAATTATAACCAGGAAACTGCTTAAGGCATGGGAAAGAATTTTACCGTCAAATTCATTTATCAGAATTCATCGTTCTACTATTATTAATTTAGAGTTTCTAATAAAAATTGAAAAGTGGACTAAATATACCTATAAGGCTTATTTGCAGCATTCTAAAGATGATATTGTTGTTAGTTCGCGCTATTACGCTAAAATGAAAGAAATCTTCTAAATTAGTTTCTCATCTCAATATTAACACGCTTATCTTAATCTTATAAAAAATATTATTGATTATGCATAGTTTTGTTGAAAATAAAATTATGTTATGAAAAAAATATTAATAGTTGAAGATAACGAACCCGTACGCGAAGAAATTGCGGCGATTTTAATTGATGAAGGATATCAGACTTTTGAATCTTCCTCAATTGAGTACGCATTCCGTTTATTTAAAGAGCATGCTCCCGATGTAGTTCTTTCTGATATAAAAATGCCGGAAGGCAGCGGTTACGATTTATTAGCCGGATTACAGAAAAAGTCTATTAATTCTAAATTTGCTTTTATATTCTTATCTGCAAATAATTCCATGGAAGATGTAAGATTTGGAATGAATCTGGGAGCAGATGATTATATTATAAAACCCTTTAGTTCAGAAGAAATAGTTTCTTCAATTAGAACAAGAATTAAGAAATTAAATAGATAAGTTTTTAGATTTAAATGCTTTCTAAATGACCAATAATCTAATAAAAGTCACTTTAACAGAAAACTCTAAGTTATTACAAATAAGAAAAATACGCAGCTTGCTGAATACAAAAAATCAATTAAGATATTAAAGCGGCTAACTTTTTCTTTAATCTTTTTTTAGCAACTTTTGCTTCCTCAAAAATTGAATCCACTTTCATAAATTCGTGAACTCTAATATTCATTATATTTGTTTTAATGTGAATTGAAGGCTTAACCCGTTTTATCTTTTCATTAACAATTGAATTTTGCATAATCTGAAACGCTGAAAAAAGCATCTCATAAGAAGAAGGAATTGAGTTGCCTTTTCTCGATTTACTTGCGGAAACATCAATTGCAACTGTAATATCACAATCATTTTTTATAACATCGTACGGAAGCGGATTCACCATTCCGCCATCAATTAATAGAGTCTTATTTAACTCAACCGGCGAAAACAACCCTGGCAGCGAAAAACTTGCTTTTATTGATTGAAGTAAATTTCCTCTTTCCAAAACCACTTCGTTTTTATTCCAATAGTCAGTTGCTATAACTTTTAAAGGAATATCCAATTTTTCCAATGTAGAAACTTTTATATAATCACTCAGAAAATTCATAAATCTATCACTTTTTATAAGTCCGCCTGGTGAAATATTAGGTGCGACAAAGTTCATCATTTTCAAAAGGTCATTTTTTTTATGCAATTCCCAGAATTTCACATTCTTTGTAAAAATTACATCCTTCACGATAGTTTTCATTTCTTCCGGCGATACGCCTGAAGCGTATAATGCTCCGATAATTGCACCAATACTGGTGCCGGAAATTATAGAGGGTTTTATTCCAAGTTCTTCAAAAGCTTCTAAAATTACAATCTGCGCTAATCCGCGTGCTCCGCCAGCTCCTAAAGCCAATCCAATTTTTTTCATTTTTAATAAAGATGATTTAATAGTATTTTATATGTTCAAGATATATAAAAATTTAATATCAAAGAAATGTTAATAATAAACTAAGGTAGTTTTATGGAATTTAATTTACTAGAAGTCTTTGGTTATTGCGGATCTGTTTTAGTTGCGGTTTCTCTTATGATGAAAAATATTTTACGATTAAGATGGATTAACCTGGTTGGTGCTTCAGTATTTTCAATTTACGGATTATTAGTTGAAGCTTATCCGGTTTTTATTCTTAACGGATTTATTGCTGTTGTTGATATTTATTATCTTTTGCAAATGTACAAACAGAAAGATTATTTTAGTTTGCTGCCGGTTAAATCGGATAATAAATTTTTAGAAAAGTTTTTCTCATTTCATAAAAACGATATTCTAAAGTTCTTTCCCAATTTTTTACATTCCGAAGTTGATTCCCGTAAACATATATTTATTTTAAGAAATCTTTTGCCTGTTGGAATTGTTGTATACGAAAAAAAATCTGCAACTGATATTCAGATAATTCTGGATTATGCTATTCCCGACTATAGAGATTTAGAGAACGCGCAATATGTTTTTTCTAATGAGTCGGAATATTTTAAATCGGATGGTATTAAAAGAATTATTGCAAAATCTAAAATTCCGGTTCATATAAAATATCTTTTAAAAGTGGGATTTGAAAAAAGCATAGAAAATCCGGATACTTTTTACAAAAACTTATAAAAATTCCCGTTTTTTAAATTCTTCTTTACAAAAAATCAAAAAAAATTCCGAAATCTTTACAAACCTCAATATATCCACTGTATGGAAATAAACAGTCTTTTTACAAATGTGTAAATGTTTCTTTAAATAAAGAAATTAAATTACAATAATGTTACGACAAGTGATGATATGTTAGTATGAATATTTTAGAGAAAATAAATGAGAATGATTTAGTTAATAAGTTTGAAATTGTTTTTAATTATGCGGATGCGGCATTTGTTGTAGATACTAATGGAATTGTTCTTAAATGTAATGATAAAACTGAGCTTTTATATCAATATAAAAAAGATGATTTAACTGGCAGAATGATATCTGATATTCTTAGTCCGGATTCACAGCAATATTTTTTAGATAATTTGAAAAAATTGCGGGAATTAAAAACTGTATCGGAAGAAATTGAAATAGTTAAAAAAGATGGTTCTATAATTATTGTTGACAGGGAAAGCTTTCCTTTAGAAAACAGAGAAGGTGTTTTTTCTGGTTCCATAATACTTGATAAAGATGTAACTGATAATATTAGGGATAAAGAGAATCTTGCGCTTCAGGATATAGCTTTACAGGCAAGCGACAATGGAATTGTAATAACTAATAAAGACAGTGCCATTGTCTGGATAAATTCAGCATTTACAAAAATCACCGGTTATTCTAAAGATGATTTGATTTATAAAAAAACGAGCGTCCTAAATTCGGGTAAACATGATAATGAGTTCTTTGAAAATATGTGGAAAACAATATTAGCTGGTGAAATTTGGTCCGGTGAAATTGTAAATAGGCGAAAAGATGAAAGTTGTTATACAGAATTTCAGGTTATTACTCCGGTCTTTAATTCAAAAAACGAGATAAACTTTTTTATATCAATAAAAAATGATATAACGGAAGAAAAGAAAGCCAGAGAGAGAGAAAAAATTCATCAGGAACAGCTTATACAGGCAGATAAAATGGTTGCGCTTGGCACTTTAGTTTCCGGTGTAGCTCATGAAATAAACAATCCGAATAATTTTATAATGCTTAATGTTCCAATTATGAGAAAAACATGGGAAAGTGTTGCTCCAATTCTAGATAAACATTATGAAGTTAACGGTGATTTTTTTATTGGAAACAGACTCAAATTTTCAAAAATAAGGGAATCATTCCCAATTTTATTAGAAGGAATTGAAGATGGTGCAAGAAGAATTAAAAGAATTGTTGAGGAGTTAAAAGATTTTGCAAGACATAATCCTGAGAAGAATTTTAAAGAAGTAAAAATAAATGATATAATTAATGCGGCAATTATGCTTATAAATAACACAATTAAGAAAGCTACAAACAACTTCAGGCTCGAATTAAAGGATGATATTCCATTTGTTAATTGTAATTATCAGCAAATTGAACAGGTAGTAATAAATCTGATCCAGAATAGTTGTCATTCATTAAAAGATAAAAATAAAGCGATTACTGTTAAAACTGATTATAATAAAGAAAGCAAACTTGTAGAAATTATTGTTGAAGATGAAGGTTGCGGTATCGATAGATCGAACATAAAAAAAATAACAGATCCATTTTTCACAACAAAACGTGATTATGGAGGAACCGGATTAGGTTTATCAGTATCAAAAAAAATTATTATGAACCACAATGGTACTTTAGAATTCGACTCTGAAATTGGAGTAGGAACAAAAGCTATTATAAATATACCATTAGAACCGAATAAATAAAGAGGTATTGAAATGGAAGAATCTTTATATCCAGGTAAACCCATATTAATGGTAGATGACGAAATACATTTATTGTATAGTTATGATCTATCGTTAGGTGATGCAGGAATAAATAATACTATTACGTGCAATGATAGTACAAAAGTAATGGGAATGCTTGCAGATAGAGAGTTTGAGGCTCTTTTACTAGACCTTAATATGCCCAACATGACTGGAGAAGAAATTTTAGAAAAGGCCGCTCAAGAATATCCTCATATGCCAATTATAATCATTACTGGAAACAATGAATTAGAGTTAGCCATAAGGTGCATGAAAAAAGGTGCTTATGATTATATTGCTAAACCTGTAGAAGAAAGCCGGTTAGTAACTTCGGTTAAAAAAGCTATAGAATATAGAGAATTGCGTGCAGAGAATGATCTGTTGCGAAGAAGAATATTCAATGAGAAGTTAGAGAATCCAGAAGCTTTTAGTGAGATTATTACAAATAATGATAAAATGAAACATATTTTTAATTATATGGAAGCAATATCGCGTACAACAGAACCAATTTTAATTACCGGAGAAACTGGTGTAGGAAAAGATCTTGTTGCCAGAGCATTACACAATTTAAGCGGAAGAAAAGGGAATTTTGTTACAACAAATGTTGCCGGTCTTGATGATCAAATGTTTGCTGATACACTTTTTGGACATAAAAAAGGTTCTTTTACAAATGCTTTTACTGAGAGAAAAGGATTAATTGAAAAAGCATCGGGCGGAACATTATTTTTAGATGAAATAGGTGATTTGAGTCTTACTTCTCAAGTTAAACTTTTAAGGCTGCTTCAGGAACAAGAATATTATCCACTCGGTTCTGATGATCCACAATATACAGACGCAGTTATTATAGTTGCTACAAACGTTGATTTTTATCAGATGCAAAAAGAAGGAAAATTCAGAAAAGATTTATATTACAGATTGAATGTTCATCAGATAAATATTCCGTCTCTAAGAGAACGTTTAGATGATCTTCCAGTTTTAATTGATTTCTTTTTAGGAAAAGCATCAGAAACATTAAATAAAAAGAAACCGTCTGTTCCGCCGGAACTTGTAACACTGCTTTCTACATATTCATTTCCGGGAAATATAAGAGAGATGCAGGCAATGGTTTATGACGCAGTAAGTACTCATAAGTCAAGAATTCTTTCGCTAGATTCATTTAAGCGCGCAATGAATAAAAACAAAGAGTTTATTATTTCTGATGAAACTTCAATTAACGAGGATATTGGAGAAGCAATTATAAAATTTTCAAATCATCATTTGCCAACATTAAAGCAGGCGCAGAGTTTATTGATTAGAGAAGCTTTAAAACGATCAAAAAACAATCAAACTATTGCAGCTCAGATTTTAGGTGTTACAAGACAGGCATTAAGTCAGAGAATAAAAACCGGAATTTTAGAAAAATTCTAATGTTTTGAAAATAAATATTTACACGACAATTTGAGAGTAAATATATGTTTACAAATATTTTTTGATAATCTGCTTTTTAGATAAAAAGCAAAGATATATTTGGCACTAAAAATGTCTATCTATGGCAATGAAAAAAGATAAACATATATTAATTATAGATGATGAATATTTTATTAGAATTGCTTACCAAATGATTCTAACTGATGCCGGGTATAATTCGACAATTGTTGAAGACGGGGAAGAGGCATTTGAAAAAATCTTAGAATTTGAATCTAAAAATATAGATATTGATCTAATATTAACAGATATAAATATGCCCAAAATCAATGGATTTGAATTTATTAAAAAGTTAAAAGAATTTAATAGTAAAATTCCTGTTATTTTAATGTCAAGCTACAGATATGATGAAATTGAAGTTTTATTAGGATCAAAATTTAGCAGTAAAAATAATATAAATAATTATGCTTTTATCGAAAAACCTTCCACCTCAGAAAGTTTAATTTGCTGTATTGATAAGCAATTAAATCATTTATCTTTAAATTAAAACCTTACAGTCCTCTAATAATATAATTTCAGTCTCTTTCCGAAGATAAACCTAAATCCAATATCTTATCAAACAAGAATGGTATCAGAGGAAAATAGTAAGCAAGTATTTATTGTTTATTATATTAGCAGGTCGGAAAATATATTATATTTTAAAGAAACTATCGCATTAGTCCGACCTGGTATATTTAAAAATTAAATGAGATTATAAGGTATTATATGAGAACTATTCTGGTTACAGGTGGTGCTGGTTTTATAGGATCAAGTCTTGTTGATAATTTATTGCAAAATGGTGAGTTTGTAATAAGTATAGATAATTTTGATCCATTCTATGATAAAGAAATTAAGTTATCTAATATTAGTAAACAAAAGGAAAATCTGAATTATAAGTTTTGTGAAGGTAATATTTTAGATGAAGCCTTTTTATCTAAAATATTTACGGATTATAAGATTGATGTTGTTATTCATTTGGCAGCTAAAGCTGGTGTTAGACCTTCTCTTGAAGATCCGGACAGTTATTTTCAAACTAATATAAATGGTACTATCACGTTATTGAACGTAATGAATAAGTTTAACGTAAAGAAATTGTTGTTTGCATCATCATCATCTGTCTATGGAAATAACAAAAAAGTGCCGTTTTCAGAATCTGATAATGTTGATTTCCCGGTTTCGCCTTATGCCGCATCAAAAAAGAGTGGTGAACTGATATGTTATACATATTCACATTTGTATGATTTTGATATTTACTTATTTAGATTTTTTACAGTTTTTGGTCCCAGACAAAGACCTGAGATGGCTATAGCTAAATTTACTGACAATATTGCAAAAGATATCCCAATAACATTATTCTTTGGTAATGGCGAAACAAAACGTGATTATACTTATATAGATGATATTGTTACGGGATTAGTTGCCGGAGTTGAAAAAGTTTCGGGTTATGAAATATTCAATTTAGGAAATTCTAGAACAGTAAAATTGATGGAGCTTGTAAATTTAATTGAAGAAAATCTGGGTAAGAAAGCAAATATAATTAAAAAAGAATGTCAGCCGGGTGATGTTGTACAAACGTATGCTGAAATTGAAAAAGCAAAAAATCTTCTTAATTACTATCCTAAAACTCCTATAGAAGACGGAATTGCAAAATATGTTCAATGGTATAAAGAACAATTAATGTAGTGACTTTATGAAAACAAGTAAAAATAATATTCTGCTAATAGTAAATAAGCGAAATGAAGTTTCTTTTAAAATTATGAATAATTTAGCCTCGGGATTTCTACAAAACGGACACGAAGTTGAAGTTATTTCTAATGATCAAAGATTAACTATAAATCGGTTTGTTAAGAAAATAATAGATGAAATGTACAATAAAAAGTATGATATCATGATTTCATCTTCAAAACTTGTTACTTTAGCTCTTTTAGTTCTATTAAAATTTAGACAGCATAAGCCAATTATTTTTACATTTGATTCTAAAGATATTACTTCAAATCATCCCAGACTAAATATTCAGATTAAAAAAGCCTTAAAATCATTTGCAAACAGATGGAACTACGTTATTAAATTTTCTAAAAAAGAGGATGACAAATCGTGTGAAAGTTTAAATCTTCCATTTATTGATAAAACGGTTGGATTAAAATATAAGAAGAAAATTGATCATAGATGGTATGGCAAAGGATATCAGGTTTTAGTTAGTAAAGGTGATATAACAAAAGAAAATGATTATAAGACCATAATTCTTGCACTTTATGAATTATTAAAAGTGGTGGAAACAAGATTAATAATTATTGGCAGTCATGAAAAAGATAAATCGGAGTCTTTTCATTTAATAGAACTTATTGAGAAACTAGGTTTATCCGATTATGTCGATTTCCAGGAGGATAGCGAAAACACATTTTCTTTTATTTCTAATGCGTCACTTTATATCTCTGTTACTAATAAAAATAAATTCCCAGAGGAGATTGTTCATGTATTAGGCTGCGGTACGCCGGTAATAAGCTTAGAAGGTTCGGGTTACGATAAAAACATACTAGACAATGGCAGATATGGAACTCTTCTAAAGAGTGAAGATTTTATGGGGCTTACTGAAGCTATAAAAAATGAAATGAGTAAAGTTCATTATCCAATTTTATTGGTTAGAAGAGCAATTGAGTTTAGTGTAGAAAAATGGATAAGATTCTTTGAAAATCTGCTGATAGAGAACACCGAACAAAATATTATTATTGAAGCTCAGAAGAACATTAATAGAATAGAAATTCAATCTAAAACTAAGAGAGTGAAAGATGGATAACTTTATATTAAGAAGAAATATTAAAGAGATTGAAAGTAAAATTAATCTACGTCCATTATTTATTGACTATAAAGAAGAGTGTTGCAAAGAAATTGTAAATATTATTTTTATTCATGATAACTGGATACTTGGCGGAGGTCTTTTTCTTGAACAAGCACTAACGGAAATTAGAAAAATATATCATGATACAAGGTTAATAGTTGCCGGAACAAAACCAAATAATTTCATTGTAAATTCTATTGAAATAGATGATTATAATTCAATTGAGTTTGAGAAGTATTATAACGAAAACTCTATAATGTGTGTGCCGTATTTATATGATTCTTTAGGTATGCCTATAATGAATGCTATGAGCCATAATCTTCCGGTTATTACTACAAGAAGTATTTACACAGAGCAATATATTAAAGATAATGAAAATGGATTTTTTGTAGAAAAGGGTAATAAAATGCAGCTGGTTGCAAAATTGCTGCAATTAATAAGTAATAAAAATTTAAGAAGAAAAATAGGTGCTAATGCTTACGGCAGTGTAATTTCAAATTATCATGTTTCAGATTATTCATGTTCAAATAAGCTATATGTGTAATTTATTAATTGTCCTCACGAATATCCTTTCATTTAAATAGCTTTTTTTATATACTCATCATGGCTTGAGTTCTATTCTAAATCTATAATAAAATATATTTTCTCTTTAGAAAAGCTATATCTTTTTTAAATATTGGAGGAAATCATGACTCACACAGAGGAAAACAAACTTACAATGTACGAAGCAGTTTTATCGCTCATGAGTAGCAGAAAGGAGTTTAAAACATCATTACCTGCATTAGAAAAACCTATGTGGGAACTAAAACATATAACTAAGGATATTAAAACAGAAGAAACTAACTGGACAAGTTATAAAAATGGTGAAAAATCTGAATTGGCATTAGCAGAAGATAATCTACTTGAAACATTATTGCATATTGGGCAGAGTATGGCTGTTTTTGCAAAATTAAATGGGTTAAACGATCTTTATGATTTATGTAATATTAATATTTCATCATTAGCTTTATTGAGTGATATTGAATTGATTAACAAAACCAATATCATAGTTGAGAAAGCAAATGATAATTTATCATCGCTTAAGGAATATGGAATTACTGCTAAACAAATCACTGATTTAAATAGCAGACTCAATTATTTCAAAACCAATTCATTAGTTCCTGAAACAGACCATCAGGAAAGAGTAGTAAAAAGATGGAATCTAAGCAGTTTATTTGAGAAAGCTGACGGTGTATTAGTAGAAGAAATGGATAATTTAATGGAAACAATTAGGGATAATAAACCCGATTTTTATAATGAATATAAGAACAAACGACAGATTAGAGAGATTGGGCAGCTTAATAAATCCATAATTAAAAATCTTCAAATTTAGTATTTTCAGTAAAGTGTAACTTTTTTGAATGGTTACACTTTACTTATAAACCTTTCCGAAGTAGTCTCAATTCCAAATATACCTTGGTCATATTTAACAAAAACTTAATAGAGCTTATTGATACTGAATGGAAAGATTAAAAATCTTACTGATTGAAGATGAAGTATATCTTGCTAATGATATTAAAAGAAATCTTGAAGAAGCAGGTCATACTGTTATCAGTGTAAATTCTGAGGAACTATCTGAAGTTGATTCTGAATACTTGTTGCAGGCAGAGATTGGATTGATTGATGTTGTGTTGAAAGGGAAGATGGATGGTGTTCAGGTTGCTGAAAAAATTCTTGCTAAAAACAAGATCCCTATTATTTTAATTGGCAATTATTGTGATGATGATATACTTAAAAAAGCGAAGAAAGTTCACCCTTTTGCTTTTTTAATAAAGCCATTCGGCGGAGAAGAACTAATCACAACAATTCATCTTGCAAAAAAACGTTTTACAGACAGTAATGAACTGAGTAACCGTATTTCTAACGAGAGTTACCAGCCTCTAATTAATCAGAAAAAAATAATTGAAAATATTAATAAAAAAATAGAGAATATTACAAAAGAGGAATTAGCTAAAAGTGTAAATAATAGTATTCCTGATCTTAAATATATTAAGATAAATTTCAACGAGCTTTTTAATGAGAATCAGGTTCTGCTATTAATAATAGATAAGGAAGGTGTTATTAAATTTTCAAATGAAGCTTTTTCAAATCTGACAGGAATTGAAAATAATCATTTAGTAAATACAAACATTTATGATTTAATTCATAATGATGATAAAACAAAATTTAATGATATTATTTCGCAAGAGCATAGCAGGGGAATAACTAAAAAATTAAATATAAGAATTCTATCTATTGATGGGCACAGTATCCGATTAGAAACTTCAGTAGAGTATTTAGTTAATGGCGAAAACCAGAATTATTTCTCAATAACAGCTTTAAATACAGATGAATTAAAACATCTAAGAAGCATTTTCCATAATATAAGCAATCATTTTGGAAGAAATAATAGATACAGTATTGATGAAATAAAAAGAATAAATCTAATATTGAAGCTGCTAAATTCAATATTTAAGGATATGTCTGCAAAAAACAAACAAAGTGCCAGAGTACAACGAAATATGTATTCACTCGTAGAATTTTCTGAATTATTACTTTCTGAAATTGATGATATGAGTGAAGAAGAAATATTAAATATGACACATAAAATTTAGACTATAGTGAATAGTTGAATTTTACTTCCAAATGATCAAATCTATTAAAATTTTCGATATACAGAGATTTCGAGTTATTAACCAAATGAAATTTGTCATTCGAGGGTTTCATAATTACATCTAAATTCTGAATTTGAGAAAAATGTACTGAAAAAAGATATAATCTGGCACCATCTTTTTCCCTAAATTCCTTTGCGAAAAATTCATTATTAGAACTTGAATATAAATTTAGATGAAGTTCATCATCAATATAATCTATTCTTTTATTTGCATTACCTTGCAATGGTGTTAATATATATTGACTTTCAAGTTTATATGAAGGTATCTTCTGAAATAATTTTATTTTTACATCATTAGATATTTCTGGAAGATTCAGTTCTTTTTTTAAGTTTTTATAAAACTGTATATAGTTTAATAAAAATTTATCATTTAAAATGAATTTAATTTTGGGCCACTCTAAAGTGGCCCTGTGAAATATAAAATCGAATAAATCTTTTTCAGTAATTTGCAAAATATATTATCTAAATTTATTACTAATTAATTTGTTCTTTAATAAAAGTTTTTAGTTTCTTCACTAAATACTCAATAATATTCTGGTAATTCTTTTTATAATCTTCTTTCGTAAGATCTGTAATATGCATTTCTAAATAATTATAAAGACCCCAGTTTAATTGCCCTTCTTTAAGATCGTTTGCAATGTCTTTAAGAGTATAATTTATTGCCGCTATTTCACTATCACTCAATTTAGTCTTTTTCTTATATGTGTCTTCTATTTTCTTGTAAACCTGATTTAAAGCTTTTTTTACAATATCATCAACACATATTTTACCCATAGGGCTTGGCTCCAACTGACTCTGGGACAACTCAGTATGTTTATAGTTCTGAATAATCCTTTTAACTAACGCATTTAAAGGAATAGCAGGGAAGTAATCAGTATTTGCTTCAAGATAATCAAAAACTCTATATACTATATGAGGTTTCTCTTGATTAAACGATATAGGTAAATTTAGAAATTCTTCAGAATTAATCGGAGTTCCTGAAATAGAAGAAAGAGATTCGTCAATTAAATAAGTAGTGCCAAAATAATTTGTTTTTTTGAAATTATTTTTTTTCATAAAATGATTAACAGAATCTAATACTCTGGCAAAAAATGGATCTGTATCTTTAATAAGTTTGTTAATATACTGATTAACACTTATACTAACAGTTTTATGCAGAAAATAAAGTGAATCTAAATCGTTTGTTAGTTCAGTATTCCAGTTTAATAAAGAGTATTTTATATTAAGTATATCTCTTTTTTCATTTTTAACAAAAAGATTAGAGATTGCCTCAATAGCAATATCTTCAACAGATAATTCCCACTTTTTGTTAATAGTAAATATTCTATTAGAGTTTTTACGAACATTAAAAACAGCTAGTTTAAAAGTACATTCAATCAATTTATTAAGTTCAAACTGATTAATATGCTCAGTCTTAATTCCTTCTAATAAATCCGTTAAAGATAAATTATATTTTCTCAACGTTTTTAGTAAGTGAGGTGTCTCCTGCTTCTTTGAAGTTGTTGCAATTGGTTTTCTGGTTTCTTCTATTGTATGATCACTAATAGACGTATGGTAACGGTTTTCTTCGTCTAATCCTCCGTTTGTATCTTGAGTTTTTCTTTTTTCCTTTAGCTTATTTAATGCAATCTCTACACTAGCGTAAAGGGATCTTTTGTTAAAAGGTTTAACTAAATAGCCTGATGGATTTGTATTAATGGCTTCCTGAGCCGTATTATTATCTGTATAGGCTGTTAAATAAATTATCGGAATTTCTTCATTGTCATTTATCTTGAAAGCTGCCTGAATACCATTCATTTCGCCTTTCAACATAATGTCCATCAGAATCAAATCCGGTTTCAACTTAGATGCCATGTTAACGGCATTTTCGCCAGTATCCTCAATACCGACTACATTGTAGCCAAATTCCTCCAGTGTTTCCTGGATATCTTCTGCTACAATTCGCTCATCTTCAACAATCATTATCTGAGTGCTGTTCATATTAGGCCCCTCCTAATTTGCTGGAAACTGAATTTGAAACTCAGTCCCATTTTTGTTTACGATTGTAACTTTACCATTTAATTGATTTGTTAAAATTCTTACTAACCTTAACCCGAATGATTTTGTCCTTTCAAAATCGATATCATGCGGCAAGCCCCTGCCATTATCTTTTATACTTAAAACACAATCATTTTTTTCACGAGTAAAATTCACTGTAATTATACTTTCATCTTCTTCATTAAATGCATATTTAAGACTGTTAGATACTAATTCATTTATAATTATTCCACATGAAGTGGCTTTTTGTAAATCTAAGGTGGAATTATTGCTTGTTATTTGTTTTATAATTTTTGTATTAAACTGTGGATATGAATGCTGCATATATGAGTTTAATTTATCTATGTAATTATTCATATCAATATGAGCAATATCTTCAGAATTACACAGACTTTCATGAATTATTGACATAGATTTCACACGGTTCTGGCTTTCATCAAGCATATCAATAACTGCTTCATCATGCACATATCTGGACTGCAAACTTAGTATACTGCTAATAACTTGTAGATTGTTTTTAACACGATGATGTATTTCTTTCAACAAAAGTTCTTTTTCCTGTAAAGACTTTTCAAGTTCCCTTTCATATTTTTTACGATCCGAAATATCTCTGCCAATTATCATAAAGCCAATATTGTTTTCATTATCGGACATTGATGAAATTGATAGTTCTATTGGTTTTATTATTCCATTTTCATCTACAACATTCCACTCAAAAAAATTATGGGTAATTGATTCTAATGAACCACCTATTAATTTACCAAGTTCGGTTTTATTTACCCCGGGTATAATTTCTGATACTCTTTTCTCTAAAACATAATCAATTGAGTTGAGGTTGAATAATTGGCATGCAGCATAATTAAGATCAGAAATGTGCCCCATATTATCAGTTAGAATTATTGCATCGGTTGACATTTTAAAAGCATTATTAAAACGCAGAAGAGCTTTTTCTTTTTGTAGCTGAATAGTAATATCGGTGAAAATGCACATAATTGATTTCGCGTTATCAAATGTTATAGTAGAAAAACTGATATTAGCATATCCAATGCTCTGATCACCTCTTAAAAAAGGAACCGAAGGTATGTAATTACCATTGTTATTATCTAACTTATCATTACATATTTGTATAGAGACATAGTCAGAAGCATATTCAGGGAAAAATTCTAATAAATTCTTATCAGTTATATCAAGTCTTTTATATGCAAGTATTCTTAAGAATGTTGAATTAGAAAATTTAACATTCTTTGTTTCATCATCTACTACTAATATGCCTTCACTCGAACCATCAAATAAACATCTATATCTTTCTTCACTTTCCTGTAATCGCTGATTAATATTACTTAAGTCAGATGTCCTTTTTTTTACTTCATTATCCAAAAATTGATCGTATGTGTCAGGAAATTTCCCAGAAGGTAATTCATAGTTTACTATTGAAAATACTCCCATTGAATTTTCTGTTTCCAACAACTCAAAATTACATATACATTTTAAGTTGTTCCCATTTTTATCAATAATATTAAAAATCTTATTATTAAAGTTTTTAGTTAGATCAATATCATTTATATATTGCGAGATAGGGGGGAATTCATTAGAATTTATAGTAATAGGAAAGATAGCCTGAGCGTACTGATTATGAAAAACAACAATTTTATTCTCAACATCCAGAACTAAAAAAGGATAGGATGTCTTATAAATGATGTTATTTAGCAACTCATTAATAATTTTCACGGCATTTTTCCAATCTTTTGAAAGAGTTCATATATAGAATAGAAGAATAACTTAAACATCAGATTAAGCTATTTAATAAGAAAAACAATATCATTAAACTAAAGATAGAGTATTCTAAAATATCTTTAAAAACTGTTTTGTTAAGATATTATGAACTCTGATTTATCATTCCTGTCAATAAACGATGTTCTCAAAATACTTTCTTCGTCAATTTCATCAAGATTATCAAATAAGTCATTAAAGTATTTAATTCGACCCTTAAACTCCATAATGTTATTTTTGATAACCTCAATTTTAGATTTACTTAATCTTTCCTGATCAAATACAAAATCAAATAAATCTTTCTCAGTAATGTTATATTTTGAGTCCATTCAAAAACCTAATAAATTTAATCCTTTTCAGAAATAGAAGCAGCTTCGAATATGTAGTTATTGAAAAGGGGAATTACCTACTCCTCTAATTGTAGCAAGTAATTTCGGTAAAAAAAATGTTTTATGCAACTAAAAAAAGATTATTATCTTAACAGGATTACCGTATCTGCTATAGATTTTGGGAGTACGTTTTAAGGAGCTTTTCAATTTATTTTTCATTTTTATAAAGTCTTAAAAATTTACATTTTTATATCCTTAGAAAAGCTTTTTTTTTCACTAGAAATCCAAAATAATATCCGTTTTTTTAAAGAAAAAATAAAAATAAATATTTAGAATAAATCACTATAAAAGCAGCTTTACTTAACAAATAAATAAGACATACCTTAGTTTTTTTAAGAAAATGACAAAACTACCTTAAAAGCAATTATAATGGGCTTTTTGCAAGATTTAATTATATTTATAAATAATTGCACATAACAATTCTATTATATATTTTAACGAAAATGAATTTTGTAATTGATAATTATTTATCAATTTAACTGCTAGCTGACTATAGGCTATATTACTTGATATGAGGTATGGTTATGGAAACAAAAGAGTTCAATCCTTTTAAGATGGCTCAAACACAATTTGACGGAGTTGCAAAAAAATTAAACCTTGATGAAGGTTCAAGTGATTTACTAAGGAATGCCCTTAGAGAATTTCATTTCAGTATTCCGGTTAGAATGGATGACGGAACACATAAAGTTTTTAGAGGATTTAGAGTACAGCATAATGATGCAAGAGGTCCTAGTAAAGGCGGTATAAGATTCCATCCTCAGGAAACTGAAGATACTGTAAGAGCCTTAGCAATGTGGATGACCTGGAAATGCGCAGTTGTTGATATACCTCTGGGTGGCGGTAAAGGTGGCGTTATTTGTGACCCGCATAATTTAAGTATGGCTGAGCAAGAACAAATTTGTAGAGGATGGGCTCGTCAGATGGCAAAAAATGTTGGCCCTTTAAATGATGTTCCTGCTCCTGATGTAATGACAAGCGCACAACATATGTTATGGATGCTGGATGAGTTTGAAGTTATACAAGGTGCTAAATACCCGGGTTTTATAACTGGGAAACCAGTTGGAATGGGCGGTTCATTAGGCAGAACAGAAGCTACTGGTTATGGTCTTATTTATACTGTTAGAGAAGCATTAAAAGAAATGAATATTGATATAAAGCAGACAACTGCTTCAGTACAGGGTTTTGGCAACGTTGCACAATTTGCTATTGAACTATATAACGAATATGGCGGTAAAGTTGTTGCTGTATCATGTTGGGATCAAAATGATCAAACTTCTTATACATTTAAGAAAAATGAGGGAATCAAATTAGCTGAACTTCGTTCTGTAACTGATAAATTTGGCGGAATTAATAAAACAAAAGCTGAAGAATTAGGTTATGAAATTTTAGATGCTAATATGTGGATTGAACAAGAAGTTGATATCTTATTACCATGCGCTATTGAAAATCAGGTTAATGGTGAGACAATTAAAAACATTAAAGATTCGGTTAAATTAATTGGTGAAGGTGCTAACGGTCCTACTACACCTGAAGCAGATGCTGTAATTAAAGAGAAAGGAATATTTTTGATCCCTGACTTTTTAGCAAATGCTGGTGGTGTTACATGCAGTTACTTTGAGCAAGTTCAGTGTAACATGAACTATTATTGGGAAAAAAAGGAAGTACTAGAAAAACTTGATACGAAAATGACCCATGCGTTTAAAGCTGTAAGTGATTTGTCGCGTAAAAGAAAAGAATATATGAGAGATGCCGCATATATAATTGCAATTAGCAGAGTTGCAAAAGCTTGTCGGGATCGCGGCTGGGTTTAATGAATTATAGATTCAAAGAAAACTCCTCTAGTAGTATTATTAGGGGAGTTTTTTTTATATTGTTATGCATTTTATTTGATCTTAATGGAGTAAACAATGACACCTTCTGATAAACCTTTTGAAAGCATTATAAACGAATTACAAGATAAAACCAAAGAATTGAGTTGCCTTTATTCTATTGAAGAATGTTTAAACAGAGAAGACTTTTCTGATGATAATGCTTTTAATTTTATAATTAATACTTTGCCAAGCGGATTAAGGTACTCAAATTTTTGCGAAGTAAAACTAATTATAGAAACCAAAGTTTATACTACTCCAAATTTTATTGAAACGCCCTGGCATTATACTGTAAAACTTCATGAAGATGATAAAACTATTGGCAAACTAAGTGTCTATTATAAAAAGGGTGTAACTGGAAGTGATGCAAATCCGTTTTTAGATGAGGAGATTAAGCTCATTAAAACTGTCGGAGATAGAATTAGTCATTTTATTCATCATCGAAATCTTCAATCTGTATTTGAAGAACTGCAAAGTGTTAAACGTGGCAATGAACTATATCATAGAGGCGAATGGAAGATTGTACTTGATATGTTCCGCAAAACAGACCCAAATTTATTTGCCTCAATATTAAGGAAATTGCTTCATCATCTTTGCTGGAAAGAGGTTGAGGGTGCCGATAAGCTTTTAGCCTTGCAAACAATTGAATTAAAGGTTGGCGACAGTAAAATACCTATTGATGAAAATAAACCTATGATTCGAAGGAAGATTAATACCTATGACGAATATATAAATGCAATTTTAAATCTTGCGGATGAAAATATTAAGGATGAACAGATTCTTGCCAAGATTCAAAAATGGGTTAAGGAAGAAAAGGCAAGCGGCTTAGTAAAAGCTGTTGAAAGCCTGGATACTTCATTATCTGATATTAGTGATGCTATTAGAAAGTATTATCATTTGGCACCAGAAAAATTTAAACTTTCGGCAGCCACAGTTAAGGGTCTTAGAGTAACATTGCTAAGAAGGTTTTTTACTGAGCAGTTGGAATATATATCGATAGCAAAAGACTATGTGAAACTTACAGATTTCTATCACCTTATTGATAATATGATATTCCCTCCCGGAAGTCATGGTAAACTTGGTGGTAAATCAGCCGGATTATTTCTAGCTTCACATATTCTTCGAAAAAGCTCTGAAGATTGTGAATTACTTAAGGATTTCAAAACTCCTAAAACATGGTATGTTGCTTCAGATGCATTAATGCATTTTATGCATTTTAATGATCTGGAAGAAACAATTGAGCAGAAATATAAAGATATTGATGAGGTACGTTTAGAATATCCGCATATAATACAGCTTTTCAAAAACTCACAATTTCCACCCGATCTTGTTAAAGGTTTGTCTGTTGCATTAGATGATTTTGGTGATACACCATTAATTGTAAGAAGCTCAAGTTTAATGGAAGATCAGATGGGAGCTGCTTTTTCTGGTAAATATAAAAGTTTATTTCTGGCAAACCAGGGTCCAAAAGAAACAAGACTTCACGCTTTAACTGATGCAATTGCCGAGGTATATGCTTCTACGTTTGGACCAGACCCTATAGAATATAGAGCTGAACGTGGTTTAATTGATTTCCATGAAGAAATGGGAATCATGATTCAAGAAGTTGTTGGGTCAAAAATCGGCCCTTATTTCTGTCCGGCATTTGCTGGTGTTGCATTCAGTAATAATGAATTTAGATGGTCGTCAAGAATAAAGCGTGAAGACGGACTTGTAAGAATTGTACCGGGCTTAGGTACTAGAGCTGTTGATAGATTAAGCGATGATTACCCAATATTGGTAGCTTTGGGTCAACCAAACTTAAGAGTAAATGTTTCGGTGAATGAGCAGTATAGATATTCTCCTAGAAAGATTGATGTAATTAATCTGGAAACAAATGATTTTGAAACTATTGAAATGGACGATCTCCTTAAAAAATATGGAGAAGAATACCCCATGGTAGAAAAAATGATTTCCATTATGGAAGGTAATATTATTAGGCAGCCTATGGGTTATGATATTGATTTTGAAAGTGGAGAATTTATTGTAACATTTGATGGTCTTATCAATAAATCAAATTTCATTCAAAAAATATATAGTATCATTAATACTCTGCAGGAAAAAATGAAGACACCTGTAGATTTAGAATTTGCACATGATGGTACTGATTTATACTTGCTCCAATCAAGACCGCAAAGTTATTTTGATGTAAATCTTTCGGATCCTATTCCAAAGGATATTCCAGAAGATCAGATGTTATTTACAGCTAATAGATATATTTCCAACGGTCGTATGTCTGATATAACCAATATAGTTTACGTTGAGCCGCAAGCATATGCAGAAATTCCTGAGAAAGAAACTATGCTGCGTGTTGGACGAGCGGTTGGCAGACTAAATAAAATTCTTCCTAAAAGACAATTTATTTTGATGGGGCCTGGTAGATGGGGCAGTCGTGGCGATATAAAACTTGGTGTTAGTGTTACTTATTCCGATATAAATAACACAGCAATGCTTGTAGAAATTGCTAAGAAAAAAGGGAACTATATCCCTGATCTATCATTTGGTACTCATTTTTTTCAAGATTTGGTAGAAGCTTCAATCCAATATCTTCCATTATATCCCGATGACGAAGGGATTTTCTTTAATGAAAGATTTTTTGATGTAACTGAAAATATTTTCACTGAATTATTACCTGAATACAAAGACTTAGAAAATATAATTAAAGTTATAGATGTGCCTTCGGCTACTAACGGAAATATACTTAAGATACTCTTGAACGCAGATCTAGATGAGGCTGTTGGATTACTTTTACCTCCTACAGATAGTAGCGGCAATGGAAGAGAAATAAGTATTTACCAGAATATAAATAGTGATGCAAATGATTATGATCAGTGGAAATGGCGAGTTGGAATGGTTGAAAAGATGGCATCTGAACTTGACGGCCGTAAATATGGGGTGAAAGGAGTTTACGTTTTTGGAAGTACAAAAAATGCCAGTGCCACTGCTAAAAGTGATATTGATTTAATTGTTCATGTTGATAAGAGTGTTAAAATGGGTCTTTTGGAAAACTGGTTTCAGGGTTGGAGTCTCTGTTTAAGTGAAATGAACTATTTAAGAACTGGTTATAAGACAGATGGATTATTAGATATTTACTATGTTACAGACGAAGATATTGAAAATAATGATAGTTATGCAGCCAAAATTACTGCAGTTACAGATCCGGCTAAAAAACTAGAACTAAAAAAGTTATTATAATTTATAAATTATAAATTTATTTGATATTTACAATTAAATATTTATTTTTGACTTCAACAATTTAGGTTTAACGCAAAATGTATAACATAGCAGTTCCCGCAAATAGAGTACATCATCATTTTCATCATAAAATCCCTTAGATGCGGCGCTGGAATAGTATATAATTTTTTATAAAAAACCCCGGCAACTGCTGGGGTTTTTTATTATACAATGGAGATAAAATGGAAAAAAATAATTTAAAACTTGCTGTACAAAAAAAAGGAAGATTATCAGAGAAATCTTTAAATCTATTAAGATCATGTGGAATTGACATTGAGAACTATGCTGAAAGACTTTTAGTAACAACTAAAAACTTCAATTTGGATTTACTTTTTTTACGGGATGATGATATTCCTGAATATGTTCAGGATGGAGTTGCTGATATTGGTATTGTTGGCGAAAATGTAATTTACGAAAAAGAGAAAGATGTTGAGGTTGTAAAAAAACTAGGCTTTGGCAAATGTAAGTTAATGATGGCTTTTCCTGAAGGGAAAACTCTTGATGCTGTTGATGAAATAAACGGGAAAATTATTGCAACTTCATATCCAAAGATACTTGGTAATTTCTTGAATGAAAATAATGTAAAGGCAGATATAATTCAGCTTAGTGGTTCTGTTGAAATTGCTCCTTCACTTGGTATTGCGGATCTTATTTGTGATATAGTTTCAACCGGAAATACTTTGAAAATGAATAAACTTAAAAAATCATTTCCCATTTTTAATTCTGAAGCGGTATTAATTAAATCAAAAAAACTTAGTGATGATGTTGTAAAATCAAATATACTTGACGAACTTTGCAGTAGAATTGATTCTGCATTGACGGCAAAAAAATCGAAATATTTAATGATGAATATTCCTAAAAACAACCTAAAAACTATTCTGGAAATTATTCCTTCCTTAAAAAGTCCAACAGTATTACCTTTAGCTGATGATAATTTAGTTGCTATTCATGCGGTAATTCCAAATGATACTTTTTGGGATATAAATACTTTACTTAAGGAAAATGGAGCTTCGGGGATTTTGTTGCTGCCAATAGATAATATGATTGTGTAATTATGAAACTATTTAATTTAAATGATTTATCGAAAGATGAATTGAAGAAACTATTTCTAAGACAAGCGATTGATAATATAAAAGTAAGCGGAATTGTTAATCCAATTCTTAACGATATTAAGCTTGGAGGATTAGATTCAGTTATCAAATACGCAAAGAAATTTGATGCTCTTGAAACCGATGATATTTTAGTCTCCAAAATAGAGATTGATAATTCACTTAAAAGTATTTCAAAATCGTCTAAGAATGCTTTGGAACTTGCTTATCAGAATATTTATAAATTTCACGAAAAAGAAATTCCCAAATCATTTTCTATTGAAACAATGCCGGGAGTTAAATGCTCAAGAGAATTTCGTGCTATTGAAAATGTAGGGCTTTATATTCCGGGTGGAACTGCCGTACTTCCATCAACAGTTTTAATGTTAGGTATACCCGCAAAAATTGCCGGTTGTAAAAGAGTTGTATTATGTTCCCCGGTTGGGAAAGTCATTTCAAATGAAGTTTTGTATGCTGCAAATCTTTGCGGTATAAGTGAAATATATAAAGTAGGTGGCGCTCAGGCAGTTGGGCTTATGTCTTACGGTACTGCTAAAATTGAAAAAGTTGATAAAATATTTGGACCTGGTAATCAATATGTAACTTGTGCTAAGTCAATTATAAGTATTGATCCGGACGGTTGTGCGATTGATATGCCGGCGGGTCCAAGTGAAGTTCTGGTTATAGCCGATGAAACTGCAAATGCCAGATTCATTGCTTCGGATCTTTTGTCACAGGCAGAACACGGAGTAGATTCACAAGTAATTCTTTTAACAACATCAGATGTTTTAGCTGCTAATGTTAGCAAAGAAGTTGAGGAACAATCTGATAAATTAGAAAGAAATAGTTTCATTACAGAATCTTTAAAATCCTCATTTATACTAAAGGTTAATTCACTGGATGATGCTTTTGAGCTGAGTAATAAATACGCGCCGGAACATTTAATTCTAAATATTAATAATGCCGAATCATATTCAGAAAAAGTTATAAATGCCGGTTCTGTTTTTGTTGGTGAATTTTCGCCAGAATCAGTTGGTGATTATGCTTCCGGCACTAACCATTCTCTGCCTACATACGGATATGCCAAGTCATACAGCGGTGTTTCAGTTGATTCTTTTATGAAGGCGATTACTTTTCAAAAGTTAAGTAAAGATGGATTGAAGAACATTGCTGATACAGTTATTACACTAGCTGAAGTAGAAAAATTAGACGCGCATGCAAATGCAGTTAAAGTGAGATTAGAAAATGAAAATTGAAAATTTAATTAGAGATAATATTAAAAGGCTAAAACCTTACACATGTGCCAGAGACTCATATTCAGAGGGGGTTTTACTAGATGCCAATGAAAATACTCTAGGTAGTACATTTGAATATTATAATCTTGAACTGAACAGATATCCTGATCCTTTGCAAATAAACATGCGAAGAAAATTAAGTGCATTGATAAACATACCAATTGAGAATTTAGTTTTTGGCGTAGGTTCAGATGAACTGATCGATTTAATAATAAGAATATTTTGTAATCCGGGAATTGATAATACAGTCATTGTCCAGCCAACGTACGGAATGTACCATGTTTGTTGTGATATAAATAATGTTGAAGTTAGAGAAGCCTTTCTATCTGATCAATTTGAGATAGAGGTTGATTCAATTATGAATAAAGTTGGTGAAAATACGAAGATTGTATTTTTGTGTTCTCCAAATAATCCGACCGGAAATACTTTAAGTTCTAAAAGTATTTTAGAACTATGTGAAAAAACTAATGCCATTATTGTTGTTGATGAAGCTTACATTGATTTTGATGAAGAGAATTCAGTTATTAGTGAAATTCTAAATCAAAGAAATTTAATTGTGTTAAGAACTTTTTCTAAGGCTTGGGGATTAGCTGCAATTAGATGCGGTTATTGTGCGGCGGATAAAGAGGTTATTAATACAATAATAAAAGTGAAGGCTCCGTACACTATTAATAAACTAACGGAAAAAGCTGTTGTAGAATCAATAAATAATTTCAGAACAAAAGAAAAATTTGTGGATGAAATTATTACTCAGCGGGAGTTTGTATTTAAGAAATTGAATGAGTTAGAAAAGGTTCAAAAAGTTTTTAAAAGTGACTCTAATTTTATTTTGTTTAAATGTAAAAATGCTTCTGAAGTTCACAGAACATTAGCCGAAAGAGGTGTTGTTATCCGTGATAGAAGTTCGCAAGAAAAGTTAGAAAATTGCCTTCGTGTTTCTATTGGCACCGAAATAGAAAATAGAATTATGTTATCAGAATTAGAGAAAGTACTATGATTAAAGGGTTTTGTATAGATGCCGAATATTTTTCATTAGATAGTGAAAAGTCAAAATATCTAGTCGATGGTCTTATTCAATTGAAAAAAATGTCTGATCAGTTTTACACTAAAGATTTATCTGTTATTGATATTAGTGTTTTGAAATTGCTGAAAAATGAAGATATAGAAATCAGTGAGTATTCAAATATTGAGACTTTAATTAAGATTAAAGCGGATGATTTTTTAAATCTTAAGGAAGCTGCAGACAATCTTAAGATAAAAAGAAGCTCAAAGAAAAGCAGAAATACAAAAGAAACTAAAATAGATGTAGCTTTAGACATCGATGGTAAAGGGGAATCTGAGATTAGCACAGGAATCGGATTCTTTGATCATATGTTAGAGCAGATATCTAAACACGCGAATCTAAATTTAACTTTAAAAGTTGACGGCGATTTACATGTTGATGAACACCATACAATTGAAGATGCCGGGATCACTTTAGGAGAAGCAGTTAAAGAAGCTATCGGAGATAAAAGAGGAATTCAGAGATATGGCTTTTGTATTCCAATGGATGAAACTGTTGCAAAATGTTCTATTGATTTAAGCGGCAGAAGCTTTCTAAATTTCAAATGTAATTTCAGTCGGGAGAAGGTTGGCGATTTCCCCACAGAAATGACCGAAGAGTTTTTTAGAGGAATCGCATTTGGTATGGGCGCTAATTTATACCTTCGTGCAAAGGGTAAAAACGATCATCATAAAATTGAAGCTTTATTCAAAGTGTTTGCAAAGTCATTAAATGAAGCATGTAGAATGGATGAAAGGAATAACGGAGTATTACCAACCACAAAAGGATTATTATGATTGCATTAATTGATTATGGAGCTGGAAATACCGCTTCAGTAGCCAATGCATTAAACGAACTTAATGTTGAATATAAAATTACCAAAAGAGAACTTGATATAACCAGTGCGGATAAGATAATTTTCCCGGGAGTTGGTGAAGCTACTTATGCAGTTAAACAACTTCATTTTGCAAATCTTTTTAATCTTCTAAGAATCATTAAAAAACCTTTGCTGGGCATTTGTTTAGGCATGCAAATGTTATGCGAGAAATCCAAAGAAGGTGATGTAGCGTGTTTAGGTATTTTCCCGGAAAGTACAGAGCTATTTAATAAGAAGAATGTAAATGTGCCGCATATGGGATGGAATAAAGTTGACATAATTAAAGAGAGTAAATTGTTTTTAGATATTGATAATAACGAACAGTTCTACTTTGCTAACTCATATTACGTCCCTAAAAGTGAACATACTACCGGAACTACCTTGCATGACATTGAATTTGCTGCATCAATTGAAAAAGATAATTTTTATGGTGTGCAATTTCATCCGGAAAAATCCGGAGTTGTTGGCATTAAACTTTTAAAAAATTTTATTGAGAGATGTTAGATGATTGTATTACCAGCAATAGATATACTTGAGAATAAAGTTGTACGCCTGGAGAAAGGTAATTATAATAATGTAACAGTCTATAATAATTCTGCCATTGATCAGGCAGTAAAATACGATACACATGGTTTTAAGTGGCTTCATATAGTTGATCTGTTAGGATCAAAGAATGGAGAAATTAATATAATTGAGAGTATTAAGGAAATTAAAAAAAACACTAATCTTAAAATTGAATTTGGCGGCGGTGTAAGAAATTTAGAAAATGCTGAGAAGCTTATATCTATTGGAGTTGATAAGATTATTGTTGGTTCTCTATCAATAAAGGAGCCTGAATTATTTTCTAAAATGGTTACAGAGTTTGGTGCCGATAAGTTTATAGTTGCAGCTGATATAAATAATGAAAACGTATTTGTTAAGGGCTGGACTGAAGATTCTGGAAGATCAATTAGTGAACATATTGAGTTTTGTTCATCACTTGATCTAGAAACATATTTAGTTACAGATATAGCAAAAGACGGAATGTTACAGGGTCCAAGTTTTAACCTATATAAAGATCTTCAATTAAAATTCCCGAATAAAAACTTTATAGTTTCTGGCGGCATAAGTAATATTGCTGATGTTAAAAAAGCTAATGAAGAAAATTATTATGGTGTTATTGTGGGTAAAGCGATATACGAGAATAGAATTAATTTAGAGGAGCTAATTAAAATTGGTAAGTAAAAGAATTATTCCGTGTCTGGATGTTAAAGAAGGACGAGTTGTAAAAGGTACTAATTTTGTTAATCTGCGTGATGCTGGCTCTGCTATTGAATTAGCGGAAAGGTATTATCATGAAGGTGCGGATGAATTAGTGTTTTTAGATATTACTGCTTCAATTGAAAAAAGAAAAACTTTATTAGAATTAGTTGAAAAGGTAGCGGAAGTTATAAGAATTCCATTTACTGTTGGCGGTGGAATCTCTGAATTAAAAGATATAGAAGCACTTTTAAGATCTGGTGCAGATAAAGTATCGTTAAATACCTCGATTGTTAAGAACCCGGAAATAATAACAAATGCATCAAAACAATTTGGAAGTCAGGCAATTGTTGCGGCAATTGATGTTAAAAGAGTTTCAAATGAATTTAAAATATTTATAAAAGGCGGTTCAGAAGAAACAGAGCTTGAGGGATTTAGCTGGTGTAAAAAGGCGGAAGAACTTGGAGCCGGTGAAATACTGTTAACATCGATGGATAAAGACGGTACAAAATCTGGTTTTGATTTAGAGTTTTTGTCAAAGTTAACAGATATGGTTTCTATCCCGGTAATAGCTTCTGGAGGTGCCGGTACAATGGATGATTTCTATGATGCTTTTCATAATGCCAATGTTGATGCATGTTTAGCCGCAAGTTTATTTCATTATAATGAATTGACCATTAACGAATTAAAAGAATATTTGAATAATAAAGGAATTAATGTAAGATTATGATTGATGTTAAAGTGATAGATTTCGAAAAACAAGACGGATTAGTACCGGCTATAATAATTGATAATTCAACAAACCAGGTATTAATGCTTGGTTATATGAATGAAGAAGCTGTTAAGAAAACTCTGGACGAAAAAAGAGTTACGTTTTTTAGCAGAACAAAAAACAGACTCTGGACAAAAGGCGAAACAAGCGGAAATTTTCTAAATGTAGTTGATGTTAAAATTGACTGTGACAATGATACGCTTTTAATAAATGCCAATCCGGTTGGAGATACATGTCATCTCGATAGATATTCATGTTTTGGAATTGATAAATATTCAGACCTTTCTTTCTTAAATAAATTATTCAATCTTATAAAAGAAAGAAAAATTTCTTTGCCAGAAAACTCGTACACTACAAGTCTGTTTAAACGAGGTGAAAACCGTATAATACAAAAAGTAGGTGAGGAAGCGGTAGAAACTGTTATAGCTGCGAAAAACAATGATAGGGAAGAGATAATAAATGAGACGTCTGATCTGATCTTTCATTTATTTGTTTTACTTGCTGAAAAAGAAATCGATTTTTCAGAAATTGTTAAAAACTTATCAGAGCGCCATAAATAAATAAGTTGTTGTTACCGATAATAGAGTGTTAACAAAAAAATATTCAGGATATGAAAAATCTTTTATTTATAATATTATTTTCTAGTATAAATTTATTCTCTCAAGAATTTATTTTAAAACCTGAGTTTGATAGTTTACTTGTTGCCTTTGTTGATTCAGCAAAAGAACTTTATGAACAGTCGAATACAAAAAAGGTAATAAAACGTGATCCTTATGAGAGCAGCGATGAATACAAAATAAGGGTTGAAGAGTTTAAAGATAAGTTGGAAAAGAAGTTTTACGCATTGAAATTAAAACAAATTGAAGACTTCTATAAAGAGAACTCAAAAACTTATAAGATATTAATCAATATTGATTCTGTCCGGTTTGATGCTGATAAACAGCTTTCTAAACTCTATTTTGAAAAAATAAAAATCCCTCATAATATGGGCATCCCAATGATAACCGCGTATGTTGCGCCTGTATTTACGTTGCCAGATACATGGACGGCAAAAGAGGGATTTGGTTTTGAGATGATAGATGTTTCAATTAAGCGTTCTCTGGCTAAGGAAAATGATATTATAAAAAACAAAGGCCGCTTAGAAGTAGAGTTTGCGTTAGGTGAAGAAAATTTATTGCCAACCATGACTTTAAAACAATTGAAATGGAGAAATGAAGATATTTATTTATGGACATGGAAGGGGAATGCCACAATTCCCAAAAGCGATTTACGGGGTTTGCTAAAAGGGAAGTTTTAGCAATTTTCTTCCAGCAGCCACTGTTCAGCAATTTCTTCGCCAAGATTAGAAATAAAACGTGATGGTTTAGAAAAAGTAGTTCCGCTGTATCTATCAAATATATTCATTGGATAGGTGATAAATAAATTTTGTTTTGCGCGTGTACAGGCTACGTACATTAAACGTCTTTCTTCTTCTAAAGCCTCAATGTTGTCTACTGATTGAGCTGAGGGAAAAAACCCTTCCATTGCATGAATAACAAATACGGAATGCCATTCTAATCCTTTAGCGGAGTGTATGGTTGAGAGTGTTAACACTTCATCTTCTTTATCTTCCTCAGACACATCATGTACGCTATCAGTAGGCGGTTCTAAAGCCATATCAGATAAAAGTGTATCTAACGTTGAATAATTCTCAGTTATATTTTGAAAAATATCTAAATCTTTTTTCCGTTTATTATGGTCATCATATTTATCCCTAAAGATCGGGAGGTAATATTGTAAAGCTATTTCAGCTTAATCAGAAGGCAGCTCTTTTTTATTATGGAGTTTATATAAAGTTTCGAACAAGTCATATAAATTATATTTCAAATCTTTAGCCGGTGTTTTTTCTGGATGAATTTTTACACTTAATTCACCCGACATAATTTGTTCTAATATTTTTTGAGCTTTTACCGGACCAATACCTTCGTGAAGTAATAAAACTCTATACCAGCTAATAACATCCTTTGGATTTGCAGCTATACGTAAGAATGCCAGTACATCCTTAACATGAGCAGTTTCTATAAATTTTATTCCGCCAATTTTCACATACGGAATATTTGCTTTGTTCAATTCAATTTCTAAATCAAATGAAAAATATGATGAGCGGAATAACACCGATATATCATTTAATGAAACACCTTCTTCACGTAAACCTAAGATTCTATCGACAATAAACTGACTCTGCATGTTCTCATTATTTGTACTTACAATTGCCGGCAACTCTCCGCCAATTTTCCGGCTAAATAATTCCTTAGGATATTTCTCAATTGCAGCTTCAATTATTTGATTTGTCATTTCCAAAATTGGCTGGGTACTTCGGTAGTTTTCTTCAAGTTTTATAATTTTTGTATTTGGGAAGATATTTGGAAACTCAATTATATTCTTGAAATCAGCTCCTCTAAAAGAATAAATTGATTGTGAATCATCACCAACAACCATTACGTTTTTATTAATTTGGGCTAGTCCCTTAATTATTTCCGCCTGAAGTTTATTTGTATCCTGATATTCATCAACCATAATGAATTTAATTTCTGATAGAAAATTTTTAGCAGCAGGACTTAAATCCAAAAGGAAGTCCCGTAAATAGAGAAGCAAACCATCATAATCCAATAAGAAGTTTTTGTGTTTATATTCTTTATAAATTTTAAATATCTTATTTATCTGTTCAGAAAAATCTAAGAAATGCGGATATTCTGATTCAATAAGTTTATCAATTGAAACTTCTGTATTTACATGAAGACTCAAAATTCTATAAATAGTTTTTTTATTGGGAAATCTCTTTTTAAGTTTTGCAAGATTCAGTTGTGAACGAATTAAATTAATAACATCTTCACTATCACTTTGATCTAAAATTGTGAAGTTTGAATCGAGTCCAACAGCCTTTGCGTATTTTCTAAGAGTAATGTTTGCAAACGAATGAAAAGTACCTCCTTTAATTTTTGAACATCTGTTATCTAAAAGTAGAGCTGATCTATTCATCATTTCGCGAGATGCTTTTCTAGTAAAAGTTAACAACAAAATAGATTTAGGATCGTAGCCCAGTTCTATTAAACGGGCTACTCTATAAACAAGTGTTCGTGTTTTTCCGGTTCCTGCACCGGCAATTAAAAGGTACGAGCCTTCAATGGAAGATACAGCTTCAAATTGAGCCGCATTTAATTGATTCTGATAGTTTATGCTAAAACGGGTTTCATCCATTTTAGGCTTGAAACCCGCTTTATTAATTTTTTTAAGAGTATATTTTTTTGCCATTAATAATCAAAATACTTTGGTTTATTTAATATCTCAGTAATTAAAATATAATCCTTAAGGTTTTCCGGATTATGTAATTTTACTTTTAATGAATTATTCTTTTTTCTAAATGTTTTTTTAGCTTCTTTAATTTGTTCAACCTTGGCTTTTTGCCTTTTAAGAATATCTTCAGCTCTTTTCATTTTTTCATCCGAATAAGCAGTTTTAGTCTGTTCAAATTCAGAATAGTCAGGAGCTGGAACCTCATTTTTTTTCGAGGTTCCAAAAAGAATTTCTTCAATTGATTTTACAGGTTCTTCAAATTTTTCTTCTGATTCAATTTGTTCAACTTCTTGTGAATCTCTTTCTTGTTCTTTTTTCTTTTTCTGAAACCATGAAGCAAAAACATTAAAAAGTATAAACAAACCTAAGATTAATATTTCAAAAATATTATCCATTATTTTTATCGTCTCCAGATTCATCTGTATCAGCTATAGAAGATCTCATCTGTGTATCAGCATCAATATTTTTAAGTTTATAATAGTCCATAATTCCTAAGTTACCGGCTCTAAACGCATCAGAAATTGCTTTTGGTATTTCAGCTTCTGCCTCAACAACTTTAGCACGCATTTTTGCAACTTCAGCTTTCATTTCCTGTTCAAATGCAAAAGCTTTAGCTCGTCTTTCTTCTGCTTTAGCTCTGGCAATTTTAAGATCAGCTTCTGCCTGATCAGTTTGAAGAGCGGCTCCAATATTACTGCCAACATCAACATCAGCAATATCAATTGAAAGAATTTCGAAAGCTGTTCCGGCATCAAGTCCTTTTGCTAAAACAACTTTTGAGATACTATCCGGATTTTCAAGTACACCTTTGTATGTAGCACTCGAACCAATTGTAGAAACAATACCTTCACCGACTCTCGCTAATATTGTTTCTTCAGTAGCACCACCAACCAATCTTTCCAAGTTAGCTCTAACTGTAATTCTGGCTTCGGCTTTTAATTGTATACCATCTTTTGCAACCGCGGCAATTTTAGGAGTAGTAATTACTTTTGGTAAAACAGACATTTTTACAGCTTCATAAACATCACGTCCGGCTAAATCAATTGCGGCAGCTTTTTCAAAAGAGAGTTCTAAATTTGCTTTATTAGCAGAAATTAATGCCTGTATTACATTTATTACATTACCACCAGCAAGATAATGTGCTTCAAGTTTAGAAGTATCAACAGTAATGCCTGCTTTAGAAGCAGTAATTTTGCTTCTAATAATTATTGACGGAGGAATTTTTCTTAATCTCATTCCAACCAGATCTTTCATTATCTTTACTTTTACACCGGAGAAATATGCGGTTACAAACAATCCTATTGGTACAAAATACAAGAAAAAGAAAATTAGTATTACAATTCCTAGAATTACAAAAACGGATAATCCTGAAAATACATCCATAACAGCTCCTTTTACAAAATTTAATAAATTTCTTGGTAAGTCGTCCCGAAAAACTATAAATTAAAAACCACTATTACAATTAAATAATTCTTGTATAAGTATTTTACATTAAAATATTTATATTTAGTTATACACATCACAACTTTATTGAATAAATATTTCTCGCCTTGATTACTTTGGTAACAATATTTATATTGAAATTAATTATGTATTAAAAGTTTATAAAATAGAAGTTAGGAAATAATATGGACGGCAATTTTTCGGAACGTGTGCAAGAAGTTATAAGACTTAGCAGGGAAGAAGCATTAAGACTTGGGCATGATTACATTGGTACAGAACACCTTTTACTTGGTATAATAAGAGAAGGACACGGTGTTGCTGTTAAGATTTTACGCGATCTTGGATGTGATTTAATTAAGTTAAAAAAAGCCATTGAAGAAACTGTTAGGACATCTGGCGGAACTTTAACTATAGGAAATATACCTCTGACTAAGCAGGCTGAAAAGGTATTAAAGATTACACAAATTGAATCAAAGATATATAAATCCGATGTAATTGGAACTGAGCATATTTTATTATCTCTATTAAGAGATGAAGATAATATAGCTACGCAAATATTACATCAGTTCAATATAACTTATGATAATGCCAGGGCTGAGTTAAACAATATATTAGGGAGTAAAGAATCAGAAAAATCTGAATCTTTATCACCTGGAGCAGCGGCATCTAAAAAAGCAGAAAAAACAAAAACTCCGGTTCTTGATAATTTCGGTCGCGATTTAACAAAGATGGCAATTGAAAATAAACTAGATCCTGTTATTGGAAGAGAAAAAGAAATTGAACGTGTTGCACAGGTTTTAAGTCGTAGAAAGAAAAACAACCCTGTATTAATAGGTGAACCTGGTGTTGGTAAAACTGCAATTGCAGAAGGTCTTGCGCTTAGAATTATTGAAAGAAAAGTTCCTAGAATTCTTCAGGATAAAAGAGTTGTTACATTAGATCTTGCCGGATTAGTTGCCGGTACAAAATATCGCGGGCAGTTTGAAGAAAGAATGAAAGCTCTTATGAATGAACTTGAAAAAGCAGAGGATGTAATTTTGTTTATTGATGAGCTGCACACAATAGTTGGTGCTGGCGGAGCTTCCGGCTCGTTAGATGCATCAAACATGTTTAAACCCGCATTAGCACGAGGCGATATACAATGTATTGGAGCAACTACTTTAGATGAATATAGGAAGTTTGTTGAAACTGATGGAGCTTTAGACAGAAGATTTCAGAAAGTAATGGTTGAACCTCCTACACTTAAAGAAACTATAGAAATTCTTGAAAATATAAAATTTAAATATGAAGAACATCATCACGTTAAGTATAGTAAAGAGTCAATTGAGTTATCTGTAAAATTAAGCGATAGATACATTACTGATAGATTTTTACCGGACAAAGCTATTGATGTTTTAGATGAAGCTGGTTCAAGAGTTCATATGGGAAACTATTCAGTTTCTGATGAAATATTAAAACTTGAAGAAGCTGTTGCTGATATCAAAAAAGAAAAAATTGCGGTAGTTAAAATGCAGGACTATGAAAAAGCCGCAAAACTTCGTGATACTGAGAGAAATCTACAAGCTGAGTTAGAAGAAGCTAAGCAAAATTGGGATAATAAAACCCGTGATGAATTTTTTGACGTAACTGAGGATGATATTGGTAAGGTTGTTTCTATGATGACCGGGATTCCTGTTACAAGAGTTATACAAGCTGAATCTGATAAACTCATGAAAATGGGTGATGCTCTTAAAACCAAAATTATTGGTCAGGATGAAGCTGTAACCATGCTTACAAAAGCTATTAGAAGAACCCGTGCCGGATTAAAGAGTCCTACAAAGCCAATTGGAAGTTTCATTTTCTTAGGCCCTACCGGTGTAGGTAAAACTGAATTAGCAAAAGTTTTAGCGAGATATTTATTCGATACGGAAGATGCGCTTATTCGTATTGATATGAGTGAGTATATGGAGAAATATGCTGTCTCAAGACTTGTTGGAGCACCTCCGGGATATGTTGGTTATGAAGAAGGCGGACAGCTTTCAGAAAAAGTTCGTCGTAAACCATATTCTGTTGTTCTTCTAGATGAAATTGAAAAAGCACATCCCGATGTATTTAATATACTTTTACAAGTTCTTGATGACGGAATTCTTACTGATAGTTTAGGAAGAAGAGTCGACTTCAAAAATACAATTATTATTATGACATCCAACGTTGGTACAAGAGATATTAAATCAACAGGCGGATTTGGATTTGGCGGCGAGAATTCGGATGATAAATATACGAACCTTAAACATACGGTTGAAGACGCACTAAAAAAACTATTTAATCCGGAATTCTTAAACAGAGTTGACGATACAATTGTATTTAGAAATCTTGAACTAGAAGACATAAAACAGATTATAAATATTGAAATGAAAGATCTGATAAACAATGTTAAAGAAAACAAGATGAACATTAAGCTTGATGCGTCTGCAAAAGAGTTTCTTGCCTTAAAAGGCTTTGATCCTAAGTTTGGTGCCAGACCTTTAAATAGAGCAATTCAGAAATACCTTGAAGATCCGTTAGCGGAAGAATTATTGCTGGGTAATTTTAAGGAAGGAAATACAATTCTGGTAAAACATAAGGAACAAACGGAAGAATTATATTTTCTTATAGAAGAAGGAATTTCTGAAACAAAAGTTAAAAATGAAGAAACTGAGGCAAAAGATAATAAAGAAAATTAGTTCTTAATTATGAAGTTTAAAAAGTTGGGGATTCATTTAAATGGATCCCCTTTTTTGTAATATATTCTACATTTCGTTAACTTATTATTTAATAAAATTTATTATAAACATTATTTATGGATTAAACATGTCTGATAAAAATATCATTGAAATTTTTGAAAAAACTAACGCACTTTTAAATGGACATTTCCTTTTAACTTCGGGTAAACACAGCAACCAATATTTTCAATGTGCGCAGGTTTTACAGTATCCTGAATACACAGAACAAATTTGTGAAGATATTTCTGAGTATTTTAAGGACTTTGAAATTGACACTGTTATTTCTCCGGCTATTGGCGGTATTGTTGTCGGATTAGAAGTTGCCCGCCAATTGAAAAAGAAATTCATATTTGCGGAAAGACAAGATGGCAAAATGACTTTAAGACGCGGTTTTAAATTTGAAAAAGGTGAAAAAGTTTTAGTCTGTGAAGATGTAGTTACAACGGGCGGTTCGGTGTTTGAAGTTATTGATTTAGTAAAAGAAGCCGGTGCCGAATTAGTTGGTGTCGGAATTATTGTGGATAGAAGTAATGGTAAAGTAAAATTTGGTGTTCCTCAGACAAGCACACTTCAAATGGAAGTTATAACCTATGAAAAAGATGAATGCCCTTTATGTAAACAAGGACTGGAAGCAATTAAACCAGGATCAAGAAATATACAAGCTTAATTATTGAAGGTAATAAATGAAATATACTTTGCTGGCAATTATTTTAATATCATCATCATTATTTGCTCAAATTAAGTTTGAAGATTATTTTGAAGATAAATCATTAAGAGTTGATTACATACACAGCGGAAGTGCTGATGCAGAATATTATTCTCTTGATGAAGTTAGAGAGGAACCTGTTTGGAGCGGTTCAAAAACAAATTTAATAGATGAGTTTGGCTACGGACAGTGTTATGCAAAATTGTATAACATAAAAAATAACGAACTTATTTTCTCAAAAGGATATTGTTCATTATTTAACGAATATATAACTACATCAAAAGGTAAATCAGTTGTGCAGTCTTTTAGTGAAACTGTTGTAATGCCTTATCCAAAAGATTCGTGCAGGTTGGAATTATTCAGTCGTGACCGTGAAAATATATTTCATAAAAAATTTGAATACGTGATTGATCCTTCAAGTTATTTAATAAAGAAAGGGAATTCAAACAGCTATCAAAATTTTAAAGTCCATTATAGCGGAGAAGCTTCTAAATGTCTCGATGTAGTTTTCATTCCAGAAGGATTTTCGAAAAACGAGATTGAAAAGTTTCATGAAGAATGTGAACGCTTTGCGGGATATCTTTTAAACAACTCGCCATTTGACAGCTATAAAAACAAGATTAATATTTGGGGAATTGATGCCTACACAAATGATAGCGGTGTTGATATTCCGAAAGACAATGTTTGGAAGAACTCTTTGGTAGGTACTTCCTATTATACTTTTGATAGTGAAAGATATTTAATGACAGATGAAAACAAAGTTCTTAGAGATGTTGCTTCTAATGCTCCGTACGATCAAATTTACATATTAGTAAACTCCGATAAATACGGCGGAGGCGGTATTTATAATTTCTATAATGTATGTATAGTTGATAATAAAAGTGCCGAGAAAGTTTTTCTTCATGAATTTGGGCATGGTTTAGCTGGTTTAGCTGATGAATATTTTTATGATAACGCGTACAACGAGTTTTATAATTTAGATGTTGAACCCTGGGAAGAAAACATTACAACTCTTGTTAACTTCGAAAAAAAATGGAAAGATTTAGTAAATGAAAATGTATCTGTTCCAACTACTGATACAGCAGGTAACTCCGATATAATAGGAGTTTTTGAAGGTGGCGGCTATTCTAAAAACGGCATTTACAGATCAACAAAAAACAGTATAATGCTTACTCTTAAAGATCAGGAATTTAATGAAGTAAGTAAGCGGACAATTAGAAAAATAATGGAGTTTTATACTAATTAATGGAACAGAAAAAATTATATAGAACTCTTGAAACTATAGAGACACAGCATTATAACAATGAAGTTGAGATGCTTCAGAATGTTATTAAATTAATAATAAATAACGAAAACAATGCTATAATCGGCGGCAGAGTATGGCGTTTAGATACTGTTAATAAATGTTACAGATTACTTTTTCAGACTGATAATGTCACCAGGATTGATGATGACTTTCAATTGTTTGTAGAAGAAAATGAAATTTTAAAAGAAGTTACAGAAAAAAGAACAATTTTATCTGAAGAGACAAATGAAAAATTAAGAGAGAAGGGAATAAACAAGTTCCTTGCCACCGGTATTGGAGATAAATTAAAAATTAATGGCAGTAAATATTATGAATATCTATTGGCTGTTAATAGTGAAAACATAGATGACAGCTTACGTTATACATTAAATATCGTCGCTACATTTTTAACTTCAAGTTTGCACTCAAGAAAATCAACCGCTCATCGTAAAAATCTGATAGACGATATTGATAAAGCAAAACAGCTTCAGAAAAGTATATTGCCGGAACATCAATTAAACTTTCATAACTATGAAATTTTTGGAGTTGCTTTGCCTGCTGAAACTTTAGGCGGCGATTACTTTGATTATTTAAGAATTGGTGAAGATGAATCGAGACTGGGTATTGTAGTTGGTGATGCGGCTTCTAAAGGCTTAAGTGCCGCGGCCGAAGCTATGTATATTTCCGGCGCTGTGCGTATGGCTTGTAATTTCCAAATTAAAATTTCGCCAATGATGTATAAACTTAATAATCTTGTAAATAAAATTTTTAGTGACGATAGATTTACTACATTGTTTTATGGTGAAATTTCTAACGATAGCCGCGGATTATTTTTATTCGCAAATGGCGGGCATAATCCTCCATTATTTGTACGCAGCAAAACTAAAGAAATTCAATACCTTGATACAACCGGTCCTTTACTTGGTCCGGCACCAAATTCAGCTTATGAAACGGATAGTATTAATTTTAGAAAAGGTGATACACTTGTAATTTTCTCCGATGGAATTGTTGAATCGGCAAATAATAATTTTGAGTTTTATGGTGAAAAGAGATTAGAGGAAGTTACTCTAAAAAACATTGATAAAACTCCAAAAGAGATTGTATATGCAATTATGGATGATGTTATAAAATTCTCGACTGATGATAGCAAGTATCAGGATGATAAAACCATTGTGATTATTAAAAAGGTTAAATAAATGTCCTTAGAAAAAAAAATATTTGATGCAGGCGTAATAGGTGCTGGTGGCGGCGGTTTTCCAACACATATTAAAGCTAAATCAAATGTAGAATATATATTGGCTAATGGTGCTGAATGTGAACCGTTGATTCACAAAGATGTTGAGTTAATGGAAAATTTTGGAGAAGAAATTATTTCCGGTATGGAATTAATGATCTCTTCTACAGGTGCTTCTAAATCAAAGTTTGGTCTAAAAGCAAAAAACTCTAAAGCTGTTGCTAACATAAGAGATAAAGTTTCAAATTCAACAATTGAAGTTCTTGAGCTGGGTGATTATTATCCGGCGGGAGACGAATATGAATTGGTTTATGAAGCCACAAAAAGATTAATACCAGCAGCAGGCATTCCGTTAGATGTTGATTGTGTAGTGAATAATGTTGAAACCTTTTATAATGTTTATAACGCAAATAAAGGTATTCCTGTTACAAAAAAACTTGTTACTGTTACTGGTATGGTAAAAAAACCTTCAACGTTTTTTGTGCCGATTGGTATTACATATAGAGAGATTATAGAATTTGCCGGTGGATTAAAAATAAAAGATTTCGCGATTATGGAAAGTGGAATTTTAATGGGAAGTTTATCTTTTGATCTGGATAAACCGGTTACAAAAACTTGCTCCGGCATTATAGTTTTGCCCAAAGATCATTACTTAATTAAACGTCTTAACCGATCTCAGGAAAACCAAAATAAAATTGGAAAGTCTGCATGCGATCAATGTAGCTTTTGCACTGAACTTTGCCCAAGATATCTTCTGGGATACGATGTTCAGCCTCATAAAGTAATGCGTTCTTTAGAGTTTACAACAACCGGCGAAGATTTCTGGAACCAGTATGCTGAACTTTGTTGCTCGTGCGGATTATGTTCATTGTATTCTTGTCCTGAAGATTTGTATCCGCGGGAAGCATGTGATCAGGCAAAAGTATCGATGAAATCTAAAGATATTAAATTTACACAGACAAAACCAGTTGAGGTACATCCAATTAAAGATGGCAGAAGAGTACCAATGAAACAATTGATGAAAAAGCTTGATATAACACAGTACAATGTTAAAACTCCTTTTACAAGCGGTTCTCCTGCGCCAACTAAAGTTAAACTAATATTGGATCAGCATATTGGAGTGCCATCCGAACCCTGCGTTAAAGTAGGAGCAATTGTAAATGAATTTGATTTGATTGCTGATGCAGTTGAGGGAAAACTAAGTGCAAAAGTTCATGCTTCAATTTCCGGTACCGTGAAAGAAATAAATGAGAACTATATTATAATTGAGAAATAGGAAAATCTATGATAAATAAAAATTCAATTGGATTAATTGAACTTTCAAGTATAGCATCCGGAATGCTTGCTTCTGATACAATGTTAAAAACTTCTGAGGTTGAACTTATATTGTCCCGTTCAATTTGTTCCGGCAAATATATGGTTCTGATTGGTGGCGATGTAGCCGCTGTTCAGGCTGCGGTAACAAGCGCGGAAGAAATAGTAAGAGGTTCGGTAATAGATACATTTGTTATACCTAATGTTCACCCGGATATTTTCCCGGCTATATCAGGACAAAATGAAGTTGATGAATTAAAAGCACTAGGTATTCTTGAAGCATTTTCTGTCGCGTCTTTAATTGAAGGTGCTGATGCTGCCGCAAAATCATCAAATATTAAATTGATTGAAGTAAGACTAGCAATGGCTTTGGGCGGAAAAGCATATTGTACACTAACCGGTGATGTTGCTGCCGTAACATCTGCCATTGATTCTGGCGCATTAGTGATAGCTGAAAAAGGGATGTTAGTAAATAAGTTGGTAATTGCAAATCCGAGAAAAGAGTTGCTTAGTGAAAAATTATAGATGTAAATTAGGCTGAGTTGATATAAAACTCATAATTATTTATAGTAACTGCATGTATACCTTGAAAAAAGTAAGTTAAAATGGTATTTTTGCAGTTACTTTTATTTTAAATGGGAATGTAGCATGAAAGTTTTAAAGTTTGGCGGTTCTTCTGTTGGAGATTTTAAGCGTATTGAAAATGTAATTGAAATTTTAAAAGAGTATATAAAAAACGAAGAGAAAATTTCTGTAGTATTTTCCGCATTTCAAGGTGTTACAGATACACTTTTTGAAATAGGTGATTTAGCATTAAATAGGGACGAAACTTATTTAACCAAACTTTCAGAACTTGAAAAAAGACATTTTGAAATTATTAACAATCTGATTCCGGTTTCCAAGAGAAAAAAAATCAATTTGAAAATTGAATATTGTTTTAAAGAACTTCGAGAATTATTACACGGAATCTTTTTAATTAGAGAGTTATCAAAAAGATCATCAGATTATATTGCCAGTTTTGGCGAGGTTTTATCCTGTTCAATTATATCTGAAGCGATGAATGCAAAAAGATTATCTACAGAATATTTGGATGCTAGAACGCTTATTAAAACTGATAGTAGTTTTGGAAATGCTAAAGTTGATTTTGACGTAACTTATGAGAATATATACAGCTACTACAAAACCCACGATAAAACACAGATTATAACTGGCTTTATCTCATCGGATAAAGATAATGTAACAACTACAATGGGACGCGGCGGTTCCGATTATACAGCTTCAATATTTGGATCGGCAC
This sequence comes from Melioribacteraceae bacterium, assembly GCA_016342755.1. GTDB lineage: Bacteria > Bacteroidota > Ignavibacteria > Ignavibacteriales > Melioribacteraceae > JAEINS01. The sequence goes on along the minus strand of JAEINS010000014.1, from coordinate 33,980 downwards.
TTGATGTTGAAGAAATTGAAATATGGACTGACGTTAACGGTATCTTAACCGCAGACCCGAGAAAAGTAAAAAATACATTCTCAATTAAAGCTGTTACTTATGAAGAAGCGATGGAGCTTTCACACTTTGGTGCAAAAGTTATTCATCCTCCTACAATGATTCCGGCACTTAAAAAGAAAATAAGAATAAGAATAAGAAATACATTCGAACCTTCGTTTAAAGGTACTTTGATTCTTGAACGGCAGCAAAATGTTTCTTTTAATATAAAAGGGATTTCTTCAATTGATGATATTACATTATTAAAAATATCTGGCGGAGGAATGATTGGTGTTGCCGGTATTGCTTCAAGATTATTAAGTGCACTTGCTAATAAAAGTATTAGTGTCGTAATGATTTCTCAGGGTTCATCTGAACATAGTATCTGTCTGGCAGTTCTTCCTGAACATGGTACAGAAGCTAAAAAAGCTATTGAGAATGAATTTAGATATGAAATGCGTGACGGTGATATTAGAGAAGTTACTTTGCAAAATAATTTATCTGTTATTGCTGTTGTTGGTGATGATATGATAAATACTACCGGTGTTTTTGGCAAGGTTTTTCACTCACTGGGTCAGAATGGAATTAACATTCAAGCTGTTGCTCAGGGATCTTCCGAACTAAATATGTCTATTGTAATTTTAAAAAGTCAATTAGAAAAGGCTTTAAATACTCTTCACGATTCACTCTTTTTATCGAAAGTTAAAACTACTAATTTATTTATGGTTGGACCAGGGCTTGTTGGTAATTCGTTTCTTGAATTATTAAATGAAAGAATAAAATATCTAAATGAAGAATTAAATTCTGACTTTAAATTAGTTTCATTAGCAAATAGCAAAAAAATGATTTTTGATACTTCAGGAATTGATTTAGCGAGCTGGAAGAAAAATTTATTAGGCTCTAAGACAAAGATAAATCCGGCAAAATATATTGAAACTATAAAAGAATTAAACATGCCAAATTCCATATTTATTGATTGTACAGCAAGCGAAACATATATCCCGTTTTATAATGATATACTTAATGCGAATATATCGATAGTTACTCCAAATAAAATTGCAAACTCCAGCAGTTATAAAGAATTTAAACAACTGCGTACATCGGCCAAGTATAATGATGTTCATTTTAGGTATTCAACAAATGTAGGTGCTGCATTGCCTATTATTAGTACATTAAACGATTTAATTGCAAACGGTGATGAAGTTATTAAAATTGAAGGTGTTCTTTCCGGAACCTTAAGTTATATATTTAACTCAATTCAGGAAGGCGGAAGCTTTAGTGGAATTGTAAAAGACGCGCGTGAGAAAGGCTTTACAGAACCTGATCCACGGGATGATCTTAACGGACTTGATTTTGCAAGAAAGTTATTAATTCTTATTAGAGAATCCGGTAAAGAATTTGAACTAAAGAATATTAAGATTGAGAATCTAATTCCTGCAGGTGCCAGAAAGGCAAAATCAGTTGATGAATTTTTTGAAAATTTAAAAAACTCAGATGAAGATTTTCAAAATAAACTTGATAAAGCTGAGAAAGCCGGCAAGAAACTTTGTTACATAGCAAGATATGAAAATGGCGTGGCTAAAGTTGGGATTGAAGAAATTGAAAGTGATCATCCGTTTTATAACTTATCGGGTAACGATAACATAGTTGCATTCACAACAAAAAATTATATTGAAAAACCATTAATCATCAGAGGAGCCGGAGCCGGAGCCAGATTTACTGCAACAGGAGTTTTTGCTGATGTGTTAAGAATATCAAACTATTAAAGGTGTTTAATATGCAGAATGAAAAAATACCAGTTGCTGTTTTAGGTGCAACAGGAAGTGTGGGACAAAAATTCATAGAACTTTTATCTAATCATCCGTGGTTTGAAATTAGTGAACTAGCAGCATCTGAAAGATCAGCGGGGAAAAAATATAAAGATGCTACAAACTGGATAATGCAAACACCCCTGGATAATAAATATGGCAACATGATTGTTAATGAGTGTAAGCCGAATTTAAGTTCAAAGTTAGTTTTTTCCGCTATGGATGCTGAGTTTGCAGGCGCAATAGAAGAGGACTTTGCTAAAGCCGGATATATAGTAGTTTCAAATGCTAAAAATCATCGTTTTGATAAAGATGTACCTTTAGTAATTCCGGAAGTAAATCATGAACATTTAGAGCTAATTAAAAAACAAAAGTTTGGTAAAGGTGCTATTATAACAAATCCAAATTGTTCTACTATTGGATTAACACTTGCTTTAAAACCTCTTCAAGATAAATTTGGTTTAGAAAGTGTGAATGTTGTAACACTTCAGGCTATATCCGGCGGCGGTTATCCGGGAATATCATCCATGGATATTATTGATAACGTTATTCCTTTTATTGGCGGCGAAGAACCAAAGATGGAATCTGAACCATTAAAGATACTTGGTACTGTTGAAGGGAACGAGATTAAAAACACATCAATTAATATAAGTGCCCAGTGTAATAGAGTTGGTGTTATTGACGGACATTTAGAATGTGTTCAGGTTAAACTTAAAACTAAAGCAGGTAGAGAAGAAATAATAAAAGCATTTGAAGAATTTAAATCGTTACCTCAAGAATTAAATCTTCCATACGCTCCTAAGAAACCTATTTATTATTTTGAAGAAGACAGATTCCCTCAGCCAAAAATTCAACGTAATCTGGAAAAGGGAATGGCTGTATCGGTTGGAAGGCTTAGGGAATGTAATTTGTTCGATTATAAATTTGTTGTACTTTCGCACAACACTGTCAGAGGTGCTGCCGGTGGTACTATTCTTATTGCGGAACTGTTAAAAGAAAAAGGTTTTCTGGAAGGGATTGTATGATAGGACGAGAGATAAAAGTATTTGCTCCGGCTACAATATCAAATATAGCTTGTGGATTTGACATCATGGGTTTTGCAATCGATTATCCCGGTGATGAATTAGTGTTAAGGGTTGTTGAAAAGAAGGGTGTTAAAATAACCAAAATCACAGGTGATGCCGGAAAACTTCCGCTTGAAGCAGAAAAAAACACTGCAGGAATGGCACTAATAAAAATGCTGGAATATCTGAATGTAGGTTTTGGCGTTGAAGTTGAAATAAATAAAAAAATGGCTTTAGGCAGCGGACTTGGATCTAGTGCGGCAAGTGCTGTTGCCGGTGTATTCGCGTTAAATAAATTGCTTGAAAAAAAACTCACTAAAAAAGAACTGACAGAATTTGCGCTTAAAGGTGAAGAGGTTGCCAGCAAGGCAATTCATGCAGATAATGTTGGACCTTGTTTATATGGCGGATTTACACTTATAAGAGGTTATGATCCGGTTGATATAATTGAGATTCCGACACCGGACGATTTATACTGTACAGTAATACATCCTGAAATTGAGATAAAAACTTCTGAGGCGAGAGCATTGCTACCAAAAGAAGTTGAACTTAAAAAAGCTATTACTCAATGGGGCAATGTAGGCGGGTTAATATCTGGGTTGTACCGTAAGGATTATGATTTAATCTCCAGATCGTTAAACGATGTTATTATAGAACCGGTTAGAGCAGCTTTAATTCCAAATTATTATGAAATAAAAAATGCCGCTAATAATGCCGGTGCTTTAGGCTGTAATATTTCAGGATCAGGACCGTCAATTTTTGCGTTAAGTATTCGTGAAGAAACGGCAAATCTGATTGGTGATGCGATGAAATCGGTTGTAGACGCTATGAAAGTTGAATCAACAGTTTATATCTCTAAGATTAACAAAAAAGGACCGAGAGTAATTTAATATGAAATTTTATAGTACAAATGATAAAGAGTTGAGAGTAACATTCAGAGAAGCTGTTATGAAAGGGTTATCCGATGACGGCGGTCTGTTTATGCCTGAAACTATTCCGGCTTTTGATAAAACTTTTATTGAAAATATAGATAAATACAGCTTATCAGAAATTGCATTTGAAATTATTTCAAAATATACAAGTGACGATTTAACCGAAGATAAGTTACACGAAATTGTTAAGAGTTCTTTTACATTTGAATCGCCTGTGAAAATCTTATCTGATAACCTGGGAATACTGGAATTATTTCATGGTCCGACATTAGCGTTTAAAGATTTTGGCGCAAGATTTATGGCTCGTACAATGGGCTATTTTGCAAAAGATCTTGATAAGGAGCTAAATATTTTAGTTGCTACATCTGGTGATACAGGCAGTGCGGTTGCAAGTGGCTTTTATAATGTTGAAGGAATAAATGTATTTATATTGTATCCAAGCGGCAAAGTAAGCTCCAATCAGGAAAAACAGCTTACAACTTATGGAAATAATATTATAGCTTTGGAAATTGATGGTACATTTGATGACTGTCAGAAAATTGTTAAAACTGCATTTCTTGATAATGACATAAAGAACAAACTGTACCTATCATCAGCAAACTCAATAAACATCGCTAGGTTGCTTCCACAGTCGGTTTATTATGCTGAGGCATTTAAGCAGTTAAAAGAATTAAATAAAGAAATTGTTTTTTCCGTTCCATCCGGGAATCTTGGTAATATAACTGCTGGCCTGATTGCAAAAAAAATGGGTCTGCCTGTTTCTAAATTTATTTCCGCGACCAATATGAATAATGTTTTTACTGAGTTTATTGAATCGGGTAAATTTAATCCCCGGAAATCAGTTGCTACATTGTCTAATGCAATGGATGTTGGTAATCCCAGTAATCTATCGAGGATTATTGAGTTGTATGATGATGACTTAGAACTTATTAAAGTGGATGTGGATTCTTCTACATATAATGACGAAACAACTAAGCTGGCTATTAAAGAAGTATCTGAAAATTTTAATTATACTATTGATCCGCATGGAGCAATAGGTTATTTAGCGCTTAAAAAGTTTTATGAAGATAACGATCCTTCAAATTATATTGGAGTTGTTTTAGAAACTGCACATCCGGCAAAATTTAAAGAAGTTGCAGAATCTGTTCTTGGCAAAGAAATTATTATCCCGGAAAGATTAGACTCTTGTCTGCATAAAGAAAAGAATTCAATAAAGATTTCAAAAAACTTTGAAGATGTAAAAAAATATTTATTAAGCTAAAATTTTGTAACCATTTAGCTTCTAGATTCGTCTTAATACCAAATTCTAACATATATGGTAAAACGATGAAAAAACTGTTTTTAATGATTTTTATTTCTTTTTTATCAATTTCAAGTATTACAGCTCAGGATTCACTTTCTACAAAATGCAATAAATCCTCATTTGGAATTCCCCTAAAAAATTATGGTATCGGTTTTGGTAATTCATCAGAGTTTACCGGAATTAGATTTAATCTAAGCGATTGTGATATTAAAAATATAAACGGTATTAATGTTTCTCTTTGGAAACCCGGTAAAAACTATGAAGGAATAATTAATGGTGTTTCTCTGGGTATTGCTGCCAATGCCGCAGTTTTAAGAGGAATTAATTTTGGTGTTGCCGGTGTTATTGCCCATGAAAAAATTGCCGGGATCAACATAGCTGGTTTAGGAGTAATTTCAGAAGGGGATATATCCGGAATCTCATTTTCAGGATTAGGTTTAATTGCTGAAGGTAATCTGACTGGTTTTAACTTTGCCGGTCTGGGATGTATTTCTGAAAGTTCTATTAAAGGGATTAACATTGGCGGCCTTGCATTAGTATCGGGTGGCGAAATTAGCGGGATTAATTTTGGCGGATTAGCTCTGGTTAGTGAAAACAAAATGAAAGGGATTAACATTGGCGGCCTTGCCTGTGTTGGTAATGATTTATATGGATTAAATTTTGGCTCGCTGGCTTTAGTAAGTCAGAGTAATTTAATTGGACTTAACTTTGCCGGATTAGCAATGGTTTCGGAAAATAATATGAAGGGATTTAACTTTAGTCTGTTAGCAAATGTATCAAATGGTGAAATGACCGGTATAAATATTTCCGGTTTAGCATTAGTCGGGCTCGAAGGTATTAATGGACTGAATATTGGCGGAGCCGCAATATTTAGTGAAGATGCCAATATAACGGGAATAAATATTACTGCCGGAATGATAAAATCTTTTGAGACTATAAGTTTCTTTAATTTTGCGGGTTATAAAATAGAAGCAGCTAAAGCTGTTGGCATTACTACATCGGTTATTTGGAATGATATTGATTTTATGAAGGGCGTAGCAATTGGCGTTTATAATAAGATAAATTCGGAACAAAATGGTTTCTCAATTGGATTGTTCAACGTAGCTAAGGTTTTAAACGGTATTCAGATTGGGCTAATTAATATCGCCAAAAATAATCCGGCACCTTTTAAAGTGTTACCTTTAATAAACGCACATTTCTAAGATGTATAAATGATGATTATCGATGAGCAGATTTGATCTAAAGAACTTAAAAATTAAATCCCTCAAACTGAGGGATTTAATTCTGCAATCCTGTTTAATCCGTTAAGAGCGGCAACTCTATAAGCTTCAGCCATAGTTGGATAATTAAATGTTGTATTTATAAAATAGTTAAGAGAATTACCTTCATCTTTATGCGACATTACAGCTTGTCCTATATGAATAATCTCTGAAGCACCATAACCAAAACAGTGTACACCAAGAATTTCAAAAGTTTCTCTATGGAATATTATTTTCAGCATTCCTGTTGTACGCCCCGTTATTTGTGCTCTTGCTAAATGATTAAAGTAAGAATAACCAACTTCGTAAGGCACTTTTTGCGTTGTGAGTTCTCTCTCAGTCAATCCTACTGAGCTAATTTCCGGTAGAGTGTAAATACCAGTTGGAATATGCTCAACAAGTTTATAGTCAGAGTTTTTATCAACTATATGTGTTGCAGCAAAACGTCCCTGATCATATGATGCGCTTGCCAGATTAGGATAACCTACAACATCGCCCACCGCATAAATATTTTCAACAACTGTCTGATGACTCTTATTTATCTTAATTGATCCGCGTAAATCAGTTTCAATGCCGAGTTGTTCAATATCCATATTATCAGAATTTCCGGTTCTGCCCTGAGCCCAGAATAAATAATCGCATCTAATAATTTTGTTGGATTTCAAATAAATGGTTACACCTTTTTCATCAGGAACAACCTTTTCATATTCTTCATTATTCCTAATTACCACACCGTTTGTACGAAGATGATATCCTAATGCGTCTATAATTTCATAGTCTAAGAAGGAGAGCAGTTTATCGCGAGTATTTATTAAGTTAACCTTAATCTGCAAACCTCTAAATATAGAAGCGTATTCGCACCCAATTACTCCGGCTCCATATATCATGATGGATTGCGGATTATCATTGATATCAAGAACAGAATCACTATCTAAAATTCTAGGATGTGAAAAATCAATATCCGGCGGGTGATATGGACGTGAGCCGGTAGCAATCACAAAATACTCCGAAGTAAATTTCTTTTTGCCTCCTGAAGACATTTTTATTTCGATAGTGTTTTTATCGATGAACCTTGCCCGTCCATCAAGAATATCAACATTGTTTCTATCATAAAAATTCCTTCGCAGTTTAACCTGCTGATCGACTACTTTTGCAACAGACTTTAATATAGTCTGATAATTAGTAGTTCCAGAGCTGCCGGAATCAATTATAACCTCACTGGTATGACGCAGCGCCTTACTGGGGATTGTACCGCGATGAGTACAGCTGCCGCCGATTAAAAGATATTCATCACACACGGCAACTTTTTTCCCGGATTTCACGGCTTTCATTGCAGCACCTTCGCCTCCGGGGCCGGTGCCAATTACTATTAAATCATAATCATAGTTCATAATAAACTTTCATAATTTTTATATAAAAAGAATATCTATTTTATTTTTAAGTGAACCTAATAATTTCTCGCCAGTTATCAAACAAGCATTTTCACTAATTGCTAAAGCCGCGGTATATGATTCAGCAAAACCAAGTTTGTTTTCTGCCTTTAACTTTGCAGCTTCTTCAACTTGTTCTTTAGTAATATTAATAACCTTTATCGGCAACTGTTCAAATGTTTTTATAAAGAGCGCAACTTTAACTGAATCAGCATGTTTATGTATTAAGCTTAAAATATCGCCATAAGTAATTACAGACGTATAAATTTCAATTTCATTATTTAGGGCAGATTTAAATATATCAGAAACTTTAACAGAATTTTTGATGCCTTCACAATATGAGATAATTGAAAAAGAATCAATCACATATTTTCCTCTTTGTTTCATTTTGCTCTCTCTTTTTTCTTCTCTGTTAAATATGACTTCATAAGATTTCCATCTGTTCGTAGAATTCCCAAATTTAGATCAATTGTTTGTTCCGTAATTGGTATTATAACAAGTTTCCCTTTATCTTCAACAAACTGAATTCTTGTCCCAGATTTAATGCCAAATTTTTTTCTGATATTTGAAGGAATTACTACCTGACCTTTTGTTGTTACAATGGCCGTTTCCATCTCAGCTCCTAATTATTTTTATTTGTAGTACAAAATAAAAATGTAAGATTTAAAATACAATAAGAACTATGAATGTGGATAACCTTTTTTATAGGAGACCTCCAGATCACCACCATACTCCACCTCTTCATCTTCCCAACTATACTTTTTTGTCTTACTATTATTTTTAAGTATAAATGCTAAAACAATTCCTACTATGGCTCCAAATAGATGTGATTCAAATGATATCCTGGGATTAGTTGGTAAAACTCCCCAAATCAATCCGCCATATAAAAATGCGACAATCAGAGAGAGTGAAACCGACTTTATATCTTTTCTAAATACACCGCTAAAAAAAATAAAGAATGCTAGCGCATATAAAAAGCCGCTAGAACCTATATGAAATGATTCCCTGCCAAAACACCAGACTAGCAGATTGGGAACAAGATAGTTTATAGCTAAAATTGTCTTCGAGTTTTCATCATAAAAATAGATAATTGCCGGCAATAAAAAGAGGAGAGGGAATGTATTGGAAATTAAATGATTTAAATCTGAATGAATTAATGGTGAACTTAAAATTCCAATCAGCCCAAAAGTGGTGCGGGGATAAACACCAAATTGAGAAAAAGAAATGGATGTAATAATTTCAAAAAATTGAATTAACCAGATTATGGAAATATAACATGATGCAACTTTGATCGATTTTTTTATTTTTAGTAAATCATTTTTCATAATTATTTTAACTCAGCATGAATATTCTAAAAGCAAAATTAGTTCAAGATATAGAAAAAGAGATAAATAAACTAACATTAGTAATCAAAAAATTAGAAACTAAAAGCAGGAAGTTCTCATTAATAAGATTAGTCTGTTTTTTATCAGGTCTTATACTGTTTATTTCGTTATTTGTTCTCAAGTTTAAAATAAGTGCTGTTTTTATTGGACTTTCCTTTACATCCCTATTTTTAATACTGATTGTTATTCACAACAAAATTGATTTATCTCTAAAGAAGTTTAAAGCATATATACTAATAAAAGAAGAGTTCCTAGCACGTGTTAAATTAAATTGGGAAAAGATTCCTAAAATCAGAGAAGAATATTTGAGCCAAATTTCTCCATTGGAAATTGATCTTAACATTCTAGGCGACAACTCATTACTGCAGCTTATAAATTTTTCCGTGTCCGTAAACGGATTACAGAAATTGCGGAAATGGTTCAGTAATTCGGATAAAGAAATAACAAGCATTGTTGGAAGACAAAAAATAATTAAAGAGTTAAAAAAACTTCCAAGATTTAGAAACCGGTTTTTGTTAACCTCACGTTTAGCATTTAAATCAGGAATAAATAAAATAGAAATTTCTTCATGGTTAAATGAAGAGAAGGAAAAGAAAGGGCTAAAGATTTATACTTTATTGTTAGGCTTTTTATCACTGCTTAATATTAGTCTTATTACTGTCTGGACTTTGGGAATAACAGAGAATTTTTATTATCAGCCTTTATTAGTGTATATGTTTTTATATATGGCCGGCAATAAATTTTCACGAAATATTCAAACAACTTCAGAATTTTTATATGATGAAGTAAGAAAATTCTCTTCTGTTTTTAGATTTATTGAGACTTATAACTATAAGAAAAATGAAAACTTGAAAAAGTTTTTAGAACCAATCATCAACTCCAAAGTATCACCTTCAAAATCCTTGAATTCTCTTAAACTTACTGTGGAAATCTTAAATTTTAGAAAGAATCCATATGTCTGGCTTTTTATTATTGCTGTCTGCCCAATAGATTATATTCTTGCTATCAAAATAGAAAAATTTAGAGCTACAATAAAAAACCAATTTCCACTCTGGCTTAAAACATGGACGACACTTGAAGCCTATTGTTCATTGGCAAATTTTTCATTTCTAAACCCAGAATATATATTCCCGGAAATTGGCAATAGTCATGCGTTGTTTACTGCCGAGGGTATTGGACATCCACTTATAAAAGGTGAATATAAAATTGCTAATAGCTTTGAAATTAGTTCTAGTAAATCAACAAATATTATTACCGGTTCAAATATGTCTGGGAAAAGCACTTTTTTAAGGACAGTTGGCTGTAATATTTTGCTGGCTTATTCCGGGTCAGTTGTTGACGCTAAACAATTATCACTAAAAATTTTTGATTTATACTCTTGTATAAAAGTAAGTGATTCTGTTGTTGACGGAATATCATATTTTTATTCCGAGGTTAAACGGCTTAAAGGTATTTTAGAATCGATAGAAACCAGCGATAGGGAATCACTTGTACTTATTGATGAGATATACAAGGGTACAAACAATGTTGAGCGGATTGTGGGCAGCAGAGCTCTTCTTAAATTCTTAGCAAATAAAAAAGTGTATAATATTGTATCAACTCATGATCTTGAGTTAGTGAGGATTTCTGAAGAAATTGATTATGTAAAGAATTATCACTTTAAAGAATCAATTGTTGAAAAAGTAATGTCATTCGATTATAAGCTTACGGAAGGACCATGCCCCACAACAAACGCATTAAAGATAATGGAAATTGAAGGATTACCAACGTAATCCTTCCTGACTAACATTAATGCGCATCTAACCAATTTTTACCAATACCATAATCAACAACTAATGGTACATTTAGTTTAAATGCGTTCTCCATTAAGCCAATTATAACGGGTGTTAATTCTTCTATCTCGGATTTATGCATGTCAAAAACTAATTCATCATGTACTTGAAGAATCATTTTTGTTTTAGATTTTCGTTTCAATAACTCGTTATGAACTTTTATCATAGCTATTTTAATAAGATCAGCAGCGGTTCCCTGAATAGGCATATTTATAGCTACTCTTTCTTCAAACTGACGAACAACTCTATTCTTGCTGTTTATATTTGGAAGAAATCTTCTTCGTTTAAGAAGTGTCTCCGCAAATTCATTTTTTTGCGCCGTAACAATTGATTCATCAATAAAATTTTTAACTTTTGAAAATGTTTCAAAATAAGTCTCAATTATTTCTTTAGCATGCGATTGCAGAATACCTAAACGAGTTTTTAATCCAAATGGACCAATACCATATAGAATTCCGAAATTTACTTCTTTAGCTTTTCTGCGCATATCCGGTGTAACTTCATCCGGATTAACCTGAAACACCTTTGCAGCCGTACTTTTGTGAATGTCTTCGCCATTCATAAAAGCATTTGTTAAGTTTTCATCACCGCAGATACTTGCCATAATTCTCAATTCAATCTGACTATAATCAGCACTAAAAATGAGATGATCTTTATCTTTAGCTACAAATGATTTTCTTATCTCTTTGCCAAGATCAGTTCTGATAGGGATATTCTGGAGATTGGGATCAAGACTTGAGAGTCTTCCTGTAGAAGCCACGGTTTGATTATAAGTAGTGTGAATTCTTCCTGTATCATGTTTAACTAAAGAGGGAAGTGCATCAGCATAAGTTGATTTTAATTTTGCGGCCTGTCTGTAGTTCAAAATAATATCTATAATTTCGTGATCACCTTTTAATGCTTCTAAAGCCTGAGCATTAGTAGAGAATCCGGTTTTTGTTTTTTTAGCCGCATGCAAACCTAAATCTTCAAACAAAATTTTTTGCAATTGTTTTGGAGAATTTATGTTGAACTCTGTATCAGCAAGTTCATATATTTTTGCGGTATAGTTGTCTAAAAGTATTTGAAGATCGCTGCTAAAAGATTTTAAGTTTTTTGTATTAAGTTTTATCCCGGTACGTTCCATGTCTTCTAAAACTTTTACAAGTGGAAATTCTATTTCCTCGGCAAGTTTAGTTAAACCGGCTTTTTCAAGTCCGTTGCTCAACACAGCGTATAATTGGTAAGTTATATCAGCATCTTCACATGCATAATCAGAAAGTTTTTGTAAATCTGCTTCAAAGATTTTTTTAGCGTCTTTCTTTTCACCTATCAGCTCTGTAATTGGAATTGGCGTGTAATTTAAATACTTCTCCGAGAGTGCGTCCATTCCGTGTTTTTCATCAGCATCAATTAAATAGCTAGCTAACATGGTATCGAAATAAAGATTATTCACATCAATATTGTAATTCCTTAATACTGCAAAATCATATTTAGCATTCTGACAAACTTTCTTGATGGACTTTTTTTCGAAAACCGGTTTAAATATTTTCACAAAATCAGTTAATGATAATCTATCTGAAAGATCAGGTGAAAACAGATCGGTCGAGATTTCGGCAAATGGATTAACCGCTACAAAATATGCAATGCCGGGTTCAGTGCAGAAGGAAGCTCCGGCTAAGTTTAGATCATGTAGATCCAGGGAATCAGTTTCAGTATCAAAAACGAACAGGTCTTTTTCTAATAATTTATTTGCTAAGTCCCTGGCTTCATTTTTAGCGGTGATAAGTTTGTAAACTACATTTTCTTTATTAAATACTTTGGAAGTTTCAGCTTCAGTTAATTCTTCCGGTAATTGATTTTCTGAATCAGAATTATAGACTTTCAGTAACTTATTTGGAAAATTTTTAAACCCAAGTTCATTAAATAAGGTATTAAGTTTTTCAAAATCCGGGTTTGTAAATTTTGCCCTTTCAAATTCAAAATCGTAATTAACATCGTGTACAATTGTAGCAAGTTTTTTAGAAAGGAACGCATTTTCCTTAAACTCAATCAATTTCTTCTGAATTCCTTTTTTAGAAATTTTATCAATATTATTGTAAATATTCTCTACTGTTCCAAACTCTTTAATTAGCGGCGTGGCACTCTTTGGTCCAATTCCGGCAACACCGGGTATATCATCAGAAGCATCACCAACAAGAGCTAAATAATCTATCATGTAGACTGGTTCAAATTCCATAAGTTCAAGAACCTTAGCAATATCAATTATATCAAGTTCTTCGGCGGATTTACCGGGTTTAATAAGCTTAGTGTTTTCTGTAACCAGCTGAATATAATCTTTATCCGGTGTGACCATAAAAGATTCCAGACCTTTTTCTTCTGCCTGTTTTACAGCCGCTCCAACCAGATCATCGGCCTCGTAACCTGGCAAAATGTAAACCGGAATATTAAACAAATCTATTGCTTCTTTTATTCTGTGTATCTGCGGAATCATATCCTCGGGCATCGAAGCTCTTGATGACTTGTATTTATCGTACATTTCATGACGAAATGTTTTTTCTTTAGAATCGAATGCAACAGCTAAATAATCCGGTTTTGTATCCTCAATTATTTTAAATAACTGATTTATAAATCCATAAACCGCTGAAGTAGGTTCTCCGCTTGGGGATTTTAAAGGTCTGCTGATAAAAGCAAAATAGGCTCTATATGTTAAAGCCATAGCGTCTATAATAACAAATTTCTTTTTTGATGAATCCATAATTTTCTTTCGGTCTTTTCAATAATTTTTTATTTACTTCCCAATGTAATAAAAGGAGTCTTATTTTTACTTAATTTAATATTATGAAATCATTTTAGTTTTTTCTATTTTTTAATTCTTAATTCAAAAATGAAGAAAACAATGTTAAAAAAGATATTTTTGTTTCTGGTAATTTCGCTTTCCGTTTGTTTTTCGCAAGATACAGTTTATGTAGCTAGTTATAATTTGGAAAATCTTTTTGATAATATAGATGATCCGGATAAAAAAGATGAAGAATTTTTAGCTGAAGGGAAAAAGCAATGGACAGACGCTAGAATTGAGCAAAAATTTGCTAATCTTGCTAAAGTTATAAACTATATGAATAACGGAGTAGGTCCTGATATTTTAGGTGTAGTTGAAGTTGAACATGAACACCTTTTATTAAGTCTGATTGAAAAACATCTAAAATCTAAAAATTATAAAACAGCTTATGCTGAAGCTCCCGATAACAGGGGAATTGACTGCGGCTTAATTTTTAATGCTGATTTGTTTGGATTGGAAAAAACAGCAGCACATGAGGTTATACTTCTTGATGAGTATCCTACAAGATCTGTTCTGGAGGTTGTTTTACGAACTAAAGCAGACAAAAACATTCATGTGTTTGTAAATCACTGGCCATCCAGAAGAGGCGGAGCTGAAAAATCTGAGCCAAACAGAGTTGCCGCGGCAAAAGTTTTAAAAAAATCGATACAGAGTATCAACAATTCAGAAACTAATGCATCTATAATTGTGTTGGGTGATTTTAACGATGAACCTGATAATAATTCGATTAAAGAAATATTAGCAGACAAAGAATATTCAAAAAGTGATGCTGTGATGTTTAACACATCTTACAAAGCATTCGAAAATGGACTAGGTTCATATAAATATAGAGATGATTGGAATATGCTGGATCAGATTATAATTTCAAATGGATTAAAAGACAGATACATTAAAGATTCTTTTGAGGTAATAAAACCTGAATTTGCAGTACAAAAGGAAGGTAAATATAAAGGGACTTCATTTCCAACATTTGGAGGTTCAAAGTATTTAGGCGGATTTAGCGATCATTATCCGGTAAGTATAAAACTAATAATAAACTAGTTATGTCATTGTTTTTACATGTTAAATTTATTTTTGAAACAAATTATAAGTTGATTTTTATTAGTTAAATACTTAATCTTGAAAAATGAAATTTATTTTATTGAAAAAGTTTTACAAAAAAATATTTTATTAATATCGGAGGTTAACTCTTATGCATTTAACAGGATTATTAGGCTTCACTTCAATTATAGCGCAAGCTGAGCAAGGTGGATTTTCTTTATCATTATTACAAGAAAAATATGTTGCTGGTGGAGATTTTATGCACCCAATTTTAATTGTATTAATTTTAGGTTTAGCGTTTAGTGTTGCTAAGACTTTTACTTTATTAAGAGCTAGTACAAACTCTAAGAAATTTATCCTGCAGGTTAAAGAAGCATTACAAAACGGTGGTCCAGAAGAAGCAATGAAAGTATGTGAAAATACAAGAGGTCCTATTGCATCAGTATTTCATGCTGGATTATTAAGAGCAGACGAAGGTGTTGAAGCTGCTGAAAAAGCTATTATGACTTATGGCGCAATTGAAATGGGATTCTTAGAAAAAGGAATGATCTGGATCTCTTTATTTATCTCTACTGCTCCGATGCTTGGTTTTACCGGAACTGTTGTTGGTATGATTGGCGCGTTTGATGATATTGCTGCTGCAAACCAAATGTCTCCTGCAATTGTTGCTACTGGTATTTCAGTTGCTCTTTTAACTACATTATTTGGTCTTATTTCTGCAATTCTTCTTCAATTTTTCTATAACTTTTTTGTTTCTAGAATTGATAAATTAGTTGGTGATATGGAAGAAAGTTCAATTGAACTAATTGATACATTATATGATATTAAAAAGAAATAATTGAATAACAGAAACTGAGTCTAAAAATGTTAATGAAAAAGAAAAAAGATCGTGGTGCCGATATTGAAGCTGGTTCAATGGCCGACATTACTTTTTTACTGTTATTATTCTTCCTTGTAACTACTACTATTGATGTTGATACTGGTATTGGTATGACACTTCCGGAATATCAGGAAGATGTTGAAGTTGCTCCAATATCTAAAGATAGAATGGCTGCTATAATGGTTAATGAAGCCGGACAAGTTTTGCTTGGCGGTGAAATTATTGCTATTCCGCAGATCAAAGATAATCTTAAAGAGAGAATTAAGAGTAAATTAGATTTGCCTGCTAACAAAAAATTAATTGTTTCGATTAAAGCTGAAAGAACTACTAACTATAATATGTATATTCAAACGTTAGATCAGGTTAAAGGTGCTTATCAGGAAATGAAGGATGAATTGTCTAGAGGTATTTACGGAAAAGAGTATAGAGAATTGTCTCCTGACGAACAAGGACCTATTAAAGATAAAGTTCGTGAAACAATATCAATTGCAGAACCAGAAAAAGTTGGCAACTAAAAAAGGTAAATAGTATGAAATTTGAAAAGAAAAGATCTCAAAGTTCTACGGGAATATCAACAGCTTCATTGCCTGATATTATATTTATGCTTTTGTTATTCTTTATGGTTGCTACAACTATGAGAGAGCAAGAAGTATTTGTTAAATTTTCATTGCCTGAAGCTGAAGCAATTCAGAAAATAGAAAACAAAAGATTAGTTTCTTATGTTTGGATTGGTGATAATGAAAAAATTCAGGTGAACGATGCTATTGTTCAGATAAAGGATATCCAATCAATTATGTATAAAAAGAGACAAGAAGTACCAAACGTAATTGTTTCTTTGCGTGCTGATAAAAACTCTTCAATGGGTATTTTAATGGATATTCAGCAGGAACTTAGAAAAGCATATTGCCGAAGAATAAATTATTCAGCTATGGTGAAAAGCTAATATAGTCTGAATACTTTGTAAAATTTATAGGTGGAACCATTACGGTTCCGCCTTTTTTTATTTTGAGGAGAACATGAGTTTAAAAGATAAAATTAATGATGATCTTAAAGCTGCTATGAAAGCAAAAGATAAAATTAGATTAGAGACAATTCGCTCGATTAGAGCACTAATTTTAGAATTTGAAAAAAGCGGTACAGATAAAGAACTAACTTTGGAAGATGAAATTAAAATGCTTACCGCGGCTGCAAAAAAAAGAAAAGAAGCAATTGAACAATTTGATAATGCCGGCAGAACTGAACTTGCTGAAAAAGAAAAAGCTGAACTTGCAATTATTCATGAGTATTTGCCAAAGCAATTGACTGATGAAGAAGTTGAAGCGGAAATTAGAAAAATTGCCGATGAAGTTGGTGCTAAAGAAAAAAGTGATTTTCCTAAACTTATGCCGGCGGCTATAAAAGCGTTAAAAGGTAAAGCCGACGGTAAAGTTATTAAAGGTATTGTTGATAAAATTTTGAGTTAATAATTTGTCTTATCTCGATATAATAATATTTGTTGTAATACTTATCGGTTTTCTGCTTGGCTATAAAGATGGTCTTGTAAGGAAAATTATTGGAATTATTGGATTTATTTTAGCTCTGGTTCTGGCATTTAAATTTGCAAAAGTTTCAGGCGCATTTATTTCTCCGGTTTTTAATGATGAAATATATTTATCCGAAATTGTTGCCGGTATTTTAATTTTCCTAATAACAGTGATTATAATTTCTATTCTCAAAAGAATAATTCATCCGGTTGATAAAGTAAATCGGTTCATAAATCAATTACTAGGCGGAATTTCCGGTGCTGTACAAATTGTATTTTTTATTAGCGGATTTTTACTTTTCCTAAATATTTTCAATTTCCCTAATGAAAAAGATGCTAATGAATCCTATTTATATTCAAAAGTTTATAATGTTTTGCCATTTACAATCGATTTTATTTTGGGAAAAGATACCGATACCAAAAATATTATTAAAGATTTTTTAGAAAGTGAAAGTGATTACCAAAATATTGAAATTGATTCAACAAACTAATAGTTAAAATGATTGATAAAGCCATTCTTGAAAAACTCGAATTTTATAAAGTCCTTTCTTATATATCAAAATATGCTGTTACCGAAATTGGGAAAAGTATAATTGAAAACCTTAGTCCGCTAAATGATATTGATGGAATTTTAAGAGCAGGAAATTATATAAATGAAGCTAAAGAAATCTTAATTGAAGAAGATTATCCACCAATAAGCTACATCCCGGATTTGTATAAATTTCTTTCGCAAAGTAAAATTGAAAATACAGTTCTTCCAAAGAATAAAATTTTAGAAATAAAAAAACTTGCTGAAACTTCCAGACTGCTGCATAACTATTTAATGAAATTTGATAAATCGGATACATTAAAAAACAATCTGGCTTCAAATCTATTTGTAGATAAACAATTTGAGCAGGTTATAAAAAAAGTGTTTACTGAATCTGGGGATATCAGTGATAATGCAAGTCAGAAACTGAAAGAAATACGCCGTGATATCAGAAATAAAAATGAAAATATAAATAAAGTTATAACCCGGATATTAAAAGAATTGAGCAGCAGTTATATTGTTCAGGATGAATATGTTACCCAGCGGGACGGACGGATGGTTATGCCGGTAAAAGCCGAGCATAAACGCCACGTTAAAGGATTTATACATTCTGAATCAGCAACGGGACAAACTGTTTATATTGAACCTGAAGAGACTCTTGAATTAAATAATGAGATTCTTTCTTTGAATTTTGCCGAGAAAAGGGAAATAGAAAGAATTTTAGGAGAGTTAACCAGACATATTGGTAACGCAAGTTTTGAGCTTCAGCAATCATTAAAACTGATTTCTGAAATAGATGCCATCTTTGCTAAGGCTAAATATTCAATGGAGATTCTGGGTTCGTTCCCTTCTATAGAAAAAGATAAATCTTTTAAATTGCTGAATGCAAGACATCCTATTTTAATTAAAAAACTTTCAAGAAATAAAACGGTTCCTTTAGATATTGAAATCGGCAGTGAAAATGTGATTTTAATTACCGGTCCAAATGCCGGCGGTAAAACTGTGGTTCTAAAAACTGTTGCTTTATTATCATGTATGATTCAGGCCGGAATTCATATCCCGGCAAATCCTGATTCGAATCTCCATTTGTTTTCAAAAATACTTGTAGATATTGGTGATGAGCAATCGATAGAAGATGATCTAAGTACGTTCAGTTCGCATTTAACAAACATTAAGGAAATATTAAAAAAAGCTGATGAAGAAACGTTAGTGCTTATTGATGAAATTGGAACCGGAACTGATCCTTATGAAGGTTCCGCATTAGCATCTGCAACTTTAATTGCCTTAAATAAACTTAACGCAAAAGTTTTGGCAACTACGCATCATGGTAATTTAAAAATGCTGGCAAATGATCAGGAAGGATTTCAAAATGCGTCTATGGAATTTGATCTAGATAATCTTGTTCCTACGTATCTTTTTAAGCAGGGAATTCCGGGTTCAAGTTATGCTTTTGAAGTTGCAAAGAGAATTGGTTTTGATGAGAAATTTATAAATCTGGCAAAGGAAAATCTTGATCAGGATAAAACTAAAGTTGAAGAATTTTTAGTTGAACTGGAAAATAATTCTAAACGACTTCAAAAAAAATTAAATAAGCTGGAAATTGAAAATGCCAGGCTGAAGGGTTTAACCAAATTATATGAAGATAAAGTTGCAAAGCTTGATAATAAAAAAGCGGAAATAATTAAAAATGCCAAAAGTGAAGCTGAAAATTATCTTTCGGATGTAAACAAAAGGGTTGAGCAGGCAATTAAAAATATTAGAGAATCTAATGCTGAAAAAGAGACAATAAAAAAAGAAAAATCGGATATTGAAAAGCTTAAACTTAAAACCCGGAAAGTAACATTTAAAGAAGTTAGTGAGCCAATAAAAAAAGATCATAAATTTAAAGTAGGCGATTATGCGCAGGTAGAAGGAACTTCCACATCCGGTGAAATTTTAGAAATAAATTTATCGAGGAATAAAGCTGTTATTTCATCGGGCAGTATTAAGCTGCAAGTAAAACTTTCCAAATTACTTCCCGCAAAAAAACAAAATATAAATAATTCCCGTTCAATGGGAATACAGTTTATAAGTTCTCTCCCAAGTTCAAGACTCGATATTAGAGGCATGAGACCTGAAGAAGCAGAGTTTGAGATTATTAAATTTCTTGATGATGCTTATACTTCTGATATAAATAGTGTTGAAATTTTACATGGCAAGGGCACAGGTGTTTTAAAAATGCTGGTAAAAGAAATTTTAGAACAAAATGACTATGTGAAAAACTACTATTATGCTAAAATTGAAATGGGCGGAGAAGGTGTAACCATTGTAGAATTGTAAAACAAAATTTCCATTTCATATAAAATCTATTTGTTTAGGTTCCAACAAATTCTTATTTTCAGCATTAAAATAAGTTATAAGGTAACCTTTGGCTTATTTAAGGAGGATATTACATTTTACACTATTTAATTTATACTATTAGAGGAGGTATAATTTGAAAAAGTTATTTACAACTGTTATGAGTGTTTTACTAATAAGCTCATCACTTTTTGCAAGCGGTTTCCAGATTAATGAACACGGAGCGCGGGCAATGTCTTTAGGCGGTGCATTTACAGGTTTAGCTAACGATGCATCAGCAGTTTATTTTAACGGAGCCGGTATGACTCAATTAAGCGGTACTCATTTTAGTTTAGGTGCTACTTATATTAAGCCATCAAGTACTTTCACCGGACCGGTTGGATCACTCAGTACTGAATCTGAATTAGAACCAAATTTCTTTACACCAATTAATATTTATGCAACACATCAATTAAGCGACAAGTTTTTTGTCGGTTTTGCATTAAATAATCCTTACGGATTAGGTACAGAATGGAAAGATGACTGGGTTGGCAGATATAGTGCAGTTGAAACTGAAATTAGAACATTTAATTTTTCCGGTGTTTTAGCTTACAAAGTTTCTGATCAATTTTCAGTTTCTGCAGGTGTTACATATTCTTATGCTGATGTTTTAATTACAAGACAAATGCAAGGTCTTTTACCAACCGGAATAGCGGCAAAACCTTATCTTATGTTCTCTGATTCAATGATGGAAATGGAAGGTGACGCTACAGCTATTGGTTTTAATGCTGCTATAATGTACAAGCCAACAAAGTGTTTATCATTAGGTTTGGCTTTTAAGAGCGAAATTGAATATGACTTTGAAGGTGATGCTACAACAACATATCCAAATGAAGCAGACGCAAAAATGGCAGAAGGGATGAAAGCATTTCCTTACGGGAAAATTTCTGCTCCTATGACAACACCGATGATGATAGCATTTGGTGCTGCTTATACTGCTAACGATAATTTAACATTAACTGCTGATTTTCAATATAATGGCTGGGAAAGTTATGATAAATTAGAAGTAACTTTTGATGAATGGGTTCATCCGTTAACAGGAAGTAATATCTCAACTTCTCATAGAGAGTATGAAAACAGTTTTATAATTAGAGGCGGCGGTGAGTATATATTAAATTGCGGTACTGCTTTAAGAGCTGGATTGTTATTTGATAAAAACCCTGTGCAAGATGAAAGATTAGATCCTACTTTACCTGATGCTGATAGAATAGGTTTTAACTTAGGTATTGGATATAATATAACAGAAAAACTTTCTGTTGATTTTGCATATTTCTACTTACACTTTATGGAAAGAGAAATTGATAATTCTCAAGAATTTATTCCAATAAGTGGACAGGAAATTGATTTAAATGGTAAATATGAATCATCAGCTCATTTAATTGGTTTGAATTTTAATTATTCATTATAAAATTTAATATCACTAATAAATAAGTTTTAAGCCGGTAACACAAATTGTTTTGCCGGCTTTTTTATTATTTTCTATTCCGCCTTAAACAAACTTCCTAAAAATACAATTGGTTTAATCAATCAAAAATAATTATATTTTACACATTAAATTTTCATTGGCTATTTAAATCATAATACTTGAAAGTTTATTTATAATTCCTAAATTATAACTTTGTTTTTCAATAATCATATTTGGAGGCTTTGTGGCATTTTCGCTAAACAAAATTATGCTCATCGGTAGAATCGGGAAGGATCCTGAAACAAGATTCACCACATCAAACGTGGAAGTTACCAGTTTTTCTATGGTTACAGATCACAGCTATAAAGGCAAAGACGGTCAATGGCAAAAAGAAGCAACCTGGCATAATATTGTAGCTTTTAACTTATCTGATTACATGAAGCAGAATCTTGGAAAAGGGAAAAGAGTTTATGTTGAAGGCAGAATAAGAACCCGTGAATATGAAGATAACCAGGGTGTAAAAAAATATTTCACAGAAGTTATTGCAGATACATTTAGTATGATTCCTTTAGACGCGGGCGGTTCGGCAGGCGGTGGAGATACTAGTTATTCCAGAAATAATGTAGAAGAGCCTTTAGTTGGTCAGGAACCTAAGGTAGATGTTGCTTCTGGTAATCCTGATGACGACTTACCTTTTTAATTAGTATGTATAACAATTTAGGTTCAATTGCTACTTGGAAGTAGATTGGTTTTATAGTTTTTCGTTATTGGCTGTGTTTTTATTATTATCAGCCTTTTTCTCTGGATCGGAAGTTGCTCTTTTTTCTCTTGATAAAAAGAAACTTAAAGAAATTAAAGAGGGTAAAGGATTAATTAACAAATACATAATTAATCTAATAAAAGCTCCGCGAAGATTACTTGTTACAATATTATTAGGGAATACAATTTTTAATGTCGGTGCTTCAATTATATCTGTTGCTCTGGCATTAAAAATTGCTGATTCCTATAATATAAATGTTGATTTTATTTTGCTGCTGCAAATAATATTATTAACAGTATTGGTTTTAATTTTTGGTGAAATTACTCCTAAAATATGGGCTACAAAAAAACCGTATCAGTTTGCAAAAGTCATTATAATTCCTCTTTACTGGGTTAGTGTTTTAATATACCCTGTTGCCGCTATTTTAACGGATTTATTAAAACTAATTACCTCAAGAATAAAGTTTGATAAAAGTAAAACTGCTATTCTTTCCTCCGAAATATCTGATCTTGCGGGTCTAAGCAGAGAAAAAGGAACTATTGAAGATGATGAACATGAACTTATACACGGAATTGTTTCCTTCAAAACTATTTCGGTCCGCGAGGTAATGACTCCCAGAGTTGATGTTACAGCGGTTTCTTCGGATACTGATTTTGATTCTCTGCTTAATTTAATTAATGAATCGGGACACAGCAGAATTCCTCTTTACAAAAATGATCTCGATGATATTATCGGAATCATTTATGCAAAAGATCTTTTACCTTTTCTTAATAATTCTGAAACTCAGAAAAACATTTCCCTACGGAAAATTTCGAGAAATGCCCTGTTCATTCCCGAATCTAAATTGATTAGTGATACTATGCGCGATTTTCAGCAAAAAAACAGGCACATGGGAATTGTTGTTGATGAATATGGCGGAACCTCCGGTATTGTAACGCTGGAAGATATTCTGGAAGAAATTGTTGGCGAAATTAGGGATGAATATGACAATGAAGAAAATGAAATTACAGAATTAGAAAATGGTTCTTATTTAGTTCTTGGTAAAGTTTCAATTGATGAAATAAACGAACTTCTTGCGTCCAATTTATCATCCGAGAACGATGATTACGACACTGTTGGCGGTTTTATTTTTAATAAAGCGGCAATAATTCCGGATGAAGGTTTTAATTTTGAACATGATTGTTTCAAGTTCACGGTTAAAGAAGTTGATAATAAAAGAATTAGCAAAGTTCTTATAGATAGACTTGAAGATAAATCCAGATGAAATTTATTGGATGTTTCTTAAAATCTGCTGCACTCTTAATAGTTATAATTGGCATATCTTTTTATCTTTATCAAAAATACGAAGACGATATTTATGATTTTGGAAAAGGGAAAGTTGAAGACTATTTTACAGAAGTGTTATCTGAAAAAATCAATATTTTAGAAAATTCCGAAATTAAAGATTCAGTTAATGTTTTATTTAATGATTATATTGATGTAATTAAAGAAAAATCAATAAGTGAAACTTATGAGACTTCAAAAGAATTTTTCAATAAAATTGAAGATTTTCTGGATGACAAACAAATCAATAAAGAAGAATTATTAAAACTAAAGAAATATATTAATGATGCAAAATCAGAAAAAGACTAATATTAAAGTCGGAATAACCGTTTTAGTAAGTATCATTTTAGTGATATTTGTTTACGGCTGGACAAAAAACATCGATCTGTTTTCGGAAAAGAAAATTTTAAAGATTAATTTTGATTCTGTTGCCGGATTAGAAAAGGGTGATGCCGTTACTATAAACGGTGTTAAAAAGGGATTTGTTGAAGATATTATTTCAACCAACAACAGTGTTTTAGTTAAATGCACTATGAATAATGATGTTGTTTTAAGATCTGACGCAAAATTTTCCGTTATGATGCTGGATTTGATGGGTGGAAAGAAGATTGAAATTAGCCCGGGAAATAATAATGGTATTCTGGATTTTGAAAATGTTCAGAATGGTATTTTTGCCGGAGATATTTCTACGGCAATGGCAATGTTAAGTTCGGTTCAGACTGATCTTGTTGATGTAATTAAGGAAGTTAAAATTTCACTCACAAATATTAATTCTTTTCTGGCAGATGAAACTTTTAATGAAAATGTAAAATCAACTCTTGCCGGAATTGAAAATCTGACAGAAAAATTAAATACTTCAATAGAAGAAAACAGAGCGGGAATTAAAAAGCTGATTACATCCGGGATTGAGTTTACTGAAGCTTCCAGAATGCTTATTGAAGAGAATAAAACTGATATAAGTGAAACTCTGACTGAGTCGAAAAAACTTTTAGAAAACGGAAATAAACTAATTAAGAAAATTAATGAGCTGGCTTTACAAGTTCAGAATAAAGAAAATAATCTTGGCAAACTTTTATATGATGAAGAGTTTTTAATTCAGATTAAAAATTCGATGCGGCAATTAGAGAAACTTACAAAAATTCTGACCGAGCAGTTAGAAGGAGAAGGGATAAATGTTGACGCGAATATTTTTTAAAGTATTTCTTTTAATATTTTTTGTTTCATTAAATCTTAATGCCGCAATTAAAGATCCGGTTAAAGCCGAGAATGGAATGGTTGTTTCCGCAAGTGAGCTTGCCTCAAAAGTTGGTGCCGATATTCTTAAAAAAGGTGGTAACGCCGTTGATGCTTCTGTTGCGGTAGGATTTGCGCTGGCTGTAACTTTCCCTTATGCCGGAAATATTGGCGGTGGCGGATTTATGGTTATTCATCTTGAAGATGGTTTAAATACATCAATTGATTATCGCGAGAAAGCTCCCGCAAAAGCTCACAGAGATATGTATTTAGATGATGAGAAAAATGTTATTTCCGGAATGAGTACCGAAGGATGGTCGAGCGGCGGAGTTCCCGGAAGTGTTGCCGGTATGATTTACGCTTTGGAAAAATATGGAACCTTATCACTTAAAGAAGTTATTAAGCCGGCAATTGAGTTAGCCGCAAACGGATTTCCACTTAGTTACAGAATGGCAAATGATATAAATGGATTTCGGGAATATTTTTTGATGTATGAATCATCAAAAAAAATATTTACTAATAAGGGACAACCTAAAGTAGAAGGTGAAATGTTTGTTCAAACTGATTTGGCAAATACACTTAAACTTATAAAAGAAAATGGCAGAGACGGTTTTTATAAAGGTAATGTCGCGGAATTAATTGTGAAACAGTCGGGCGAACTTGGCGGATTTATTGAAATTGAAGATTTAGAAAATTATGAACCTGTTGAGAGAGAACCAATAACCGGTGAATATAAAGATTATAAGTTTATCTCTATGCCGCCGCCCTCTTCTGGCGGAATTGCGCTTGCACAAGCCTTAAATATTATTGAAAATTTTAACTTTGAAAAAAACGAATGGGGAAGCAGCAGATATATTCATACAGTTTCTGAAGTTTTAAAATATGTTTATGCCGATCGTTCACAGCATCTGGGTGATGAAGATTTTTACAATGTTCCAAAAGAATGGTTAACATCAGAAAAATATGCTGAAGAAATAGCTTCTAAAATTGGCGACATAGCTGTTCCTTCCAAAGAAATATTGCCTTGTGATATCCCGATTTATGAAAGTAATGAAACAACCCATTATAGCGTAGTTGATAAGTTTGGAAACGCTGTAAGTGTTACTACAACAATAAATTCCGGATATGGAAGTAAAGTTGTTGTTGATGGAGCAGGATTTTTACTTAACAATGAAATGGATGATTTTAGTGCTAAGCCCGGTGTTCCAAATCAGTTTGGACTTTTAGGAAATGAAGCTAATTCAATTCAGCCAAATAAAAGAATGCTTAGCTCTATGAGCCCGACAATTGTTACAAAAAATGATAAACCATATATTGTGATCGGCTCTCCGGGCGGTTCAAGAATAATAACTACTGTACTTCAGGTAATATTAAATTGTATCGATTTTGGGATGGATATTCAGGAAGCCATAGATATGCCAAGATTCCATCATCAGTGGATGCCCGATAGAATTGATTACGAAAAATTTGGTATGTCCGGAGATGTGAAAAAATCGTTAGAAAACCGCGGACAAACTATTGGAATTGAAACAGTTGTAGGACGTGCCCAGGGAATTATGGTTGATAAAAATGGAACTCTCTGGGGTGCAAGTGATTCCCGTGGATTTGGAAAAGCAATCGGGTATTAGTTAAGTGCAATTGCAAGTACTTAGAATTGTAATACAGATTGATTAGCGGAGCGGTCAATCTGTGCAATACTAACAAAGACTTTATTTAATTAAATTTTCGAATGAAACTTATCCTTTATAATTTGGAATTTTATCAGTATGATTTTCGGAACCGGAATTGACATAGAAGAAATTGAACGTATTCAGGAAAGTGTTGAAAAATACGCTGATCATTTTTTAAATAAGATTTTCACTCAGACTGAACTTGATTACTGTTTACCGAAAAAAAATAAATATCAGCATTTGGCGGCCAGATTTGCTGCAAAAGAAGCAATAGCTAAAGCATTATCTGCCGGATGGAATGAAGGTTTTAACTGGAAGGATATAGAAATCTTCAACGAAAAAAGTGGTAAACCTATTGTACATCTGTATGGAAAACTAAAAGAATTTTTAGGCGATGATAAAGAACTTCAGATTAGTATGAGCCACTCCAGAAATTATGTAACATGTTTTGCAATTCTTTATACAAAAATGTAAGTGTAATATAAATAACATATTAAGGAGACATGATATGGCACAACTAACTATTCCAAGCGGGTATTGGTCGACTTCTACTAATGAGTCTGAACTAGAAGGAATGATTAAGCAAGAAAATAAGCCCAAAACTCTAAAAAAGCCTTCAAAAATGGGATGGTTCACTAAATATGTAGCAATGCCACTTGCCTTACTTACAGCAAGCGGGACAGCCTTAGCGAGTCCTCAAGAAACTGCAGATCAAGAATTCTCAAAACAATATAATCAAGCAGGAGAAATGCACAATACAACTAGTACTGAGGAACTAGAAAAAACATTAGAGAAAACAACAAATGCGACGTCAGAAATATTTAGCACATTCACAACACCAACAAGCTATACATTATATGTAAAAGATGAAAATAATCTTAGATTAAAACATATTATGGCAATAATTTCTGCAGATGGAATATCAGACACTGCATATACAGACATCATAGGAATGGTACGATTTGAAAATGGGGTACTAACAGATGTTGAAGAAAACAACAATAAAGCTCCGCTCAATTACAATATAGCTGGAACAAATACATCCATTAAAGGAAGTGTAATTTTTGCCGGCTACTTACCAGAACAAAATGGAGTAGCAACAATACAAATAGTTAATGTTACTGGAGAAGAAGTTGCAAAGTTAGAAGCAAAAATAGAAAACGGATTTTTAAAATATAAGTGGAATACAAATCTGGCAAAATCAGTATATCCGTATAGAATCTTAATTAATAGCCAACAAGCATCGGGAATGATAAATAATTCGACACCTGGATTACAACTAAAAAAAGAAGTGAATAATTATAATAAAATAATTTTGGGGAATATAAACTCTAAACTAAAAATGTCTGATTCAGATCTTAAAATAGGAAGAGCAAGGTCTTTAAAAAAATTAAACACAATAGACGTAAAATTAATGAGAACAGAACAAAGTGCGCCAATAGAAACTACAGAATATAGTATGGAAATAACTGATGGAGATCAAATAACAGAAACAAGAAACGTCAACAGACTACCAAGTGAAGTAGATTTTCTATTCTCAGTAAATGGACTCTACCACGGGGAAGATGTGGAAGGAACAATTGTGCAATTATCATATAATAACAATATAGAACACAGTGGAACAACGGATATAAATGGAGAAGTGACTCTAGATGATGTTAGAAACAGAATATATCAGTTAAGCGTAAAAGCACCAGATGAATATTATAGCATTGCTGACGTAACGTTCCACGTAACACAACCACAAACAGAAGATGATTTAGAACAAGAAAAAGAAATACGATTACTACCAAAAGAAATGATCATACCAGGAACTGATGGACAAACTATGACCATGGACTTGTCACATATTAAAGGAATGGCGCCAAGAGGCCATAACCTACACTTCTATTTTGGGAAAGCATACTTTAGCTTAGCAACACTAGATGAAGCTAACCGAGCAGGAGCAAACAGACTCTTAGATGAAATTGATATGAATTACTTTAATGGAGAAAGCCCCATCATCAGAGTGTATGATAGAAAAATTGAAGTAACAGGAGCAAAAGCAGACAGTATGACAGAAGAGAACATGCTTGATGGAACCTTTGGAATAAATTTAACACTAGCAGGAGGATCAAATTTTACATCATATTTTAGTCAAAAGATATCAATATCAGGATTACCTAAAAATAGTTATCTTGCAGTTGGCCAAGTGAATGGAGAAGGATTTACACCTGATGGAGATACCGAGAATAAAAAAGAAATACTGGTTCGAGGAATGCAGTTAGGAGCAATTGGATATGGTCTCAGTGCAAACTTTGATGAGACCCTAGGAGACAGAGCAAGAATCTACTTCAACTTAAAGCTAGGAGAACAAAACTTCACGAACCCTAATATTGTCTTTGTTCAAGCGTATCAATATACAGAATAAACTTTATCTGTTTTATTAAATACTCTCTGTTTCAGAAACATTCTGCGTTATCATATCAATAGAATCCCTTAACACACCTAGAGATCGCTGAGAGAGCAAATCAATTTTAACTAACCCTATATCTTCAATTGAATACATATCGGGCTGAGTAACAATTATTCCAATCCCTTTATTTGCAGCGTATTCCAAAGCCGTAAAATTTGTAATTAAAGATGGTGCAATTACAATTCCTCCGGGATGTATTGAAATATGCCGTGGAAATTCACTGAGGCGTGAAGCAATTTCAACAATCGATTTTAATGGCTCTGTAGTAAAATCATATTTAAGTGATTTTGATTCTGGAAAATGTTCATATATGGTTGGAAGATTTTTTGCACTAGTCCATGGTATATGTTTACGATATTGAGAAATCTTGGTTTCAGAAAGACCAAAAATTTTAGCAACTTCTCTAAATGCTGATCTAGCCCGAAAAGTTATCATCGTTGAAATCATTGCCACACGGTCATATCCAAATCTTTGAAATACATATTTAACTATGTCATCTCGTTCAGCCCAAGAAAAATCTATATCAATATCAGGCGGAGAAGTTCGCGCCATGTTTAGAAACCGCTCGAAATATAGATTATGAGCAATGGGATCAACTTGATGAAAATTGAGGCAGTATGCAACTAAACTATTTGCGGCTGAACCTCTTCCAACTGTTAGAGCATTTCGTTTGTGTGCCTCTTTTATTATTTCCCAGACGACTAAAAAATAATCAGTGAACCCTTGCTGATCAATTACCCTTAATTCATATTCCAAGCGTTCCCTTATCTGAGTAGTTAATACAGTATATTTTTTTCTTAACTCTGTGCCGCAAATTCTTGAAAGATAATTAAAAGCATCACTTTCTGTATTAGGAAGAGGGAAGTGCGGGAACTTATATTTTCCCAGTTCTAAATCAACATTACATTCTTTAACAATTCTTTCTGCATTAGATATTACTTCGGGAAGACTTTTCCATAGTTTACCGAACTCTTCGGGAGTCCGTAGATAAAACTCCGGATCAACAATATCTGTGTCTTCAAGTTTAGCAAGAGTTGTATTTTTCTTTATAGCCGAAACAACCTTATGAAGTTCGTAATCTTCAGCTTTATAAAAATATGCCGGATGTGTGGCTACTATTTCCAGATTCTGTTCTCGTGCAAATTCGTATAACTGCCGAACTTTAGGTTTCCACTTTTTTGTTACAAACAATTCAACAAAAAGATTTTTTTTAACTATTGGTGTATATTCTATTTTCTTTAATAGTTCTAATGAAGAAGTTATGAGGAACATGTTTTCTAAATCTTCTAAGAATAGCTCCGAAATAGAAAAGTCTTCCCTAATATTTCTATCAGTAATAAATCGGCAGATCTGAGAGTAGCCTTTATTGTTTTTTGCAAGAAAAATACAATGCTCGTCAATATTGTTAGGATCATCAATCAAGACTCCTAAAATTGGTTTAATCTTTTTAGCTACAGCCAACTTTGCCAGCTTTATTAAACCGTACATAACATTTGTATCAGTAAGAGCAACAAAGCTGCTGCCTTCTTTTTCTGCGTAATCTACAAGGTCTTCTACGCGTATTGTGCCTTGTAGTAGCGAGTAATTGCTATGTACATGTAAACTTATCATTTATTAATATCTTCTTATTATTAGTGCTCGTAGTATCAATGTAGTATTATCTTATTCTATGCACCTTTTCCGTACAATGAGTTAATGATTTTCTTGTTAAGTGATTTTGATAGTTCAAATTCTTCATCATGAACTGCGTCAACTTCTCCGTAGTATATATTTTCGGCACTATCCTTTGTTTGTTCGGTTTGCAATTCTTTGGTGGATAACGCTTTTATTCTTTCTACGACAATATTATTTCCATTATCCGTATCAACTCTGCCAACAATACCAAAGGCTCCGGCAGATAAAGTTTCTTCAGCATATAACGAATAAACATTCGGGAAAAGAACGGCTTCAAATGTACCGCTAAGATCTTCAAGCGAAAGGAATTTCATTATTTTACCCTTTCTTGTTTTTATACGTTTCGAGGTCATAAACCATCCAATCATTTTTATAACTTTCCCATTATAATTAGACATATCCTTTGCCTTTACAATTTTTTTATGATTTATAAACTTTGCAAAGAAATCAAGAGGGTGGTGAGAAACAAGAAATCCGAATGTTTCATATTCTACTGCACATATTTGTGCAACTTGGTATTGTGGGATATTCATAAAACCTTGTGATAGTAAATATTCCTCATTATCAAAGAGAGAATATTGTATTGTGTTTTTAGACTTGAAACAAAAGTATGATAACCACATTAATGCCGGTCTGCTCTGCTCTAGAAAATCAAAAGCTCCGCATTTAATTAATAATTCAGTTTCCTTTGGAGCTATATCAACCCTATCAACAAAATCCCCTAAAGAAGTATATTTACCATTCTTAGCTCGTTCTCCTGTTATATTTAACATTGTTTTGCGCGACAGCCTTTTTACAGCCATTAATCCTATCGAGAGATATTTGTCTTTGCCATAATATTTAATTTTACTTTTGTTAACACATGGAAGAAAAACGTTGAGCCCTAATCGTTTACATTCATGAATATACACCGCTGCTGAATAATATCCGCCACGGTTACTTAGTACACTTGCCAAAAACTCAGCAGGGTAATGAGCCTTTAAGTACGCTACTTGGAACGAGAGTAATGCAAAAGAGGCACTATGAGCTTTGCAAAACGCATATCCCGCAAAACTGCTTATCTGCCGCCATAATTCTTTAATTATATCATCCGGTAATTTCTTTCCTTTTGCTGTTAAAAAGAAATTATCATGCAGTAATTCCATTGTTTTACTAGAGCGCATTTTTCCGCTCATTGCTCTTCTTAATAAATCGGCTTCCTCTAAAGAAAGACCTGCAATATGATGAGCAACTTTTATAACATCTTCCTGATAAATCATTACACCATAAGATTCACCCAAATATTTTTCCATCTCGGGAACCAGATATTTTCGCTTTTGGGGATCTTTGTGCCGAGCAATAAACTCTTGCATCATGCCGCTTTCTGCTACCCCTGGTCTAATTATAGAACTGGCGGCAACAAGCATTTCAAAAGTATCACAATTAAGTTTTTTTAATAAGGAACGCATTCCCGGGGATTCGATGTAGAAGCAGCCAAGTGTGGAACCGTTACGAATTATCTTTTTTGTTTTTTCATCTTGAAATAACATATTGTAATCGTAGATATCAAATCGCTGTTTACGCTGAAGTTTGGAGAAAATCCTAGTTATACTTACAGATTTATCATCTTTTTTTGTGATATTATATTTTCGTAGATCAAGCATTATTATTACGTATAGTGAACAAATGTACACGTAATGATAAAGCTATTTTTATATGAAAGTCAATTCTTTTATATACGCATTTTGTCTTGGGCTGCCTAATTATCAGTGAACTGTAATTCAGATAGCAAGTCCTAATCAAAATAATTATATTTGTAATTAATAATTATGTCATTTCGAAGGAGAAACGACTGAGAAATCTAAAAGAAAGATTCCTCACGATAAAACTGTTCGGGATGACCCGTCAAAAAAATGGCGTGCAGGCAAATAAAAGTGAGTATTATTGAAGGAAACATAAATGAACAATAAAAGAGTAATAGTTGCAATGAGTGGCGGTGTTGATTCATCTGTTGCTGCTGCTTTATTAAAAGAACAGGGTTATGAAATAATTGGTATTACTATGAAGACATGGGGATTCATGGAAGTTGGCGGAGCTCCTAAACATGAATCGGGATGCTGTTCTTTAGACGCAATTTATGATGCCAAAAATGTTGCAACTTCTTTAGGTGCACCTCACTATACAGTAGATTTCACTCAAGAATTTGAAGATACAGTAATAACAGATTTTGTAGACGAATATTTGAGCGGAAGAACTCCGAATCCTTGTGTTGTTTGCAACCGGAAAATAAAATGGGAAGAACTTCTTAAAAAAGCTGATGATCTTGATGCAAAATATGTAGCAACCGGACATTATGCTTTGGTTGATTTTGATGAAGATTCCGGTAGATATAGACTTCAAAATGGAATTGACGCAACTAAAGATCAGTCGTATGCTTTATGGGGATTAACACAGGAAAGTCTTAGTAGAACTTTATTTCCATTAGGCGGGTTTACAAAAGTAGAAATCCGTGAAATGGCAGAAAAATATGGTTTGAAAAATGCTAATAAACCTGATAGCCAGGAAATTTGTTTTGTGCCGGATAATAACTATGAAAGATTTTTAAGGGAAAGGGTTCCTGAAGAAATTGCACAAATTCCAGAAGGAGATTTTATCTTTGAAGGGAAAAAAGTCGGCAAACATAAGGGAATTCCATTTTATACTATTGGACAGAGAAAAGGTTTGGGAATTGCTTTAGGTCAGCCAGTTTACGTAACTGATATTGATGTTGTATCAAACAACATAATTCTAGGAGTTAAGGAAGATACTTTTGAAGTTAATGTTGTTGCAAAGGATTTGAATTATATCAGTAAATCTCAATTGGAAGAAGGTTTAGACGTTTTAGCTAAAATTAGGTATAAAGATAATCCAGAACCGGCAAAGGTTGTAAAAGCTAATGATAATGAAATAATCTTGAAATTTGATGAAAACAAAAGCGCAATAACTCCCGGGCAGTCTTTAGTTGTTTATGATAAAGACGGATATGTACTTGTCGGCGGAATAATACAGAAAGTTTAGTATGGTTTTGTTCACGCAGATTGCAAGCAATCTACGATACAAGCAAACGTATAACAGATTGATTAGTGTGAGCGGTCAATCTGTGGGGAAAGGAAAAACAGATAAAAAATTAAAGAAGAATCTATTTACGCGATTGCAAGCAATCTACGATACAAGCAAACGTATAACAGATTGATTAGCGTAAGCGGTCAATCTGTGGGGAAAGGAAA
>JAEINS010000042.1 GCA_016342755.1 Melioribacteraceae bacterium | reverse complement strand
AATTTGAAGAATGTTTTACAGACAATTTTAATACAAATGTTGCTTAACTTTGTGTCTACTTTTTATGGGGAAGATCATAAATCTAATTGAAATGTTTTGCCGTTTTCAATTGTTATACTATCTGGTAACCCATTAAATTCTGGAAGATCATTAACTGGTAAAATATTAACAGATAAAAGTGTAGTAACAGTATCTGTGCCATCAGAGATATAAATTGTTAATGAATCACATCCACACCAGTTTTCTTCTGCACTGCATAATAGAGAAACTCCATTATTAATTATTTCTGTATTTAGTTTTTCACCAGAATAATTACATGAAAAAACCAAAGTGGAATCTGCATTATCCGGGTCATCAATATAATCGAACCAGTTTGTAACAGAAAAACTAATCTCTTCATCCTCATTAAACTCTAGAGCAGGAAGTGATGAAACAATAGGTTTATCATTTATATTATTTATAGTAATAGAAAATATGGTTTCTGTATTGGAAAGGGAGTCACCATCTTGAACTATATACTTAAAAAAATCATTTGCTGCTTCAGATCCATCATGAGTATAGGAAAGATGGCCTGAAGTAATTTCCATTTGTTTAAAGGATGAATTTGAATCAATTACACTACCGCTGAGTTTTAATATCCCATGAACTGGAAATTGGGTCAATGTAAATATTAAATCTTGATCTTCACTTTCAATATCAGTAGCTGATAATTGTTCACCCGAAAGAACAATTACATCACCTTCATTAATTTCAAAACCGGTGTTTTTTGCTACTGTGGGAATATCATTAATATTTATGACCGAAAGATTACGTGACAGCAGATTACTAATTCCATCGCCATCATTAACATTAAATGTTATAGTTCTTTCACTATTAGAAGGGTTATCAGAAATATTTAAATATTTAACAGAGTGTAAAACGGCTTTATATTTTTCTATTGTATTAGATCCGGTAAAAGTCATGATACCGGTTTCGTTATCAAAGCTTCCAGAGATAATTGTAGTATCAGCCATTAAAACATCTTCACCTTTAACATAATTATTTGATATCTGAACTTGTGAACTGGTAAGCGAAACATTATCATCACTGATATCAATTGAAGAAGTTATTTGAACAGCAGGATCGTTTTCATTATAAATTATTGCAGTTCCTTCTATGTTACTTAAAATTGGTAAATTAATTATGGAAGCAACATTTATTTTACACTCTGAAGTATTGCTTGTCAGTTCGCCATCATTTATTGTAAACTGTACAACCCTTTCCAGTATTGATGGATTTTCAGAATTATTTGAATATGTTACTGATCTTAAGGCAGTCTGATAATTTTCAATTGTTGATATTCCGTTTAATACCAATTTACCTTCCTGTAAATAATAAGTGCCGAAAATTCCGTTTTGAGGTCGAATATTTAGCATATCTTCATTTTCACAATAATTTTCTTTTATCAAAATTATTGCTTCTGCAATATTTGTATCATCTAAATCATTTAGTTTAATGTTTGAAGATATAATAATTGGAGGATCATTTTCTGAGTAGTAAAGAGGAGTTGTTTCAATATTTGTAATTAATGGAGCGTCGTTAACTGCTGTTATATTTACACTACGGAACAAAGTATCGCTTGAAAGTGAATTATCATTTATCGAAAGTGAAAGTTCTTTAATTGCCGGAGTAGGATTCTCGGAACTGTTTGAATATGTAACGGATCGTAATGCTTTTTGATAATCCTCAACTGTCGCACTTCCAGATAATATAAGTATTCCAGAGGATTCATTAAAATTGCCGACTATATTTGATTGATTTTTGAAGGACAATAAATCTTCATTTGATATTTGTCCTGTTGAAACAGCAATTGAAGCTCCATTAATATTAGAATTATCAATATCACTAAGAGTTATTGTTTCTGTGAGTTTAATTGGAGAACCATTTTCAGTATAGCTAAGTGAACTTGTTTCGAGATTTGCTATTATTGGTGAATCGTTAATAGTTTTATAAATTATTCTGCGGGTTAAAGTATCGCTTCCAGAAGTGTTATCGAATACAACAATACTTAATTCTTTTGAGGGTGAATCAATAGTTTCTGAAGTGTTCAAATATCTAACAGAGTGCAGTGCATACTGATAATATTCCGGAGTATTTATACCTGATAATATTAATCTACCAGTTTCATTTTGAAAAACACCAGTTATTCCATTTTTATTTTCAAACAGCAGCGTATCTTTTCCTACTGTGTAATTACGGGATATTAATATTATAGCTCCTTTTATTGAAGATGAGTCATCATCTGTTAATTCAATAGTTGAGGAAATAAATTTTGCAGAATCACCCTCATTAAAGAACAAACTATCAGCTTCTATTTTTGCAAGGATTGGAGATGAATCTATATTTGCAGCGGCGGTCCATCTTGAAAAAGTTTTAACTCTATTTACAGCGAGTGTATTTAACTCCCTATCAGGTAAAGTAGAATGTTTATTCCAGTTTGAATGATCAGTAGAACTATACAGTCTTAAATCACTTTCTGTTAAGCCGTTTAATTCAGATTCATCATAATAAACTTTAATTGAGGCAATAATTTTATCATAATTATAAGGGGAAATATCATAATATCGCTCAATACTTTTTTCTCCATTTACATTTAACTCTTTATGCCCACGGGAAACAGTTATATTGTTTAAAGCCGATTCTGACGCTATCATGATTCCTAAGCCGGCAAAATTACTATTATCATTTGCTGATAAATTTTTTGTAGCTAATATATTGCCTGAGGAACCATAAACTTTGTTTTCACCATTTTCACTTAACAATCCGGTATTTGTTAATGTAATATCTTTGCCGTTAAGATCTACTTTCCCCTTTATTACCGAAAGAGTTCCATCAACAGTTAGATTGTTATTAATATTCAATATTCCAGAACTTTTATTTATTTGTATATCATGATAAGTGTTTTCCGTTGAAATAAGTGTTTGATTAGTTGTACCGTTAAATATTAGAGAGCCTGTTCCCGAATGTATAATCCCGACATTATTCCAACTTCCTGAAAGTGATAAATCAGTACTGTTCTGTTTTAAAATTGCGCCACTTTTAATAAATACGTTCCCATTTACTGAAATTGAACCGCTGTTTCCAAATACTGTATTACCAGCTTCAATTTCCATTTTGTTACTAATAGTTAAATTATGGTTGTTCAAATCTATAATACTGTTTTCAATATTCAAGAAACCACTTATTACTATATCAGTGTTCAGAAATAAGCTGCCCTTATTTTTTGAAATTAAAACGTTATTAAAACTATTACCGGAGGAGTAAATTGTCTGATTAGATGAACCGTTAAAAGTTAAATTACCGGTTCCGCTTAAGAAATTTCCACTATTAGACCAATTACCGGTTAAGGTAATATTACTATTGTCTTGTGAAAAAGAACTTCCGGATTCTATATATATACCACCTGCAACAAAAATATTATTTCCACCAAGATCAATATTATTTCCACTGCCGACTGAAATACCTTGAGCAAAACTATATTGATTAAATATTGTTGCTAACAATATGAAAAGTTTTTTTTGAAAAAGTAAATCTATCTTCAATTTATTCACCCTTCTATTCCTCATCGTTCAATTCAAAATTATTTTTATTTGTAATATTATAGACAAGTTTCTAATCTTTTCTTCTATCCAGAATCAATTGCTGCATCTGTTTTTTTAATTCACTCATCTCATTTTCTAATTTTTCTATTTTTTCATCCCGCTCTATTAAATGGGATATTTTTTTTAATTTGGGAGGAGGACTTATACCATCTACACTGCCTTCAACTCTTTCTTGTGCAGGCATTGTAACTTTAGGTGAAACTGAAGCCATTGCAGATGCACTGGTCCCGCCGGTTGGAAAGTACATTACAGACAAATTAACATCCTTCAACTCTACTTTGGCGCTTGACGAATATTTATTTGCCCAAAGAATAAATTTATAAGTCCCACCACTGTGTAATGTAAATCCTCTATGAGCTGAAAAAGAAGTATATTGGTCGGATGAATCAGGACAGTTATAGTCAGTTACTATGGTCATATAACTATAAAATATATTTTCGGTAGACCAACTTGAATTTGGATCTCCTTCATGACTACCTATTATTGACATTAGCACTAGATCCCAATTTTTGCTTTCCCAATCGCAAGTGCCTGCTGTAGTTGCTAAAACAATTCCAGAGCCTGGCACAGTTATACTTACTTCTCTTACATTATCATAAAAACCATAATTAGCAGTTATTTGGAAGTTTTGATTCCCACCAACATAATTAGCCAAAGGTTTTACATTAGAAAGCCCGCTCCCGTCTCCGGTTAATTTACCCGAACCATCAACTTTTAGAACAGAAGTTCCACTGTTTTTTGTAACATTAAAACTGCTGGTATTGTCATTTGTATTTAACTGAACGTTAGTTTCCTGCGTATAAACTGTAGTTGTAATTAAAATAATTAATAGGGAAAGTGTTTTTTTCATCATATTACCTTAAAAGTTAGAACCAATTTTCAATAGAAAGATATACCCTTGCTGAAAAACTTATTGAAGAAAATACAAAGTTGAACATTCCGAGCATTCAATACTGATTGTACTGTTGTTTATTAAAGTTTTTTTACCATTGTAAAATATATTTTTTGCCCGGCAACTACAAGAATAATTAAATATTTAATCTGATTTTAATTCATTTGAATAATTATTTTTTAATAAATATAAAATAAGAGAGGAATTATTAAAATCTAAAAATGAAAGTTTAATAGCATTGTTTAATACATTCAAAAGCAGTAATTTAGCACTCTAAAAAATGATGGATAAAAGATGAATTTTAAACGAGCAGAAGTAGTTTCACTAATTATACATAAAGTTGGTAATAAGTCTAGAGAAGAAGGTGTAAAGTTATCTAGAGATATATATGAAATTGAAGACGATACTCTTGAAGCATTATTGTTAACATATTTTTTAAAGCCTTTTAAGTTCGATGATTTTTATAAATTTACTCATCCATCAGATTTAAAATATAATGAACTCTATTCTTATATTTCCGAGATATTTTTAGATAACGAGAAACTTCCGGAGAAATCTGTTGATATAGCAGATCATCTTTATAACCAAAGTATGCATCCTAAAATAAACGGCGGCGAGCTTGTTATAGCAATTTTGCAAAACTGTTTTATTGAAGGCGAATATGTAGATGCCATCGGGATTTTTAAGTCGGAGAATAAGGAAACCTACATCAAGTTTAATGAAGGTCAGAAAGGTCTTCTAATGAACTATGAAAAGGGAATTAACGTACGTAAACTTGATAAAGGCGCCATTATATTTAATCATTCTAAAGAGCAGGGCTATAGAGTTTTATCGGTTGATAATAATAGTCAGGACGCGCAATACTGGTTTAGGAATTTCTTAGATATAGAAATAGTTAAAAATAGCCGGTACAAGACAAATACAGCCTTAGACCTTTGCGAAGGTTTTGTTCATGAAGTTGTAGCTGATGTCCTGGATAAAAAAGACCAGATGGTTATGCTTAATAAAGCTTACGATTATATAGAAGACAGTGATAATTTTGATATTGAGGAATATGCGGAAGAAATAATTGGCGATGAAGAATATATAAAACAGTTTAAAAATTATAAAACTGAATTTGAAGATAGAAGGGGAGAAAAAGTAGAAAACAATTTCCCGATTGCCAAAAGTGCGGTTGTACAAGCTAAAAAAAGATTAAAAAATCTTATAAAGCTTGATACAAATATTCAGATAAAAATAAACCTGGATAATCCTGAAGTAGTTGAAGAATTTGTTGAACGTGCTTACGATTATGAAAAGGAGATGCATTATTATAAAATTTATTTTAATCAAGAGTTAGACTAATATTTCAAAGATGATATCTTTAAAAAGATGTCATCTTTAAGTTTTGTTCTAAATATCTATCTATAAATCCCATTCTCTCTAATATATTTTTCAACACTTTCCGGCACCATAAAATCAACCGGTTTATTTTCTTTTACTCTTTCACGAATTGTTGTTGATGAAATTTCAATTGTAGGTGTGTTTACAATTTCGGCATAATCAAAGTATTTATTTCTAGCAGAAGTTTGTTCATCAGAAATTCTTTTCATTACAACAAGTTTAGCCAAACTCAAAATCTCATCGGGTTTAAACCATTTATCAAACACCAGCAAATTATCATATCCAATAATAAGTTCAAGATCAGAATATATTTTGCTAAGATGAACTATTGTATCTAGTGAAAATGAAACATCACCTTTTTTAATTTCATAATCATCAATTTCAAAATGCGGGTGTTTTTCTAATGCCAGTCTTAGCATTTCTACCCGGTGTTTAGAATCGCAGCTATACCGGTCAGTTTTATGAGGAGAAATATTACATGGAATGAAAATAATTTTTCCCAGATTTCTCTGCTCAAATAAAGACTGAGCTGTTATAAGATGCCCAAAATGAACAGGATCGAATGTACCGCCAAATATTCCAATACTTCCCAAAATTACTCCTAAAAATTAAAAGAATCTGAAAGTTCAGAAATTCTATTCCGATATTTTTCAACTTCACTTAAATAAAAATCCCTTTTACTGCCAATTGAATGACGAGCCTGGTTTTTTCTAAAAGCCAGTTTTGTAGCCGCTTTTACAAAAGAAATCTTAACATTATTGTCTATTTCAATATCTTCTAAATTATCTGCGCCTTTTACAATGCTTATAAACTCGTACGGAAAAAGTCCGGTTTCACTTTCAAATAGAAGTTCGTTTTCAATTATTTCTTCTTCATTTTTTATAGATTTATTAAAAATAAAATAGAAGGTTATAAAGAATACTATCATTAAACCGAAGCTTGAATAATATGTGCTGTTAAAGCTGACACCAAAGTTCCAGGAAAAATGGAT
Organism: Melioribacteraceae bacterium; assembly: GCA_016342755.1. GTDB lineage: Bacteria > Bacteroidota > Ignavibacteria > Ignavibacteriales > Melioribacteraceae > JAEINS01. The sequence continues at coordinate 13,101 of JAEINS010000042.1, read as the reverse complement.
TAAAAATGCTAAGAAAAATCCAATTACCGGAAGCAGATATTTTTTGTAACTGTTTGTAAACTTTGCCGATCCAAGGAAAGCTCCAAAAGACGCGGTTGCAATACAATGCATTAAAGCTGAAAAAAGGGTTCTGATTGTTACAATAAAAATCCATTGCTGAAAAGTTTCGGAATAAGTAACAAAATAAAAAAAGTTTTCAGTCATTCCAAAACCGAGTCCGATTGCGCCGCCGTAAACAAGTCCGTCTGTAATGTTATCAAATTTTTTGCTCATCACAGTTATTAGTAAAAATGAACCTTTCATAAATTCTTCTACAAACGGAGCAACTAGAACTGATTGAAAAAGTGATAATGAACTATCGGTTGTAACAACATTTGCCAATTGTTCCACTAAAATAAAACTTCCGGCTAAACTGAACAGAACTGCGCCGATTGCTCCCCACAAAAAATTTAATATCACAAATTTTATTGGTTCAGGTTCATTTTTATCCATTTTCCATAAAACAAATAGATAAAAAAGTATGGGAACTATTGAAGCAAGAAGTGATGAAATAATCATTTATTACCCTTAAATATCCATTCTTTAATTTCTGTTAAACGCGGTCTTCTTGAAATTGACAGAATTCCTCTGCTAAAAATTTTAGCAGTTAATGTAATTACTAAATAAATTGAAAACAATAAGATTGTTGCCGAAGTAATTAGTTCAGAAAAACTTGGATTTTGTACGTTCAATTTTAAGATCATTGTTGGAGCGGTTGTAAACGGGAAATAAGTAAGCACCTTTGCTAAAAGTGAGTCGGGATAGCTTAAAACCTGAACTGAAAACAGAATTGGAAATATTAATGAAATGCTGATATAACTTGTAACATGCTGAGCTTCCTGCTCCGAGCTTACTAAAGCTCCGGCTCCAATAAATATTGAAGAAAATAAAATATAACCCAGAACAAAAAAAACAAGCTGAAATAATAAGTTGTTCATTAGCGAGATTTCCAGCGAGTTGGATTTAATTAATCCTCCAATTATGAAAATCCATACAAACAACTGAAAGAAACCTAAAAATGTAAGACCTAATATTTTACCGGCTAAAAGCTCTTTCATTGAACAGCTTGAAAGCAATACTTCAATTATTCTGCTCGATTTCTCTTCAACAAGGCTGCGGATTAACTGACCGCCGGAAAAAATAATCATAAGTACAAACAGTAAAATAAATAAATATGAACTGAAAAATGTTTTAAGAAAAGCATCTTCATCATCAGTAATCTCAGTGTTATTAAGTATTATCTTTATGCCAGAATCAATTTCCTTCAATAATACCGGGGATATTTCATTTTCAACCAATTTAGCTTTTGTAACTGAGTTTTTAAGAATATTCTTAATTTGAATTAGTTCATCATCCGCAAGAAAAGAAAGCTGATTAATCTCAATTTGAGTGCTTCCATTTATTTCCTCTAGTAAGATTATTGCTGAGATGTTTAATCTGCTAAGATAGTTTTTTTCTTTCATTGAGCTATAATCTATCTGTGGAATATTTACAGAAAGAAATTTTGCGCGTCCGTTTTTAAACAGAAGTGTTTCAAAATTTTCATGAAGTGTTGCGGAGTATTTATTGCTTAGGTCAACAACTCCAATTGTTTTGGAAACGTTCTCATGTTTATCCATTAAAGAAGGGAGCAGACTTATAGAAAACAAGATTGTTGGAAAAAGAATCATGTAGATTAAAAATGATTTGGTTTTCAGTTTTTCAACAAATTCCCATTTTGCAATATGAAATATTTTATTCATTTAGTTTTCAGTTCCCTTAACCATATTCATAAATATTTCATTTAAAGTTGGTACAACCTTTTTAAAGCTGATTATATTGCCAAAATTATTTAGTTCGTTAATCAAAATTGCATTACTTAAGTTTCTGTTTTTTTTGAGGAGTATTTTTTTATTCAGATTTTCAATTATCTCAAAATTGATTGCGGTGATATTTGATTCAATAACTTCTTCAAAATGGACTTCAAACAATCCGTCACTTTCATTTGATTTTAAAACTGATAAATTTTCCGAGATTAGAAGTTTACCCTTATTTATAAGAACTATTTCGCTGCAAAGAGTTTCTGCAACTTCCATTAAATGAGTTGAAATTATAATTATTTTTCCCTCTTTAATAAATTCGTGCAGAACATCTTTAACAGTTTGCTGATTCATCGGATCAAATCCCGAGAAAGGTTCATCAAGAATTAAAATTTTGGGATCATGTATTATAGATGTAATAAACTGAACTTTCTGCTGATTACCTTTCGATAAGGTTTCCAGTTTCGAATTTTTATATTTTTCAATTTCTAACCGGGTTAGCCAATAATCTATTTTTTCCGAAACTCTGTTAGAAGGCAATCCTTTTAGTTTAGCAAAATAACTTAAAATATCTTTTACTTTACTTTTTTTATAAAGCCCTCTTTCTTCAGGCAAATATCCAACAATATTTTGAAATGATTCATCAGTAGAATTTCCATTATATCTAATTTCCCCGGAATCTGCTTTAATAATGTTAAGAATAATTCTGATAGTAGTTGTTTTACCGGCTCCGTTAGGACCAAGAAGACCGTATATTTTTCCATGAGAAAATTTTAATGAAAGTTCATCAACAGCTTTTAGACTTTTGTAGCTTTTATTTATTGAGGTTATTTCGAGCATTTATAAACAAAATCCTTTTGAGTGTTTCTAAATTTAACTTATCTGAATGATATTTACAAAGTATGTTAAATTAGTGTTTTAATAAGAACGAGTTCTGTATTAATTGATTAAGTTTATAGGCGTAATAATTTTAATTAACAGAGTATTTATGCAATATTTAGTTTGTAATTAAACATTGCATCAGATAATTAATAGTGATATATTTGTCATCGCTGTTTTTTGAGGTTTAATGTCCTCAAATTACTTGAAATTAAAAGTCTATATTATTAAATTTGTATTTTATTTTGAAAACCAGTATGCCAATTGTTATTAAACATACTAACTTAAATGAAGGAATTCATCACTATCAGTTTGATGAATCCGCTAGTTCTTTAGGTCTTGAAGATCCATTTTACGGTGATATATCTGTAGAATGCGCGCTTGATAAATCGAACCATCAGATAGTTTTAGATGTTAGTGTTATTTCTGATACTGAGTTTGATTGTGATAGATGCGGAGAAAATTTCAAGGCTGAAATTGAATCTGAATTTGAGTTAATATATTTTTTTGATGAAGAATCGGGAAGTAACGGAGATGATAATACATTTTATCTTCCTCCGGAACAAGATAAAATAGATATTACAGAGTCTATTGTTGAAAATGTTCTAATATCGATACCGATGAAAAAGTTATGTGATGATGAATGTAAAGGATTATGTGTTAAATGCGGCTGTAATCTAAATGAAAACACTTGTGAATGTAATAAAGATAATATAAACCCTGCATGGGAAAAATTGTTGAAATTGAAGGATAAATAAAACTAAGGTAAGAGAAAATGGCACATCCTAAGAGAAAAATATCTAAGAGTAGAAGAGATAAAAGAAGAACTCATTATAAGGCAACAGCTCCTGCTGTGGGTACATGTTCAAATTGTAACGAAATGAAATTGAATCATAGAGCATGTCCAAGCTGTGGCTACTATGCCGGCAGATCTATGTTTGTACCTGAATCATAAAAATCTTAAATGACACATAAAGCTTATTCAAACTGTAGAATTGCAGTCGATGCTATGGGGGGTGATTATGCTCCCCATAATGTTATAAAGGGAGCAATCGACGCAATAAAAATGGATCCCTCAATTGAGCTTTACTTCGTAGGACAAGAAGAAGCAATCCTAAAAGAACTTAACAAAATTGAACCACAATTCAATAAAGAAAATATCATACATGCATCCGAAGTTATTGATATGTGTGATAATCCTACCATTGCTGTAAGAAAAACAAAAACAGACTCATCTATTGTAGTTGGTGTTAACATGGTTAGAGATAAAAAAGCTGATGCTTTTATAAGTGCCGGTAATACTGGTGCTGTTATGACAGCTTCTACTCTAAACATAGGAAGAATAAAAGGCGTTGGCAGACCAACTATTGGTGCTCAGTTTCCATCAACAAAAGGCGGGTGTTTTGTTTATGATGTTGGAGCCAGTGTTGATAGTAAACCACAGCATATTTTAGAATACGCTATAATGGGTTCCATTTTTGTTAAAGAGATTATGGGAATTGAAAATCCGACTGTGGGATTGTTAAGTGTTGGAGAAGAAGATTCTAAAGGAAATGATACAACTTTAAAAGCTCTTCAGCTTTTAAAAGAAGCTGATATAAATTTTATAGGGAATGTTGAAGGCCGTGATATTTTAACCGGTAAAGCCGATATTGTTGTTTGTGACGGCTTTGTTGGAAATATTATGCTAAAATTTGCTGAGAGCGTTTTAACATTATTAAAAATTAAGATTAGAGATTTTGCTGATGGCGGTCTTTTAAATAAGATTAAGGTTCTTTTAATGAAAGGAACACTAAAAAGAATATTAAAAGACTTTGATTCTGATGCACATGGCGGTGTTCCATTAATGGGAGTTAAAGGAATAAGTATTATTGGACATGGATCAAGTTCACCGTTAGGAATAAGAAATATGATCTTGCGTGCAAAAGAAATGCATGAGAAAGAACTAATTAAAAAAATTGAAGAATCATTGGGTAAAGATGAGAAAAAATAGTCGATTAGAAAAACCGGTTAATGCCACTATTACTGCTGTTGGAATGTATACACCGGATAAAATTTTAGATAATAAATATTTCGAATCAATTCTTGATACAAGCGATGAATGGATTACATCCAGAACCGGAATAAAAGAAAGACGAATTTTAGAAAATGGCGGTACAAGTGTTATGGCTACAAAAGCCATGGAAGATTTAATTAAAACTTATAATGTTAATCCGGAAGAGATTGATGCCATTATAGTTGCTACAATTACTCCTGACATGTTTTTCCCATCAACATCTTGTTTAGTTCAGGATAATATTGGTGCCAAAAATGCATGGGCATTTGATATGGCCGCAGCTTGTTCAGGCTTTTTATTTGCCTTACAAACTGGTGCGTCGTTAATAGAAAGTGGTGCTTATAAAAAAGTTGCCGTAATTGGTGCGGATAAAATGAGTTCTATAGTTGATTATACTGATAGAAACACCTGTCTTCTTTTTGGAGACGGTGCAGCAGCTGTTTTATTAGAGGGAACGGAAGATTTAGAATACGGTCTTATAGATACCAAGTTATACAGCGATGGTGCGGGACGCAAATCATTGTACATGAAAGCCGGTGGAAGTGCAACACCGCCAACCCATGAAACAATTGATCAAAGATTACATTATGTTTATCAGGATGGTAAAGCTGTTTTCAAAGTGGCTGTTAAAGGAATGGCAGATGTTGCTGTTGAAGTAATGGAAAGAAACGGATTAACTTCTGAAGATGTTGCTTATTTAGTTCCTCATCAGGCAAATCTGCGTATTATTGATGCAACAGCCAAACGTATGGGATTAACAGATGATAAAGTGTGTAAGAATATTCAGAAATATGGTAATACTACTGCGGCAACAATTCCGTTGTGTATAGTTGAGTATTTTAAAGAAGGTAAAATTAAAAAAGGTGATAACCTTATATTAGCTGCCTTTGGCGGTGGATTTACCTGGGGCGGAGCTTATATAAAATGGAGTTTGGATTAATGGGTAAAAGAGCCTTTTTATTTCCTGGTCAGGGTGCGCAATATGTTGGTATGGCTAAGGATATATATGAAAATAATGATCTGGCAAAAGAACTGATTAATAAAGCTGATGTAGCTGCCGATGTTAATCTTTCTGAAATTATGTTTGATGGTCCTATGGATAAATTGAAAATGACTGATATTACTCAGCCGGCAATTTTTGTTCATAGTGTCGTTTTATCTGCTTTAATAAAGTCGTTTAAGCCGGATATGGTTGCAGGACATTCGTTAGGTGAGTATTCAGCGTTAGTTGCGGCGGGTTCAATCAGTTTCGAGCAAGCTGTAAAACTTGTGCGTTTTAGAGGTCAGGGAATGCTGCAAGCAGGAATTGATAATCCGGGAACTATGGCTGCTGTTCTTGGAATGGGAAATGATAAATTAGAAGAAATCTGTAAAACTGCTTCTGAAAAGGGAGTTGTACAGTGTGCTAATTTTAATTCGCCAGGACAAGTAGTTATATCTGGTTCTGTTGATGGTGTACATACAGCTATGGAATTAGCGAAAGAAGCTGGTTCAAGAATGGTAAAGGAACTTGTTGTAAGTGGTGCTTTTCATTCACCATTAATGCAGAGCGCAAAAGATTCGTTAAAAGAAAAATTGGATGAAGCAAGCTTTAATGATGCTCAAATTCCGGTTTATGCAAATGTAACTGCTAAACCAGTTACAGATAAAGAGGAAATTAAAACGCTTCTTTTTGAACAGGTTACAAGCCCTGTTCGTTGGGAAGAAACTATTAAAAATATGATTGCTGACGGTGCAACAGAGTTTGTTGAAATTGGGCCGGGAAAAGTTTTACAGGGTTTAGTGAAACGAATTGATAAATCAGTAAACATAATTGGAATAGATAAATTCGAAGATATTAAGCAGTATATGTAAGATTTTCAGTTGTGGAATTAAAAATCAATTAATCGTATATTTTAAAAATATATTTGAGATAATTACAAATTATGGATTTTACAGATAAGAAAGCAATAGTTACGGGCGGTACAAGAGGTATTGGCAGAGCGATAGTTTTAGACCTGGCTTCTAATGGCTGTAATGTTGTGTTTACATATTTTAGTTCCGATGAAGCTGCGCTGGAACTTGAAAAAGAAGCATCAGAGTTTGGTGTAAAAGCTTTTGGAATTAAAGCTGATGCAGCTCAATTTTCTGAAGCACAAAAAACAGTTGACTTTGCTGTAGAGAAACTTGGCGGAGTTGATATCTTGGTTAATAATGCAGGAATTACTAAAGATGGTCTTATGCTTAGAATGAGCGAAGACGATTTTGATAAAGTTGTAAATGCTAATCTGAAAAGTGTTTTTAATTATACAAAGTGTGTAATGAAACCAATGATGGGACAGCGTTATGGTAAAATCATTAATATCTCGTCTGTAGTTGCAATTATTGGTAATGCCGGTCAGGCTAATTATGTTGCTTCTAAAGCTGGCGTAATTGGTATGTCAAAATCAAATGCCCGTGAGTTTGCATCAAGAAATATTACTGTAAACGTAGTTGCACCAGGATTTATAGAAACAGATATGACAAGTAAATTAAATGAGAAACAAAAAGAAGCAATTTTAACTGGTGTTCCTTTAAAACGTGAAGGCAAACCCGAAGAAATTGCAAAGGTTGTTTCATTCCTAGCCAGCTCTGATTCTGATTATATTACCGGACAGGTAATTTCGGTTGATGGCGGAATGGCAATGTAAATTTTCTAATTAAAGTAAATTAATAAACACTATTAAAAGGAGAAAAAAATGGATGTTGAAGCTAAAGTAAAAGAAATAGTTGTGGACAAATTAGGTGTTGAAGAATCTCAAATTACTTCAGAAGCATCTTTCACTAACGATTTAGGCGCTGATTCATTAGATATAGTTGAATTAGTAATGGGATTTGAATCAGAATTTGATTTATCGATTCCTGATGAAGATGCTGAAAAAATTGGTACAGTTGGTGACGCTGTTAACTATTTAAAAGAAAAATTAGCTTAATTTTTTTTGATAAAGCCGCGGTATTTCCGCGGTATTTATTTTCATTCCTTTATTTAACCATTCTTAGGAAGACAATTATATGAATAAGAGGAGAGTAGTAATAACCGGGCTTGGTGCTTTAACTCCGATAGGTAATAATCTGGAAGAGTTTTGGCAAGGTCTTAAAGAAGGACGCAGTGGTGCCGGTATGATTACGCGATTTGATACAGAAAATTTTGCGACCAAGTTTGCATGCGAATTAAAGGACTTTGATGTATCAGAATATATAGATAAAAAAGAAGCAAAAAGAATGGATCGTTTTACTCAATATGCGCTTGCAGCAAGTACAATGGCTATGGAAGATTCTGGTATTAACTTGGAAGAAGTTAATAGAGAAAAATTTGGTGTTGTATTTGGAAGTGGTATTGGAGGCATGGAAACATTTGAAGCACAACATTCTGCCTTTGTAAATGGCGGACCAAGAAGAGTTAGCCCGTTTTTTGTACCTATGATGATCTCAGATATTGCACCTGGACATATTTCAATTAAGTATGGTCTTAAAGGACCTAACTATGGAGTAGTTTCAGCATGTGCTACAGCTTCTCATGCAATTGGCGATGCACTTATGTTAATTCAAACCGGAAGAGCTGATCTTATGGTCACCGGTGGAGCAGAAGGTGCTATTACTCAAATGTCTATTAGCGGTTTTAATGCTGCCAGAGCTATTTCTACAAATAATGATGCGCCAGAAACAGCATCAAGACCATTCGAGAAAAACAGAAACGGTTTTGTAATGGGTGAAGGTTCAGGAGCACTTATTCTGGAAGAGTACGAACATGCAAAAGCCAGAGGTGCAAAAATATATGCTGAAATTTGCGGTTTTGGATTTACTGGCGATGCTCACCATGTTACAGCTCCGGCTCCGGAACATGAAGGTGCCCAAAGATCTATGAAAGCTGCTTTAGCAGATTCCGGTATTGAACCTAAAGATATTGATTATATAAATGCCCACGGTACTTCAACTCAGCTTAATGATTTGAATGAGACTCAGGCAATAAAAAAAGTTTTTGGCGATTATGCCTACGAAGTAAGTATCAGTTCAACAAAATCTATGACAGGACATTTATTGGGTGCTGCCGGTGCGATAGAATCAATTGCTTCAATATTAGCAATAAGAAATAGTCTAATTCCGCCTACAATAAATTTTGAAGAACCTGATCCAGAATGTGATCTTGATTACACTCCAAATGTAGCTAAAGAAAAAGAAATTAAATATGCTATTAGTAATACTTTTGGATTTGGCGGTCATAATGCTTCTCTTGTATTTAAAAAGTATGAGGAATAATTTTGGGAATCTATTTAATAGATTGGATTAAAGCTAAACTATTTATTGATAGAGAAATTTCGGAAGTTGATTTTACCGATGCCTTTAATGAAAAGTTAAAGGCATTGGAATCACTTTTGGGATACAAAATTAAAAAACATAATTACTTTATAAAAGCACTCACACACCGTTCATATCTTGAAATATCTCCCCAGTCAAAAAAATCAAACGAAAGATTAGAGTTCCTTGGCGACTCAGTTTTAGGTCTAATTGTTGCCGAATATTTGTTCGAAAAATATCCCGATAATGATGAAGGATTTTTAACTAAATCCAGAGCTCATATTGTTAATAAAGATGCCTTAGCTGAATCAGCAAATTTAATTGAGCTTAATGAGTTTTTACTTTTTGATAAAAGATATTTAAGAGGATCTATAAAAGGTATTCGTTCAATAAATGCAGATGCTCTTGAAGCACTTATCGGAGCTATTTATATTGATGGCGGATTATCCAGGGCAACAGAATTTATTAGGGAATGGATAATTGACCCTCACATGAAAAAGGGAACTCTTAAGAGAGATAAAAATTTCAAAGGGCAATTGTTGGAATATACTCACGCAAAAAAAATGGATAACCCTATATATCGTGTAGTTAAAGAGGATGGTCCCGAACATGATAAGTTGTTTACGATTGAAGTTTTTATTGGTGCAAAACCTTATGGAACAGGTGAAGGGCAGAATAAAAAATCGACAGAGCAGGAAGCAGCTAAAAAGGCTTTAATAAAACTTAAAGCAGAAGAAAAAAAATCTTAAGATTTTACTAATTTCCTTAAATATATTATTAATTCTCTTCTAAAAATCCGCACTATTTGATTATATTATTGCGTTCAAAATTTTAATTTAATCAACACTTAGGTGATAAATAAACGAGTAAGGTGCTATGAAAAACTTCCAATTTACTGATAGGTTTATTGACCGACATATTGGTCCAAATGAAGATGAGATTAAAGAAATGCTAATGACCATTGGTGTTTCGTCGCTTGATGAACTCATCGACAAAACAATTCCCGCAAAAATTAGACTTAAAGAGGAGCTAAATACTGGCGAAGCAGTAAGTGAGTATGAGTTTCTTAATCATCTTAAAGAAATAGCTAAGAAGAATAAAGTTTTCAAATCTTATATTGGGATGGGATATAACTCAACAATAACACCTCCGGTAATTCAGAGGAATATATTAGAGAATCCCGGTTGGTACACTCAGTATACACCTTATCAGGCCGAGATTTCCCAGGGGCGTTTAGAAGCATTATTAAACTTCCAGACAATGGTTGCTGATTTAACAGGTCTTCCTATTGTAAATTCTTCGCTTTTAGATGAAGCAACAGCTGCAGCAGAAGCAATGCTGATGCTCTTTGCCGCCAGAAAACGTGATAAAAAAGGCGCGAATGTATTCTTTGTCTCTGAAGATTGTTTTCCCCAAACCATAGATGTATTAAGGACAAGAGCTGTTCCGTTGGGCATTGAGCTGCTTATAGGTAATCATGAAGAAGTTGAAATTACTGATAATATTTTTGGTGTTTTAGTTCAGTATCCTTCTAAATACGGAAAAGTTGTTGATTATACTAAGTACTTTGAAACTCTTTTAGAAAAAGGTATTGCAAAAGTTGTTGCCGCTGATATTATGAGTTTGGTAATGCTGAAAGCACCGGGTAATTTTGGAGCTGATGTAGTTATTGGAAACACTCAAAGATTTGGTGTCCCGATGGGAAATGGCGGTCCCCATGCTGCTTATTTTGCGACTAAAGAAGATTATAAAAGATTAATTCCCGGCAGGGTAATTGGCGTTTCAATCGATTCTAATGGTAATCCGGCTTTAAGAATGGCATTACAAACCAGGGAACAGCATATTAAGCGTGAAAAAGCTACAAGCAATATTTGTACTGCGCAAGTCTTATTGGCTATTATGGCTAGTATGTATGCGGTTTATCACGGTTCAAAAGGTATTAAAGCAATAGCCGAGCGAATTCATAACCTAACTTGTTTGCTAGATAAAGAGATTCAGAAACTTGGAGTTAAGCAATTAAATAAAAATTATTTTGATACTTTAGTGGTTGAAGTAAAAAGTGAACTAAAAAATAAAATAGAAAAAACAGCGTTAAATAAAGAGATAAATTTCAATTATATTTCTGATACTGAAATAAGTATTTCTTTAGGCGAAACTGTAACTCTTGAAGATGTAATTGAAATAATCTCAATATTATCTTCTGTATTAGGGGCTGATGCAACTGAGTTAGATTTTAATATTGAGTGTAAAATACCGGAAGAAATAAAAAGAAAAGAAGAGTTTTTTACACATCCGGTATTTAATTCTTACCACACAGAAACAGAATTAATGAGATATATAAAGAAATTAGAAAGCAGAGATCTTTCGTTAACTACTTCTATGATTCCTCTTGGTTCCTGTACTATGAAACTTAATGCGGCGGCAGAGTTATTTGGTATTTCGTGGCCTGAGTTTGCTAATATACATCCATTTGCTCCAAGTGATCAAACAGTAGGGTATAAAGAGCTCTTTGAAGGTTTAACAGATCAGTTAAGCTCTATAACAGGGTTTCCCGGAATATCGTTGCAGCCTAATTCTGGTGCTGCCGGCGAATATGCCGGACTTATGGTTATACGTGCTTATCACGAAAGCAGAGGAGAAGGAAATAGAAATGTAGTCTTGATTCCGGCTTCAGCTCATGGTACAAATCCAGCAAGTGCTGTTATGGCTGGTGGAAAAGTTGTTGTTATAAAATGTGATGAAAACGGCAACATAGATATTGACGATCTAAAAGTAAAAGCTGAAGAACATAAAGAAGTGTTATCATCACTGATGATAACATATCCATCTACTCATGGTGTTTTTGAAGAAACTGTAATGGAAGTTTGCGAAATAGTACATAACAATGGTGCCCAGGTATATATGGATGGTGCAAACATGAATGCACAAGTTGGCTTTACCAGTCCGGCTAAAATTGGGGCAGATGTTTGTCATCTTAATCTGCATAAAACTTTTTCAATTCCGCACGGCGGCGGCGGACCAGGTGTTGGACCAATTGGAGTTGCCGATCATTTAATCCCATTTTTGCCCGGACACTCATTAGTTGAGCTAAACGGTGGTAATACATCCGGGGCAGTATCAGCAGCACCTTACGGTAGTGCCGGTGTTATGTTGATTACTTATGCTTATATTAAAATGATGGGTGGAAGAGGACTTATAGAAGCAACTAGAGCTGCTATCCTAAATGCGAATTATATTCTGGCTAGATTACGTAAGGAGTATGAGGTTTTATATAAGGGAAAAAATGGATTTGTAGCGCACGAAATGATTTTTGATACACGGGTATTTAAACAAGCTTCTGGCATTGAAGTGGAAGATATTGCCAAGAGGCTTATGGATTATGGTTATCATGCGCCAACCGTGTCATTTCCGGTTCCTGGTACCTTAATGGTTGAACCTACCGAAAGTGAATCAAAAGCTGAACTTGATAAGTTCTGTGATACCCTGATTCAAATTAAAAAAGAAATTAATGAAGTGATTGAAGGTACATTAGACAAGACAGATAATCCTCTGAAAAATGCTCCTCATACTTCATTAGAAGTAACCTCTGATGAATGGACACATTCTTATAGCAGACAGAAAGCGGCTTATCCAGCTGAATGGATTAAAGTGCATAAATTCTGGCCTTATGTGGGAAGAGTTAACAATACTTATGGCGATAGGAATTTGATGTGTACTTGTTTACCTATCAGCGATTATATAGAAGAATAATTTTAATAGCGGGATATTTTCCCGCTATATTTAAAAAAATAATTGTCGGGACTTGCAACTAATTATAACAACCCATATATTTGTACCTCGATTTGATATTGTGTTTGACGTTATAACATAACGGGAGTATAGCTCAGTTGGTTTAGAGCGCCTGCCTTACAAGCAGGAGGTCCTTGGTTCGAATCCATGTACTCCCACAATAAAAGCTTCTCCATTTGGGAAGCTTTTTTAGTTTTAGGGCAAAGATAAAATAAGAGTGAAATG